>JANMIG010000082.1:0-153689 GCA_031375675.1 Chitinophagales bacterium
GGCATACGAATGGAGCAACAGCAGCAAAAGTTACTGCCGGTTGGCCCATAGCCCTATACTGTGTCAGTCACTAACCAATGCTTACTGGAGCAAGGAGGGATACCGGGGATTTTACCAAACATACTATTGGCGTACAGAAAAACAGACATCATTATTCTGACAAACCGCCGTATGCCGAACGGCACGTACGGTGGTGTGAGAGGACAGTAGGGGAAATAATCCCCTACTTCCTACTCGATTATTTTAAAGACTGCTTCAATTTTGCGGGCAGGCTGTTGGCCACCAATGAATAGGAATGATCAATCCACTCTTTTAAAGTTTTTACAGGTATGCTGCCATCCACCATTACCGTGTTCCAGTGTTTCTTGTTCATATGATAGCCGGGAAGCACACAGGCATATTGTTCCCTTAGTTCCACTGCCAGGTCAGGATCGCACTTTACATTAAACTGCAGGCCTTCTGTATCAAGCGGGCACAATAAAAATAATTTACCCATTACTTTAAACACCAGCACATCCGGCCCAAAGGGAAGGGTTTCTTCCACTCCGGCTTTTTGTAAGCAATAGTTGCGCAATTGTTCTGTATCCATAGTAAAAAAACGTAAACTACTCAATAAAATGCAAAAGCACAATATTAAAACACAGGATTATCCAGCATGTTTTTAAGTACATCCCTGTATACCTGCGCAACAGGTATTATATGTGTACCTATATGCAACTGGTGGCTTTCAACAATATCAATGTGCATCGCCGAAACAATGTAACTCTTATGCACCCTGGTAAAATATGCTTCGGGTAATTGCGATAAAACACCTTCCATGTTTTCACGGATAAGGATTTTTTTATGGCGGGTAAATACAGTAAGATAGTTGCCCGCTTTTTCTAAAAATAAGATATCTGCAATTTTTACATGGTGCAGCAGTGTGCCGCTTTTAAAATTGATGAATGTACGTTCGGTCAATTGGTTATGTGCATGTACAACCCGGTTCAGCAGTATATGCCGCTGCACTTTTGCAATGGCCTTAATAAACCTGCCCTGGTTGATGGGTTTTAAAAGATAATCAATGGCATTGAGATTATAACTTTCCGCAGCATGTATGGCATTGCTGCCCATAAATACAACGGGCGGTTTTGATTTGCAGGTTTCGTACAATTTAAAGCCAGATAGACCGGGCAGCTCAACAGCAAGCAAAATAAAGTCAACAAGATGCCTGTTTAAAAAATCAACAGCAGGTTGCGGTTCACAAAAAACGGCCAGCAACCCGGTGCCGCGGGTTTTGTGCAGGTAATCAGTAAGCAGATCAACGGAGTTGGTTTCTCCTTCGATAATGACACATTGCATAAACAGTTTTTTATGGTAAGGGCTGCCCTTGTTTTGGCATAGTATGCTCACGGATATAAAAGACAGTGTTATGTCATGAGGTTGATGATGAAAGTACGGCAGCGGATAGTAAAAATTTCGTTAAATGTTCTGAACGGTATACCGTCTTTTCTGCTGTAACACAGAACCACGGCCTTTTGCTGCCATATTACAAATTCCCATTGTTTTGTAACAGATGCAGCAGTGTGCATCACATTCATAAAAAAGGATGCGGTTTTAAAAATAAATTGCATAAAAGGTAATTGCAGCGGACAGGTGGTTGACAACTATGTTTTGCGCAACCTTATTATTAAACTTAAAAAGAAAAGTCATGAAAAAAACAAAATTCTTACTGGGTGCGGCTATGCTGCTGTTGCTCAGTTGCAGTAAAAAAGATGCTTTACTGCCGGTAAGTGCGGAGACCCCTTCGGTTGGCCCCAGGATGGATGATAATGGTAAATCTGTTGCCGGGGATGAAGGCGGTTTTATTGATCCCAATGGGAAGCCAAAAAAAGATATTGGCCCCTGGATGGACCCTGATGGCAAACCTGTAAAAAATGCAGGGGTGGTAATTGATCCCAATGGCAGGCCGGTATTAAAGGATGAGGGTGGATGGGTTGACCCGTATGGAAGCCCTAAAAAAGATATCGGACCGTATATTGATCCTTTCGGAAAATCCAGTAAAAAAGAAATTGGTCCAACCTGGGATCCTAATGGAAAAGGCATGGGGCTTGATCCTAACGGCAGGGATGGAGGCAGTGGATTAGACCCCTGGGGCAAGCCGCAAAAAAGAGCAGAGTACGATCCCAACGGCAAACCCACAGGAAATATTTTGCCCAACTCCGGTACATCTTTAGACCCCAGCGGTAAACCGGTTGCAAGAGATGGAGGGTCAATATGCGACCCCAATGGTAAAACAGCTGGCAGAGATGAAGGAAGCGGATTAGACCCCTGGGGCAAGCCACAAAAAAGGGCAGAGTACGACCCCAATGGCAAATCTTTAAGCAGCGATGCAGGCTCATCGATGGATCCCAATGGTAAACCTGCCAGTAAGGATAACGGATCGGGTATTGACCCCAACGGCAGCCCTGTAAAAAGAAGTGTAAGTGTTCGCATTGACCCCAACGGATAGCCAGCACAACGGGCATAGAAACAATGCTGAAAGCAATAAAGCCTGGTTTTAATACCGGGCTTTATTTTTAGTTATAATTACTTGCCATACAATTTTTGATATGCCTGCCTGGCCAGCGTTATCATTTGCCAGTAAGGTGGAAAATATTGATGCTCTTTGATAAAGCCATCCACCAGCGCTTCCGTTTCTTTTTTCACGGCTTTGTGCATATCCACCACAAACTGGTTTTTTAATGCCTGTGTGGCACTCATGCCCTCGGGTATTTTGCCAACTTTGCCCATTTTATTCAGCATCCAGCACCAGCCCTTCAGCACCCTTACCACCGGCAGCATCCAGTGGTTATAGCCTACAGCTGCCCCTTTATCTGCATGTTCCAGCATTACATCCATCACAGCATTGTCAATATGATCTTTTGCCAGGGTAGCCGGGTCACGCCATTCAGCCACTACGGTCAGTTGCGGGTCGTACTCCAGGTCGGCAGGCATTTGAGTGATAAAATGCTCCACACCAAATGCATGCAGCCAGTTAACCACACCCTGCGATGAAATGGTACTTAATCCTTTCCACAGTTGTACATCAAGGTGCCGGTAGGCATATGAGCCCACTTCGGAGCAGAACATGGCCGAGCTATCCACAAAATCCATTTTAAAATCATAAGGGATATGGCGTTGTAACGCAGCTTCGTATGCATAGCGTGCAGCTGTATGCGGCAGCATGGGATTGCTCTTAAGTGCAGGCAAATCTGTCCTTGGACGCAACACCATAAAGCGCAGTTTTTTATCTGCTTCATACTGCTGCACATTGGCAATGGCCACCCCCTTTTCAATATGTGCTTCAATAAGGTATGCATTGCCGGTACTGTCTACATATACCAGCGCCACATGGCTGAAGTTGCCCGGGTAATCGTTACCCCGGCTGATGAGTGCTGATACTTCTGCGCCGCCACGGGAAACCAGCAGGTCGCCGCTGTGTACTTCAATGCCAAATATTTTTGCAGATGGTGTTACAGATGCTTCATTGCTGCAGAGCAGGGCAGCTTCAAATTTACCATCACCCTGCAGCAGTGTTTCTTCCACTGCGGCACGCATACCATACAGCATTGTATACAGCCTGTTACGGGTGGTAATGCTGTTCATATCCCATAGCTGCGATTGATGCTTTACATCATACCTCAGCTGTTTGTAATACTCAATATATTTTTGCTGTAAAACAGGCACTACCGCCACATAAGGTGCCAGGGCAAAAAAATTATTTTCAAGCTCTTTGTAAAGGCTGTCCGTTGGCGGGTGGTTGCCTTGCCGCAACTGCAGCAGCATTTCATTTGCCCTGTTAAAAAGCTGTTCGGCTGTAGCTCCTGTATCTTTTTTAGCCTGTTGAAAGCGCTGCTCCAGTGCCAACCACTGTGTATCCCTGTTCCAGTAAAAGCTGCGGGGCGGTGCTTTATACATACTGCTGCCATCACTCCAGGGTATCAGCAATATAGCATACAGCAATACCAGTGCAATGCCGGTGCGTTTCAGCCATTTTTTGATTTTCATTTCGCTAAGGTAGCAATCAAAATGGTTGCCTGTATGTATTTATCATTTTGTTTCATTGGCCCTGAGCAGGCGCAGAAAATTGCCGCCAAGTATTTTCCGTACGTCTTTTTTGCTGTACCCTCTTTTGATTAATTCGCTGGTGATGAGCGGGTAAGCCGTCACATCATCTAATTGCTGCGGCAGGGAGTTTACGCCGTCAAAATCGCTGCCCAGGCCCACATGATCCACGCCAATCATTTTTACAATATAATCCAGGTGGTCCATCAGCAGGCTCATGGGTGGGCGCAGGCCCTTTACTTCATCGGGGTATTTGCTAAAAAGATATACCTGCATAAAATAAGGCTCGGGATTCACTTTCAGCAAAGAGTCCATTTCAGATTTGTGCCTGGCAGTAAAAGCATCACTGCGTTTTTCAAAAGCACTGTCTAAAAAGCCGCTGTAAAAATTAAGGTGGATAACGCCGCCGTTTTTACCAACAGCCTTGATCTGCTCATCTTTTAAGTTTCTTCTGTGCGGGCAAATGCTGTACACACAACTATGGCTTACCAGTATGGGCTTGCTGCTGGTATTGATGGCATCCCAAAAAGTTTGTTCGCCCACATGACTAAGATCAACCAGCATGCCCAGTTCATTCATGCGGCGGATGACCTGTTTGCCAAAATCATTCAACCCCTTGTGCTGCAGCGAATCAGCCTTTGTGGTTTCATCCAGCGCCGAAGTAGCCCAGTTGGTGGAGTTGTTCCAGGTAATGGTCATGTACCGCACACCACGGTTGTACAAAGCATCCAGTTTGCCCAGGTCGTTTTCAATCATATGCCCGCCTTCCACACCAAACAGTACGGCTAATTTTTTTTGCTTTGCAGCTTTTTTTATATCCCTCACTGTAAAAGCCTGCATCATATCATTGGGGTTACGGTTGGTCCATGCCAGCACGGTATCAATTTCCCTGTTGGCCCATGCATACGGGTTTTGCTTATTGCCATCGCACCATATCGAGAAGAGCTGTGCATCAACCCCGCCCTGCTTCATGCGCTGCAAATCAGAATGTGTTTTGGTGCGCAGGTCCCGGTCAAAGCTCACACCAGCATCAATGGCTGTGGTGGGGATGTCATTGTGTGTATCCACCAGTATGGCATTAAAATGCAGCTTGTTGTTTTGAGCTGTGGAAGTAAAGCAGCCAAAGATGAGGAGCAGGGAAAGAATCTTTTGCATAACCAGTAAGTTTGAAGTGGGTGTAATATACGGCTGATTGAGGAGATTTTTAAATAGAAAGAGTATCGCAATGGGTAAAGGTTCAACGTTGATTAGTTCAAAGGTTGTATACTCATCCTGTCAACTGTCTGCTGTATACTGTTAACTTTTTTCTGCTTCCTGTGATGCTAAAAATAATTCAACCATAATATCCCTCACTCAATCCAAATTCCCTTTCCGGAGCTTTATTCTCTATTTCATGAAAAGCATTGGGTGTAAGACCGGTAAAATCTTTGTATTCCTTAACAAGGTGCTGGTAATCGTGGTAATTACATTCCATGGCAATGCGCAGCCAGTCCATTTCGGGATGAGAGTTTTTTAGCCTGAAAGCCCTGTCAAATCGGATGATGCGTTCATACAGTTTAGGGTTAACGCCGGTGAGTTGTTTAAACCTGCGCTCCAGTTGCCTGCCACTGAGGCATGCGGCGCCGGACAGTTGCTGCAGTGTGAATTTTCTGTCGCTGTTCAGCAGCAGGATGCAGGCATCATCAACCGGCAGCCTGCTGTACTTTTGTTTTTTTATCAGCTCCCTTATAAATGCGGTTACAATTTCCGTCATACACCCGTAGTTGGGCGCATGGTATAGTTTTTCGTTTACTTCCCTGAGTGCTGTTGAAAAAAATATCTCTCCATCAAGGTACTGGTTGGTAAGTTCATTGGCGGCAATACCCATCAGGCGGTACAGTGCACCCGGGTAAAAGATGACCTGGAACACCAGGAAATGATGACCAATGATGCGGTTGGTCACTTCTGAAAACTGGCCATACAGCACTACCGGAATATTTTTTACCACAGTGCCATCCGATACATATTGAACTGTTTCTGTGTCGTAAGGATAAAAAGCAAGGCAGTGCTCCGGCCTGGGTGGATATGCTTTGTACGGAACCACCTGCCCCTTTTCAAATTGCAGGTGCACAATGCGGTACAGCTGTACAAAATCCCTTATATCGGCTGGTGGTATAAAATCCTTTAAAAGCAAAAGAATATGTTACTGTTGATAAAGGTAAGTTACATCAAATTTTACAAAGATAGCGGTGGTCCCACCACTTTCATCTGGTGGGCTGCATGTATCCTGTCCATTTCTTCCTGTGTGGGTCTTTCTTTCAGGTTGTTCATGTAACTGAAAAATTCTTCCATCTTACCGGCGGGCTGCAAAAAGTAAATTAGTTTGCCCCTGTCTGTCAGTTGCAGCCATGTATGCGGAATGTTACGGGGCAAAAAAATTGTTTGTCCTGCTGTAAGGTTATGGGTTTCGCTGCCAACCACAAAGCGGTATTCCCCTTCCATTACCGTAAATATTTCATCCTGCTCAAAATGTACATGCAGCATGGGCCCCACTTTACCAAGGCCGGTATATTCAAAAACAGAGAGTTGCCCTCCGGTATCTTTTGAAGAGATTTTGAGGTCGTTGGGATGTACACCCAGGAATTTTACCACTTCTCCAAACCGTGACTTGCCGGCATCCACTACAAAAGGTTCTTTGGCGGTGGATGTTTTGCTTTTTGGAGATGAGTCTTTTGCCCATGCCATTGCGGGTAATGCCATCAGGGAGCTGACTAAAAACTGCTTGCGTTGCATGATTGTTTTATTTTATACAGCAAACCTACGGAGGCTGCGCAGCAGGCTGGTGGTAAAAAAACGACATTTCTGCTGACCGAACAGGTTTGCAGTAAGATACTTGTGATAAGGAATATTTCAGTACTTTAGAAAAAAATTAGTTGTTATGACAAGGGCTATAATAATCTTGCTGATAATATGTACCGCATCATGGGGCAATGCGCAAAATGTGGGTATAGGTACCAGTACGCCACTGGGCAGGCTGCAGATCAACCATCGCAGCAGCAGTGCCATGGGGCTAATGCTGATTGACTCTGCCAACCTCAGTTCGGGCAGTGTGGAATTCAGGAATGTAAACAATACCCGCAGGATACTGATGCAGGGTTATACCGCAAGTAATTTTTATAACGGCCAATTCCTCGATATAAAATCCGACAGTGTTTTTATTGCAAGCTTCCAGGGAAATGGCCGCTTGGGTATTAATAACCCCGGCCCTGCATATCCGCTTGATGTTACAGGAGATATCAATACTACCGGCACCTTGCGGGTTAACGGCTCAGCGGGTACGGGCGGCCAGGTACTCAGGAGCAACGGTAATGGCACCATGGCCTGGGATGATATGTGCCAGTATAATAATTTTGTAACACTCCGTTCTATTGCTGCAGCCACATGGACGGTGCCGGCAGGGGTAACCAAAATAATGGTGGAAATATGGGGTGCAGGCGGTGGCGGTAATGTACTGGCTGGTGGGGGTGCCGGTGGTTATGTGAAAGCCCATTTTACAGTAAACCCGGGTGATGTGATAAACTATAACACAGGAGATGGTGGCGCAGGTTCAGTAGCAGCAACTGCAACCAGCGGCACTAACTCTGTATGTACAGCAGGCGGGGTGAGCTTAACGGTAAGCGGTGGTCAGGGTGCATTGTATTTAACTGCCAGTAACGGGCAGGGTGGACAGGGTGGAGGATTTAGCATATCCGGCAGTTTCATTAATTATACAGGTTTTATAGGCGGTTCAGGAACGTCACAGGAGCGTTCTTATTTTCAGTATAATGCCACTACTTATTACGAAAGCGGAAAAGCCGGCCGGGGTGGCGATGCCCCCAATAATCCCGGAAGCGGCGGTGCCGGCCAAACCTATTTGTACAATACAACAGGCGCTGCCCTCATATTCCGCAATGGCAACCCTTCAGGCGGCCTTACACCCGGCGGCGGTGGGGCAAGTGGTGTACAGTATGGCACCACCAATATCGGGGGAGGCAGTGGTGCAGACGGGGTGATAATTGTACATTATTAAATCAGTATTGTTGATTCAGTAATTTTCCAACCGGGCCATTCACCACTACATCGCTTTGGCCCGAGATGCTGCTTATATTTGTATACTGCTAACACCCGCCCCGTCATTATCAAAACAACAACCTGATTAAATGCTGCTTTTGATTTATGCTGAAGGGCTTTTCAGTATCTAAAACCAACCATTATCAGGCCCTGTAAGTTAACCAGCTGCATACAATACTCCTGCAGGCTTAAAAAGCTATTTTAACCCTTGTAATCAGTATACAGTATATACATTACTATCCCACCGGGTACAAGCATTTTTGTTACGGTGAATTGTTAAACAAACTTACCCTGCAAAAAGTTGGCATCATCTTATTTTAAATCTCCCCCTTTTTGAAAGGGGGAAATTTAAGGAATCTAAAACATCCCCCTTTGTGTAATTTTTGAAAAAAACTGTTAAACATTTTTTAAAATTAAAATGTTAAAACATTTAACAGTTCGCGGCTGTTGTAAAAAACAAAAACAATTTTTAACAAATGCATTTGGAAACCATCAACAACATTTTCTCAAACTTAATTATCGGGTTATGAAAAAAACAAACTTAAAAAAATTATTCACATTATTTGCTTTGGGTCTTGCTGCTATGCCTGTTGCGGCACAAACTTTTACAACCAATGTGGTAAGTGATTTCAGCAACGTAAACTCATTTGCTTACCGTCTTGGACGCACATCCATAGGTCAAACACTCACTGCTGCACCACTTCTTCCCAACGATTTTAAACTTCGTGTATTTGGCGGTGCATTTGCCCAGGTGCAGCGTGGTACCTACGGTAATTTTACTAGCAATGACCAATGGATCGGTCTTGGCCAAAACCCAACAGTAGCCGGTATATATGGTCTTGGTATGCATCGTACAGACCGTTATGCTTTTTATAACCTGGACAGTGTTACCCGTGTGGCTCCAACCAAAGACCTGATTATAGGGCTTGGCAGTACAGGTACAAATTACGATGTAAACCAGCGCATTTTGATGAAAGGCTTTTTCGGTTCGCTGATAAACAATTCCAGGGTATTGCTTTCTGCCAATCCATCTAAAGGTGCAGTAGGTATCAATGATGAAAATCCGCTGTCAACCTTTTTTGTAAACGCAACCGGGGCAACAGGTTCATCTAATTTCTCCTCCTTCCGCAGCATGTTCATCATCAACCGCGGTACGCCCACCAATATACCCCTGTCTACGTTTTCGGCAATGGGCCAGGAAGGTAACTCTGTGCTGAACCTGCCGGTACATGGCTTTCGCACACAGGCAGGCGACTCCAATGCCACTGTGCCTTTGATTGCAGCCAACTTTAGCGTAAATACTACCAATCAAACAGCTGCCGGTCAGCAGGAAGCTGAAATACAATGGCAGGATTTGAACTATTTAGGTACTGTAGGTTGCAGCAATTATACCGGCGCTGCGCAGGATCTGCTGTCTTTCTACTTCCGTAATGGTGTAAATACTGCCAATACCCGCCGCAGGGTAATGACTATGCTGGGTGGTGCTCATGTAGGTATCAATGTACCCCAGGGGCAACCAGTGATTACTACTGCAGGTGTTAATCCTTTTGTAGCGGGTAATGTTTTTAATACCATCCGCCTGCATGTGCGCAGTGGCAGTGTACTGGCTAATGGATACTATGCTACATCCGACAGTGCCAGCAAAACGAATGTGAAGGACATACCTAATGCAATGAAATTGCTGGAACAAGTAAGGCCAAGGGCTTATGATTTTATTATACGCCCGGATATATCAGTGATAGATCCATTATGTGTTACCAAATTGATACCCCAGTATGGCTTTATTGCTCAGGAGCTTGCACGCACAGAAGTAGGCGGTGTGGTTGCTAAACTGGATGATGGCTCCCTCGCTGTTGAATACAGCCAGTTTATTCCCCTGCTGGTAAAGGCAATGAAGGAAGTTGGCGGTGTAGTTACAACACAGGCAGCTACTATTGAGGAAATGACCAAAGTGATTGATGAACAAAAAACACAACTTACTGCAATGAATGAGTGGGCTCAGATGGTATCTCAAAAACTGGGTATTCCTGCTCCTGGAGCGGTTACACCTGCTGTAACAACAGCTGGCGGAAGAACAGCCGGAGCAACTGCAGAAGCCAACCGTGTGGCAGAAGCATTTCCTGGTACCAAACTGCTGCAGAACAATCCCAATCCAACAAACGGGTATACTGAAATTTTCTATACTTTTAACGACCCGGGTACTGCAACCATCGTTTTAACCGACCTGCAGGGCCGTGTGCGCAAAACATTCGATAATATCGGACGTGGACAAAATAAAGTAGTGGTAAACCGTGGTGATCTTGCTCCCGGTAATTATATCTACACTATAAAAGTAAACGGACAGAATGTTGCCAGCAAACAAATGGTAGTGCTGCAATAATATTAGTATGATTAACTGAAAAAGGGCTGCCACTGGCGGCCCTTTTTGTGTTTATGCGGTTGGTATAAAATTCGGTATTTGTAATGAATAAACTTTTAAAGTACCTGAATGAAAGAATATTATACGAACCGGATGCATGTAAAAAAGTAAGGTTTAATTTGTATCAGCAAATGGTAGCAGTATAATTAACGATATGACAGCAAAGGAAAGTAACGGTAAATATGTTTGCTGAATGCTCAACTTTTATGTAACAGGGTTCTAAAGTAAAAAAGGCTGTGTATGAGCGAAATGCGGTAAAGAAAATGATTGTTAAATAAAATATAATGTGGTTAAGCGGTTGCATATAAATGAAAAACCAGCGTTACTTTTATGGAAGAAAAAACAACGGGTATTGTCCGTTTATAAAAAAAGAGTATCATTCCGTAATCCCATATATCCATTTAAAACATACTGTTTCGGGTTGTGTATATAGAGGTATAGAAATGGCATTTTGAGAAAATAAAATTGCTAAATAATTTGGCAATTTGAGAAAAAAACTTATCTTTGTATCCACAAACGTACCTGGTATAAAGGAAGCGAAGAACTTGAACAATGAAGACTAAGTAATCCGTGATATCCATAAAAAGTCAGTAATATAAAAACAGGAAAAACCCTGTTTTCACCTGCATCTGCAGCAACTACTTTTACAGGTAATTTTTTATTCATCCGCTCTTAAAAAAGCGGATAAAACAGTACTATGCTCATTTTCAGCAAAAATGAACCAGTGACATTTATATGCGTACAACTATGTATTACAATCATTTAAAATAAAATCATCTGCCATGTCAGAACAGATTAAGAACACACTATTCCGGTTTGCCACACTGCGCACACCTGAATTAGTAACAGAAAAGTAAAAGCGTATTACCACATTCATCATCCTGATTCATCATAAAGGAATGTCGCACAAATTGCTAAATAAATCGGCAATTCAATAATGCCTCATGCCTTTGTAAAAGATTATATACAGGCTGCAATATAGAAGTGAAGAGCATGGTAAATTTTTGCAGTTTATCTGTCACCCGGTAATCAATCATATAATAACAATGGAGTGTATTGAAGCAATGCTTCTTTGATGCAGTTTACAGCACTATGGAGTAATGCGGTTGATGTTGCACCAATTACAGTACCCTTTTCTAAAAAAGTAAACAATAAGTAAAACAAAATTTCATCATAAAACACAAATTAAATTTATGTCATCCACACAAGTATCACAAACCCTGTTCCGGTTCGTAAGTGTACGCAACCCGCAGTTGACCGACAACGCCGGCAAAGACAAACGCTTTGTATTCCGGCCACAAGAAGTGAAGAACCAGCCCGCTGCAGTAAATGTATTTGATGCAGCCATCGCCAACGGTGGTAACACTGGTAAATTAGCATTGCTGTCTGCCGCAGCAGTACCGTTTAAACAGAATGCTGCATACCTGGCAAGTGAAAATGCTGTAGAAGTATTCTCTGGCAGTAATATGTACCAGTTTGCAACATGGCTTGCCCGCAACCGGGATTCATTTACTAATACTGATCTTTTACTTAAAGCAGCAGCGGCCGGAGCACCGTTAACCACAGCAAAAGCAGCAGCATTATGGAACAATCTTTTTTACCAGGTGGTAACGCAGGAATCTTTTTACATAAAGGAAGCCATCATGCAACTGCTTGTTGCCAATCATGCTGTTATCAATATTGATAATAATGAAGATGCAGCCATAGGTTTTGCAAATAACCAGCTTATTGCAAAAGCCACTGTAGTACTACCCAAAGAATTGTTTTTGGAAGACAGCGAGAACAGTGGTAATGCAAAAACAGGTTTACAAAATGCTGTTGCAGCAAAACCAATGCAGCAGGCAGCCACTCCATCCATGAAGCAGGCCCAGGCAGTTTTAGCCGCAAAGCAGTTTAACGAGAAATACGATTCCCTGAAAAAGGAAATAGAAAATGCAGAAAAAGATTACCGCAAGGCTTACGAGGCAGCATATAACACTGCGTACAAGGCATACCAGGCAGTCATCAAGCCAACGGTCGAAAAATATGTGGAAGACATTTATAAACCGCAAAACCAAACGTCCTAATTTTCCAAAACCAAACGTCCTACTTTTGGCGGTCAAAATTCGGGTTTAACAAAACTTTAAACGGGCTTTAAAGCCCGTTATTTTATATTTGCCACAGCCAATCATTACAGCCCAAAAGTAGGCTTGTTTTCCCAAAATATAAGCCCGGACAGCCCCAAAAGGCAAAGATGGCTGTAATGATTGGCGTTATTCTTCCATCCGTCCGGGCTTTTTTATCAAATCGGGTAATTAGCCGTCAAAACCTCCACCTTACGCTTTAAATAGCCTGATTTTGCATTAACGGTCACACGCTTCTCCACTGAGTACATCTGCCATTTAAACCGCTTAGAATAACTCCTGAGCAGTTCTGAAGGGTAAGAGCTTAGTAGGAATTTCCCCTTTATTTCTGAAAGTGCTATCAATAAGTTTTCAAAATCCTGAATGGTATACCCATTATAATGGCCACAGTTGCTGTTGTAGTATGGCGGGTCACAATAAAACAAGGTGTCGGCTGTATCCCGGCTCTTAATGATATAAAGTGCATCAGCGCACTCAACCTGAACATTTTGGAGCCTGACGGCCAGCTCTTCAGTAAACCGCTCCTTTTTGCCCTGGATAACTCTCGAAGTCTTACCGTCAGCCTTATCATACCCCCAACTTCCATCCAACATGGCTGAAAATGACTGAGAACTCAAAACCCAAACGGCCCATGCTCTTTGTACATCTGTAAACAACGAAGGATTATCGTACATAATCTTTGCGTTGTGGTGCGCTTTCCTGGAATGCAGCGATACCCTTATCATTGCCTCCAAATCAACAAAATTGTTCTGAGCTACTTTATAAAAGTTTATCAGCTCACTATTTGTGTCGTTGATAACCTCAACTGCTGATGGCTTCTTTGCAAAGAATATTGCAGCTCCACCAACAAATGGCTCTACATAGCATAAATGCTCATGGAGCCGTGGAAGGATAATTGGTACTAACTTTTGTTTTCCGCCATAGTAGCCAAGCGGAGTTTTCATTTCTGCGTTCATAATGGGATAATGCTTGTTTTCCCATTTGTGAAAAAATGATTATTTATTAATTACTGCAAACCCACTCACCTCCAATGCTCACTACAGTCAATCCACTCTTACCATCCCAATACTTAGGAACGTAAGCATAAGAAAAAGAAGTGCCGTCCAATCCAATGATTGTTCCGGATGAGGGGATTATTTGTACATCTCCGGTTGACCCGCTTCCTTTGCGTTGAATAACATACTTCTTCCCAGGAACAGTTGATGCTAATGGAATTGTTAAAGTAATATTTGTTGAACCGGCATTTATATATATGTAATGATCACCTGATACAGTAGTATAATTTCCGGTTATGGTATTGTAAGCCACAACACTGGCATCTGAGCCGCCACCAGATAAGGCTGATTGTGCAATACTCTTTATTGATCCACCGCTGCTCTTTACCAACACACTGTCTGTACTGGAGCTGGAGCGTGGTAGATAACCAACCACAATACTGTCCATGCCCGAAAAGGTTACTATCCCATTAGTATGGCCCAACCCAAACTCACGACTGTACTTTGGATCAATCCAGCTCAATGTATTATTTACCTTACCTGACCTGATATATGTGGGGCTTTCCCCGCTTCCAACAGTTATCACAGGTTCAGCGGCAGACAACCGTCCTGTGCCATTAAAACTACAGTTGGTATTGTTATCGAAGTAAATTTTTGGCGCATAAAACCAGCCGCCTGTAATTATGAAATTAGCAGAGTTTTTCACGATTATACTATCATCACAATATATGTTCGTTCCTGTAATACTCATCCCCAATGTGCAGCCATCTGAATAGAATTTTCTGTTATGATTAACTGTTACACCACTTATATCACCATGACCGTGATTGGTACCACCTGTGAAGTAAAAGCCATAAGTATTATTTACCACTTTTCCACCAACAACTGTGTTGTTCCCGCCAGCCATGAAAACTCCGATATCGTTTCCCCATATACTGCACCCAATTGCATCATTATATTCTGCCGTGGTGTCGAATGATATGCCGCCTTTTGAATTGGTAATTTCACAATTAATCATTCTGTTTCCCCTGGTAGCTGTAGGAATGTATGTACCGCCAATACTCGTTTTGTCAAAATGAACGGCATAACCTCCAATATTGTCAAACCTCACATTGCTTATCACTAAACCTTGAGTACTGTCAATATTAATACCCTCCTGTGCATCAGTTGCACCTGAACTCTTTGTTCCTCTTACGATAAAGCCTGATAATGTAGCACCCTTACCACCAAATGTTTTGGAGGCTTTAAAAAGTGGCTTATTGCTATTATTGACAAACACAGCACCATCTGATATAATCGTGATACTGTCTTTCAACTGAACATTTGTAAATTGATATACACCCAATGGAGCATAAACAACTGATTTGCCGGAATTAATTGCCGCCTGAATAACAACACTTGCATCAGTAACACCCGTTGCATCTGCGCCTAACTGCTTAATATTTGCCCAGTCATTATTACCAATTAAATCAGCATACGCCTTTGCTGCCTGCTCTGTAATTAGTGCTGCAGAACTTCTGAAAGCTCCTGTAGCATCATTACTTATTTGCTTCGCACTCCTGGTACCAAGTTTAAGCTCAGTGGCAATCACCTTTTTGCCGTTTTGTGCTGTTGTGAATAAACATCCGACCAGCATGGCCATTAAAATCAAAATCCTTTTCATTTGTTTCTTAGTTTTTATAATATGTAATTGTTAAAGTACCTGTGAATCCGCTTACATAAAGCCGCTGTACTGCTGTCCACTTTCTGCCAATGCTGAATAGAATGCCTCCCAACTCAATATTGGTGGCTTCTATTACATCTTCACCGCCTGCTGTTGTACCTAATTTAAAAGGCTGGTCAACACCTCCCTGAAACTCAACAAAAACCTCCCTGAGCAGCACATTGGCCGGTAGCTCATAATATTCCCCAGCGGTTTGTGTTAAGGTAGTAGGAAGCAATCTGTTAGTAAGCTCTGCAAGTGTAGCAGCAGATGCCTTTGTATTCAGGGCTTCCTGAAGGCCGGTAACTTCTGCCTGTGGAATTGCATCATCCTTATGCCTGAAGCTGCTAAATGTAGAAGCATACTGCGCCTGTGTGGGTCGCAAACCGGTTCTAAACCAGTTTAAAATCGTTGTTATTGAAGTTGCCATAATTAACCTATGAATCTTATGAATAATACCACTTTGTAAGGCGGCAAATGGTTGATTTGGGTTGGGGTGTCAACACCAATATCAATACTGATTGTGCTGTCCGTATTGTTTTGCCCGTTAACAGGGAATCCAACACCAGTTGCTGTATCACTACCAGCTTTTGTTGCAGCGAATTTTTGGATGTTGTTCTTTGTAACAACATGCCCTTTTGTACCACCACCATCGCCAATTTCAAAATCAGGGTCAGCAGGGTCGGCATTTACCAGGAACTTCCCTTTCCACTCTGCATCAGGCACTGGCTCCCATCCTGCTGGTATCTCATCAGCAGCACGGCCCCAAAACAGCCAGCTACCATATACCGTTGTTCCAGGGTTGGCCGGGTCGGTATATCCCATCAGCGGGGTAAGCATCTTTTCTACTCTGTCAAGCCTGGCAATAATGCCATTGGCAGGGGTATTTCTTTTCAATGATGCGTAAGCCACCTGGTTAACGCCTGTACCGAAAGTGGCGTACCTGTTCAGGTACATTGGCTTTGATATTCCACCAAAAAAGTCCTTATTTAAAACATCCTCTACCACAATGATATTTGCCTGCTTTATGCCGCCAGCAAATGGCAGTACTTCACCAAACAAAACCATGTAGCCCGGCCCCACGTTGCTGCCTGTATCGGCACAGCCACTCAGGATATAATTATCCCCGCCCAGCCTGGCCAGCTCCTGTAATTGCAGCATAGCTTCCTGCATATATTTAAGCGGCTCAGTACCAAGCGGCCAGCCATTGAGCTCAGCAAATGATAATAGTTTCATATTCGTTCTATATTATAGTTTTTTGATACCAGTTTATACTCATCCAGCAAAGCCTTCAGCAGGGCAATATCATAAGTGCTGGTGGCCACAGTAGCAGGCACCTGCACTGTAAAGTCAAAACCCAAATCTGCGTAAGAAGCCTCATCATACAGGTACTCAGTGCCTAAGTACACATCCCGCCTGGAAGCATCGCTGAACAGGTAAATGCGTGTTACCCCGCTAAAGTCAACAATCTGTATCCTGCGTTGGGCATTATCAAACTGGTCGTTCAACACCTTACGCAGGTAACATACCTGGCTGTTATGCGCCAGCCTGTACAGCGTAGCCCTTTTAAAACTCAAATGCTTTTGATACAGCAGCACCAACGGATGCACAGCCGCCTGTATCAGGATAAGAAAATTATCCTTTCGCCGGGCAACCGGGGTAAACCATACCATCAATGAATTGAAATTAATTGGCATCGGCTATGTAGTTTATTGTTAACCCAGCCGCATCATATTTGGTATATCCTGCATCTGGTATAAATTGGTCGCTCACGCTTTGCCAGGCATTGCCCTCTATCTTTCTTTCAAATGAATTAATGTACACACCACCATCATTACAGCCGTAGGCTTTCTGCATCTCATCCACCAGTTTTGCAAGGCTGAAACGCCCGTTAAACGGCAGTTGTAAAAGGTAATTATTGGCCGCATCTTCCACAGGTTTACCGGGCAGGCCGTCCAGCCTGTTACCCTGGTTATCAATCAGCAGGGCATTGTAAAATACTTTAATGGTTGCCCTCAGCAAATCGGCATTGCGGTTGTACACTATAAACAGCACACCTGCATCCCTCACCTCTTCCAGGTAAGCATTTAAGGCAGCAAACTGGCTGCTGTCTAACGGTGCCAGTTCCCCATTCACCAGCCTTGCCACCTTTATCAGCAGTACTTTACGGTTGTTGATGATGGTTTCATTACAGGCCGCATACTTGATAATCTTGCTGGCTTCAATTTGAGCAGCAGAATAGCCTGTATTGTCAAACTTATGGCTGTCGGGCAGCAGGGTAAACCCATATTGAAAGTCCAGTACCACTTTGCGGTACCACCGGGTATTGTGCGGTAACTGCTCATTCAGCATCAACTGTACCAGGGCAGTAAAAGTATCCTGTATCTTTTCAAACGTCCAGATGGCAAATGCTATGGCAAAAAAAGGAATCTTCCATATTGCAAACTGGCTGGTATTGGCCATCATATCCTGCACATCAGTATTGGAAGCTGCCGCAGCTCTGCTGTTAGCCTCAGCCACCATTTCATTGTATATGTCTGTAATTGCCCTTGCCATAAATAATTATTGTACTTCGTTATCAATTTCAATCAGCCAGTATCCTATGCCTTCATTTACCGAACTGGCCTCCAAATCGTTATCTGCACTGTTGGGGTATAAGTAATGCGGTTCAAAAGTGGCCACCACAAATTCGTCTGTTACATCAGGCACCAGCAATACCTGCCCTGTAGTTAACGTGGCGGTAAGCTCCAGCCCATTCAGCTCAGCTATATCATAAGCCGCCTCAATGGTGCCGCAATGCTCCAGGGCAATGTCCACCAGGCACTGGTTATCTTTTACGTCAATACTTCGCATCAATTTTCAAATTGCCGGTTTCATCAATAAAAGAAAGGCTGCTTACTGTCATGCCATCACGTTCCAGTTGCGTCCTTATTTTTTGCAGCATATCGCCGGGCAGGTCATCATCCACAAAGTTTTCTATACCTATGCCGGCTTCAGGGTATTGCTTTAACTCACCCGCCTGCGTTAAAAGCGCTGTTTCCACCTGCTGCTCATCACTGGTACCTATTACCAGGTCACCGTTTAAAATGAGCAAATCACCGGTACCTGTCAGTTTTAAATCTTTCATTATACAGTTTTTATTACAGTTGTACCAGGTGCGGCAGTTACCGGCACACTGCCAGCCATCAGCCCTCCCTGGTATTTACCATCACCTGATTTTACAAAGGCATCCAGCAGGTTGGCCATCCCTTCTGCATAGTCTTCCCTTGCCTGTGCCGGGTCGGTAGTATTGGTATACAGTGTTGCTGTCAACGCCTTTATACCTGCCTTCAATGCTGCTTTATCTAATCCTGGCATATCTTATAAAAAAAAGTTATCAATCCTTGTTTCAATGGCCGTAAATGCGGCTAAGTTTATCGGTACACTGCTGGGGCCTGTATTGGTCTGTACCGTCAGCTTCTTTACCTCAGCAAGCATATCCTTCATCAGTTTTTTAAGGCTCTCATTCTGCTTTACCAAATCAAACCCGCCAGCAGTTTGTTTATATTTTACTTTATCAGTTTCAACGGTGTACTCATCCAGTTCGCTGAACATGGCAACGGCCAGTTCATTACTATCATCGCCTCCTACACGTTCAACTAATACTATGCTGTTAACTTTAGGCACTAACCGCTGGCCTTTCATTACACTGTCTGTTGGCTGTAGCCTAACGTTAAAATATTCAACCCCTCCATTATCAACCGTAAGTACATTCCCATCTACTTCCATTACCACTGCGGGGAAAATAGTAGCTTCCCGGCTGCTTATTTGCTTTAGTTTTATGTACAACTCTTTTTTTATCTGTGTCATACACTTGTTTTTACTCCAATTTCATGAAACCTGAAAGCTCCGGTTGTATCAAACGTGGTGCGCACACCAGTCAGATAGTAAGTGCCATTCCTGTCAGGGAACTGGCTATTTTTTAAATTAGAGATATATCCAGGTTCAACATAAGGAATCAAAAAACAGGTATATGAACCCTTATATCCATCCCGTTTAACCTTTTCAAGTTCAGCAGTTGCAATCACTTTCAAATTTGCTTCTGTATGTTGCCCTGGTATTGTCAGTGTATGCGTATCCCCTCCGGGCTTCCCAACCTTTACCTCTGTTTTTGTTCCATTCCTGTTATTACTGATAAGGTGTACTTCTATTTTCTTTTCAGAATCATTTCTTGCATACTTCAAATCAGATACCGAAACCGTGTTTTTATCAATATGTATATTAACACGCCCTTTTTGCAACGTGTACGAAAGTCCAACATACAGTGTCTTTACATCATTTATTGTTGTCAGGTAGCAAAGCAATCCATGCTTATCTATTAACTCCTGAAGCACTTCAATACCTGTATTTTGATTAATGATAAAATTAGAAAAAACCATTTCAGGCATTTTATCATACACGGCCAGCCTTAACCCATTTTCTTCCGCACCTACCAAAACAAAATTTATAATTTCACTCAATTGAGCCATTTTAAAACTCTTCTTAAATCTCACTTTTCTTAAAATGTACATTTCATCTTCACATTCAAGCTCTAACAATTCAGTATAATTAATCCGCTTTATATACCCCTCAAATTCCAGTTTATTTTTATTGTCATACCCCAATTCAACGCTAATTTTATCCCCCTCTTTAATTTTATCAACAATCTTTATTCGCTGAAGCATATCGTTATTCCTGATTACAACGCTGAGTGGGATTTTAATTGTTGCTGTGCTTATGCTGGTATAAATGCTTTTCTTTATTTCAACAGCATTTACACCACGAAGCACATACTTCCCGGCAATCATAATTCTGCATGTCATTTTACCCAGGTACATTGTTATAATATTTCGAGTTCAAAGTCAACATTACTTTTACCGTTTATTTCAATCACCTGGCAATTTTCCACACCTTCCATATCCATCAAATCAATTGATTCCACTATGAAATTGTTTTCCGGCTGTAAAAAAATGTCAGTTAAAGCACAGCGTAATGTCAGTACCTTATCTGGCATCCATACATTACTTTTCATTTCCTGAATTTGGTCTTCCGGGAAAGTGTCATCAGCATTAATTAATGTGCAAATTATTTTTATCTCATAGGGTTTGGTAAATACTTTTTGATAAACAGTTCCAACATCAACAATATCAGTTTCAACTATTTCTTTTGACCCGCTGATAGTTATCAGGGGATTGGGCAACTCATATTTGTCAATTTTTGCAGGCAAAAAAACTGGTAAACCTAAAGCATTGTCTGAAAACATTGGTGTACCCAGATTACTTACACTATTGTTGGGAATACTAATATCACCTGTAAATTTATCAGCAATCGGATTACCAGTATCAAAGTTTGGCTTTGATGGAAACGGCAATCCCCTTGAGCCATATATCTTACGTAAAATATTTAGTAAGTTAATTTCCATATCAATTATTGTTTTGAATTGCTCTGTTGGCACTGCTAACAGCCTCTAATAACATAGCCACAATCTCATCACCTGCTTGCTGCCCTCCCATTTGCAGGTTGGTAGTATGTATTACTGTTTGGTCTTGCAGCTTGCCTATAGTCATGTTTATTTGCAGGGGCCGCTGGCCACCGCTGCTTATATTGCTGCTGGCTTCTTTTGCAGCTTTTGTATGCGCCAGCTTTGTATGCTTGCCACCTCCACCGCTGCTGGTTGCTCCACCCAGCTTTAAATCGGGAGCTGGTACAGCACCGGCAGGCAGGTCAACAGCAGTGCCAAATTTCAATCCCTTTGCATCCACATACATCTGGTCGCCCATCAACTGGTAACCAGGCATGTGCGGCAGGTTTTCAATGGCCTTCTTTTTTTCCTCTGCCGTCATGCTTTTGTTTACCGCACCGGCAGCAGCCATATCAGCCACACCGCCTTCTCCATCATCGCCGCCAAACAATCCCTTTACCCAATCCCAGGCATCGCCAATCCAGCCAAACAGCATATCAAATTTGTCTTTTATCCAATCCCACAGGTCGCTCATTGCCTGCTTAAATCCGGGAAACACTTTGTCTACCAGGTCAATGATTATTTTAAAGGGATTATGATCCCACAGCCACTTGCCAAATTTGGCAATCGCCTCCTTTATTTCATCCCAGTAAGCTATCAGGCCCACAATGGCCGCTACGCAGGCCGCAATGCCTACAATAATCAATCCTATTGGGTTAGCCGTCATCGCCACGTTAAGCCCAATTTGAGCCGCTGTGGCACTCACAAGGCCCACAATCCAGCTTCCTATGGCTGTAAGGGCTGTACCGGCAAATGCCAGGGCATTGCGCATCAATGCTGCGGTGCCTGCCCACAGGCTGCTGGTAAATATGCCCACCTTTGCAATTGCCCCGCTTATGGCCCCGCCAAACTTGGTATCGGCAATAATGCTCCATGCCTGCACAGCACCGGCAAAATTGCTCATCATCTGCAAGGCACCGCCGCCAATTTTCAAAAAGGGTATAAAGCCTTCAGTTACGTTAAATATGCTTATACCCACATCCTTCAACCAGGCGTTTACCCTGGCCATCCTTTCGCTAAAGCTGCCCATTATGGTAGTAGCCATTTCAGTGGCAGTATTGGTACCGCCTATCTTTTCAGTAAGGCTGGTAATGTTTTCAGTATTATTTACCAGGGCAATGCCAGCAGCCACGTTTTCCGTTCCAAACAGCATGGTCATGCGCCCGGTATCATTCATTATCGGTTTAAGCTGTGCCACCCGCTGTGCCAGCGTTAGCGATTTGTCAGCCATCTTATCTACATTAATGCCAGCCGCCTCCAGCATCTCCAGTGTATGCTTTGGCAAAAATTGCCCCTCACTCAGCCGGGCCATTATGTTGCGCAATGCCGTACCACCTTCAGCACCTTTTTTACCGCTCTTATCCAGCACCTGTATGGCTGCGTTCAGCTCATTAAATGATACATGAGCCGTATGCGCCATCATACCACTTTGCTCCAGCGCACTTTTTATCTGCGGCAGCTCTGCACTTCCTTCTTTAGCAGCAGCACTCATCACATTCATCATGTCCGTCATTTGCCTGGTTGCCTGCAAGGGGTCTTCAATGCTCACGCCAAACTGGTTCATGGCAGTGGTAAGTACTTCAGTAGCAGCGGCAGTATCTCCACCCATTTGCTTACTCAGTATGGCCGAATCTTCAGCCATAAGTTTAAGGGCTGCCGGTGTATCGGCCAGCTCTGGGCCTAACTGGCTCAGCAATAGTTTATTCGCTTCCAGGGCATTGGCAGCATCCACACCAAAGGCTTTGGCCATCTCCCTGGTATTGCCGGTAATTTCTTTCAGCTTATCATTGGTTACACCGGTAATGGCCTGCAACTCCTTTTGCCCCTGGTTAAAGCTGATGCCCGGCTCTATGGCCTTGTTAAAATCGTTCCCAATGTCATTGAGTGCGCTTTTGATATTGTTGAAAACAAAAGCTGCATCACCAATATTTTTAAGTTTACTGTACAGCTTATCAGTACTTACAGCAGTATCATCTATGGCGTTTTTAACCCCGCCAACCGATGCTGTGGAGCTGCCTGTATTTACATTTATATTAAACTGAACGTCCGACATGGATGGTTTTAAAAAGGCAGTTTAACCATGTTTATAACACATTTAAACTGCCTTCATTTTTGCGTATGAGTTCTATATTGGCAATAGCCAATGCCCATTCTTCAATGGTTAAAGTGGCCGGGTCAATGCCTGCGTAATACCGCAGCATCATGTTAAAGTAGCTGATACTTCCTGCCTGAGCTTTTTTCCTGGCCTTTACTAAAGCTCCGTGAATTCCCCCTCTACTTTCTTTATAATTGCAGCCACCTTACTTGCAAGGCCAAACTGGTATTGAGTATCCTCAATCAGTTCTTTATCACCAGCTAAAAAGCAGTTAACAGCAATGCTGATGTTACTTTTTACCGGGCTGCTAGCCATCATGGAGCTGGCATTATCAATGATTGCCAGGTCGGGGTTACGAAAGTAGCCAATCTTACCATCAGCACTTACGTACTTAAAGCAGTTGCCGTACTGGGTTTTCCATCCTGCAATTATTTCAGGGGTTACCTGGTCAGGTTTTAAATAATCTTTTGCCATAATCTATTATTGAAAATTGTTTACAAATTGGTTACACGTTCAGCAGCACATCGGTAGCAATAAAGGGCAGCTTTATCTCCATATCCGTTTCGCCTTGCTTCATGCCTTTTTCAAACTCTGTTATTTTCAACAGGGGTATCCGGTCACGCACAATCACCAATGAGTTATCCTGCCTGTATGCGATGTTAAGGCTAAATGCAGGGTCGGTAATTTTTGCACCTGGCCGCACTTCCTGCACAGCCCTGGTCATTGCTTCAAATTCACTTTGCCCCACAGTAATCTGGCCTTTCACATCTTCATTGCCGTCCTGTATGCCCAGGGCTTTTTTACCCCGGCCACGTATCAGCTTTTTTTCAGCTTTTACACTGTAGCTTACTTCCAGTAACCGGATGATGGGCCTGCCTAAGAAGATAACCTCAAGGTCTTTCCAGGCATATTCTGCACTATCAAAATCCATAGCTTAAAATTTTTGTTGTTAATTAAACGGTGAGTGTATAGCCAATGCTTACAGTGATGTTTTTTGCCTGGCCTTTACGCACAATGGTAAGGCTGGCTACAACAGAATCAGTTTGCAAATTCACCTGCGCAGTATCAATGCTGCATTTTACAGCCGTACAGTTTTCAGGTATCATTTGCTTTTTTATGGCCGCTTCCACTTCACCCTCCCATGAGCTGGCCAGGCCTGAGCTTATGCCACCAGTAGTTGGGTCGGGTTCCACATCATCATTCAGCTTTTCCACCAGCACATCATACGCCAATATTTTAGCCTTATTAATAACCCTGTTCCAGCTTATGCTGCTGTAATCATCAGCCAGTGTTGTAGCTGTAGGGTCATCGTTAAAATAAACGCCGCCCTTTTTATTTATTTTTCTGAAAAAGATATACCTGCGGTCATGCAAAGTATTACCATTGGCTGCAAGCTCTTTTGCCGGTGTCCCATCTACAAACCAGCCATTATCCAGCACACTGCCATTTTTTACCCTGCCGCAATTTTGTTGCACCGGGTATTTTGCCAGCCTTCCTGCAAGAGTACCTATGGCTGGTGTGCCATCGATTGCATCAGCAGCAAGGCATACAGCCACTGTATTCTTTTCCTTTAACGCCAGGTTATATATTGTTGCTGCTGCCGTTTTTACAAAGCCAATACCGGCCAATACACCAAACATTGGCTGGTTCTTACTGTCGTAATCAGCAAGGGTTACAGCTAATGTTGTTACAGCACTCAGCACATCAGCTTCCAGGCCACCAGTTACGTCACTGGTATAACCAGATGGCAGTTTTTTGGTAATGAAAATGCCATTTATCCTGTCATCAGCATCTGCCAGGTTCTTTATCAATCCGGTACCAGTAGTTGTAAGTGTAGTAAGCAAAGTAGCATCGCTGTACAGCATTATGTACAACTCAGTGCCTTCGCCTGCGGCTTCATAAAACTTGGTAATGGTATGTATTGCCAAAGCATTTGCCGGAGCCACCAATCCTAAATCGGTTATGGCAGCTATGCCTGTAATCAGCTTAGGTTCGCCAAGGGCTATTTTGGTGGCCACTGCTACACCGCTGATAGCAATACCCATTAAAGCATCGGCTGTAGGTACCACACGTCCTAAGTTGCCGTTGGTTCTGTTTATGTTTACTTCTGGTAATGGCATTGTATTAAAAATTCAATTGAGTGAATGATCAGTTTATCCTTCCACCGTGTAGGTATAAGGCTTTTCTTTGTCCAGGCTGTATTGATGGTTTTCAGCATCATTCTTATTTTGAGCCAAAAACACCTGGTTATCTGTGGTGATATAAAACTCCTTGTTATCCGGATAAGCTGCCAGGTATGGTTCCATCAGGTTGGCAATATGCTCCAGCAATTCATCGCCGGGTTTAACTTCCGGTGCATCAGGAGCTTTATCTGCATCAGGAGCTTTGTCTGCATCAGGAGCTTTGCCTGCATCAGGAATAATACCAGATTTCTTAATGGGTGGTACCCCGTTTTTTATATCTGTCATAAAACTTTTTTTGAGTGAGTAAATTATTTGTTGGTTGTGTACACACCCTGCACAAAGGCATCGTACTGGTTGCGTTTAAACCGGTTACCATCCAGCTCACTGGCTACATGGCTGGCCAGCTTGTGCAGCACTGCCTGCTGCATGGCAGGCGAAAGCAGTTTAAGCTCCCTGGCAAAGCACAGCAGTTTTTCTTCAAACGGCTCTACCTTAATACACTTATCTACCAATGCAAGTGTATCAATGGCTTTGCCCAAAGCCAGCTTTGCCTTTGCAGCAATCTTATCATCCCAATCACCAGGTATCACCTGGGTAATAAGGCTGGTCAGCGGGCTGTCAAGCAGCAGCTTTATACCAGTTGTAACCTTCAGTGCCGTATCTACATTGTTGCGCAAAAAGTCATCAAACTTTTTAAACAAATCCTTTAATTTCCGGCCAAATTTTGTACAGAACATATCCAGTTTTTTTATTTTAATAAATTCAGTTTCTCCTTAATCTTTTGCAGGTAAAAGGGTTTTTCTTTGCCCTGTATAACCGCTACATTCTCCATAATACTTACCACATTTTCAATCCCTATATGTACCATCAGGTATCCATGTATCCATTCAAAAAGCAGGGATAGTGTGGTTTTACCGGCAGCGTGGTAATGGGTATAAAACGACTGCACAAAAAACAATACAGCAAAGTAGCAGGCCAGCTTCAGTATAAACCGGCTGAACTTGGTGCTGTTAAACGATTCCTTGCTGGCAGCTATACCACTCACCAGTTCAAACAGCATAATGATTATAAAAGCAATAGCCGGTAAAATCTCCAGCCCAAATAGCAACTGTAAAATATTGGTGATGCTGGCCATAAGGATTATTATAGTAGTTAGCTGGTACTTACAGCCCGGCACCAGGCTTTGCAAAAAGCCTTTCCATGTATATCCGTAAGTTCCTAAAACTTTCATTATTGCTTTTAATTTTGAGGCTGTGGGGGCTGCTTCAAAAAGCTGCCCCCGTAAATAAATGCCTCATCTTTTCAATAGATATGGTTGCTGCCTGGTTGTTGTTTATAAATTATCAGGCACGTACTATTGCGCCCATGTATTTGTTCCTGATAGATAAGGCCAATGCCCTCATCTGGTAGTTGAACTTGTCACCCTTGATATCAGGGTCTTTCAACCTGTCAAAGAAGTCGAAAGTGCCGGTGGCCTTCATTACTTCACTTCCCAGGAAGAATACAGATGCCTGCACACTGTTGGCATCAGTAGCTGCGCCAAAGGCCAGTTTTGCAGAGTTGGTTTTGTTATAATACGGGGTTTTGCTGTACCTGTATATTTTAAACCCGTAGGCCACTGTGCCGGGCTTCGCCATTATTTCACGGTAAAGCGTTTTACTTTCCTTTGCCATAGCTGCCTGGTCTTTCGGGCAAAGTGCAATCACCCTGTCCTCTTCGCTGGCATCCACTTCATTGTAATGCTTTTCAGCATCAATCAGCAAATCAATAATGCTGCCGGTGCCTGCTGCATCCAGCAAAATCTTATTGGTGCCGGTGGCACCTGTGGCCGGTGCATAGGCATGTATGGCATGGTTACCAAACTTATTGCGCAATGCCTTTTGATGTTTGCTGGTGTACAGCTTCCTTTTGTCATAAGCCAGCTCCACCACCTCTGCATTCCTCACTATGGTACTTTCGGTATCATAGGTGTTTATTTGCAGGCTCAACGGCGTTTCTGAAGGCACCGTGGCATTAACCGGGTAAGTGGTGTTGTTTATCAGCACTATCGGGTCAACTCCGGCTTCTGCCAGGTTAATTACATCGTTGTTCACATTACCACTCATATCAGTGGCTTCGTTTAAAAAGCTGCTGTCGGGGTAAAAATCCTCTTTTACATCAGCAAGCCATATTTGTTTCTCTAACGGCATAGTATTTAGTTTTTTGTTTTGTAATGAGTTAAAAAAAGGTATTGGATTGTTGTTGTGATTATGCGTTATACCTTACCCCTGCTGCATAATCAGCAGCCAGCTTGGCATAATTATCCGGCTCACTGTTTTTTATCCTGGTGAGCTCAGCCACATTATGGCGTTGCAGGTAATCAAATGTTTTCTTTGGGTCTGCTGCATCAGCACCACCATCATCTTTTGCAGCCTGCACCACCTTGCTTAGTTGTATGTCCTTTACAACGGCTGGTTTTAATGGCTCTGCGCCATCAGCACCAGGTACAGCCTCTGCTGTAGCAGGTGCAGCAAGTGCCAGAAAGGATACAGCAGCACCGGCAGCAGTGGCGCAAAGGCTTTCAAACTGCTTTTTGCTCGTATCATCCACCAGGCGTTTACTGCCTTCGGCTTTCAAAAATTCAACCGCAGCATCGCCATTAGTGGCCTTCAGTTGCAGTTCGGTAATTTTTGCCCTTACCTGGGCATCCGTGGCCGTTTCTGCAAGGCCCAGCAGGATTGCGATTTCCTTCATATCGTGTGTAGTTTTTAACGTTGGTAAAAAAGTATTATCCTCATCAGTAAGTGTTATCAGGCTACCCTTATGCTTTAAGCTCATGGCAGCTTTGTTAGATGGCAACGGCGTAATACTTACTTCAAACAGCACACTCTTGGTTAGTGTACTTATACGCTGGCCCTGCTTTATATATTCACTGGCATCGCTCCACTCCAATGGGTCAAGCCCCATGCTGCACCCCTTCAGGTCTCCATTCTCAATTTTGCGTATGTATTCCTTTTCCGCTTCATTGGCACCCTCAATCACCAGCTCTGCATACAGCTCATCACCTTTCAGCTCCAGGTTTTCCCAATGCCCTAAAGGCACTTCCCATGTGCGATGGTTAAAAAAGCAGGGCAGGTTCAGTTTTGCATCTGTAAGGTCAATACCCTTTACTACCAGCCAAAAGCCGTGTGAGTTAACCTGCTCGTTGCTTAAAAGATATCTTTTCCTGAATGCCATTTGCTTTTTCCGTTTGATGATGCAAATATGAAAAGCCTGGCTGCGATAGAAAAATCGTGAAAAGTTTCCGGTAAAGAATTTTTACCGGAACAGTAAAGAATCTTTACTGGAAAGAATCGTTTTTTTTATCAAAATTCAATATCAATGCACCTTTGAAAAACACAACAGCAGATATGGCAAATAAGAAAACAGAAGCGCAGCAGCAGGCGTATGATTTGTATGTAAACACTGAGCTTACACAAAAAGATATATGCAAAATCGTAAGTGTATCACCAACACAAATGAGCAAATGGGCTACCACCGGCAATTGGGAGATGTATAAAAAGGCCAGTAAGGTTACCACACAGCAGTTGATACTCGACCATTATTCCCAAATAGCGGCAATCAACAAAGAGATAAAAGACAAACAGAACGGTATGCCCACACCGGCACAAACGGATATGATGACAAAGCTCAGCGGCCATATAGAAAGGTTGCAAAAGAAATTTAACCTGAGTGTTTACCACAGCGTGTTAAGGGAGTGCCTGGAATGGATTGCTGGACGCAAAGCGGATGATGCAAAATACTTTGGCCCCCTGATGCTCGAATTTTTTAAGGAAAAAGCAAATACCCTCGGAGAAAAATGATACTGAAGCCAAACGATAAAAAACTGGTAATCGACTTTGAAGAGCTGGTGGATATAATCCGGGGCAGTACGCCTGTAGATAAGTGGGAAAGTGCTGGAGATAAACGAAAGCGAATCGAATTTCTGCTATCCGATTTCAGGGCATTTTGTAAATACTACTTCCCTGAGTATTGCTTTGCTGAATTTGCTGATTTTCATATATCTGTTCCATCTGATACTATGGCCTTATACAATGCGATATGGCTGTGGCAATTTTCAAGGGGGTTTGGAAAAACTACACTTGCCTGCCTTTTTATGCCCATGTTTATGAAATTTAACGGATGGCTTACTGGTATGATTGTAGGTAGCCATGAAGAAACCGCAGCCGCTGAAAAGCTGGCAGATATTCAGGCAAATCTACAAGGCAACCAACGTTTAATAAATGACTTTGGAGAGCAGGAAAGCTGGGGCAACTGGGAAGATGGTATGTTTAAAACAAAAGACGAAGTTGCCTTTTATGCTTTCGGTAAGCGGCAAAGCCCCAGGGGTACAAAGTTCAAATGGAAGCGGCCAAACTATGGCGTACCAGATGACTTAAATGTAGCACGTTACCTAAACAACGAATCCATTGCAGCAGATGATAAAGCCTGGGTTATGGAAGAGTTAAAACCGGCATTGTGGATGAAGAAATGGTGGATTGTTATTCCTCAAAATAAATTCCACCGAAATACAGTTACGGCACTGATTGAAGCGGATGAAGAAATTAAATGCCATGTGCGGCAAGTAAACCTGGAAGATGCCAACGGGAACAGTAACTGGCCACAATACATTACTCAGCAGGACATTGCCGATATTAAGGATACGGAAGGGCTGGCCAGCTACAGCCGGGAGCGCATGAATACACCTGTAGAGGAAGGCACTGTATTTAAGGCAGAGTGGCTCCAATGGGGTGAGCCGTTAAAGTATGGCGAATATGATACCCTGCTCATCCACTACTTAGACCCCTCTTACAAAAGCACTGACAAAAGTGACTATAAAGCCTGGGTACTCATTGCAAAAAAAGGGTTGGCGTACCATGTGCTAAAAGCCTGGATAGAAAAGGCAACCAGTAAAACCATGTGGGAGGTTGCTTATGAAGTGGATGAATGGGTAGGCCAAACAGCAATGGTAAAACACGCTATGGAAGCCGGGTTTATACAGGAGGATGTTCACGATAAGGAACTGCAACGGGTGGCCAAAGATAAAGGCCGTATGCTGCGGTTACAGATGGACAGGCGGGATAAGCCTGATAAATACCAGCGCATTGAGAGTATGCAGCCATTGTTCCAGCGTGGGCTGGTAATATTCAATATCAACGAAAAAAACAATCCTGGTATGATACGCCTGCGTAACCAGTTACTGGCTATTGAAAGAGGAAGCCGGGTTAATGATGATGGACCTGATGCGCTGGAAGGTGCTATATGGATGGCCGATAACTATGGCGGCAAAGAGGCACGGGCAGCAAGGGGCGGCCAATTTAAAAAGAACGATAAGCGCAGCATTTAAAACCCGAAATATGTATTTACAAAAGATTGATTACAAAACACGCATTAATACTAACCTGCTGGATATTATTATAAAAGATGTGTTAACCGATACCGGCGAAAGCCTGCTGGAAGCTGTAGATAAAATGGCTACAGATACCATTACCACAAAAGCAGGGCTGCTGTACGATGTTGCACCGGAGTTCGCTAAAACAGGCATCACCCGCAATTACATGATTGTAAGCCTTGCCTTGTGCATAGCAGTGTATGAGATATACCAGCGTATTGACGATAATGATGTGCCAACCAAAGTAATAAAAAACTATGACGATGCAATGGAAGAGCTGGAGCGCATTGCAAAAGGTAACAGCCCTTTAAACCTGCCACCCAGGCCAGATGATGAAGCACCCGGTGGAGGCGGCAATGGCGACCCTGTAAACACAGATTACAAGGGCCTGCGCCGCATTGGTACACAACCAGTAAGAAGCCACCGCAATTAATCAACATTAAACCTCCATTAAAATGAGTTGGAAAGATAATTTTAAGTCAATTTTTTTGGGCAAAGCTGCCGGTAATAAGCAAGCATCTGCCGCCACCGGCACCCGCATGACTGGTACCCTCAAAAAGCGGGTATTAAGGGAAGTGTCTTTTGAAATAAAAGACATACGCACTGCCCTCACCCTCTGCAACGCCGAAACGCCCGACCGTAGTAAGCTATTTGAAATATTCCGATACATAAAGCGGGATGGCAATTTAAAAAGCCAGATAAGGGTGGCCATTACCAAGGTTCGTAGCGAACCCTGGCAAATTTATCTCAATGGCGAACCCGATGAAGAGGCTACAGTAAAAGTGAAAAAACGCTGGTTCAACGATGTTATCAGGTATATTGTTGAAAGTGAATTGGATGGCTTTAGCGTGGTGGAATTTTGGAAAATAGATGCTGCAACTGGAAATGTAGCTGAAGTGGTAAAATTTAATCCGGAAAACATATCTATTGAAAGCCAGGAGATACTGATTGAAGGCACAGTTAACGGGCCTAAATTATCGTATAAGGATATGGCCTGGCAATACGACCTGCTGGAATTTGGAACCCGTAAAGACCTTGGTTTATTGCTTGAATGCGCCTACAACATCCTGTGGAAATTTTACAGCCGCTCAGATTACAGCCGTGCCAGCGAAAAGGCAGGTATGCCGGTACTGGTAGTAAGAGCAGATACCAATAACAAGGGAGAGCTTGACGACCTGGAAGCCCGTGCCGCCAACTTTGGTACCGATGGGTATATGATACTTCAAAAGTCGGATGAAGTTGACCTGCTGGAGCGCAAGGGCCAGCGTTTTCACGATGTGTACTTGGATAACATGAAATACTGCGATAGCGAAGTATCAAAAATAATCAACGGGCAAACCGGCACCAGTGAAGAAAAGGCATTTGCAGGCAGCGCACAGGTGCATGAGCGTGTGCTGGAAGATATAACCATGAGCCGCCTGCTGCTGGTACAGGATGAGGTAAACGAAAAACTGATCCCCTACCTTATTTACAAAGGCATGTTGCAGGAAGGGCATACAATGGGATATCCTGAACTGATACGGATGGAACAGCAAAGGCTTAACGGCGCACCCACAGCCACCGATGCTCCCGCAGCACCTGGTGATAATAAAAAAGACGATGCCCCAAAAAAATAACTATATCGCCAATACCTGCACCTGCGCACAGGATGAGCAGTACTTTTTAAGCGATGCCGGTAAAAAGCAATCCGGCTTCAGTATTGATGTGTCCGGGCTTATTGATGCTGTAATTAAAAACGTATTTGATAAAAAGGACAATGAGCCTGCGCAGGACAGGCAGTTGATACATGACCAGTACAGCCAGTTGCGGCAATCGGTTAAGGAAGGCACCGGCAAGCTCACCGTGGAGTTTAAGTATGGCAAGGCCAACCCAACCATGCAAAAAAACCTGCAAACCAACCTGGCCGTTTTTAGTGCCTTTAAAAAGCACGACATGATGAAGGAGATGGCAGGCCAGCTAAGGGATAGCCGGGGCAACCTGAAGCCCTGGAATACCTTCAGGAGCGATGCAAAGGAGCTTATTGGTAAATACCGGGATAGCTGGTTAAAGGTGGAGTACAATACTGCTGTAAGGGGTTGCCGCATGGCCACCGTTTGGGAAAAGATAAAAGCCACGCAAAACCTCTACCCCAATATAAAATATACCCTCAGCCGCAGCGCACAAAAGCGGGTTGACCATGAGGCACTGGTTGGCACCATATTGCCCATTAATCACCCCTTTTGGTCAACCAACTTTCCACCCAATGGCTACGAATGTAAATGCGGCGCACAGGCTACTGATGAGCAGCCTACTGATGTGCCGGTAGGCGTGGAGATAGACCCTGCATTTGCCTTCAACCCTGGTGTGGAGGGCAAAGTGTTTGATACTGAAAAGCATCAGTATGCAAAGCTGCCGCAAAAGGAATATAAGGCTGCACTGCAACATGCCTGGGGTGCCTTGTGCAGTTTTGAGAAAAAAGCAAGCTGGCAGCAGGCAAAAGATAGCGGTATCACTAATAAAAAAGTAGAAGTATCCGGCCTGCCTGCGCCGGTGCAGTTCAATAAAACATCATGGGCAAAAAACCAGGAGTACAACCACCATTTTTTTGATAAAATGGCTGTGCTGAACAATATTGAAGAGCTGCTGAAAGAAAGCATAGTGATACTGGTAGAAAACCGAAAGCCAAAGCAGCACGTAAAGCAGTACCATATTTTAAGCTATAAGGGGGCTGATGGCAAAAGGGTTAGTTTTCATATTGAGGAAAGAAAGGATGGTACCTGCTGGCTGTATTACATTCACCTGCAAAAATAAAAATGCCGCTGTTAAATACAGCCCGGAAGCAACCCGGGTATAATAACTGCGGCAGTGCAAATATACACAAATGAGCAGTAATAGCAATAGCGGCGCACAGGAAATGATGAATAAGCTGGAAAGGCTGATGCAGTACATTGAAAGGGATGTGCCAACAGTGCTGGGTGTAGAGGCTGTAAACCACTTTAAAGAGAGCTTTCAAAACGAGGGCTTTACCGATAGCTCCCTGCAAAAATGGGCCAGCCGAAAAACAAAGCGCAGTGGCGGCACCAATGGCCAAAAGATACTGAGCCAGTCAGGCGAGCTGGCAGATAGTATTGATTATGAAGTACAGGGCAATAATGTAACCATTTTTACAGATAAGCCCTATGCAAAAATCCACAACGAAGGCGGGGTAATAACAGTAACCGACAAAATGAAAAAATACTTTTGGGCAATGCACAAGCAGGCAAAGGATGCTAAGGATGAAGATGGCATGAACCAGTGGAAGGCAATGGCGCTCAGCAAAACCATTACCGTTGCCCAGCGGCAGTATATGGGGCAAAGCCAGGCCATGATGGAAAACATGGTGCAAAAAGTAACCAGGGATATGACTAATATTTTAAACGGCAATTAATATGGATACATACACTATTTATAAAGCAGTTAAAGAACAGTTGAAAACAGCAGGGCCGGTGTTTTACTACATGGCGCAGTACCTGCCCGGTAAAGACAATACCAGCTACAAAGTACCAGCCATATATATTGAAATGCCAAAGAACCTCACGGTTAATTTTTACCCCCGCAAAATTAAAGCCGCCAGGGGTGTAATAAAAGTGCATGTGGTAAGCAATGCCCCATTTGCTGCTGGTGATGGGCCGGTGCAGGATAGCCAATTACAGGCGCACCAGGCATTGGTAAACAGTGTAGATAAGCTGGCCAATGCCCAGGTGTTTAAAGATGGCCAGGGCAGGCTGCTCACCCAGCAGTTAATTAATACCGGTGCCAATAACAATGTAATGCAAAAGGGCTGTGTGGTAAATGTGCTCAGCTACAGTACCGAAATGTTTGATTATAATTTGCAGGCTTAGGCTATACTTTTTTTGATAGTGGGGGCAGATGGTACATTACTATCAAAGTTTTTAATGATGTGGCCAACCGTCACAGGGCTTAGGTACACTTCCTTGGCTACTTCCTCAATCACTGCTATGATAGTCCATTTTGGGTTTTTCTTCCGGTGATAGCGAAAGCGGGTGATAATGTAAGCATTCCTTTGTATCGTTCTTTCGTGGCGGCTCAAATGGGGAAAGTTGTTTCACAAAAGTAATAGAAAATAATCTAAATAAAAAAAGGGGTGAATCTTCACCCCCTGAAATTACTCTAAAAGCTATTAATGCCAGGAATTGCTCATTATTGTCAGGGTTGAAACTTCAATGCCCATCTTTTCACCATCCTTCTGAATAACTACCCTATACTTATCAAAATTAACTGCTGAAGCAAATGCAGCATATTTAATACATGATGATGTTTGCTGCTTTATCCATACAAATAAATTATTAACACGATCATCTGGGCCACTTATTTTAATTGACCTGATACCAGATATTTGGTCAACAATTTCATTACCAACCAACTGCTTTTTAGCTTCCATGTCAATTATCACCTGACAAAACCTGTAAACTGTATCAGAATAATAATACCGAAACTTACTATTCTGAACAGATGGTATAAGTTCAAATTTCAGCATTTCTTCAGCTTTCCATTTTATTGAACCAATACTATCTTTACTATCCCCAATCCACATATTGCATTGGCCTATAGATTTTTGGTGCAGGAAAACCATAATAGACAAGCAGAAAAGTAATTTTTTCATATAATTTATTTACACGAAGTTATGACTTTTTGAAACAGCATTTAAGCCTGTATAATACTCTAAGTACTTCTATTGATTGTTCAGGTGTAGCTGGAATTTTGTTCTCAATCATCAAAACTGAGTACTCTAACTGTGCTATATCAAGAGCTTGATATAATTCATCTGCGGTTATCGTTTCTAATAATGCTTCGATTCTTTCTGCAAATGTATCTGCCATTTTAGTGGAGGTTTATTGGGGGTGGATAAAGTAGAGTAACTAAGTTAACGACATTGCCGGTATTTTTGTTTTTGCAATATGTTAATGATTTGCAAAATTCTTTAAGTGGCCTTCGTACAGTTTTTCAAACTGGCTGATGAGTATTGGTAATTCTGCCACGGTGTGTGCTTTAAGTACCTTGTGATACTTACCATACTTCTCACACCAGTCATCCAGCCTTTTATAATCAATGTTTTTTGTTCCTTCCAGGTACCATCCCATATTGTGGCACAGTGCAATCATTTTGCGCCGCATAGTATTTTCCTTGTCCTTAATAGATTCTTTTTCGGTATTAGATTTTTCCAGCGGCTGGTTGTTTAAAGTACGCAGCAGCTCCAGGGCTTCCCGGCTGGTAAGTTCATTCACATGCTTTGCCCGGCCATTGCTAAAGTCGTGCAGCAGGTTGGGTTTTAAAAATACCAGGTTCTTTGCCCTTAGCGTTACCTGTATGGCCCTTACCTGTGCAGTGCTGGCCATTTTTACTTTATGTTGTTCCATTCTGTATTAAAGTTTTTTTGCCTTAAATAAGTATCCGGGTATAGCTGGTTGTACCAGGCTCTGTCGGCACACCACTTTTTGTAAACATCTGTATTGTAGTAGGCGGTTACCCTTTCGCTTTCGGTTAGCTTATCCCACACACGCTGTGCAGGCACTTTGTTGCGCTTATGGTCGTACTTATCCCACCACATTTCAAAGCTGATATTAAAGCCCGCTTCCACTATGGTAGCCTTCTTATCTGCCATTACAGTGGCCAACTGGTCATAAACTGCAGGAATGGTATTTTTAAACCCGCTCACCATTGCCACCGGCATATTGGTGGCACTTACACTAAAGCTGATGAGCCTGCCCGCATCATCATATATCACCTCAGCTTCACCGGTGTACAAAGGGCTTGTTATCAATAGTCGTTTCATTTCAATAACGCTTTTATTATCAATACCACAGCAACAAAAAAAATCAATGCCTTACCATGCTGCGGGTTTCCGTTTTCCGATGCCATGCCATGTACTGGTATCATATATCGCTTTTTGGGCATTATCAGTAAATAGCATGATGATTTAAAACCCTGCGGAAATACACGGCAGCTACTTCCGGACTAAGCCAATGAATCAAATCATTTTCAACCCCTTTATAAAAACAATCATATTCAATTTGCTGAGCTTCTACATCAAATCTTTTTATGAATGCCATATCAACACTGCCAAATCCAAAGGCATGACCAATTACTTTCATAATTTTATCTTCTATGGCCTTAAATTGGGGTATATGTATTTTTAGCGGCTTAATCATATCCCCAATGTATGCCTCACTTGCATCATGCAAAAGGGCTGCTGCAAAAAATGAATGTGGCAATTGAACTGTACAATCATTTGTCATCAGCTTATAAACTAACAGGCAATGTTCAGCAATCGAAAAAAACCTTTCCGTTTGTCCGCTAAAATGGCCTTTGTTTGATAATCCTGCAATAATATCTTCAATATTAATCATTGATACCTGTGGCTCAAATATGTTGAACTTGATGCCGCTCATTGTATTCATACATCCATCGTACTGTGTAAGTGGATGTGGCGTGTAAACTTCTTTTTTATCCATTTTGACTACATTTAAATTTCAACTAAATAAAAACCGCTTTTCAATCTTTACAATTGTGGTGCTGAAAGGAAAATCAGCAGCATCTATCTGCTGTATCTGTTCCATCAGGTAGGCTGAGCCGGTAAATACAACGTACTTCATTCCGTTCAATTCTATCTGCATGTACAGGCAGTTGCCTTTGCCTTCAAATTTTGATTTTTCAATCTTGTAATCACGTACCACCACTTCACGGTTTAAAATACGGTCAATGGTTATTTTATCACCGCTGAAACTTTTGGTTTCAGCCTTTATATCAAAGTCACTAAACTTTTTCATTCAATAGTTTTTTCATTAAGTGTTTACAATTAGCATGGCAAAGCCATCCATTGTAAGATGCAATGGTGGCAGGGCTGGCTCCTTTGGCCAGCTTTCTGGCAAAGTTTTTTTTGATGCGTGGCCTTATCCGGGTGTGGGTGTGAAAGAAAACATACCCGACAAAATCAATACCCCTGCTTTGTACCGGAAACACCTGGTAATTTCCCTTTACCTGCAATAGCAGCTTATTGGCCAGGTACTGCCGTATATCGGCCAGCAGTTGGTGCAGCTCTGCTTTGGTTGCAGCCAGTATCACCAGGTCATCAGCATAACGGTAATAATACTTTACCCGCTTATACTCTTTTATCCAATGGTCGAAATAACTCAGGTAGAAGTTTGCCAGGTACTGGCTGAGGTAGTTGCCGATGGGCAGGCCGGGCGCACTATCAATAATGCCGTACAGCAGCTCCAGCAGGCGGGTATCTTTAAATTTTCGTTGCAGTAGTTGCTTTAGTACAACATGGTTTACCGAGGGGTAAAACTTCACTATATCAAGTTTTAAGCAGTACCTGCTGCCTGGCTCATCCCTCAATGCCCGTTTTACAGCATTTGCAGCCGCATATATGCCCTTTCCTTTTATGCAGCTATAAGTGTCATCAGTGAACGTAGCCACAAAAATTGGCTCCAGTACGTTCATTATAGCGTGGTGCAGTATCCTGTCAGGATAATAGGGCAGGCGGTACACTTCCCGTTCTTTTGGTTCCCATACTTTAAAGGTGGTGTAAGGGCTTGTTTTAAACCTGCCATCCAGCAGTTGCTGGTGCAGCTCCAGCAGGTCGGCTTCTTTATTCCTGTCATGCACCTTTATACCCCACTGGCTACCTTTGCCACGCCGGGCGATGGTGTCGGCTGCTTGCAGGTTCTCCAGGCTGCAAATTTGTTCAAATAAATTGTTTTCTCTCTTCATTTTGGCTTTGCTTTTAAAAGGTCATCTTCTAACATTTAGCTGTACCAATGCCCTTTTTGCTAAAATCATTTTTTGCCATGTTGGCAAGGCTTGTGCTGCCGTAATCATCCTCTGCATAGCTGGGAGCTGACATTCGTATTCGAGTTCCAGTTATCGTAGTCGTTGAACGACAGGCTGGAACCTGCACACAAACAACCTCAGCTCAGGCAGCACACAACCCATTTACTTATTGCAAATACAACCAGGCTTTTGCATAAATGGCTGCAAACTTTTTACCGGCATACTCAGCAGCCTCTCTGCTTACGTAGCAAAGCCGGGAGCCGACAGTCGAATGCGAGTCCCAGTAACCGTAGTCGTAGAACGACAGGCAGGAACCCGCAGGGGTTTTAGCACTTGCTTTAACTTTCATCCACGGATGATATTTATATTCACTGGAGTTGCTCCAGTCAGGCTTCCACCCGTCATTTATTGCCTGCGCAATAATTACCAGTTGGTAATGGGCCACAATGGCTTCCTGATGCTCCTGTGGCAATCCTTTTACCACAGGCAGCGTTGGCTTAATTTTGAGCAGCTCACAGGCATGCTCAAATGATTTTACTTTTATCACTTTACAAAATTTTGATGGTTTACAAAATCAGCCCACAGCTCCGGAAACTGTGCTGCTGAATATTTTGCCAGCTCTGCGCTTTTAAAGCAAAGCCGGGAGCCGACACCCGTAAACGAGAACCAGCAATCGTAGTCGCGGAACGACAGGCCGGAACCCGCTGCCTTTTCATCAAACCAAAGCACATACTTGTACTCATCACTATCACTCCAGTTTGGTTGCCATCCTTCGTTCAGGGCTTCGGTTGTCACCGTGAGCTGGTAATCTGCCAGCAGGCCACGCCTGTACTTTTCAGGCAAGCCATTCAGGTTGGGCAGTTCGTTGGATATGCCCAATGCTTTTGCAGCATCTTCAAACGTTTTGATTGCTTCCATTTTATTGCGGTTTTATTGTTAATAAATCATTGTATAAATCTTCAAACTGCTGACCGGCATATTTAGCCAGTTCTGCCGATTTGTAGCAAAGCCGGGAGCCGACAGTCGTACTCGAGCGCCAGTCAGCGTAGCCGAGGAACGACAGGCCGGAACCCGGTGCGTTTTCAATAAATCTGGGATAGTATTTATACTGGCTGTTATTGCTCCAGTCGGGTGTCCATCCTTCGTTTAAAGCACGGGCAATGATGGTAAGCTTTTCAAATGCTACAAGAGCAACACCATCCCCAAAATAATCAGTTGCCTTTAAAGGATAAGCACTGTTAGTTAATAAAAACTTTTTTGGCTCAAACCCTAACACAGCACAGGCATCTTTGTAGCTTTTTACACGGTCCATTATGCCATCTAATAAATTGTATGCTCCCAACAAATTAGTGAGCAACTTTTTGCCTGCCTCATCGGCACTTTGATACGCTTTTACAGCGTTTGACTTTTTAATTTTGATTTCCATTTTTGATTGATTTATTGTTAATTAAGACCTTGATTGAATATTTGATAAAATGTGCAGCCCTAATTTTGGATGTACACAATTTCTAAGAACTTGCACAGGGCAATGATTGCTTTCATAATAAATATTTTCTTCATAGTGAATGCCAAGCCAGTCCATCATAATTTTCTTTTGACCAACTGTAGATAAATTCATCATTCCTTTAGGCGATTTTGGCAAATTTTCCATTTGTGAAATATTGCAATTTGACCAAAATAAATGTCGTCCTATTTTAACAGGATTTCCGTATGGTTTATAATATGGAACTACATTTTCAACTACCCAATTGCCTTTGAAGTATGTATCTAAAAAAATAATTTCTTCAAAAAGTCCACCGTCAACATACCTAATCATGTTATGCCTTGTTGCTAAATTCATTTTACTATGTTTTTGGCAAGGTCGGCTTGCCCAAATAATGTCATATTCATCATAATGCTTTAGCAAAAATTCATGAGCATCTGCAATTATTACTTTTTGATTTGGCTTCCTCCTTTTTAACACTGCTGCTATTTTAGGATTTAACTCAATGTGGGTAATGTCAAAAATTGATTCATCCCATAGTTCAGAATTTCCACCAACCCCTGCATAGAGGTTTAATACTTTTATTCGGTTGGGGGGGGTAATCTTACTTTTTTGGCTTCCATTTTATTGGCTTATGCAAATTTTCCTTTAAGATGAAATAAAAATTAATCCCATCTATATTGGTTTGCTCTTTTGTAATATCAAAACTTTTATTAGTGGAGTAGCTGAAAAACTCCAGCAGCTTTACAGCCAACGGGCGGCAATATATTTCTAAAACCCGCTTTGTTGTATCCGCTTTAGAGAGGCGTAACGGTACACCATCTTTGTGTATGGAAAAATAAATGATGCCTTTATCCTTATTGTAAGTGCGAAATAATATTTTTTGCCCTTCCTTTATGCCCAACAGCTTAACCAGGGCAACTGTAAACCTTATGCGGCCATCTTTACTGATGTTAAGCAAGGCCGGTTTACCACGCTTACCCCATATAGATTCTGCCGTATAGTCTATGTAGTTTTCCATTGGTGTTACTGGTTGGCTTTGTTCCTTTCCTTATCTAATTCTATATATGAATTATAAATGCCCTTTATAAAATGAAAGGCAAAACATGCAGCTATTGCAGCAGCTATAATCAGTCCTGCAAATATTGCATCACTCAGTTGCAGCGGGAGCGGTATCTGTATCACTTGTTTCTTTTTTATTGTTATCTAATAAATTGCTTTTATTGTTCCTGGCAAGCCACCGCCTGTATCCGGCTTCATAAACCACAATCGGCTGGTTGCCTCCATACCGGCTATCAGGGTACATCACAAATCCTTTCACCAGTATCTTAATATCAACGTCGTATTTTATTTTATCAGCATTAGAGTCAGCCGGGTCATCGCCTTTTGCGTGGCTTATCAGGATGAACATCTTTTTTGGATACCTGGTGCGCAGCTCTTGCCACATCTGGTACGTCATCCGCACGTACTGTATGCTGTCAATCACTACCAGTGCAGGGCTTTTACGCCTGTCCAGCCGCTTTATCATCACTGCCCAGGGTTCCTTGTGCGCCACCTGTAGTTTGCCGGTTAATGGGGTTGTGTCTTCCCGCCTGAAGGCTTCCTGTAATGTGAGGGATTGCCCCTGCTCATAGCTGTTGTAAAATATCTTACCATTGATATAGGGGGCCAGCTTGCAAATGAGATTTACGGTACTTTGGGTTTTACCATTGCCGCTTTTACCAACCAGTATGATGCTGGTATTTGCTTCCGGGTCGCCAAAAAAATCAAGGAGCTCATTATCCACACCCAGGGCAGTAAACTTTTTGTTTAAAAACTCATTCAGCCCAAGTGGCCTCTTCATTTTTGCCATGCTTTATTGTGCTTTGTTATACTTTTTGATGATTGCAGCTATTTCTGTTTCATTCAAATTGGCATTAACATAAATAACCATTTTACTGTTAACCCTCAATGGCACCTGCTTTTCCAATTGCAATGGCCGTGTTTCATATTTGCGCCGGTTGCGGTTTTCCTCCCGGTTCTTTCTGCGGGTTTTATCTTCTTTTAATGCTTTATACATGGCTGTCGGTTTTTTCGGTTATCACTGGCAGGTGCAGCAGCATACGAATGGCCATTGCTGATACCTGTGTGGCTTCATCAATCATCCTGGCATAATGTCCACGTTCATAATGCCATTGTAAAGCAGCTTGCGTAAGCTATCCACATTCCTCACTCACTATTGCCGATTGGTGTATATAATCAGCAGGCCAATCAGGGTGTTTCTTAGCAGTATCTGAAAGCTCTGCTGATATTGATACCAGTATTTGCTTTTGTGGCAAAGGCAGGTCGCACAGTAGCTGGTTAATTAACGATTCATTCATTTGCATAAAAATTAAGTTTAGTTGCAGGGGGGGGATTCGAACCCCCGACGTGCTAGCGCATGAGGCCAGCCTTCTACCGCTGAATTACCCTGCTGTGTGCTGCCGTCTGGTGGCAGCTTACCCCCTTTGATAACCATCGGCCAAATTCCTTACCGGCTGACAACCGTATTACTCCCCGATGCTTATCGTACTACTACACAGGCTCATCGGTTCATTATGGTTACCCATCAAAGTGCCTGGGAAGGCGCTCCTTAAATGTCAGCCACCTGTGCTGCTCTCCACCACATTAATGCTGCTGAAATTCAAATCAATATTTTCAAACCGGCCCTGCTCATTCTTAACCGATATACGGTAATAGGTAGTGCTGCCTGGCCTGGTTATACTTTGGTCAATCAAATCCATTGCCTTTGCCCACTGTTCTTTTATTCCTGCGTTCTTTATGCGTTCTGTGTGCCTTTTAAGCCCTAAAACACGCTTAGTGTCCAGGCTACCTTTACGGGTTTGAAAGGCATCCATTACAATCTGTTTAATAAAGTCATCTCCACTGATGTTATTATCAATCATGGTCATCAGTATATCTTTTGCAGCATCTATCTTCAGGTCATCAAATTTAATTTCCTCGTTGATGCTCACCTCCACCCTTATCGTCCGGGCAAAATTGTAAAAGGTGTAATTTCCCTTTGTTTCTTTCAACGCTTCAATCTCATTTCGTACAGATGCCACCACATCTTTACACTCTTTAATTATAAGCTGTTTAAACGCTGTCATTTGCTTGTTTAAACCGGCTGCTGTACGGGCCATTTTTGCCGTTACACGCTCTTTTAATTTTTCCGATTGGGTTATCCGGTTGTAGGGTATTTCCATGCCCGTTTCATCAATCCAGTTGCCGCCTTTTTTTTGTTCCACAATATTCATATATCAATTTTTAATTGTTACTAAAGGATAACTGCTTACCATCCGCTGGTGTATGGCTGTTGTTACAGGGTTAATAATCGAAAAGGCATACAAATCAGCTTCAGCAAAAGGATGATTGTGCCAGTACATAAACCAGGCAATGCTTTGTTCCGGTTTAAGGCTGATGGTATATTGATGCCTGCGCCTGTAGTTCAGCTCATACAAACGCTGGTGTACCTGCATTACCAGCACATGGGCCAATGCCATTTCCAAAGTGGCAGGTTTTGCCGGTACCAGCTTTACATTAAAAAACCGGTACAACTCATCAAATTCACTTTGTGTTAGCCGCAATTTCACTGTTGATTGATTTTAAAATGTTTCGGAATGATACCCGCATGAGTGCTACATTGGTATTATCCATATCAAAAACAAACTGGTGGCTGGCCCTGTAGGCACACAATCTTGATGCTGGTGGCACAGTGTAAAGCGATTCTAATATAGAGCTGTCATCTGCTATGCTCCAGTATTTGTTCCACCAGCCACGGAAGATGGCAGTATTCATTATTACTATTACCTTACCTGGTGTTAAGTAAGCAAAATGTATGTTGATAAAGTTCCGGGCAGTTTCCAGCCTGAAATTATCATACTGCTGCTCATTCATCTTAGTGAGGTACAGTACCTGGGCTTTGTTGGCCTCAAACTGCTGCTTGTTATTTATGTGCATTGCGGGTTATTTTATGTACCTCAATTTTTGCCCTGGTGAGTGAGCCGTTGCATTTTTTTAATACCGTGTTTATATCAGCCGCAGGCAGGTTGGCTTTAATTATCGCTACAATCTCACTATTGCGGAAAGCCATCTTTTCATCAGTGGAATGTGGCATGGCCTTTTTGTACCCACTGCCATACCTGCGAAAAATCTCTGCATAGCCCACTTTACGGCAATTGCGGCCCCTGTCAAACTTTGCCTCCAGCCCATCGGCCCCCATCATATAACTGCCGCAGTGGCCCTCTGTGGCATTCCACAGGGCTTTTAGTTCCAAAAATGCAGCATAGTCCAGGTCACCAGCTTCATCCAGTATTATCAGCGGGTTATCCAGCGTTTTAAGGTAGTACACCAAGTCCTCATACACATCTGCATACCGGCTGGTATGGTCAGTACCAAACTCTTTGGCTATATAGCGTATCAGGCGTTGCTTATTTTTTACCTGGCTGCAATCCACATATATGGCGTTGGCATTATTGGCCACATACCATTTGGCAGCAGTTGTTTTACCAATATCAGCCTCATCGCACAGCAGGCTGCTGATGCTCATGCTTTGGCAAAAGGCAAGCTGCGTAGTTATGTATTGAAAGGTGGCCGTTTTTGCAATTATCCATGCCTGCTCATCACCCAGCAGCACTCCCAGCTTACGGGCTATGCTAATCCACTTGGCATCAGCCAGTACCTTATCTGTTTTGCCACCCTTTAACTGGCTAAGTACCGATTTGTTAATGCCCAGGCTGGTAGCAAACTTTTCATCCGTACCACGCCAGTTTTCCCGGCTTTTTAAAAGTGCCTGAAGCACCCGCTTTTTTACATCCTGATTGATTGTCATTTTTTAAGTTTTTATTTTTTACAAGTCATTTAGTGCCTTTTCCGTCATAAAATCGGCACCTGTTTGCAGGTTGTTTTTACCTAAATCATTGATTTTAAGCCTATTAATGTCATTTTTATGTGGCTTTTTAACCGCTAAAACAGGTGCTGAAACCGCTGTATTTTGTGTATAAAACGGGCTTGAATGCGGGTCAAAAGTGGCCATAAGGGGGGTCGTATCTTCCACTATATGTACGTCCAAAAGGTCATTTGTACCCGCCTTAACCATGCTGTTAAAGGCATTGATATAGTTAAATTGACGGTGCATATTGTGCCTGTCAGCATCAGTTCTTTCGGCCTGGCTTTCGTTAAATTTGGCTATCAATCCGGCAGTACACAGGTAGGTATCGCTCTGGTACAGGTACACTTCCGGTATGCTGCCATCTTCCTGTGGTATATAGTAAGCTGTTACTTGCAGGCTGTTTACCTGTTTCATCAGCTCAGGCGTGGGCAGTATGTACTTATTGTACTGTACCTGCACGTACTGGCTGCGCTGTATGGTAGTAGTTGTTTTATAGCCAATGTACTGCGCCAGCATGGGTTTTTCAGGCAGGTTCAGGCCAGGGTTCTGCTGGCTGCAAAGTACCTGCCAGCGGGTAAGCCCTTTGTACTTCACCTGGTCAGGGTGCATGGTAGTATTCCATTTGATGATGTCCATTTGTTCATTCGCTACAATCACATCATAGCTGTATACTATCTTATCTGCATCTTCATTCATCCTGTTGGCCTCAAGGCTGGCAAATGGCCTGCGCTGGAAGCCCTCCCGTTTGCGTTGCAGGCTTTTCTTTTTACCACCAATAAAGCCCTCAGCCCTTTTTTCCTGCGGGTTACCACCCCGGCAAAACCGAACAAAGGGAAACACATTACCCTCAGCCAGCAGGTCATCAGCAAAGGTGTTGGCAATGTGCTGCTCTACTTCTATCTCAGCAGGCATGCCCCATCCTTTGTTGGCTACCAGGTGAAACATATTGATGATGGCATCTGTAAACAATTGCCTGTTTTTCTCCTTACCAAAGCTGCACCCTACCACTGCACCGCTGGTTACATCAAATATCTGATAGGCCCATACACGATTGCCATCGGCCATTTTAAAGGGGATGGAAATGTCATCCATCGTAACCTTACTAAAGGAATATTGAGGGGCAGAACGGTGTACGTGAGGCTTAATTTTGGTGCTGTATTCCAGCGAAGAAGTACGTTTTTTAGCGGTTAAAATAGTACCAAAAGGAAGGTTTAAGTATTGATATACCGCACTTACGCTCAATTTTGTGGCATTTTCTGAATCGTAAAACAGGCTTCTGTCGAGTAATTCACCCGTTTCCAGGCACACAACATCAATTTCACCGGCCATATAGCGTTGGTAATAATCATGTACTTCTTTGGCGTATGGCTTATTATGGCTGTAGGCAATGGAGTGCAGCAGCCGGTGGATATTGGCATCTACTTTACGGGTATTGTCATTGCCCACCCTGTCGCTTATCAATGCACCGTAGCCATCAGTGGCATAGTCGTTATACCTGGGCTTCAGGCGGCGTACACTTGCCGGTAAGGTATTGGGAAATTGAAGGGATACGTCCTTAATGATCACCAAAGCACTATCCCAAAACTTTCCTACACTTCCACCAGTCAATGCCTTCAGTTGTTTCTTATCCTGCATCAAAAGTTTAAGTGCATTCAATATAGCGGCATCATTGGCGTACTTATTTTGAAGGGTGCTGCTTAGTGCCGTGCCATCAGGTTTACGGTACCTGGCAAAATAATTCATGGCAGTAAGGTCGGGTTTAATCAAAGCCCTTATGGGCGCTTTGGCAGCATAGCCATATATATCGTTGTTGTATTTTTCATTAAGCAGGTTGCGCCAGGGCTGCGGGATGGATTCGTATTCGATGAGGACAGGTGCGCCGCTTCCTCCACGGCCATTTACTATAATTTTTCCTCTTCTTTTTTGCAGGTCATAAGTATTCTTATCAACAAAACCGTCCCCACCCATCCCCTTTATATACTCGGAGCCTTCAATGTATAATATGTTGTTCAGGTATCTCATGCGGGGAATGTTACTATGCGTTTTACTTCCTCAATTAATTGGTTAGTGCCGTTTTCCATGTACATATCTGCCAGTACAATCTTTTGGCCAGCATCAGTGTCTTTTGAACGCCGCCCATTCAGCACCGATTTTACAGTTTCAACTGAGCTTCCGGTTATTTCCGCTATTACGGGGAAACTCACCCTTTTTTTATGACGTTTGGTTTTAGAATCGTTTGTTTTGTGCATTTTTGTACCTCTATTCAGGTACAAACATAGATAAAAATCTATTACAAACAAATTTTTATTAAACTATTTTTTATGTCTACTCCGCAGGAATCAACTATATATCATAGATTAATTTCCCTCATAAAGATGGAAAACCTTTCTGTATATGCCTTTGAGAGGCAAATTAAAATTTCAAACGGATGGCTTCAAACGCATAAAAAAGAACCTTCAGTTAATAGAAAATTATCTAATGGTGGTATAGGTAGCGATATTTTACAGCGTATTTATGAGCATTATCCCCATTGGAATATGATGTTTTTAGTATTTAATGAGGGGGAAATGGTCAATAAGGGGGTTCGAATAGTGACCGCCCAAGATGACCGCCCAGGTGACCGCCCAACTTTTCTAAATGAGCTTTCGCCAAATTTGCAGCCAGCGGCCAAAGAGTGCCTCGAAATGGTGGAGTTACTGCGCAATCAGGTGCAGGTGTTGCAAGCCGCAAACGCCGATAAACAAAGGATTATAGAGCTTTTGGATAAAAAATAAACACTAATTAAACGATGTTTCAATACGGTTACAAAAATACCGGCCATCCCAGCCGGTTAATTCAGTATAAATCCAACACATTTGCAACTTTCAGGACGTTTGGTTTTAAATCACCAACCTTTCAAAATCGCCTGAAACCCTTATTTATACTCATTTTTTGCGCAATTTATACATTTAGTAGATTATGACAAATGGTTTTAACCCCCATACATTGAAACTGCAAAATTAGCCTGGTGTGCAGCCCGTCAGTCAGATGGAGCAACTCTGAATCCAGGCGACCCTTGTAACCAGCCACCAGTGGTAAAGGAACCTGCGTTACCAGAATTTACCTTTACTTTTCAGTCAGAAACAGCATATCTGGAGGAAAGGTTAGCTGCAGAAGATATTGAATTACTTAACAGACTTAGTGGTAAAAAAAGCAGCATCAATACCGAAAAGACCGGGATGGCCGTTGACATAGGTGCAGATATAGCTCAGCCCGCCACAGCAAGTATCGTTGCGGACGGCTTCAATAGTATCTATGAAAATCTTGGAAATGGTATTGCACAAAATAATGAAGCCATTATCAAAAACAGCACCAATGAGGCAGACAGTGTTGTTATCGTTGGCGGCATACCAATCAGTTCTGCTTCAATGGTTGTTAAGCCCCCCTTTGATTATCAAATCTGTTCGAGAACACGGGCGGGTGGTGTCAGAGTCCTGTTTGATCTTGAATTTAACGTACCCGACAGTTCGTGGGTGTTCAGCGATATTGAATATACCAACCTTGATGTCAACAGCTATCCGGGTTTCTCCCATTACTTACTACATGAAAGAATTGGCAACACGCTGTTGTTTACAGATTTGTTTGGTGATGACGATTATCCTTTTTATATATACAACAACTACCCTGAAATAAACGGCACTATTTATTTCACCAATGGCAAGCGCAGAACCTTTAAGATAAGCCTGGCAGGGTATGACTATTCCCTTTGCTGTTTTGGGCAATTAGCCGATCCTGATAACACCGGCGGTGGCGGAACCGGCGGAGATCCCGGCAATGTACCTGAGCTGTTTAAACCATCAGGTTTTGGCGTAAAGCAACTGGGCATTGCCGATTATAAAAAAGTAGAGCAAACCGTGCATTGTTATGTAGAGGGTGAAGTGGCGCATATTGAAAACATCATGGCAAGGGAATACAAGGAGAAATCCACCCGCCGGTTGAGGAAAAGCGAAAACACCACCACTACTTCCGCAGAAAGTGAAAGTGAACAACTGAGCGATACCACCAGTACCGACCGCTTTGAAATGCAGAGCGAAGTGGCCAAAGTAATGCAGCTAAGCAGGGATTTTTCGGCCAATGCAAGTGTATCGGGAACTAAATGGGGCATCACCGTAAATGCCGGTGCCAACTTTGCCACACATAACTCCAAAGAACAAAGTACCCGTGCTGCCATTACACAGGCAAAAGACATTACCCAGATAGCGATGGACAGGGTGGTATCAAGGGTGAAAGAAGAGCGGATTGAAAAGATCATTGAAGAGTTTGAGGAGAACAACAAACATGGTTTTGATAATACCAAAGGCGACAAGCATGTAGTGGGTGTGTACAGGTGGGTGGATAAGATTTACAAGAACCAGGTATTCAACTTTGGCAAAAGGCTGATGTTTGAATTTATGGTACCCGAGCCTGCCAAACTGCATTACCTGGGTATGAAAGAGTCAAAAGACAATACCACAGGAAAAGTACTGGTAAAACCAATTGATCCCCGCAAAGCTTCGCAGATGACCATTGCTACAAGTGCTTTTCTTGGTGAAAATGAAGCAAAATACTGGGCAAGTTATTATAATGTAGAGATAGAAACTAAGCCCTTAGATAGTATTTCAGTGGGTAAAGCTTTTGAGCATCATACCCAGGATATTAACCAGGTAATGAGCAAATCGGGGGCGATAGAAATACCCGAAGGATATGAAAGCACAAAAGCGCATATTTATTTTACCGGTATGCATGCAGGTGGTAACACCGGTTGGGATAAACAAATTATTGCCACAGTAGGTAACCGGGCGCAGATAGCTTCCCCCAACAGGTTACTGGATAACAGCCAGTTATTTTTTGATGTTAAACCATTTAAACAGGAAATACCTGTAGCGGTAACCTTTTGTAACTTTCATGTGGGTACTGTAAACTTTACGGTACAATGCAGCCTTACACCGGAGGCATACACGGCATGGCAGCAGCAAACTTTTAATGCCATTATTAAATCTTACGAGAAAGCGTTGTCGCAATACGAAGATGAACTGGCAGCGCAGCAGGCCGTTGCAGCAACCATCAAAGGCACCAACCCTGGTTTTTACCGTGATATAGAAAATATGGTATTGCGCAAAAACTGTATTTCTTACCTTATCAACCAAACCCCTGCCGCAAAGCTTACTTATGGTAAGCAGATGTATAAAACAGCAGGTCAGGACTCTTTTACCAGCTATGAAGTAGATGTTACAAAAGCGCTGGATGTTTACACCGCTTTTGCTAAATTCCTGGAGCAGGCATTTGAGTGGAATATCATGTCGTATTATTTTTATCCATTTTACTGGGGTAGCAAGTCAGATTGGTCAACGCTTTACCAGTATGATAACAACGACCCGGTGTTCCGCAGCTTTATGCAAAGCGGCCTGGCAAGGGTAGTGGTAACGGTGCGCCCCGGTTTTGAAGATGCTGTACGCTTTTACATGCAAACAGGGCTTATATGGAATGGCGGCGAAGTGCCGGTGATAGACGATCCGCTGCACCTGTCAATTATTGATGAGCTTAAAGAAACTGAAGGCAAGCCCGAAGGAAAAGCATGGGCTACGAGGATACCTACTTCACTCACCATCCTGCAGGCAGACAGCATTGGCCTTAAAGTGGAAAAAGCGCTGCCCTGCAATTGCGATGATGTAACAGTGGATACCTGGGAAAACCCGGCTGCGGTACCCTGTGGAGACAACTTTTTAGTAACACAGGATATTTTAAACAACGGGGCAGGCAACAGCAGCCTGGTACAGTTCAGTTTTATAGAGATGGACAGGGCTCCTTATACCACCATCCAGGCCTTTGACAATCAAAGGCTGTTCCCAAGGGTGTATGAATGTATGGGGCAGCAAATAAGCATTCAACGGGATGCAAGCTGGCAACCAACAGACAGTGCCATTGTAATTTTTGAGAAACTAGCAGCACAACTATCCTTATTGCCGGGGATAAAGGCTCAACAAAAAACGTCCAAAACCGGTAACCCAACTGGTATTCAGTTTACAGTAGACGGGAACGCTGTTCCGCTGTTTACATTTGTTAAGCCCGGGGATGTGGAGAGCCTTGATACCTTAAAGGTGGGCATCACAAAAGATGCCGTACGGGTTATAACAGATGTGCAATATTGCGAACGGGTGCTTGATGCCTCAGGCAAGCAGGTACTTGATACAGAGATAGATGCATTATTACCGGTTGCAAGGTTCAGGGCATGAGCCAGGTAAAAACAAACAGGATATGGCAGCACAATTTGGTGCTGCCATATATTCTGAACGGGTTAAAGCAAAAAATTGAAGCTATTACCCGTGTTCATAAAATATACCTCACCGGCAGCAGGGTCAGAACCCCTTTGGATGACTGGGATAAACTGCAGGGAAAGGATTGGGACATACTGGTGGTGTGCGATTTTCCAATAATCAATACCGCTGTGTGGACAAAGGATTTGAATTACCATATTGACCTGGTAATCACAACACCACGCAAAGCAGCCACGCTTTTGCAAAAAGCAATTGAGCTGTACCCGGATAAACAGTTGGAAATATAAGTACAGATTTTTTTAACAATTACAACGATGGTATTATGCTGAATATAGATACGCTTTTTGATGAGGAAAACAAGGATAAGCTGGCGGGGCTGGAGGCACGGAGTGCGGGGATATTGGTGAGGCTGGGAAATAATGGAGAGGAAGGGAATACGGGTTTGGAAATTATTCAGGCCAGTACTGCATTTCCTGGATATCAAAGCCCATTTTTTGAGCGGTACAGACCCAAAGACGGCAGCCTGTTAAAACTGGATAAGCCAATCTCTGTCTTTGATAATGGCACTGGTGGCGGATTCGCTTATGTATCTACTGCAAAGATTTGCGAAGATGGGTCGGATGTATTGAAGGCTTATGAAAGCACTGTGCCTGAAGACAACCAGTTAATCATGATTTGCGAAAGAACAGATAATGAGAAAAAAACGAACTTTCTTGGCACTTTTGTTTTAATGAAATACGGCCCGATATATAAAAAAATGGTAACCGATTTATACAACGGCATACCGCACAATATAGCATCAAAAAAGGAAGGCAGCGTAACAGCAAGCCTGTTACGAACTTTTGATAATGAAATAGCCGACAATGAGCTGATTTTAAACAAAGATTTCAAGGTAGATGTTGGGTTTTCAAAAATAAGGGTTGCCACCGTAGCTGAGATAGAAGAGAAAACTTCAACAGAAGAAGCGGTAGATGCAGTGTACAAAAGCATTAACAAAGGCATAGACTGGGCTGTAAATGGCCTGTCGGACCTGATAGAAGGGATAAAATTTACAGAGGATGATTATGTGCCCAAAAAGGAAGACAATGAACCAAGTCTGCTTGATTATTTAGCGTTTCTTGTAAAATTGGAAGCAGAAGTTTTTGAAAAAGCAATAGATTATCTCATTCCGGAAGAACTGGAGAAATTTTTAGCGGATACTTTTGAGGGAGTAATGGAGGGTTTGGAAAAGGCAGGAGAATTTGTATTTGACCTGCTGCCAGAGGGATGCAAAAGAATACTGAAAAGCATATATGCAGTGGTACAGGATGGCATTGCGCTCTTTAAAGAAGTATGCAAAAAAATAGCTGAATTTATTGAAGAAGCAGCATTGCTCTTTAAGGCCCTGCTGATGGGCTTTGTAAACGGCCTGCTTTCTACCATACAAACATTGCTGAAACTGGTTGGCTGGTTGATAAAACCCTCCAACCCCAATAAATCGGTTGGTGAAATATACAAGGACTGGCAGCCCAAGCTGGAATTTATTGAAGACCTGATTGACCTGATAGCCGACAAGGCTGGAGAGTTTTTTGGGGCATTAAAAAACCTGTTTTTGGATTTCAGCCTGGAGAAAATGAGAGATGTGCTGAGTGTGTTTGTAGATAAAGCCAGTAAGCTTACGCCTTATCATTATGCTTATTTTGCAGGCTCTTTCATTTTTGAGGTGGTGCTGGGTGTGGTGCTGGCCGTATTTACAGGCGGCGCCACAGCGGTAGCAGAAGCAGCCAACTTTGCAGAAAAGATGACCGCTATGCTGCGCCTGATAGCAAGGGAAACAATTTCTGTAGTAACGATGGGTATTGCAGATATCCTGCAGCTTTTCAGGGTATTAATCACTAAATTTGTACAGGCCTGTAAAAACGGCTGGGCAGGCTTTAAGCAGTTTTTGGAAAAATTACTGGCTAATAAGGCGGATGATATTGCAAGGGATGAAGGGAGGGTGCTGGAAAAGTATAACTCTAAGGCCGACCCGGTAGAAGAGTTATTTGGAGCAGGTATTAAATCTCACCCAGAAGAATGGAAAAGAATAATTGATGATTTGTTTTCAAATGATGTGGAAATTATTTATAAATCAAATGAAGCGCTTGCATATATTCCTGGATCAGCAAAAGGATTTAAAGGCCAAATTATCCTTAATCAAGATTCATCATATTCTGCTTTGTTACATGAATACGAACATTTTTTAACAGATAAGAAAGCAGGCTTTGTTGGTTTTGAAGGTGTGTATAATCCCAACTTCAGAGCTCAATCTGAAATCAATAGCTACGGAAAAGAAATTGAGTTTGTCAGGAATAATGGGAATAACCAGGAAGTGTTAAATCGACTTAAAGAAAATTTGAAAGAGGAAATAAATGATTTTTCTAAGAGAATTGGAGAGCCCACTGACGAAAATGTAATAAAAAATTTGCAAAATCTTTTAAATAATTAAATTCATATGATACCAGTAATAGAGGCATATAACAGTAAAACAAATGAGGAAATAAAAAGGGCTATAAATGGAGCAAAAGTAATAAATGTCAATTATTACCCGGTTCTTGCAAAAAGAGCCAGTCAGGATGTTTTTTTCGAGAATTTCTTGCTTACTGAATTAGATCGTAAAGAAAACCTTGAGGAAAAATTTTTCGGGTTTATAAAAATTGCCTGGTTACCTTTAATTTCGATTATTGAAAACTCTGATAAAGCATTAATTGCTAAATCTTTAGCTGTTTTTAATAAGTGGCCAAAAAGTGAAAAAGAAAATTTTCTTAATTACGTAAAAAATGAAAAGGCAATAATGAAGCATTTTGAATAATCCCTTAGAAAGTTAATTTGTTTATTATAGCTGCTGTTAAAGGCAGCTTTTTTAATTACTAAATTCGTGCAGCCCTGTAAAAACGGCTGGGCAGGCTTTAAGCAGTTTTTGGAAAAATTACGGCTAATAAGGCGGATGATATTGCCAGGGATGAAGGGAAGGTGCTGGATGGGCCAATCGGGGGTAGAGGGCCACTCGGCGTTGGCGAAATTATCGGCCAATATAGTAAATGAGCTTTTGACCCATCAAAAGCAGGAGGGGAAATATTGGACCTTATTTGGGATGATGCTAAAATTACAAAAGAGGGCATTGATATTATTAAAAAACACATAAGCCGGTTTGATGATGTTGCAGCAAATAGGAAAATGATTGAGCGGCTGGAAAAAATTGAAAGAGGAGAGTTGCAAATTACCGATTGGGATAAAAGATATTTTACTCATGAAACAAGAGAGTTTGAGCGGTATAAAAACCTTGGGTATGAGAATACAAAAAATAATTTGATACCTGAAGATGTATGTAATAATACACATTCTGCAACATTGGAAGACTATAAATTATCTGAAATTGACACTAATGGGCAGCTCACTCTTTATCATCCTGACATAAAGGATATTGATTTTCATTATTAACATTTAAATTATGAGTATTGAAATTAAAATTTTAGAGCTATTAAAAGAATCAATTGATTTGGGTAAAGAAAGTATGCAAATACAAAATATCGATTTGTTATTGGGAAGAAAAGGAGAGAGGGAGTTTCTTGGTGTTTTTTTAATCAGGAAATTGGAGGAGATGATAAAAAGCGAGCTGATTTTAAAGGATAAATCGCAGTATGCAATAACTCAAAAAGGTTTAGGGTACCTAAAAGCTAACTCAAAATAATCCCTTGTGTGTTACACGGCGATTACCCCTAAAAAGTAGTAGTGTGACGATTGAAGAAAAGGAGAAATTATTGACACAGAGCGTAAAATTGAAATTGGATAGCATTAATTATCAAATTACTGCTATAAACTCGTATTTTGTTAAAGATTGTTTGTTAAGAGATGGGACTTGTAAACATGCTATTATTACAGGATTTCACGAACCAATGTTAGATAGCAAAAGTTCCGTAATATCAGACCCAGAGACGTTGGAAATGCTTTATGTTTGGACAGGGCCGATGAATTTTATAGATATTGATGATTTTTTTAAGCTTTAAGTAATTTGAAAAAGCTGGTAAAAAATAGCTTTTGATTTTTACACCCCCAACATTTCTGGCTAACAAGAAGCAAGATATTGCCAGGGGTCACCATGCGTGCATTGCCATTTCATTATGAAGGGAGTGCATTATTTGGGATTTTGATTTAAAGTTAAATAATGTTAACACGTATTACAATCAAAGAAGCAGAAATAGAGCAATTAGACGGAGGCGGAGTTCCTGTAATAGTTTACAAAGGCAAACCATTTACTGGAATAGTATATGAAAACTTTGATGATGCTACATTAGGACGGGAAGAAGAGTATATTGACTGTTACCAGAAAGGCTGGACCAGGTATTACTTCAGGGATGGCAAAATAGCAAAAGAATATAAATCGTATAATAATAATGTGATAGAGGGTACATTTAAAGAATGGGACGAAAAGGGGAATTTGATAAATTCCTTTTGATGTAACTTTAAGATTATGATTGCAGCGGTAGATGTATACTATAAAGAAGAAATAGCCAAGAGTGTGCTTGTGACTTTTGAATGGAGTGATGCCGCTGTGAGACAGGTTTTTTGTCATAGAAGTAGTGGTTTTGGCGAATATATTCCAGATCAATTTTATTTAAGGGAATTGCCATCTGTACTAAGTGTATTGAAATACATCAGTATTGCCGAAATCGAAGCTGTGATAATTGATGGGTATGTATATGTAGATGACGACTTCTCGTATGGATTAGGTGGGCATTTATGGGAGAATCTTGATAAAAAGATACCAGTTATTGGCGTTGCAAAAAAGGGATATTACGGTAACAAGAAAACCGTTGCAGAAATCTGCAGAGGAAAAAGTAAAAAACCACTTTTCGTTTCCTCGGCAGGCATTGATGTTAATATTGCCGCTGGTTTCATAAAAAAAATGGCCGGGAACTACAGGATACCGGATGTTTTAAAAAAACTTGATTCCCTTACAAAAGAAGCTATGCAGTATTAGAATGAATTGATATGAATAACCACTCCGGATCAATTTTTTGAACAAAATCTCCATACCACTTCGCACGCAAGAGCACTCAATCCTCCTTCCCACCCTTTTCCCCCACAAACCAATGCTCCTTGTTTTTAAACAGCACGTTAAAAGTGGTGAGTGAGCCATAGCAGCGGGTGATGTACTGTTGTATGTTTACCTTTTCTTCATCAGTCAATTTTTTGTTGCTGTTGATGTTTTGCTCCAGCACACGCAGCCTGTCACGCAGCATCACAATTTTATGGAAAAAATCGTCAATGGGAATTTCCTTGGGCTTCAGGTTTTTATCGGCGGTTTGTAAGAGCATGGTGCCGCCAATCCATTTGTCGCCGATGGGTACTGTTTCGTTCAGCCCGCCCCATTGCCTGAGTATTTTCAGCAGCGATTTTTCCACCTCCGATGTTGTTTCTACTTCGGCAGTTACATTTTCAGGGATGATTTCATCTAAGCTGGTATCTGCCTTGTCAATTTCTTTGATACCATAGTTGATAAAAGAAATGATGTACACAGCATATTTAACGCCCACTATCACACCGGGGCCGTATTGGGTGTGCTGCAGCCTGGTGCCCACACCTAAATTCATTTGTTCCATTGTGTAAATGTATAAAAAAATCGTTTTCAGTTTTACTGTGCCTGTATTGCTGCCCAGGCTTCTTTGCTCAGTATGTACTCAAAATTGAGTGTGGCAGCTTCGCCATAATAGGCTACAGGAACCTCCCTGTTTTTTACTGCACCAATTCGGCCAATGGCTGTTTGCGAACGGATATTGTATGCCCCAATATGAAACAGCACCGTATCCGCAAAACCAAAAGCATGGTCAATCATCAGTTGCTTCATGGCGGGGTTAAACTGCCTGCCCCAGTATTTGCGGCCAATAAAAGTATAACCGATTAAAACGCTTTTATCCGTTTCGTTGTAATCATAATACCGGCTGCAGCCTGCCACTTCACCAGTTTGCTTATCCAGCACCAGCAGTGCGCCTTTTGATGCTATGGCTCCTGCAAAATAATTTTCAAATTCAGCCCGTTGCCACCGGTTTTTGTTGGGATGCTGCTCCCATATCAGCGGGTCGGATGCCACTGTGTACAGCGCTTCCAGGTCGCCGGGTTGCAGTGGCTGCATGCGGAGCAGATTATTCTCCAGTATTGGTTGTAAATTAACTGCCATGTAATATTTTTTAAAAGTGCAGAGCAGCTTATTGTGAATGAGCGTATCCCGGCCCGTACAATGCCCTGCCGCTTCTTATGCCGGTATGTACGCCATTGTCAACCACCAGCTGCCCGTTTACCAGCACAAACTTAAAGCCGGCTGAATACTGGTGCGGCGCTTCAAATGTAGCTTTATCGGCCACTTCCATTTCATTAAAGATCACTATGTCCGCATTCATTCCTTCTTTTAGCAGACCAATATTTTTGAGGTTAAATTTTTGTGCAGGCAGTGAACTCATTCTTCTTACGGCTTCTTCCAGCGAAATAATTTTTTCGTCCCGTACATACCTGCCCAGCACACGGGCATTGGTGCCATAACCACGGGGGTGCGGCACGCCCTGGCCAAACACCCGGATGCCGGCATCGCTGGCAAACATGTTGAAAGGATACTGCAAAATGCTCTGTACATCCGGCTCTGACATACCATGAAAAACCATTCCGGCACCCCCCTGTATCATCATTTCCATTACCGTGGCCGCCTCGTCTTTAACTTTATGTTTTCTTCCTTTCACCAAATTGATGGCCTCAATGCTTTTGCCGTTTAAGGTGGTATCGGCTTTGAAATTGGCCACCACCGCATAGCTCAAATGTTTCAGTTTCCGTTTCTTCAGCTTTTTGATGATATAGGCAGTTACCTGTTCCTGTATTGCAGGCCTGGATAATCTTGCCACAATGGAATCCTGTCCATCGGCCTGCACATCATCGGGCAGCAGCGTACTTAATGAGGTGCTGCTGGCCGTGTAGGGATACTGGTCTATCGTTACATCCAACCCGTTTTTCCTGGCGTCAATTATCATCGGCAGGGTTTGGCTACTTCTTCCCCAGTTTTGCTGGCCGCTTAACTTAAAATGTGATATCTGTACAGGGATATTGGCTTCACGACCGATATTTATCGCTTCATCAATAGCCTGGGTAACGCTGTCGCCCTCATCCCGTATATGGCTTGCATACACCCCGTTGTATTTTGACGTTGCTTTTGCCAGGCGGACGATCTCTGGTGTTTTGGCATAAGTGCCCGGTATATAAATAAGCCCTGTTGATAAACCAACAGCACCTTCTTTCATCGCTTTTTCCACCATTGTTTCCATCTGCAGCAATTCATTTTCTGTGGCATCACGGTTGGCACGGCCCATTACCGCTTTTCTTACATCATTATGCCCGATAAGCGTAGCCACATTTACGGAGAGTTTCAATGAATCAATCCAGTGAAGGTAGCGGCCAATATCCGTATTGGAAGAACCGCAGTTGCCGGTTATGAGTGTGGTAACCCCGTCAAAAATAAAATTGCCTGCCGTGGGTGTTTTGGGCTCATCCGTTTCAATATGGGTATGCACATCAATAAAACCGGGTGTAACAACCAACCCTGCTGCATCAATAATTTTTACTGCCGGTATGGTTATGTTTTTTTGGATGGCAATGATCTTTCCGTCTTTTACAGCAATATCGCCATAGTACCAGCCATTACCGGTTCCGTCAATAATTTTGCCGTTTTTTATCAATATATCGCAGCTTTGCTGTGCCGCCGCCTGGTGCATCCATAAAAAAAGTACAGAGCAGATTTTTACTATTCTCATAATTTTTATTCTCCGGGGTGATAAGTACGTTCCGCATTTTTAATTACATCCTCCTTATAAAAAAGCACATTCTTAAACTTCCCCTTTGTGTACATCTCCAGCTGGTTGGAAAAATGCTTTGACCGCACATCACCACTTTCGCCACCAGCCAGCAGCGATTTTGCTTTTACCGTTTTACCAAATTCCACGGCACACACAAAGCTGTTGCCACCCACGCCATACCGCAGGTTGGTACCCTGAAAATATTTGCTGTTGTAGGCCGGCAGCATGCCCCATGTGGAGGAGGCAAAGGCCACGGGCATACTGGGTTGATAATCATCATATTTCACCTCCAGCCCGCCGCTGAGCCGCTGAAAACGGTTCAGCTCACCCCAGGGTACCTGCCATTTGCCAAACCTTACCTTCAGTTCATCCACAGCATGCATCAATGGATACAGCAGTAATGATGGAGTGGTAGTACTTGCAAATTGCTTTATATTCTGTACCTGGTCGTTCTCTCCCTGTTCCACATATACTTTCTGCATCAGGGGATCAATTTTTTGTGCCCACTCAACAGCCAGTGTGGTAGCAACTGAATTTTCTGCCACCCGGTAGTTCCATTTTTTCAGTACAACAATGGGGTCTTTTAGTGAGGTAAAGGTACTGTCGCCCGAAGCAATACTTTTTTCATACGCATTGATCAATGCAGGCAGCAGCACTTCAAAGGCAGCAAGCGTTTTGTCGTATCCAATTGCGACTAAATTGTCAATGGTTAAGCCTGTTGCCTTATCCAGTATCCTTGCAGCATTGATACCACGGAAATTTTCACCATCGGGTGCCATGTATGCCGGGTATTTTTCTTTTACGGGGCTGCTGGTACCGGATACGGTAAAAGGTGTGGAGTTGCAGTTTTGTATCCATCCGGTGGCCGGGTTGTGTACCTGCACAATTTCGCTGAGCGGGTGAATTCCCTGCCATTCAGTTGCTTTGGTACTTCCATCCACAGGCTTGCTCCAGTTGATAGATGCATCCCTGATGGGTACAAAATTTCCATGCCAGTAGGCTATATTGCCCTTATCATCTGCAAACACTGTATTGTTGGAGGTATTGGACCGCAGTTCCATCGTTTTACGATAATCGTTGTAGCCGGTTGCTTTTGTACGCTGCCAGCTTTGTACCAGGCTGGTAAGCGAACGGTTATTGCCTTTAACCGAAATCCACTGCCCGTTTCTTTTGGCCATAACCGGGCCATGCTGGGTGTAATATGCAGTAATATTTTTTACCTGCATACCGCCATCTGTTTTGTATTTGACGCTTATTTGTTTTTGGGTAACCTTTTTTTGTTTACCCTCATACTCGTAATAAAACTTATCGTTTTTAAAAGTAACTTTTTCAGCATACATGTCAGCCACATCCACGTTGCTGGAAGTGTGCATCCAGCCGCAATGTTCGTTAAAACCCTGGTACACAAAAAACTGTCCCCAGGTTACGGCACCGTACACATTCAATCCCTCCTCACTCACCACATGCACTTCGGGCCTGAAATAAAAAGTTACATGCGGGTTGATGTACAGCAGGGCATTGCCATTTTCCGTTCTGGATGGTGCAATAGCAAAGCCGTTGGAGCCTGCCAGTTCCCTTTCAGTATGCCTGGGGCTTGCTGCTGCTGTTGGCCCGCCCGAAACGCCATAAAAGCTTTTTACATCCTCCTCCGTTACATCACCCGTGCTGATGGCTCCAATGCTGCCATCCGTCCACAGCAGCGGGTACCAGGGCTTAAAGCGGGTAAGCAGGGCAGGTTTTACTTCAGGATGTTTGTACAGGTAAAAGTTGATGCCAGCTGCATATGCATCCATCAGTTGTTTGAGCCATTTGGGGCTTTTTTTATAATCGGCCACCGCATCAGCAGAGTCGATGATCAGCTTTAAATACAGATCATTGGGCCACTCACCAGCTCCTTTTACTTCGGCCATACGGCCCAGCTTTTCGATATAGTTCATTTCCACCCGCTTAAAATCATCTTCACACTGGGCATACAGCAAACCAAAAACCGCATCCGCATCCGTTTTGCCATAAATATGCGGTATACCCCAGTTATCCCGTATGATGGTCACTTTTTCTGATTGCTTTTGCCACTGCGATATTTCTGCAGCGCTGAACTCCTGCGCACATAGCACTGACGGCAATAGCGCAGCCAGCAGTAATAATTTTCTCATACAATAGTTATTTTAAGCAGCAATCTCAATTGCCTGTTTTCACAAATTCATAAGACGTAAATTCTACAAAATCCGCCACTTTAACCTCTAGTGATTTTACCCTGTCTTTGTCCACATTAAAACTAAGTGTTTTCATGCCATACAAGGGATCGCTGTAAGTACAGAAAAACCTGTTGCCGCCAAGGGGCTCCATGGTGCCGTACCTTCCCTTATGATGCTCAAAACGCATCACCAGTTTATTGTTTTCAATTTTAATATTCATTTTGCCGTAAACATTGTGCGCATAGGCACCGGCATATGCAGTAAGCGGCAGGGCGGTGGCCGGCTTCAGGGCAATGCTGTCCTGTATTTTTTTGTACTGCTTTTCCTTTTCTTTTTCATCAGCCTGCATAAAACCCAGGTACACTTTGCTGTAATTGCGATAGGGCAGTTTCATGTAAGCATCCATTATCTCCCACTTTAAAGCCTCGTAAAAGTTATTGGCATCCGTATTGGTTAGCACCACAATACCCAGCTTATCTTCGGGTATCAGGGTTACACTGGTAACAAAGCCATTTACCCCACCGGTATGCGAAACGATTTTTTTGCCATTGTATTCTTCCAGCATCCAGCCCAGGCCATACAATGAAAAATGACCCTTGTTGTACAATGTGCCGCCATTACCCAGGATGGAGTGCGGCAACCTGGTTTGGCCAATGGCAGCCGAAGGAATTACCTGTTTGCCATCGTACCGTCCGCCATTCAGCAGTGCCATTACCCAGTGGCTCATATCATTTACGCTGGAAGCTATGCTGCCGGCAGGGGCCATATTATCTATATTGCCATAAGGTATTTTTTTAAGCTCACCCATCACTACGGTATGTGCCGATGCCCTGTTGCCGGCTGCTGTAATATTTTTACTCAATGCCAGTGACCTGTTCATCCCCAGGGGGGTAAATATTTTTTCAGCAACAAAATCAGCCCATGATTTGCCCGTAACTTTCGGTATGATTTCTCCTGCCGTCATAAAAGCCGCATTGCAGTAGCCCCATTTGCTGCGGAAGCCATACAGGGGTTTCAGTTTCCCGAATTTTTCCCTTGCTTCAGCGGTGGTGAGGTCCGAATCAAAATACATAAAATCGCCCTGGAAGGTTTCAAAACCCAGGCGGTGGCAGAGCAGGTCACGGATATTGGCTTCTTTGGTTACCCAGGGGTCGTACAGTTTAAAATCGGGGAGCCATTGCTGCACTTTATCATCCAGCGAAAACTTTTTTTCCTTTCCCGCTGCCTGGCTTTCTGCCTCTATCATGGCCAGTGCCGTAGCAGTAAAAGCCTTGCTGTTGCTACCGATCATAAACAGGGTATTTTCGTCCACCCTGTTGCTGCTATTCATTTCTGTAAGGCCGTAGCCCTTCATGGCCACAAGCTTGCCATCTTTTACCACACAAACGGATACGCCCGGAATCTGCCAGGTATCCAGGGCTCTTGCTACGTATACATCCAGGCTGTCTCTGATAAAAGAAGGAACAGAATCTGTTTGAGAAAAACCGCTGAAGCCTGAGCATATAACCACCGCCAGCAGCCATAAGCGTTTAAAGAATTGATACATGATAAGGAAGATTTGAAGCTAAAAGTACGGTTATTGTGGCAGTTTTGTATCGCAATGGGAAGCAAGGTTCAATGTTGACAAGTTAAAAGTTATCCCCTTTAACACAAATAAACTTTAAACTTTTAGAACTTTTATCCTGTCAACTGCCTGCTGTCACACTGTCAACTTAATCCTCCTCCACCGGTTGCATTTCTTTCCAGCGCCTGAGGTAAAGGTTTTCACGGCTGCCGAGCTTATACTGCTCCCCGCTCATTTTTACATACCAGTAAAAATCATACAATTGTGCTGCAGCGGTAAATTCATAACTGGGCCTGAAGATGACCATAAAGCTATCCTGCGCAGCGCCGGTGAGCCCGGTGAGGTTCAGCACGGTTTTTCTGTTAAACCGGTAATCAACATATTTGTCTTTTTCCTGCTGCACCAGCCGGGCCTGGAATTTTTTAAGGTATTTATTGCGCCTGAACCTGAACAGATTGATCAGTTCATTTATATCGGCACCGGCAGCACCGTTTACCACCGAGCTTCTGATGCCCGGCTTACGGTAATCAAAATAGCGGGCATACTGCTCCCTGTTTTCCACTGAATCCTGCTGGTAACTTTTGGAAAATACAGTCACTTCTTTTAATGCCTTGTACTTGGAGGGTACTGATAGCTGCAGGGCAATATCAAAATGGGTGAAATCAGCAATATCTTTTACTGCATAGCGCAGGGTGGATTTATTATTGTAGGTAAAAAACAGGGAGTCGGAAATGGCCACATCCAGCATATACTTGCCAAGTGTGTCTGTTTGGGTTTTCCGGCCATTGGTGGCCGATACAGTTACACCGTGTACCCCGTTTACCCTGCCAATATCCAGCACAGTACCCCGCACAGGCAACTGGCAATATGTCGTATGGCCGGTTAAAAGCAACAGCACAATAAAAAAGCAGTAAAAAGGTAAAAATTGTTTCAAATAAAAAATATGACAGCAAAGTTGGGGATATACGGTCAAAAATGAACAGGCAGCCAATACTTTAACCGATTTTTTGCATTTTGGGGTCAGCCCCGGTCAGCCGCCAGCAGGTTTTCAATCACTTTGGGGTAGTGCTCATACTCAAGGGCATGTATTTTTTGGGCCAGGGTTGCTGCCGTTTCATCCGCATCAACCTTGCAGCTTGCCTGGAAAATGATGCTGCCGTGGTCGTACAACTCATCTGCATAATGTATGGAAATACCACTTTCCGTATCACCAGCGGCAATTACCGCCTCATGCACATGGGCCCCGTACATCCCGGTGCCACCATGCCTGGGTAAAAGTGCCGGGTGAATATTTACAATACGCTGTGGATAAGCATTAATGAGTACCGGAGGCAGTTTCCATAAAAAACCGGCCAGTACAATAAAGCTGATTCCTTTTGCTTTAAGTGCTTCAGTACAGCTTTCTGCCGATGTAAAGAGCTCTTTATCAACCATTAATACATCAATATTGTGGCTGGCTGCTACCTGCAATACCCCGGCGCCGGGTTTATTGCACACAATTAAAGCGATTTGTATATGTTGCTTACCTGCAAAATGTTCAATGATTTTTTGGGCATTATTACCCGTTCCGCTGGCAAAAATGGCAATATTAACCTGTTTTACCGGGTGCCTGCCACCAAATAATCCCAGGCGTTTCAGTATCTTTTTCTCGTAATTCCAGAAAAAACTGAACTGGCCAAAGCAAAACCCGATAAGGAGTATAATTACCTGGTAACCAATAAGTAATACCCCCAATTTAAGCATCCACCAGCCAAAACTGTATTTATCAACATCCATCCAGCCGGTGATTTGGCGGCTTATCCAGGCGGTGAGCGAACCCGTAACAGCAAAAGTGCACAAAATAAGGGCCAAGTCTGTGCTATTTACCTTCCATTTTTGCTGTAGTTTTTTAAACATTGTGCAAAATTGCAGGAAAACACCATTAAAAAATCAATTTATTTTCAAAATAAAACTGATTTACAAAAACATGACAAACACTGCACCTGCCGGGACTCAATCCGTTGAAAGCCACGCCAGTAAAGGCTAAATTTTTTTTCAAAATGTTGATATATTGTCAATATCCTGTCTTACTTTTGCACCCGATTAAGGATATTTTTCCACACCAGTCCCGAGTTTAACTGTATGAGTTGTTATAGAAAAATTTTTAACAAAGCCTTAGCAGGCCTTCTGTTTGCCGCAATTCTTATTTATTCCAGTAAAGCCATGGCTGCGGATGGCGCTGCGCTTTTTAAAGCCAATTGCGCCAGTTGTCACAATGTGGCAAAGGATGCAACCGGCCCCTGGCTCAAGGGCGTAAGGGAAAGAATCCCCTCGCCAGATTGGGTTTATGGCTGGATTTCGAACCCGGCGGGTACAAATGATCCTTATGCAACAGCGCTTAAAACCAAGTGGAACAATGTGCAGATGACCGCTTTTGGCAAGCAGTTCAGCAAAGAGGATGTTGATGCCATGCTGGATTATGTGGATAAATATGTACCTCCTCCACCCACAGACCCTCAAGCAAATGGTGGAACTGCCCAAAGCGACGACAGTTACCTTGTATACGGCCTTCTTACATTGATATTGGCCATTGTAGCTTTTGTATTATTGCAGGTAAACAGCAATCTTCGCAAATTAACAGACGAAAAAGAAGGAATTAAGCGTGGCGAACCGGTACCGGTTTACCGCAATAAGACTTACCTGATGACAGGTGTAATTGGTCTCTTCTTTGTAGCCGGATACTTCCTGGTTCAATGGGGAATTGGCCTTGGCCGCTCAAAAGATTACCAGCCCGAGCAACCCATTTATTACTCTCATACGGTGCATGCGGGTACCAACCAGATAGCCTGCCTGTACTGCCACACCGGCGCACAGGACAGCAAGCACGCCAATATACCTTCAGTTAATACCTGTATGAACTGCCACATGTCCATCAATAAATACGAAGGAAAGGATGTGCTGACAAGAGAAGATGGTACAGCGGTAAACGGTACTACCGAAATTCAGAAATTATACGAATATGCAGGCTGGGATCCCAAGGCAAATGGAGGCAAGGGAGCATACAAGCCCGATAACAATGGCGACGGACAGCCTGATGGCTCAAGCCCTATCCCCTGGGTACGCATACACAACCTCGCCGACCACGTATACTTCAACCACAGCCAGCACGTAAAAGTAGGCAAGCAGAATTGCCAAACCTGCCACGGAAATATCCAGGAAATGGGAGAAGTGAAGCAGTACAGCGACCTGAGCATGGGCTGGTGTGTTAACTGTCACCGTGAAAGTAAGGTTGACTTCCCCGATAGCGCAGGCGTTGGTGGAAACAAGTACTACAGCATTTACGAAAAATTCCACAAGGATATGAAAGCCGGTAAAATGGACAGTGTAACGGTGGAAAAGATGGGTGGCATAGAGTGCCAGAAATGTCACTATTAATAAAAATTGCAGCTTTGCCCGGGCATAGTTGCAGGTAAGCACATTGTAAAGATTAGCAAATTAGCACATAAGCATATTATGAGAAAATATTGGCAAAGTTTCGGAGAACTGAATAAAACTGAAAACTTTCAGCAGTCGGCTCAAAATGAGTTTAATGAAGAGCTGCTCCCGTTGGCTGATTTGGACGATAAGGGAATACTGGAAGTAAAAACGCCCCGCAGGGATTTTTTGAAATACCTGGGTTTCAGTACTGCCGCCGCCGCAGTAGCCGCCAGTTGCGATACCCCGGTACGCAAATCGGTGCCCTTTCTTAACAAGCCCGATAATGTGATTCCCGGTGTTGCCAATTACTATGCATCTACCTATATCAATGGTGGTGATGCCGTTGCTGTAGTGGTAAAGCAGCGTGATGGCCGCCCCATTAAGATAGAAGGAAACGAACTGTCTTCCATTACCAAAGGCGGCACAAGCGCCCAGGTGCAGGCAAGCGTACTCGACTTGTATGATGTAACCCGCCTGCGCTACCCCATGCAGGGTGATGGTAAGGAATTTAAAGAAGTAAGCACATTTGATAATTTTGATAAGATGGTGGGCACTGCCCTTGCCGGTAAAGCAATCGTACTGCTTACAGGTACCATCAATTCACCCTCTACTTTACAGGTAATTACCGAATTTCTTGCAAAATACCCCGGCAGCCGCCACGTTCAGTACGATGCGGTGAGCCACAGCGGTATGATACTGGCCAACGAAGCCTGCTACGGCAAAAGGGCCATTCCTTCTTACCATTTCGACAATGCAAAAGTGATTGTAAGCCTTGGTGCCGATTTTTTGGGTACCTGGCTAAGCCCGGTTGAGTTTTCAAAGCAATACGCCACCAACCGCAGAATAAATGCAGGCAAACCCGAATTGAGCAGGCATATACAGTTTGAAAGTATGCTGAGCATGACGGGCAGTAATGCCGATGACCGCTATACCCACAAACCATCAGAAACCGGAGCCGTGGCGCTGGCCCTGCTGGCTAAACTGGGCGGTGGTGTAACGGCCCCGGCTTTAAATGCCACCCTGCAGAAAGCAGTGGATAAAACTGCTGCGGAACTGGCAGCCAATAAAGGCGCAGGCCTGGTGGTGTGCGGCAGCAACGATATAAATGTACAGATCATCGTAAATGCCATCAACGAAGCCATCGGGGCAGGTGGTAAAACCATCAACTGGGGCATTACTTCCAACTACCGCAATGGTGTGGATGCTGATATGGTGAAGCTTACCGAAGAACTGAATGCAGGAACAGTAAATGCAGTACTGGTATATGGTGCCAACCCTGTATATGCTTATCCTGAAAAAGACAAACTGGTTGCAGGGCTTAAAAAAGCTGTAACCGTTTCGTTTAACGGTACCATGGATGAAACAACTGAACTCTGCAAATACGTTATTCCTTCTCACCACTGGCTGGAAAGCTTTGGTGATGCAGAACCCAAAACAAGCCATTTCAGTTTTATGCAGCCTGCCATTAACCCGCTGTTTAAAACAAGGGCTTTCCAAACCTCATTATTAAAATGGTCGGGCAGCACAACCCCCGATTACGAAACATATGTAAAAGCTTACTGGACAGCCAAACTCGGTTCAGAAGCTGCTTATTTAAAAGCACTGCAGGATGGTATCAGCGAAACACCGGCAGCACCTGCCGCAGGTACATTCAGTGCTGCTAAAGTTGGTGAGGCTGCTGCTAAAATAGCTGCTGTAAAAGGTGGTGAAAAAGAAGTGGTGCTTTACCAGAAAATATCCATTGGCAATGGCAGCCAGGCCAACAACCCATGGCTGCAGGAACTGCCCGATCCCATTACCAAAGCCACATGGGACAACTATGCAATGGTAAGCCCTGCTATGTACAAGGAGTTATTTGGCAAAGATGTACTGGGCAATGTAGGTCATTCTGACGCTTATGAAGTTACACCAGAAAAACCGGTTATTAAAATTACAGTGGGTAAAGCATCAGTGGAACTGCCTGTAATGATTATACCGGGTGTAAACGATAAAACCATAGCAGTAGCAGTAGGTTACGGGCGCAGCAGCAATGATGCATCCAAAACCGAAGAATATATTGGCAAGGGTGCCAATGGTGCAGGTAAAAATGCATATCCGCTGGCAGCATTCGCCGATGGTTCCTTTGTTCATTCGGCCCCAGCCACTGCAGCCACAACAGGTAACACTTATCCCCTGGCCATTACACAGGTACACGGTAACTCAGAAAACCGCCCTGTGATATACGAAACCACACTGGCTAAGTTCCTGGCCAACCCCAAAGATGTGCTGAAAGAGCCGAGGGAAGAAAGGGAAATGCTGATGCCTTACCAGACAGGTGAGGAAAAAGCAAATGCAACATTTGAAAAAGATGCCACCATTTACCCGCAGTTTGATAACCCGGGTGTTAAATGGGGTATGAGCATAGATTTGAATACCTGTACCGGTTGCAGTGCCTGTGTAGTGGCTTGTACTGCCGAAAACAACGTGAGCGTTGTGGGTAAAAAGCAGGTACAGAAATACCATGAAATGCACTGGTTGCGTATTGACCGTTATTTTACCGGTGATATGAATAACCCGGATGTGGTGTTTCAACCCATGCTTTGCCAGCACTGCGATAATGCACCATGCGAAAACGTATGCCCGGTAAATGCAACCAACCACAGCTCAGAAGGCCTGAACCAGATGACCTACAACCGTTGTATCGGTACAAGGTACTGCGCCAACAACTGTCCTTACAAAGTACGCCGGTTCAACTGGCTCGACTTTACTGGTGCTGACAGCTTCCCGGATAACCAAAGCCCGCTGATAAAAGAAGGTGGCCTTGATAATGTGATTGAGCAGATGAATGATGACCTTACCCGTATGGTACTCAACCCTGATGTTACCGTGAGGTCAAGAGGTGTGATCGAAAAATGCTCCTTCTGCGTACAGCGCCTGCAGGAAAACAAACTGGCTGCTAAAAAGGCCCAGGACCCGGCAATGGTGCGCAACGTTAAAACGGCTTGTATGCAGGCCTGCCCTACCAATGCCATCAGCTTTGGTAATGTGAATGATAAAGAGAGCGATGTATATAAAATACGCAATACAGAGCAGAAGGACCGCAACTTCTATGTACTCGAATCACTGCACGTGCTGCCCAATGTAAGTTACTTAGCCAAGGTAAAAAATACCGACAGGCATGTAACCAACGAAAAGGAAGAGCATGGTGAGCATGGCGGCGAAAAGCATGAAGCAAAGAAGGAAGCAGCGCATGCGTAAGCAAACGCAACAATTGAACGGCTAAATTTTGCAACTAAAATAGACGGCCAAAAGTGAAAACCGGAGGCTCAAAGCATAATAAAATATGTCATTATTAAAGTACGAATCGCAAATCAGGGAACCATTGGTTGATGGTGACAAAACCTACGCCCAGGTTACAGAAGACATTATACGCCCCATTGAGATGAAGCCTAGCCGCCTCTGGTATATCGGCTTTACCATCAGCGTACTATTGCTGCTGTTTGGTGTGTACAGTGTTTACCGGGAGGTTACCTATGGTATCGGCCAGTGGAACCTCAATAAAACCATCGGCTGGGGTTGGGATATCACCAACTTTGTATGGTGGGTGGGTATTGGTCATGCCGGTACGCTCATCTCTGCCATCCTGCTGCTTTTCCGCCAGGGCTGGCGCACTGGTGTAAACCGTGCTGCAGAAGCGATGACTATTTTTGCGGTAATGTGTGCGGGCCAGTTCCCCATCTTCCACATGGGTCGTGTATGGCTGGCATTTTTTACCCTGCCTTACCCCAACAGCCGCGGTTCGCTGTGGCCCAACTTTAACAGCCCGCTGATGTGGGACGTATTTGCGATCTCCACTTATTTCACCGTATCATTATTATTCTGGTACAGTGGTTTAATACCCGATATGGCAACGGTGCGTGACAGGGCCAAAACCAAATTCAGGAAGTTGATGTACGGTGTAGCCGCTTTTGGCTGGACGGGCAGTACCAAGCACTGGCAGCGTCATGAATCTTTATCACTGGTACTGGCAGGTTTGTCAACTCCACTGGTACTTTCGGTACACACCATCGTATCTTTTGACTTTGCCACATCAGTAGTTCCGGGCTGGCATACCACCATCTTCCCCCCTTACTTTGTGGCAGGTGCCATCTTTAGTGGTTTTGCCATGGTGCAAACGCTGATGATTGTGGTGCGTAAAGTGCTCAACCTGCAGGATTATATCACCATCGGCCACATTGAGGCCATGAATAAGGTAATTGTATTAACCGGCAGTATCGTTGGTTGCGCCTATTTAACAGAATTGTTTATCGCCTGGTACGGACAAAATCCGTATGAGCAGTGGGCATTTTTCGAAAACAGGGGTAACCTGTTCAGCCCTTATGGCTGGAGTTATTACCTGATGATGCTTTGTAACGTGGTATCGCCGCAGTTGTTCTGGAGCCGCAAGCTCAGGAGAAACATCACGGTCACCTTCTTTATGAGCATTATTGTAAACATCGGTATGTGGTTCGAGCGTTTTGTAATCATCGTTACTTCTACCTACAGGGATTATCTTCCCTCAAGCTGGAGTACTTATTACAGCCCGTCCATCTGGGAAATCGGGTTTTATCTCGGTACGTTCGGTCTCTTCTTCACCTGCTTCTTCCTGTTTGCCAAGTATATGCCTACTATTGCTGTGGCCGAAATCAAGGCAATACTGAAAACAAGTGGTGAAAACTACAAGAAGAAAATGACGGATATAGAGAAGAATGATGCGGAGAAGTTTTATATAGAAGAAGTGGAGCATGCGCATTAAGGAGTTATGAGTTATAGGTTATGAGTGATGAGTTGATGAGTGAGTTTGATTAAGCTGTTGGGGTACTTTCAGGCCGGCAACTATCAACTTTCAATTCTCAACTTTCAACTAAAAAACAGGCGAAGAGCCAGTTAAATAAAAACGATATGTCTGGAGTAAAAAAGTTTGTTGTTGGGTGTTTTGATGATGAAAAAGTACTGTTTCCTGCGGTAAAAAATGTACGCAGGGCCGGTTACAAGATTCATGATATTTACACCCCGTTTCCGGTGCATGGTCTTGATCATGCTATGGGGCTGCGTGAAACCAGCCTGCATACAGCCGGGTTTATCTATGCCATTACGGGTACTACCACGGCCTTAACATTTATCAGTTGGGTGCTTACCAAAGACTGGCCGATGAACTTTGGTGGTAAACCGCACTTTGCATTGCCCGCCTGGATACCCATTACTTTTGAAACAACAGTATTGTTTGCGGCTGTAGGCATGGTACTTACTTTTTGCTACCTCTGCCAGCTGGCACCATTTATTAAAAAACATCATTTTCATGCAAGGGCTACGGATGATCTGTTTGTAATGGCCATTGAGTGTACCGGCAAAACCAACGATGCTGAAGTGCAGGCTTTTTTAGAAAAAGCAGGCGCTACAGAAGTAAATATACAGGTAGCTGAAACCGGCTGGTGGCTGGGCAGGTACGACAGGGAGCAGCAGTTGTACAGGGAAGAAAAAGGCTATTGATTAATAATTGTTTAACAGATAACAGATAAATGAAACGAATCAAATATATAAAAGCAATATCAGCTGCAGCGCTGGTGCTTGCCCTGGTAAACAGTTGCGGCGTAAAGCGTGAACCCGGTACTGCATACATGCCGGATATGGTGTACAGCAGGGCTTATGAAACCAATGCATTGCGTGACTCTGCCATTTTTACCATGCACCGCAATGAGGCAGGAGCAAAGATATTTTACAACGGAGCACCCGTAGCAGGCACAATGGAAAGGGGGCAGGACATTCCGCCATACACTTTGCCCAACGATTCAAACGGGTATAAAATGAGTGCGCAGGTGGTAAACCCGCTTGGCCCTCTAAGTGCGGCCGATAGTGCTGAGGCCGGTCGCCTTTTTAACATTAACTGTGCCGTTTGCCATGGTGCCAAGGGGCAGGCCAACGGGCCAATAGCCGAAAGAATAGGTGCGGTAGCCAACCTTACCACACCAATATATATTGCAATGGCCGATGGTACCATGTATCATTCCATTCAGTACGGAAAAAATAATATGGGCAGCTATGCTTCACAATTAAGCCGCAAACAGCGCTGGCAGATTGTGCAGTACATCAGAACCCTGCAGCCAAAACCAAAAGCCGCTGATGTTGCAGTAAAACCTGTGGCAGCAGCTGTGGCAGACAGCGCAAAGAAGAGTAGTAAGTAAACAGTAAGCATTCATAAAAATATTGATTCGATGAACCATAATCATCAGTTTGAGTTACCGGGAGCATATAAAAAGTGGACGATTGGCCTGTTAGCCGTTGGGTTGATAGCTATTTTATATGGCATCATCGTGTATCACCCGTTTACACCGGTATCGCATGAAGCAGGGCACCACGCAGCAACCAGCGGAACCCGTTTTTGGGCGGTACTGCTGCAAAACAGTGTTTTTTGGCTGCTGGTGGTAAATGCAAGCATGTTCTTTATTTGTGTAACCACTTTGGCCATGGGCGGCTGGCAGGTGGCACTCAGGCGTGTACCCGAGGCCATTTCAAGCGTAGTACCCATCCTGGGACTGGTTACACTGCTCGTTTTATCTGCAATCATTTTTGGAGACAGAACAGATATTTACCACTGGCTTGATAAAGAAGCGGTAAGTCATGATAAGATATTGAATGGAAAGAAGGGCTTCTTAAACCCAACATTCTTTATGATTGTATCGGTACTGAGTATCGGGTTGTGGTATGTACTGGGTAAAAAAATGCGCTCCATGAGCCTTGCTACGGATGCCGCAGGCCCAATGGACTATGAAACGGGTAAAAAATGGATTTTTAAAAATACCATCTGGGGGTCATTATTTGTAGTAGTGTTTGGTCTTACAGTAGCTTCTACCATACCATGGTTGTGGCTGATGAGTATAGATGCACACTGGTACAGTACCATGTACAGCTGGTACACTTTTGCAAGTTCATTTGTTTCGGGTGTTTCACTCATAGCTATACTGGTTATTTATCTTAAAAACAGGGGGCAGCTGGAGTATGTTACCGAAGAGCACCTGCACGACCTTGGTAAGTTTATGTTTGCATTCTCAGTTTTCTGGATGTATCTCTGGTTCAGCCAGTACATGCTCATCTGGTATGCCAATATCCCGGAAGAAACCGGCTATTTCAAAATAAGGGTTTCAGGGCCGTACAGGGGCATATTCTTCTTTAATATCATTGTAAACTTCCTTTGCCCGCTGTTGATACTGATGCGCAGGGGCAGCAAGCGCAACTGGTCGCTGATAACATTTATGGCGGTACTCATCATATTTGGTCACTGGATAGATTTTTACCAGATGGTGATGCCGGGCGCATTGAAGGAAAATGCAGAGCTGATGCCCTTTGAGTTTGGTGTTGCCTGCTTTTTCATAGGATTGATCATGTGGGGAGTTGGTATGTACTTGGGCAAGCACTCATTACTGGCCAAAAACCATCCTTTCCTCAAAGAAAGTATGATTCACCACACGTAACTTTGTGGGGAAGAACCGGTTAGGGTGTTTAAGTAAAGTAATGTAAAGCAAGGGGTGTTTAAACAAGAGAAAAAAATACTGTTTACTGTTAATAATTTTGTTTTATGAACGAGTTAATGCTGGTTGCGATTGTGGTCATGTTTTTTGTAGTCATTTTTCAGATTGCAAAAGCAAGTGAGTATGTAAGCGTTTTAAAGGGAGAGGAAAAATCCCGTAAGCAAAACAATAAGGTCAATGCTTTTTTAATGATTGGCTTTTTGGTGCTGGGCCTTATCGGTATATACTGGTGCCATGAGCTGTATTATGGTAAAACGCTTTTTCCGCAGGGCTCAGCTTCTGTAGAAGGTGAAAGCATTGATTTCATGTTCAAAATTACAACACTGGTTACCGGGGTGGTGTTCCTGATTACACAGATACTGCTGTTCTGGTTCTCTTTCAAGTACCAGGAAGATGACAAACGTAAAGCATTTTATTTTCCGCATAATAATAAACTGGAATTGCTCTGGACAACAGTGCCTGCGATATTTTTAACAGTACTGGTTGTTTTTGGCCTTAAGTTCTGGTTTAAAATAACAGGTGATGCACCCAAGGATTCAATTGTTGTGGAAGTAACGGGCCACCAGTTTGCATGGGAGTTCCGCTACCCCGGTGCCGATAAGGTATTGGGCAGAAAAAATTACAAACTCACCGCCTCCAACAATAACCTGGGTGTTGATTTTGAAGGTGACAAAGCAAGCCATGATGATGTACACGTGGCCGGAACCATGCACCTCCCCGTGGGTAAACCGGTTAAGCTGGTTATTGGTGCACAGGATGTGATTCATGATGTGGGGCTTTCTCATTTCAGGTTAAAAATGGATGCTGTGCCGGGTATACCCACCACCATGTGGTTTACACCAAAGTACACAACCGAGGAAATGAAGAAAAGGACCAATAACCCCAATTTTGTATACGAAATATCCTGCGACCAGATGTGTGGTAAGGGGCATTACTCCATGAGGGGTGTGATTGTAGTGGAAACAGAAGCCGAATATAAAATGTGGTTAAAAACGCAGGAGCCGGAGTACTGGACCTACAACCCCAAGGCAGCACCTGCAAAGGCAGCTGTTGACAGCCCCGCAGCAGCAGCCCCAAAACTGCCGGCCACAGCGGCGTTGCTGAAATAAAAAAGCGAATTGAGATTTAGTTAGAAATAAAAATATTGATGTTATGAGCAGCGTAGAAAATTTAACAGGACACGGCACCGCAGTATCAATTGATACAGAACACGGCCATCACGATGAACATCATCACCATGAAACGTTTATCACCAAATACGTTTTCAGCCAGGATCATAAAATGATTGCCAAACAGTTCCTTATCACAGGAATGATCTGGGCCATTATCGGCGGCTTGTTTTCTGTAATATTCCGTTTGCAACTCGGCTATCCTGACCAAACTTTCCCCTGGCTGGAAGACTTTCTTGGCCATTGGGCCAAGGGCGGCAGGCTGGACCCTGAATTTTACTATGCACTGGTAACCATGCATGGTACCATCCTGGTATTCTTTGTACTTACTGCCGGTTTGAGCGGAACTTTCTCCAACTTTTTGATACCGCTGCAGGTAGGGGCAAGGGATATGGCTTCACCGTTTTTAAACATGCTCAGCTACTGGTTCTTCTTTATCTCTTCTGTTATTATGTTTACTTCGCTGTTTGTACAAACAGGCCCTGCAAGTGGTGGCTGGACGATTTATCCGCCATTAAGTGCACTGGGTGATGCCTCCAGCGGAAGTAAAATTGGTATGGATCTGTGGCTGGTAAGTATGGCCATGTTCATCGTATCTGCATTGCTGGGCGGCCTCAACTACATATCAACTGTATTGAACCTGCGCACAAAGGGTATGAGCATGACAAGGCTGCCGCTCACCATCTGGGCATTCTTCTTCACAGCTGTGCTGGGCGTACTATCATTCCCTGTACTGTTATCAGGTGCCATTCTTTTATTATTCGACCGCAACCTGGGTACCAGTTTTTACCTGAGTGATATTGTTGTAAACGGTACCAAAATTCTGCCAAACGAAGGAGGCAGCGCCATCCTGTTCCAGCACCTGTTCTGGTTCCTTGGCCACCCCGAAGTGTACATCATCCTGTTGCCGGCAATGGGCATGTCATCAGAAATTATTTCAACCAACAGCCGCAAACCCATCTTTGGATACATGGCCATGGTTGGCTCATTGTTTGCCATTGCCATCCTTGCATTCCTGGTTTGGGCGCATCATATGTTTGTAACCGGGCTTAATCCTTTGCTGGGTGGTGTGTTTGTATTGCTTACACTGCTTATTGCTGTGCCAAGCGCTATCAAGGTGTTCAACTGGCTTACTACATTGTGGCGGGGCAATATCCGCTTTACCCCGGCCATGCTTTTTGCCATTGGCTTTGTAAGTCTTTTCATCAGCGGTGGTTTAACAGGTATTTTCCTTGGTAACTCTGCCCTGGATATTCACCTGCACGATACTTATTTTGTAATTGCTCACTTTCATATTGTGATGGGTGTGGCCTCCTTCTTTGGAATGTTTGCCGGTGTGTACCACTGGTTCCCCAAAATGTACGGCCGCTACCTCAATAACACACTGGGATATATACATTTCTGGATAACCATTATCGGTGCTTACCTGATTTTCTGGCCCATGCACTACGAGGGGCTTGCAGGTATGCCAAGACGCTACTACGATTTCAATAACTGGGAATCATTCAAAATGTTTGGTGGCCTCAACCAGTTCATCAGCTTTGTTGCACTGATTGTATTTGCTACACAGTTGTTATTTGTATTCAACTTCTTCTACAGCATTTTCAAGGGAAGAAAAGTGACCACCGCCAATCCATGGGGTTCCAATACACTGGAGTGGACCACCCCAATCAGGCCGGGGCATGGTAACTGGCCGGGTGAAATACCGGAAGTACACCGCGGAGCTTATGACTATGCGAAAGATGGCAAGGAATTTATTCCGCAGAATGTACCCGTGGGACCAGATGAAAGCCATCATTAAGATGACAGTGGCAAAAGTGTGAGCGATTAAATGTGATGTTATAAAAGTATGGTGGCAGATAAACGGCATAAACCGGCAGTAAACCACCAGCTAAAAAATAAAATGGAGCAGGAAGATACAACCATAGCCCACTCAGCATCGTTTGGGTTGGCGAGTAAAGTGAAGGATTATTTTCAACTGATTAAGTTCACTTTAAGTTTTATGGTGGTATTCAGCACCGTGGTAAGTTACCTGCTGGTGCCGGGCGTAAAGTTCAACCTGCTCTCAGTTCTTTTATTATTTGCAGGCGGCCTGCTCATAACAGGTTCGGCCAATACCATTAACCAGGTAGCAGAAAAAAGCACGGATGCGCTGATGAAGCGTACAGCCGGTCGGCCAGTTGCAAGTGGCAGAATGAGTGTGAATGAAGCAACGGCTTTTGCTGTAATAAGCGGGGCGCTGGGTGTGTTTATCATGTGGTGGTGGTTTAATATGGAGAGTGCGCTGATAGGGCTGTTCAGTTTATTTTTATATGGGTTTATTTATACACCCCTTAAAAAAATCAACTCAATTGCAGTATTGGTGGGAGCATTTCCCGGGGCGCTTCCCTGTTTGATAGGCTGGGTGGCAGGTTTTGGTAAAGAAACCCCAATTGAGTGGACGGGTGGCTGGGTGTTGTTCGCTGTGCAGTTTTTGTGGCAGTTTCCTCATTTTTGGGCAATAGCCTGGGTAGCACACCAGGATTATTCAAAAGCCGGGTTTAAACTTTTGCCAAGCGATAAAGGGCCAACAAAGTTCACTGCGCTGCAAACGATTATTTACAGCGCAGTAATGATACCGGTTGGCATGCTGCCGGTAATGGTGGGTATCAGCGGAATGACGAGTATGTGGATACTGCTGGGCTGCAACCTGTGGATGGTGTACGTAAGTGTGAAGCTGTATATAAAAATGGACGTGGCAAGTGCAAGAAAAGTGATGTTCAGCTCCTACTTTTACCTGGCAATAGTACTGCTGGCGCTGCTGGCAGATAAAACAATGACCGGTGCATAACCGGGTTAATGTACAATGATGATGGCAGAAATAAATATCGGCAATGCGGCTACAGGCAGGGGGAGAAAAAAAATTCATCCGCACAAGTTTACCATGTGGATTGCCATCGGGAGCATCATCATGATGTTTGCAGGGTTAACCAGCGCTTATGTGGTAAGGCGCAGCCAGGCAAACTGGACGGGTTTTGAAATACCGCTGATATTCTGGTACAGTACAGCAGCAATAGTGCTGAGCAGTATCACCATGATTTTAGCGGTACGCAACTTTAAGCAGCGCATGATGGCTAAGTACAGAAGCCTGCTTACAGTAACATTTTTGCTGGGAGTGCTTTTTGTAGCTATGCAGGTGGTGGGTTTTGTACAGTTTGTAAAAGCCGGACTGGCACTGGGTAAAACAAATTCGGTTGACTTTTTATACGTGATAGTGGGGCTGCACGCCTTGCATGTGATTGGTGGAGTGGTGGCCCTGGCGGTAATGTTCGCAAAAGCATTCAGTATAAAAGTGAGAAACTACAGCAGCGTGCCGGTGGAAGTGATGGCTACATACTGGCATTTTGTAGATATTCTCTGGGTTTACCTGCTGCTTTTTTTAGTGATGATCAAATAGACAGGGCAGCAAAAAATAAAAAGGTCTTTCAGAACTTAATATACTAACTGAATTATAGAATTTTATATTTATGGCAACAGCAGCAATACCGGCGGGAACAAAATGGTGGAACGGGGGAAGAAGCCCGTTCAACGCCAGTTATGGCAAAGTAATGATGTGGTACTTTCTGATGAGTGATGCGTTTACCTTCGGGGCATTTCTTATCAGCTATGGCACCATCCGCTTTAGTGTAAACTACTGGCCCGATCCCAACAAAGTGTTCAATGCCTTTCCGGGCTTTGGGCATATGGACCTTCCGCTGGCATTTGTGAGTTTGATGACCTTTATCCTCATCGCCAGTTCGGTTACCATGGTACTGGCCGTACACGCAGGTCACCATATGAACCGCAAGGGTGTGGAAAAGTATATGCTGATGACCATTGTGGGTGGTATTGCCTTTTTGGCCTGCCAGGCATGGGAGTGGACGCACTTATTAACCGGTGAGCATATCTCAATATTGGAAAATGGAACACTGGCTACTCTTCCAACTACTGTAACAGGTAATCCGTGGGGGGCAGATTTGCCACATGAAGCCATAGCGGCAGCATTGCAAAAAACACCTCATGACCAGTTGGTGTCAATAGCTTCTACCCTGCATCACGGCGCCGAAACCGGAGCTCATCACAATATGGCTAAAATGGCCGATGGGGAACTTGTAAAAATGATACAGGCAGCTAATATTCATGTAACACAAACCGGGCCCAGGGCTTTTGGAGGGTACTTTTTTGGAATAACCGGCTTCCATGGTTTTCACGTATTCAGTGGTGTAGTGATCAATATCATTATGTATTACAAAACAAAACTCGGTCATTTTGACCAGCGTGGTCATTATGAAATGATTGAGAAAACAGGTTTGTACTGGCACTTTGTAGACCTTGTTTGGGTATTCGTATTCCTTTGCTTTTATCTTATCTAAGCTGATACAACAAATTGATTTAATAATAAGATTGACATTATATATTTAGATTATGAGCGAACATGTTATCACATCACCGGAAGTAAGTTTTGCCCCGGCACCTTCAGAAGGCACAGGACGCATCTGGAAAATTTTCTGGCTCCTTTCTGCAGTAACGCTTGTTGAACTGGTACTGGGCTTTGGCCTTGCCCGCCACTGGTATGGCAGCGCAGGTATGATATTATTTATAAAAGGTGTTATCTGCATCCTGTCGCTGGCAAAGGCATATTACATTGTTAGTGTTTTTATGCACCTGGGTGATGAAATAAGAAATTTCATAATGACGATAGTGGTTCCCCTGTGTTTGTTTATCTGGTTTATTGCAGCCTTTTTGTGGGATGGCGACAGCTGGAAAAACCTGCGCAATACCAATGGCGGCAGCAAAAAGGCTGATACCGAGCAGGTAGCCCCTGCGGTAAAAGAACAGGGTGCGAAAGACTAAGGAGTTATAATTGATATAATTACATTTATGCCATCGCACAAAAGCGGTGGCATTATTGTTAGATACTTGTACAATGAATAAAAAAGCAATTTTAGCATTATTACTGGCCATGCTGATGCCATTTGCAGGATATTACCTTGTAAAATATTACAGCAGGGATGCGGTGGAAATGCCCCGGCGGTATTTTTTTGACAGTGTGGTGCTTACCGAAAAAAAAGGGAGAACGACCACGGATACCATCTGGCACCAGGTAAAAAATATGACTTTCACCAACCAGCTGGGCAAGCAGGTTACGCTTGATGATTTAAAAGGGAAAATAATTGTGGTGGATTTCTTTTTTACAAGATGCCCAACAATTTGCCCGGGCCTCACCCGCAACATGAAGAAGCTGCAGGAATCTTTTGTAAAAAATGACAGCATCGTGCAGTTCCTTTCTGTTACAGTAGACCCGGTTCACGACAGCGTGCCGCAGCTGCGCAGGTTTGCCGAGCGGTTTAATGTCAATCATGATACCTGGTGGTTTGTAACTGCCGGCAAAAATGAGCTGAAAGATTTTGCCCTTCAGGAAATGAAAGCAAATGTGGCAGATACCGAGGTAGATACCGCTTTTGTACATACTGAAAACTTTTTTCTGCTGGATAAGAACAGGGTAATACGGGGATGGTACAATGCTTTTGATACGGCAAAGCAGGCACAGCTTGCAAGAACGATACCATTGCTGCTGCTGGAAAGGGAAAAAAATGAACCTTCTTTTTTCAGAAATTTTATACCCATCCTGCCTGTTATCTTTGTTGGAATAGGTATTGTGGTGATAGGGGTGGTGCTGCTGGGCAGGAGTAAGCGAAAGGGGGAAGCAATCAATAAATCATAATAACTCTGATAAAATCTATAACCATGCTGGAGCCAACATTAACAAGAAACGACAAAAAAGCAAAATGGCTGATTGGTATTTTTTCAGTGATTGTATTTGCAGCCGTAACCATACTGGGCCGCTACAATCTTGCTGGTAAAATTGAACTGCCATTTGACAAACACATTTTTGCACTGGCCAATGCCATAATCAATGGTACGGTATCACTTGCATTACTGGCGGGTTTGCTGCTGGTAAAGCAGGGCATGTACAGGCAGCATAAGCAGGTAATGATGTTTGCGATGATATTGTCCGTACTGTTCCTGCTGTCATATATCTGTCATCACCTGTTTGCTGGTGAAGCCATTTACGGGGATACTGACACTGTAAAAGGATTGAGCGATGCCGAAAAAGCGGCGGCAGGTGGTATGCGTACTGTTTACCTCGTCATTCTTGGTACCCATATTCCGCTGGCCGGCCTTGCACTGCCATTTATACTGTTTGCAGCCTACCGTGCACTTACCGGCGATTTTGAAAAACACAAGAAACTGGTGAGGATCATCTGGCCGGTATGGTTTTATGTGGCTATTACCGGAGTGATCATTTATTTTATGGTGAGTCCTTATTATCATTAACAACAAACGGCAGCATGAAAAAATTACAAACAGTGTATAAAGCACTTTTAATGGGGCAGTTGCTGTTTGCAGGGCTGGCTGTGTTTATCAGGATGCAGGGAGCTATCACCAGTGTAACAGAAGAGCTGAGCCGCATACTGCAGGTGGTGGCGCTGGTATTTGCCTTCAGCAGTGTATGGGCCGGCATGACCATATACCGCAAACGGATAACCACATTAAGGGGCAAAGATATTCCTGCGGATAAAAAAATCAGTGAATATACCAGCCTCTCTTTAATAAAATGGGCCATGACGGAAGGCCCCTGCCTTTTTTGCATAGCGGGTTACCTGCTTACCGGCAACTGGTCATTCATCGGCCTGGCTGCCATACTGCTGTTTATATTTGCAGGGTATGCGCCGCAAAAGAGCAAAGTAGTTAGTGAATTGGGATTTTCCGGCGAGGAAGAAGGATTAATGTAATGCAGTAAAAAAATCCGGCAGGTTTTACGGTTGCATCAGTGTGTGGCAATCTTTCACCTTTCGGGTGGCTACCGGTAGTCTTCCCTCACCGGGCAAAAAGTATCAATCACCACGCAATCTGTTAATGCATAACCGCTGTGCGGCAGGTTGGATGGGATAACATTTGTCATGCCGCCGGTGAGTATCATTTTTTCATCACCAATCACCATTTCCAGCTCACCAGATACGATATAGGTAATTTGCTCATGCACATGCTGGTGCAGGGGAAGCGTGTGGCCCTTTTTTATTTCCCAAAAGGCAAGTGTGCTTTGTTCGCCATGTATGAACTTACCAAAAAAGCCGGGTACAATTTCCCTTGCAGGAATGTCTTTGAGATTGATCATGCTGTTGTGTTTACAATAATTCTTTTACGGGATCCCAGAAGCGGCTGCTGAAGTCAACCACCTTATCGTTTTTTACAGTTACCCCATCTTTTTTAAGTAATTCCTCCATCAGTGTAGGTGTGCCAAAATGGAATTTACCGCTGAGCAGCCCCACACGGTTCACCACCCGCTGAGCCGGTACTTTGGGCTTTGCGGTATGTGCCGCATTCATAGCCCAGCCCACCATACGGGCACTCAGTTTTGTGCCAAGGTAAGCAGCAATTGCTCCGTAGGAAGTAACCCTGCCCTTTGGTACCTGCCGCACCACATCATATACATCCGCAAAAAAACTGTATTCCTTTGTTGCTGATTTCGGTTTTTCTTCCGAAGCCTTTTTTTTGCTAACTTTCTTCATCCTTTGCTAAAGATAATAATTCGCTGCGTTTTGGCTCGGGTACATTTTTGTAATTGTACGGGCAGTGCCTGCAGCCATTGCCGCAGCACACACCTTTTTCCATGTGAAACTTTGCAGTAAGCACTACATAACCCAGCTCACTGTAATAAAAGTCCTGTCCTTCAACCAGCTTCTTCATGTTGTATTATTTGCTGTAATTCTCCGTCGGAGTTGATTAATATACCGGGTAAAGAAAAACAGAGGTAATGGATTCTGTTACTTTTTGCAATGTCCAGCGCCTCGTAATGTGTTTTAATAGCCAAAACCGGCGCTACTGTTGCGGCTGCATACACATCACTATTTTGTTCAACAACAGGAAGCCCGGATAGTTCGCAGGCAGCCAGGGTAAATTTATACAAAACCGGGGAGTCTGTTTTCAGATGCACAAAGCCTCCCGGCTTAAGGATTTGCTGGTAAAGCCGCAGAAACCTGGGGTGCGTAAGCCTTTTTTTTGCTTTTGATTTGCGCAGCTGAGGGTCGGGGAAGGTAATCCATATCTCATCCACTTCGCCGGGGGCAAAATACTGGGCTATTTTTTCTATCTGGGTACGTACAAAAGCTGCATTGTGCTGCTGCCGCTCCAGGCATTGTTTGGCACCTATGTACAGGCGGTTGCCCTTAACATCCACCCCAATAAAATTTTTGTCAGGAAAAAGCGCCGAAAGGCCAACCGTGTACTCTCCCCGTCCACAGGCCAGCTCCAGTACGATGGGGTTATCATTCTTAAAATAACCGTTCCATTGCCCGGCCATACCTTCAGGATACTCCAGTACATTGGAAAATGTTTTAATTGCCGCAAAGCGAACCAGTTTTTTCTGCGCCATAAGGGGTGCAAATATAGGGATTTGGCCAAAAAACAGGGTTTTTCCTGTTTTTCAGGTTACTTATTTACTGTATATTCACGCCAATACAGGATAACTAAATATTATCAATGAAAAAGGTATACGAGCTTAAGCAATTCAAAGATTCTAGAAATAAGGACTTAGCAAAAGCGTTAATAATTTATTCCAAAAACATAGAACCTTTTCTCAGGACAGATACAAGAGAAATTATTCATTGGATTGACGAGTATCCGCTACAACATGATGATACATTCATTGTATTTGGTCTTTACTTGAATAGTATAATTGTTGGCTATGCTCAACTTGCATATTTCAAAGAAGAGAGACTTATTTTTGTTGACTATATAGTAATTGAGGAAGAATATAGAAAAAATAATACTTTCTATGTATTTCTCGATGAAATAAAAGAATTTTTAACAAATGAAAAGTTTGAATTTGACTTTGTTCTTGCCGAGATTGGGGGCTTTGATAACAAAGAACCCTCTACTCCGACAAAAAATTTAATCCGACTTTTGAAAATGTCACAGTTTGGTGTTATTAAAACAACCTATTATCATCCACGTCTTGGGAAGATAAATTATGAAAGTGAACTTCAATCAATTTTAATGATGTATTCAAAGGGTGATTTAAAGTTTATTAAAAAAGATACCTATTTGTTATTTCTTAATACTATTTATTTCAAACATTACAAAAGATGGTATGATGCTTTCTTTGACGATAAGGAGAGGGCTGAATATAGTAATAGCCTAATTAATCTTTTAGAAAAAAGTAAAACCATTCTCAAGAAAAAAGAGACCATAGAAGTTAATGGATATATAAGTCTTTTCGCTACTAAAACTCCGTTAAATAACCCTGTTTCAAATTATAAAAAACTTGCTAAAGTTCTTGCAGTAATCGTACTTTTTACAGCCTTATCAGTTTTGTTTGGTATCATTCATTTGATTGTTAAAAACAGATATAAAATTGAAACAAGTGCACAGGTATATATTGTTTTAGCAGCGGCTTTTTCTTTATTACTTTTTTTATTGCTATTTAATGAAAAAAGAAATCACTCTGTAACTGATGTTGTAGAAAAGATACTTCTTAGTTTGAGAAAATAATAATGAGTTATTTTTCTTTTACAAATTTTCTTGCAGTCAATATTATATTTGAACTAAATTTATTAAGTATAGGAATATATTTTAGTATTGGGTCAAACTTTGAAAAAAAAGATGATGCATTCTCGTTTTGTGTAATTCGATAAACTAAGGGAGATAATATGTGATACCGTTTGATATTTAAAATTTCAAACTTCATCTCGGTTAAAATTTCTCGTATAAATTTCTCCGAAAAGTACCAAATTCTTTCTGGTTTATGATTATAAAATGTATTCATTAAAGTAGCTTTTTTATTAAATTGCTTTTTTCCAAGAAGTTCAAGTGTAAAGCTGTTTTCGAATTCAAGTATTAGGCGACCATCGGTATTTATTACTTTATTAAACTCATTCAATACTTTAACAGGGTCACAATAATTTATTACACTGCCTACACATAGGATAAGATCAAAATAACAATCAATTGGGGGAATTTTTTCAATACTCCCAACTATAGCTTTCTTACAATTATTTATCTTACTTCCTGCTAAATCAATATGTGTAACATTATCCGAAGGTAAACAGTAATTATTTCCCGCAGATCCTGCATTCAAGATTTGAGCAGTATTGATATTTAGATATTTAATTTGTTTTTTAATGTATTTATCAATTGTTTTATTGGTTATCGTATGCCAGTGGTCTGATTTATCCCAAACTTCGTTCATACTATTATACTGTTCTGATATTTCACTTTCGGACTTTGGGCTCATTGATAATATTTAGTTATCCTGCATCTATTACAATATTCCTCCTTGGATGCTTGGCCATCAATAACTGCCGCTGTTTTGATTGATTTACGTGGGTGTAAATCTGAGTAGTCATAATTGAACTATGGCCCAGCAGCGATTGTATGTATTTTATGTCTACATCTCTTTCAAGCAGCATGGTGGCAAATGAGTGACGAAACACATGCGGTGTAACATGTTTATCTAACCCAGCTTTTCGGCTCAGCGTTGTAACTAAGTTGCGGATGGATTGGGTGGACAGGTAATTCCCAAGCCGGTTTACAAAAAAGTAGCCATCGGCCTGTGCTTTTACATCTATCCACAAACGATTGTATAATCGCAGTAATTGCAGGGTTTCCTGGTTGCACACCTGCACCAGCCTTTCTTTATTGCCCTTTCCCTGTAATAAAACTGAGCCATCCCGCAGGTTTACATGCTTAATTTGTAACCCTGCAATTTCAGATACCCGCCCACCCGTAGCAAAAAGTAACTCTACCACAGCCACATTTCGCAAGGCTTCTTTGTAAGTGTAGCTATATTGTTCGGGAATAGAATTAAGCCTTTTGTAAAGCAATTTCAGCAGAATTGTCACTTCCCTCAGCTCCAGTACTGTCGGCAATACTCTTGGTTCTTTTATCTGGATTTTCATTTTTCTGAAAGGGTTTACAGCAATTATGTCGTCATATTCAGCAAAATTGAACAGGGCTTTAATAGTAGCTATTTTGCGTTTGATTGACTTTGGCTTTAGTGTTTCAATCTTTGCCAAATAAGCCCTTATTTCAAACTTGGTAATATCTTTGAGTGCAGTAGTTTGCCTGTCAGTTAAAAATGCCGTAAACTGAACCAGGTCTGTGGTATAAGCCTTCAGCGTTTTATCACTCAATTTTTTTTCGTAACGGCAATGTGCTAGAAAGATGCCAATTGCATCAGTTAAAGTTGTTGTCATACAATGTTTGGTTTAAATAAACTAAAAAAGGCCGGCAAAAGGCCGACCCATAGAGTTATTATAAACCAAAGTAACAAAAAAATCAATACACCCTCCCCACCGTATCACAAGCAGCTTTCAGCAACGAGTTGGCATCATTGGCATCCTGTCCTTTTTCCCACAGCATTACCCCGTTGCCCCGCTGTTTGGCTGCCATGGCTTTTAGTTTAATGGTCGGCAGGCTGTTGTAATACACAGTATACGGCGAGGCCCAGCCGCTGCTGGTTACTACAGCAGAGTCCGACAGCGGACTGCCTCCCTGCGCCAGTATGCCGCTGTAGGTAAGTACGGTGTTGGTTTGTGTAATGCCAGATGGACGGCCATAGCCCGGCAGGCCCATTACAAATTTGGATGCAGGCATGCCCCTGGTAGTAAGCCAGTAGTTCATGGATACATTGGCAAAAGCCATATCTGCATGGTGTTTGTAAGGCACTGTGGTGCTGAAATCATCGTACACCATCACATTAAACCAGTCCACATAACCAAATACTGCGGTTTCAATACCATCCCTGAAACTGCCAGCATACTTGCCGGGCGTAATGGCGGCTGTGAGGTAATATTTTTTATTGAGATGGCAGGAGTCGCTCAGTTCTTTCATTAATGCGGTAAATTGTGAGGCACTGGCATTGGCCGCACTGGGAAATTCCCAATCCATATCCACACCGTCCAGCAGGTATTGCCGCACATTGTTCATGATGTTTTTGATAAGCGTGTTTCTGCCCCCGGCCGAATTGGTGGCTGCTTCAAAATCGGCAGTGGATCCGTTGATGCTCATAAAAACCTTTGCCCCGTTTGCCTTTGCTTTGGCTACAACGGCAGTAAAGGTGGAAGGGCTGTTTAATGTAAGCCCCGCCGCAGGAGTTACCGTAAAAAAAGCATAGTTCACCACATTGGTCATGCGGAACTTTACGTCGGGGATGGAAGCCGGGTTGCGGTAAGAAGGAAAATAGCCAACCACTTTAAAGCCAAAATCGGGCGGCGGGCCAATCACTACCGGTGTGGGAACGGGATTGGGCTGCGGTGCAGGGGTATCTTTCTTGCTGCAGGCAGCCAGCAGCGCCACCATGGTAAAAACAGTCAGGCAGTAGTATGGCCATTGTTTATTTTTCATCAGAAAAGTATTTTACGGAGTAAGTTAATAAACCTTTTCTGATTTTTGTTTCTTTAGCTGCCATTTTGGTGGTATATTTAGTATAGTGAAACCAATTCTGCAACTGTTTTTGTTTTCTGCACTGGCAATAATGCTTTGTGCATGCCCCTACAGTTCGGCCTATAAGCTGGATGATGAGCCACTGCAGCCTGTTGACGAAACCCTGCTGGGTAAATGGGCCGCTTTTGTAAAAAAACCGGGCAGCGATAAGGAAGAGCCGGTTAAACTCATCTTTACAAAAAAAACGGAAACCATTTACAATATTGCCATTACAGGGTACATTGATGAGCTGCGGCCACATACCAGTTTTACAGCAGACAGCATCAGGGGCGAAGCGTTTTTATCTGTGGTGAACAACAGAACTTTTATGAACCTGCTGGTTAACAGCCGTAATTATATCGGAGAAGTTAAATTGGATAAGGGTAAATTATCCCTGCTGCCACTTTCTGAATCATTTACCGCAAAAATGGTAAAAAGCAATGCTGTGCTGCGTACTGTGGTTGAAGTACACTACAAAACCCGTGTGCGGCCGGCGTACGACGAAGAATTTTGCCTGAAGAATCTTGTACGGGTGAATTAGTTTTTTTGTTGAAAAGGTTCAAGGCTAAATATTACTACATTGAAAAGTGCTGTGTTTAGCGGGCAAAGCCCATCGAACATTGACACGCCTGTTAACTGTTATCTGTCATACTGTCAACCTGATTCCTAATCGTCCCCTTGCGATACTTTTTAAAATAGTTGCATTTGAAACAGTTGCAAATCAGACACAATTTTGTAATTTGCTGATTCTAAAAAAAAACGATTGATTATGCCCCTCAGTAAAATTGCCGGCATCGGCTACTATGTGCCGGAGAACGTATATACCAATAACGATATGCTGCAGTATATGGATACCAGCGATGAATGGATACAGGAAAGAACAGGCATAAAAGAGCGCCGGTATGCACACCGCACTAAAGAAACCACTACTACAATGGCTGCAGAAGCGGCTAAAATAGCCATAGAAAGGGCAGGTATTACCGCACAGGACATTGATTTTATTGTGTTTGCAACACTTTCGCCCGATTATTATTTTCCGGGTTGTGGGGTGCTGCTGCAGCGTGCCATGAAGATGGGGGAAATAGGTGCTTTGGATGTGCGCAACCAATGCAGCGGCTTTGTGTATGCACTGTCAGTAGCAGACCAGTTTATTAAAACCGGTATGTATAAAAATATACTGGTGGTTGGCAGCGAAAAACATTCATTCGGGCTGGACTTTACCACCCGTGGCCGCAATATCTCGGTTATATTTGGTGATGGTGCCGGTGCTGTGGTGCTGCAGCCAACTGTAAAAGAAGGACAGGGCATATTGAGTACGCACCTGCACAGCGATGGGGAAAGTGCCGAAATACTGGCCATGTACAACCCCGGCACCCATGCTAACCACTGGGTGGAAACACCTGTTGCCGATTTTAACGACGGACAGATGGGAGATATGTTTATGAGCAATACAATGGTGGACAAAGCGCAGAACTTTCCCAATATGGATGGCCCGGCCGTGTTTAAAAAAGCAATTGTAAAATTCCCGGAAGTGATAAAGGAGGCACTGGATGCCAACGGGCTGCAAACAACAGATATCAATATGCTGATACCGCACCAGGCCAACCTGCGGATAGCACAGTTTGTTCAGCAGAAGCTTGGCCTTACAGATGACCAGGTATACAACAATATCCAGAAATACGGCAATACTACCGCAGCTTCTGTACCCATCGCCCTTTGCGAAGCATGGGAGCAGGGTAAAATAAAAGAAGGCGACCTGGTTTGCCTGGCCGCTTTCGGCAGCGGCTTTACCTGGGCAAGCGCCCTGCTGCGCTGGTAAAACTGCAAATACTCATTTAGTTATGCACCAAATTGCAGTAAATGGTGATCCATGTGCTTGTACATGCTCTTACCCCACTCCTCTTTGGAGAACTTACCAAAAAATGGATGCGGATGCAGACCGACTCTCTCCGGCTTGCGGTAAAAATTTTCCATCAGCGTAATAAGTTTTTTCTTCTCCGTTTCAAAGTCTCTTTCGTCTTTAATGATAAGCTCTTTACTGGTAGGTAAGCCGGGTTTATAAGGTTTATCGGCTAATACCATCCTTCTGGCCACCCATCCAAACAGGTAACTCACAAATGGCCTGGGTATTTTTTTCTCACTCATCGAAATGTTAAATGGTTCAGCGCAGTGTGCAAGCATTTGTGCTGCGTTCATTTTACCCCATTTACTTTGTGTACCGGCATTAAGCGAATTGAGCCTGGAACTTATTTCATTATATGCTTCTGTATCAAATAATACCATTTTGACTTATAAATCAGACCGGGAATAAATGGTATAATGCCGACATGCATTGCGTTTCACTCTTTATCTATTGGTCTGTTTTCAATGCTTCGTCGGTATAAATTTTTCATTGAGTTTTTTAAGTGTAAGATATAAAAAGATATAGCAGATTTTCAGCCCTTCGTTAAAAGAGCACAAATACATGACAGTTTTTGTAAATCCCCCTTAATTTTACAACAAACAATACAGGTGAAAAAGCAGAAGGCAGAAAATATCCCGGTTTATCAGTTAGACAGCCAGTATCTTTTTGTACACAAGGAAGATATGGTAGAAAGTGATTTTGGCCTTGACAATACGCCAGAGCTGATTGACCAGGGCTTCGGGCTTTACTCATCGGCCAAGGTAAAGGGAAAAATAGGGCCGCTCAAATCAGAATTTTTCCGCATTGCATTATGCCGCCGTGGCTTTGTAAATGTGGATTGCGGGCTGGAAACCTTTATGCACCAGCGCAATACCATTCACTTCAACTTTCCCTCGCAATTGTTTTCGATGTACAATAAAAGCGAAGACATGTTTTCTTACTACATGATATTTACCGAGCAGTTTATTGAAAGTTTACTTCCCCTGCAGGCCATCCAGTTTCACTTTCCGTTCCTTGATTATGGAGGCGTACCTTTCTTTCAGCTTACAAATGATGAAGCTCAGGAAATAGAAACACTCATATTCAGGATAGATAATGAAATAAAAAAACAGCTGCCGGGATTGAAGCAGAGTATCCAGCTGTACATCAACCTTATACTGATAGCGGCAGACAGAAGCTACCAGCGGCAGCAGCTGGCAAAAAAAGTTGATCCTAAAAAAGAGACTACGCTGCTCACACGGTTTAAAAAATTAGTTGGCCGGCACTTCATTACCAAACGGCATGTATCAGACTATGCAGCTTTGCTGGCTGTAAGCCCTAATCATCTGAATAAAATTGTAAAAGACCAGAGCGGTAAAACAGCCGGCAGCTTTATAGAAGAAATGCTGCTGATGGAAGCAAAAGCGCTGCTGCGGCACACCGCACTCTCTATTGCCGAAATTGCTTACGAGCTTGATTTTTCCGACCCCTCCTACTTCAATAAGTTTTTTAAAAAAGGGGCAGGCATTACCCCGCTGGCATACCGTAAGCGGCGTTAATTGTACCATAAAAGGCATAAATACTACCGTGATAAGGAGCCTTAATACAGTGATTTTTGTACCACAAATTTCAACTGATAATTATGACTCCGAAAAAAGTATTTTTTACATTGCTGCTCCTTACAGTAGCCGTAATGTCCAACCGGTTACTGGCCCAGCACAATGCGGGCAATAATGGTAAAGTGCTCATGGTGGCATCCAACCCCTCTGTGAGTAAGCAAACCGGCTGGCCCATTGGCGTATGGTATGCTGAGTTGACACATCCGTACTGGGTTTTCAGCGAAGCCGGTTATACTGTGGATATTGCCAGCCTCAATGGTGGTGAAATAAAATTTGACGGGTTCAGCGACCCGGAGGATGCGAGCAAATATGCCGCTTTTGATTACATTTCTCTGGGATTTAAAAAAGACGACAGTAAAATGGCGCTCACCAAAAACACCCTCAAATTATCGGCCGTTAACCCGGCTGATTACAAGGCCATTTTTGTATGTGGTGGCCAGGGACCGATGTACACCATGTACAACAATACGGCCATACAAAAATTCTTTGCTGATTTTATGCAACAGGTAAGCCAAGTGCAGCCATTTGCCATGGCACCTGCATTCTTTTACAAACCAAACTGCCCAATGGCAAATTTTTGGTGGAAGGAAAAAAATGGACCGGCTTTGCCAGCAGCGAAGAGCAATATGCCGACAACTATGTGGGGCAACAAATTCAACCTTTTCGTATTGAAGATGAGGCTCGCAAAATGCCCAACAGTAAGTTTGTAACAGGCGCACCCTTTTCTGCCTTTGCTGTGCAGGATGGAAATTTAATCACCGGTCAGCAGCAAAACAGCGGTGCCGCCGCCGCAGAACTGGTGGTAAAAGCGCTGGAAAAAGACAGGGCAAGGTTCCCCACCTATGTGCTGGTGCATGGTGCCTGGGCCGATGAAAGCGCCTGGGGTTTTGTAAGAAATGAACTGGCCAAAAAAGCCAATGTGGTGGTGGTAAATCTGCCTGCGCATGGCATTGATTTAACACCGGCCACTAAAGTATCCCTGAAAGATTATGTAAAAACGGTAACCGATGCAGTAAATGCACAACCGGGTAAGGTAACCCTGGTGGGTCACAGCATGGCCGGTATCATTGTATCGCAGGTAGCAGAAAATATTCCTTCCAGGATAGATAAAGTGGTATACGTATCAGCCTACCTGCCTAAAAATGGGGAGGACCTGCTGAGCCTTTCAAAAAAAGATGCCCAAAGCAAGGCCGGGGCAGCACTGGAATTTACACCCGACTATACTGCTGCTACCATTAAAAAAGAGGTGCTGGCAGATGTGGTATGTGCCGATTGCCCCGCTTTTATGAAGGAAGTACTGGTAAAGTACCACAAAGCCGAACCCACAAAACCATTGGGTGAAAAAGCAGTATTGACGGCAAAGTTTGCTGCCGTACCAAAATATTACATCCACACCACACAGGATGTAACAGTGGGGTATGATCTGCAAAAGCAAATGGTAAAAGATAATGGTACCATAAAAAAGACTTACGAAATGGCCACTTCTCACCTGCCATTTGTAGTGCAGCCTGCTGAGTTTGTAAAAATCCTTACAGGAATCAAATAAGATGAAGACCCTTTTTTTGAGTTTAGTTTTTCTTTTGTTGGTTTGGGCAGGGTTGTCTGCCCAGATCAACGAAAGCGATACGGTAAAGCTGCAGCTGAGGGCATCGCTGACAGGTAATTATCAGCAGGGCAATGTAAATGTGCTGGCCATCAGGAGCAGAATTGATTTTACGTATTCCCCGCTTAAAGATGTTGTTTTTAAATCGCAAAACAGCAGCCTGTACCAGGAGTTCTCTTCAAAAAAAGCGGACAATGATCTTTTCAGCCGCAACTATTTTTATTACAAGCCGCAAAACAGGGTGTATCCATTTGCCATTGCTTATATATCCACCAATTACCGCCGTAAAATTGATACAAGGATTTTTAGCGGTGCCGGTACCACCTGGCAGCTGCTTAACAAAAAGTATCATGTGATAAAACTATCTGCCAGTGCAGTGTATGAAACAAATACCTTCAATGGCAGTTCTTACAACTATGCTGAGTACAATGGCAGCAACAAAATAAACCTGTGGCGGGGCACATTCTTTATGGGTGGCTGGGATTATTTATTCAACAAGCGGCTGCGGTTGTATTACGATGCATACTGGCAGCCTGCTTTCAATAACAAAAACAATTACCGCACACAGTTTGACATAGGCGTTGATTTTCCCGTGTGGAAGGGATTGAGCTTTACAGCGCTGTACACATTTACCCATGAAAATATAACCATCATCGGTATAAGGCAGGAAGATAAGCTGCTAAGTTTTGGCCTGGCATATAATGTAAGAATCAAACACAAATGAAAATGCAATCACAACTGCTGTTATTATGCCTGGCTTTACTGGCCGGCTCGCTGGTGCCCTTTCAAACGGGCAGCAATACGGCTCTTACAAGATCACTTGGCAGCGGTTTTTATGCTTCGCTGGTGGTGTTTATTGTGGGTGCCATCGGTATGCTTGTGGTCATCTTTTTCCAAAAGCAGGGCATTCCTTCGGTTGTACAACTGCAAGCCGCACCCTGGTATGCCTGGGTGGGTGGCGGGGTACTGGGTGCCGCATACATCTACCTGCTCATTTACCTGGCGCCCAGGCTGGGCATTGCCAATGCAACAGGTTTTGTAGTGGCCGGGCAACTGCTCACCGCCATGGTGTTCGACCATTTTGGACTGATGGGCTTTGCGGTGCACCACATCAACTGGCAGCGGCTGGTGGGTGTAATATTACTGATTGGTGGGTTATTTATGATTAAAAAATTTTAAATACGGGATTCATGAAAATAGCAATCATCGGCACAGGTAATATAGGCAGTACCCTGGCTTTAAAATGGCTTGCTGCCGGTCACACCATTTTTGCAGGGGTAAGAGATGTCAATAGTTTTAAAGGCGAAAGCCTGGCGGCAGCGCCAGGTGTTATCGTGCAAAGCATCGGCGAAGCATCCGGCAATGCAGAAGTGATTTTAATGGCCACACCTGCCCATGTGGTACTGGATATCATCCCGGAGTTGGGCGATGCAGCCGGTAAAACAATCATTGATGCCACCAATGCCGTACGCATGAAACCCGATGGCTATGATACGGCCTTTGCGGCACTGGAAGCACTTACAGCCGCAGGTATAGTTAAATGCTTTAACAGCACGGGCTTTGAAAATATGGCCAATCCAGTGTATGATAATGAACCGGTTGATATGTTTATGGCCAGTAATGATGAAGCCGCCAAAAAGATTGCCCGGCAGCTGGCGCTGGATGCAGGCTTTGGCTGCTGCATTGATTTTGGAGGATCGGATAAAGTGGTGCTGCTGGAGCAATTTGCCCTTTGCTGGATCAACCTGGCCATGATGCAGGGCATGGGTCGTAACATTGCCTTTAAGCTGGTGAAGCGGCAGCCAAATATGACCAGCAAATCAGCCATGGCCACCAGCCAGTAACTGGCCAATGTACCTAACCAGCTAACCTGCTACTTTGCATACGAATTAAGTAATCTTATTGTATGCAAAAAATTATCTTCAGCCTGCTGCTCAGCTTAACCATAGTGGCTGCCGGTGCACAAAATACCGGTGTTGGCAATACCGACCCGCAGGCTACGCTGGACGTTACCGGCGATATAGCCACCCGTATGGCCAGTATGTCGCTGGTAAATGGTGTTAATAATGATGTAATCAGCTCCAGCGACCGCCGCTCCATTTACAGGGTGGTGAGCCCTACTGCAGCATTTTCCATTACAGGTATGGATGGCGGTGTGGATGGGCGTACGGTTACACTCATCAATACCACCGCATTTGAAATGACCGTGGTAAATGAATCAGCGCTTTCAACAGATGTAAACCGCATTCTCACCAGCAATGGGGTGGATTTTGTTATACCCGCCAAAGGTGCAGTTACCCTGCAGTACAGTCCCTCAGAGCAGCGCTGGTTTGTTACAGGTAAATCATTTACACAAGGAGGAGCGGTGAGTGGTGGCTGGGGTTTATCCGGTAACAGTGGTAACACTACGGCTAATTTTATTGGTAATACAGATGATGTGCCCTTGATGATTAAAACCAATAATATCCGTATAGCCCAGTTTGACGGAGCAAAGAATAATGTTTTTATGGGGGTTAACAGTGGCATCAATGCCGACCCTGCTGCAACAGGTACCATTTCTTTTGGCCAGGCTGCGGGGTACGGTGCCAATGGAACTGGTAATATATACATGGGCTTTGCAGCCGGATACTTTCACCGCAATGGCAACGACAATATACTTATCGGCAACAACAATGATTTAAACGGAAACGTAACGGATAATATTTCCAATTCTGTTTCAATAGGAACGAATGTGCATGTATTTGAAAGCAACAGAATAAAAATCGGCAACTCCATTCAAAATACGGGTATTGGCTTATTGGTCAATCAAACACCCGACCATACACTGGTAGTAGGTAAAAGAAGACAGAGCGGCCCTGATGTAAATGCCGGGGCACTGGCCATTTTAGGGTCATCTTATAATTCCCATTTCAATTATGGCAATACAGAAGATACTTATATAAGAGGTGGTAAATTACTCGGCAGGGTTTATGTAAATGAGCAGAATGGCGGTGATGTTATACTTGGTTCACCCACTACCAGCCAGGTTGGCATTGGCACATCAACACCGGATGTAAATGCAAGAGCCACCATACAGACTGCAGCTGATTACACCACCGCACTGGTAATACGTAACCCATCTAATTCTATTGAGCTTAAAACCTATTTGGGTGGCGTTAACAATGGTAATACTGTTTCTATCGGTACAACAGGTAATAATCCCATTGCTTTATACACCAACTCTGCCAACAGGATATTTATTGACGGGTTTGGCAGTGTAGGGATTGGTACAGATAATCCCGGTATATACAGGCTGGCAGTTAACGGCAGTATCAGGGCAAAAGAATTGCGCATCAATACCGGCTGGGCCGATTACGTTTTTGAAAAAGGGTATCAGTTAAAACCACTGGCAGAAGTAGAACAGTTTATAAAAGCCAACCATCACCTGCCCGGTATTCCTGCTGCAGCCATACTGCAAAAAGAAGGGGTGGATGTAAGCGATATGCAAACAAAAATGATGGCAAAAATAGAAGAGCTTACCCTGTACCTGATTGAAGCAAATAAAAAGATTGCGGCACTGGAAAAGAAACAGGCACACAAATAAGAAACAACATTTACTGTTAGTATAATTTCTGTAAAATGAAAAAAATCATATTGTTTTTATTGATTATTAACGCAGCAGGCAGTTGCGCAGCACAAAGCCCCGTTGGTAAATGGAAACGCCTCTCTTACATTTCCGTATATGATGGCGTAAAATTCGATAGCCATGCAGCATTGCTTAAACAGCGGCCCTGCGCAGCCAATATTGTGTATGAAATAAATGCCGACGGAACCTGGGGGCTGAATGCTGCCAATAGCGGCTGCGATGCAAGGTATATTAAAATGCAGCAAAACCTGTACAGCAAAACCCAATGGAAGCTGGAGGGCAACCAGATCATGGTTTCTGCTACCAACTTTGCAGTGGGCCAGACGCACACCATCAGTTTTGCAGGCAATAAAATGACTTTTGTTAACAAGGACGAAACGATTGTGTACCAGCGGTTGTAAGCAACTGTTTATTGAATACCGCAACAGCTATAAAATTATTCAGCAATGAAAAAATGTATTGTCATTTATTGTTACCTGTTATTGCTTGGGCTGAAGGTAGCTGCACAGCAACTGCCGGTGGAGGTACAGCAGAAAATCAGCGGGATGAAAAAGCTGGAGTCCATCATGAAAGTAGTGGAGGATTATTACCGGGAAGAAGAAAAACGGGAGAAAAAAGCAGGCAGGGATGAAAATGAAAGGGAAGAATTTGAGCATGGTCTTTTCCGCTGGAAACGCTGGGAATATTTTAACAAAACCAGGCTGAATGAAAATGGTGAGCTGGAAGATATCAATGCCAAAACCATCGCCGCTTGGGAAATGGTGAATAATAAGTATGGAATTGCAGCACAAAGAAGTGTTAACGGCGTACAAAGCAGCTCCAATGCTGCCTGGAGTTTTATTGGTCCCTTTAACAACAGTTACCAGAATGGATTTTTTCGTGGACTGGCACGTACAGATAAAATTGTATTTCACCCAACCAACCCAAATATTTTTTTTGTATGTGCCAATAACGGAGGCCTTTGGCGTACTGAAGATAATGGCGTAACCTGGGTAAATCTTACCCGTTACTTTCCCATACAGTCGGTATCAGGCGTAGCAGTGGACCCTAATAACCCGCAGCGCATATTTGTTTTAACCGGTGATGGAAACGGCGGTGGAGCAATACAACAAAATTCCTGCGGCATCTGGTTTACTACAAACGGAGGCAGTACCTGGACTCAAACCAGTTTTAACCGCAGCAGGGAGTCGTTGGTTTTAAACGGGTTTAAATTAGTAATGGCCCCCAACAACTCCAATACTTTATTTGCTGCTACAGCAAGCGGATTATTCAGAAGTACTAATGCCGGTAATACCTGGACACTTATGTTTGCCGGAGCAACATTACTTACCGATGGCAGCAGACCTGTTTATGATATTGAGTTTGATCCCTCCAATGCTTCCAATGTGTATGTATCTGCCTGGGGCAGGTTTTACAGGTCAACTGATGGTGGTGCCAGTTTTCCTGCATCTGAACAAACCAGTATTGCGGGTACCAACAGGATTGAAATTGGCGTATCGGCCAGCAACAACAATTATGTGTACCTGATCTGTGCGCCCTTTACCGGAACCAGCAGTTTTGCAGGTATTTACCGCTCCACCACAAAAGGCAGCCAGAACAGTTTTGGAACTGCCCGTGCCACCACACCCAATATCCTTTCTGCCGCCAGTAACGGAATTACCACCGCCACTGATGGCGACCAGTCTAATTACGACCTGGCTATTGCCGTAAATCCCACCAATGCCGAAACAGTTGCACTGGGAGGAAAAATCGTTTGGCGGAGTACTGATGGCTGTAGCACATTAACCAACCTCACCACTTTTGCCGAACCCAATACCGACCCGGTTGCACCATCATATTATATACACCCAGATATCCACGACCTTGCTTACAATCCCCTGAACAATAAACTGTATTGCTGTAATGATGGTGGGGTGTATGTGAGCGATAATAATGGTACGGCATGGGTTAACATTACAAATGGCATTCACAGCACCACTTTCTACCACATGTCGGCTGCTTCCTATGATGCCAACAAAATAATGGGCGGCACACAGGACAATGGAATGAAATACAAAAAGAATACGGGTGATTTTTTGCACGTAAAAGGCGGCGACGGCTTTGATTGTGCTTTTGGCAATTCCTCCTCATCTTCCATTTATGCCACTAATAATAGTATTGTGGTAAAGTATGATAATAACGGAGATGAGGAGAGTGTGACCACACCGGCCAATACCACCAATCTTTTTCCGGTGATTACAGTAAACCCGGTTGATGATGAAATTGTTTACTTTGCCAGCAGCAGCTCAGGAGTTTTTAAATCAACCAATGGCGGATCCAGCTGGTCGCAGGTACTTGCGCTGGCCATACAGCAAAGTATTTGTAATTGCCCGAGCAACAGCAACAGAATTTATGTGGCCGGCGTAAACGGTATTTACAGAACAGACAATGCAGGGACCAACTGGACGGCCAATCTTGCAGCCAATACCGGTTTTACCGGCTCAGGGCGTATTGCAGATGTAAACGTTTGCCCGGCCAACAGCAACTTTGTGTATGCTGCTATTGGTGGTTATACCGCAGGCAGAAAAGTGATGGCCAGTAATGATGCAGGTGCAACCTGGATCAACATCAGCGGTACATTGCCCGCCGAAGTAAATGTAAACTGTGTGGCTATTGATAATAACAACAACGCTTATATTGGTACTGATATGGGGGTTTATTACAAGGCAGCATCAGAGGCTGACTGGACCCCCTTTTTTAATGAACTGCCCCGTTGCCCGGTAACAGATCTTGTTATTAACCAGGCGGCCGGTAAAATTCGGGCATCCACTTATGGTGCCGGTATATGGGAAACCAATGTATACTCGGCCTGCGATTTCAGTTTTGAAATAACCGGCGACATTAATGGCAATGTTTTTGGTAACAGGTTTTACCAGGCATCTGATAATATTTCCTCTTACGCCACCATTACGGGCACCGACAGTACGCTTGTAACAGCCCGTGCCGGTCGGGAAATTATTCTGGGCAACGGATTTACGGTTACTGAAACCCAGCGGTTCAATGGATTGCTGGGTCCATGCCAATCTGGTTTGCCACCCACGCAGCCTGCTTTTTCGGCACCGGTATTTGCAACTTCTACCGATAATGGGAATAACCAGGCACGCTATCCTTACGGTACAGTTACTGTTGAAGATGGAACAAACCTTTGTACCATTAAAGCACAAAAAGCAGGTATGTATAAAATAGTGCTGACAAACGCTGCAGACAGCGAAATATTTTTTGAAAAAAGCATTATGGCAACATCAAAAAGCAGCAATACGGTAATAATTGACACCCAAAAATTAAATGCCGGGCAATATTTTGTAAAACTGGTTTTTGAGGATAAACTGGTTCATTACCAGGAATTGTTTGTGAATAAATAACAGCCGGTATGAGGTGCGGCATATTTTTAAAATACCCATCCATTCCTATTCAGAAAATGCTTTCGATGGATGGGCCTCGGAAAAAATTGCGTTAAGAAACCGACGGAGGAGGTTCAGTGAGACAAAAAACAATAAATATGACCGAACTAAAATTTTCATGGCTGGGTAAAAAATGAAATTAATGTTACATCTGCCTGGCTATATTCTTAGCTGTTAAGTCGCACCATTGCCGGGGATTTATTCATCTGTTGTGACTGATTTCATTTTAGCCAGACAGGGAAATTTTTAGCTTTTTTTTCCGCAGCCCTTGATTTTTGGTTCTTTTCATCAAGTGGTACATCCCGGCCGCAGCGTCGGGGGAAAAGAACCAAGCAACTATCAAGAGCTTGCAAAGTGTCAGTACTGACATAAAACCAGAAACTTCAACTGCAATAGAAATTTGCTGAGCAGTTGATGTCTTTAACTAATTGGGGAGAATTTGCCAATCAGGTTATTGCAGCAGTTTTGCAGCTACCTTTCCCAGAGAATTTGAAATGCCCCATCAAAAATGTAAATAATAAAGGTTTGCAGATATTTGCGATATTACAGTCGTCATTTTCAGCTTATTACATGCAAAAAACGGTACAGATACTATTATTATTTTTTTCAACGGCATGTACGGCCCAGCCATTTCAGTTTACAGAGTACACCATTAAGGAAGGCTTAAGCAGCAGTAATGTAACCGCAATTACAAAGGATAAAGACGGTTTTATGTGGCTGGGTACAGCCAACGGACTCAATCGCTTTGACGGAAATGCATTCGATTGTTTTTACAATAATCCCGGTGATGAGCACTCGCTTCCCGGTAATGAGATACAGGCATTGTGTATTGACAGGCAACAGCGCATGTGGGTAGGCACTACGGGCGGCATCAGCTTGTACAACAGGGGCCGGCAGGATTTCAGTAATTATTATCCTGACAGCAGCGCAGGTAAATGCGGCCGCTGGTTTTGTGCCCTCCAGCCGGCAGACGATGGAAAGCTGTGGGTGGGTACCTGGTATGAGCTGCTTGTGTTTGATCCTGCAACCAAAAAATTTCAGCGCTCGGGCTGGGCCGATTTTGCAGCTGCTCATAAACCTGCCGATGGCAACAACAGCCGGGTGGTAATAATGGCAATGGAAAAAAAATCAGCCAATGAAATGTGGATACTCACCAGTTACGGACTGTACAGTGTAAATACACTTACAAAGCAGTTTCAGTGGTATCCATACACCGGTATTGATGATTATTTCGGTTGCCGCATCTGCTATGCTGATGGTGCAGGTAATTTATGGATAGGCACTTATAATAAAGGTATCGTTTGTTTTAATACCCGTACCAATAACTGGGCAAGCTACCTGCCACCGGCCGGCTGGAACTCAGTACCAGGTTTTAACCAGGCTTACGCAATCACTCATTATGCAGGTGATACCCTTTTGTATTCCGGGCTGGATGGGCTGGCTTTTTTTGATGCAGTAAAAAAGAAATTTATCAGCCGGATACCCGGCAGCAATTTTCCCGCAGGCTATCTCAGGAAAGAAAACAGCAGCTTCTGGGTTGCAGGCTCAAGGGGTCTTACATTGATGCGGCCGGCACAAACCTGGGTAAACAAAACAACCCCTTTTGCAGGGCGCAATTATATCAATAAAGTTTACCCGTTGCATTACCAACCGGATATGCTGGTAATGGGCGCTACCGGGCGTAATCAAATAGGTATATGGCAATCAGCGGAAAAAAAATTTAACCCCTTTGTGCTGCTGCATGGGCAGGCTGTTGGTGGCGAACTTACAGGCTGGTTGCAACTGAATGAAAATCTTGCTTACCTGGCCACAGAAGAAATGCTGTATACAGTAAACCCGGTAACAATGAAAGCACAAACTGCGGCACTGCCGGCGAAGCAGTTTATTGCCAATAATTATACGGTACGCAATATTGTTACCGACCCAAAAGGGAGTATATGGATCAGGCTGCGCAGCCAGGGAATTGTTCAACTAAACCCGGGGAATGGTGCTGCTGCCTTTGTAAATTTCATTTCTCCCTCACCAGACAAAGCCTATTCGGCCATGTACTATAATGCTGCACAGCAATGCCTGTGGGTGGCTGTGGAGCATGAAGGGGTTTTTCAGTATGATATCAATACCGGCAAAACAGTACACCACCAGCTGGCGGGCAAAAACAGGAATGCTGCCGATATCAGTTGCATCACAGGCGATGCAGCAGGCAATATGTATCTTACCGATGTGGTGAGGGGGCTATATCATTTTAACAACAGCAATGGGTTGTTTACACTCTACACCCGGCAGGACGGGTTGCCTTCCAATACCTGTTTTTTTGTGGCGCTTGACAGTACCCATTTGCCCTGGATAATTACAGCGCAGGGCATTGTGCGGATGGATATTGCAGCCGGCACTGCGGTAAGCCTTGGTAATATTGATATTTTACCTAAGGAGCTGAGTTTTTTATCAGTAGCCCCCGATGGCCATATTTATACCTGCCTGAATGGTGACTATTATCAATGGCACAGCAAAAACCTGCCTCAAAGGGATGCTGACCCGGTTATTTACCTGCGCAGGATACTGATTAATAACCAGCCCGTACCCGCGGGCAGCAGTTACAAACTGAACTATAATGAAAACAATATCAGCCTGCAGGTGGGGGCCATTGCATCAGCATTGCAGGGCCCCGTTGATTTTGAATATATGCTGAACAACAGCGCAAAATGGTTGCCGGTGGAAAATGGCCATACCCTTAACTTCAGCAACCTTGCACCCGGTGCATATAGTTTGAGACTGAGGCAAAAAGGAATGAAACCCGACCTCTTACTTGAAATACTGATTTCGCCACCCTGGTGGAAGCGTACATGGTTCTGGGCTTTATTGATAGTGGCAACAGGCTCGGCTGTCTTTTTACTGATAAAGAAACGGATTGACACCATCCGCAGGCAATCATTGCTCAAACAAAAAATTGCTGAAACAGAAATGATGGCACTAAGGGCGCAGATGAATCCTCATTTTATCTTTAACTGTATCAGCAGTATTGATAATTTTATACTCGATAACGACAAAGAAAATGCTTCGGCCTGGCTGAATAAGTTTGCAAGGCTGATAAGGGGCATACTGGATAACAGCAAGCAGGAAGTAATACCCTTCTGGAAAGATTGGGAAACCCTGCGCCTGTACACCGAACTGGAACAGCTGCGGGCCGACAACACTTTTACCTGCAGCATGAAGGCCGACGAGGTGTTACTGGGCGGACATTACCGCATACCCCCGCTGATCATACAGCCTTACGTGGAAAATGCCATTCACCACGGGTTGAAGCACCGCAACGATGCCGGGGGACAATTGAGTATTACTGCCAGGCTGCAGCAACAACAATTGATTTTTACCATTGAAGACAACGGTATCGGGCGGGTAAAAGCTGCTGAACTAAAGGCGTTCAATAAAACTCCGCACAGCAGCTACGGTATGCAATTAAGCGGGGAAAGGGTGCAGTTGTTCAATTCGGCACCCGGCAATGTAACCATTACCGATTTAATGGATGCTGCAGGAAATGCAGTTGGTACAAGGGTGGAAGTAACCTTATCGGTATAAAAATACGAAGTGGTCAGCCCTTGTTTTTTTACTGAAGAGGAATATTATACAAAGTGTTGACCACTTTATAAACTTATAGAATGATAAAAGCAATATTGATAGACGATGAAAAAAACAGCAGGGAATCACTCCGTAAGAAGCTGCAATCACATTGTCCCGAAGTGCAGGTAGTGGCCGAATGTGCCAATGGCGAAGAAGGGCTTGCAGCCATTGAGCAGCACCAGCCGGATGTGGTTTTTCTGGATATAGAAATGCCGCACATGAACGGCTTTACCATGCTGCAGCAATTGCCGCAAAAAAACTTTGCCCTTATTTTTACCACTGCTTATAACCAGTATGCCATCAATGCCATCCGCCACAGCGCTATTGATTACCTGGTAAAGCCGGTGGAAGTAACTGAACTGGTGGCTGCTGTGGCAAGAGTTACCCTGCAAAAAAAAGAACACCTGCAAAAAGGGCAGTTGGAAATCCTTGACCAGTTGCTGAGCAGGCAGCAGGCCCCGGCTAAAATTGCAGTGGCCACCAGTGCCGGGCTTGAAATAATTGAAATTGAAAAAATACTGTACCTGGAAGCCACCAATAATTACACCTTCATTCATACCGCCGGTGAAAAACCCCTGCTTGCTTCCAAAACCCTTAAGGAGTTTGAAGACATACTGCCGCCGGAACTTTTTTTCCGTATTCACAATGCTTCACTGGTAAATCTGGCCGCCATAAAAAAATACAACAAGGGTGAGGGCGGGCAGGTAACCCTGGTAAACGGCACCCTGCTGGATGTAGCCCGCCGCCGCAAGGAAGAACTGCTGCAGTTACTGCTGGTTTTGAGTAAAAAAGTATAAATTGCATTGCTACCGCCTTTATCAGCACTGCGATAGCCTTAAATACCAATATTCAATAATACAATTTGGGGGATTAAAAAAAGGGATTTTCCTGTTTTTTTCGTGGGAGAGATGGAGTAGGTTTGTATGTGGAGTTTTATTGGTGACACAGAAAATTTGGAAACAATACAAAAAGCGACATATAAAACAATTCATAATCAAAAAGTAAGAAAACCGGGATGCCTGAAGGAATGTCCTTCAATACTAATGTTGGCTGCTATTTTTAGACCAAAACCATTATGACAAATCTTAAGGACAAAGTTTGGTATGCTTGTTACGGCTCAAATATGTTAGAAGAACGTTTTCTTTGTTATATTAGAGGTGGGCAACCGAAGGGAGCAAATACAAATTACGAAGGTTGTAGAGATAAGACATTGCCAACAGACAACGAAGACTTTTATATTTGTTCTGAACTTTATTTTGCAAGAGAATCAACTATTTGGGACAATGGTGGCGTTGCTTTTATAAGCACTTCATTTGGAAAACAAGCTTCGACACTTGGCAGAATTTATTTAGTAACTAAAGAACAATTAATTGACATTGCCAAACAAGAGACAAGTACAAAAACTGAATTGTTGTTAGATTTTGAAAAAGCTATTGAAAATGGTTCATATATTTTTAAAAGACCATCGTGGTACGGAAATTTAATGTATTTAGGACAGCAAAACGAATATCCAATTTTTACATTGACTAATGAAAATGAATTACAAACTTTAATGAAACCAAGTAGAAACTATATCAAAACAATTTGTGACGGAATAAAAGAAGCACACGGAGTTGACAGCAAAACGATTTTCGAGTATTTAAAGACAAAACAAGGAATAAATAACAATTATAGTGACGAAGAATTATTGGACATTATCAACGAATAAAGAAACGAAAATAGAAACTGTAAATGTCAAAACGAGATACTCAACAAGTTTGCCTAAATGGGCATCAAATAACTGACAGATATTACAACTCTTCGGAGTTTAGAAAAAATTTCTGTACTGTTTGTGGTGAGAAAACAATTCATAAATGTCCCAATTGTAACGTAGATATAAAAGGCGACATGATTTACGAAAACATTATCGACCTCACAGGAACAAGCACACCAGTTCCTGACATTTGCGATAATTGTGGTACTGACTTTCCTTGGAGAGAAAAAAAGAAAAAAATCAAAGCGCTTTCACAGCCAACAAGCACAGACAAAGACCCTGTTTTTTTAGTTGGCTTATTGTGTGACAGATTTCATTTAATCGCAAAGCAAATTAGACAAAGACATAACGATAGAAGCACCTTGGACATAAAAGATGAATATGATGTACAAGACCTATTACATTCGATACTTAAAATTTACTTTGACGATATCAGGCCAGAAGAGTGGAATCCAAGTTACGCAGGTAGTTCCAGTCGTTCAGACTTTTTACTAAAAGACGAAAAAGTAATTATTGAAGTTAAAAAGACAAGAGAAACTTTAAAAGCAAAACAACTTGGAGAACAATTAATTATAGACATAGCACATTACAGAAAAAATCCTGACTGTAATACACTGTATTGTTTTGTTTATGACCCAGATGGTTACATTAGTAATCCAAAAGGCATTCAAAACGACTTGACAAAAAAAGAGATAGATTTTAATGTAATTGTAAACATAATACCGAAAGGACATTAATATAACAGCAGACCTTCTTCGGAGGCATCGCCTCCTGAATAGCCATGAGTGCAGCCAGGGAAGTTGATCTGCGGCTTGTAACTGCCCGGGCAAATGCAAAATAAAGGGCAACATCCTGCCTGCCGTACCTGCCCGTGAGTGACGTTGCTGGAAGGCTAGTAACATTCTACGCACATTTAAGCATCAATTGCAGACATTAATAATTGAATTTGGGCAATCTTTTTCAAAAAGTTTAATTGCCTTAATTTTATCAAATGAAACTTGGTAAAAATACATATAACAAACTCCTTGAGAGCATAGGCGCTACTTTGCAAAAAGCAAGAGAAAATGCTATTAAAGCAATCAATACAGAATTAGTGAAAGCTAATTGGGAAATTGGGAGGCACATTGTTGAATTTGAGCAGCAAGGAAAAGAAAGGGCAGGATACGGAACAGAATTATTGGTTTCTTTATCCAAAGATTTAAAAACAAAATTTGGCAAAGGTTTCAGTCGCTCTAATCTGCAACTGATGCGGCTTTTCTATATTAAATATCCAAATTTTCAGACAGTATTTGGAAAATCGAAAATTCGCCAGACAGTGTCTGGCAAATCTGCAAAAAGCCAGGCACTGTCTGGCATATTACTAAGTTGGAGCCATTATGCTGAATTGCTTACCGTTTCAGACGACTTGGCAAGAAGTTTTTATGAAAAGCAAGCAATTAAAGAAAACTGGAGTTTCAGAGAAATGAAGCGGCAAATTGATTCTGCTTTATTTCAGCGTTTGGCCTTGAGTAAAAACAAGAAAGGGGTATTGGCTTTAGCAGAAGAAGGTCAAATAATTTCTACTTCAAAAGATGCGATTAAAGATCCTTACGTTTTTGAATTTTTAAACATTCAGAAAGACAGCGTGGTTAAGGAACATGATTTAGAGAAAAAGCTTATTGACAACCTGCAGAAATTTTTGCTGGAGCTTGGCAAGGGCTTTTCGTTTGTTGCACGGCAATTTAAAATTACGGTGGACAATGAACACATGTTTATTGACTTGGTATTTTATCACAGAATATTAAGATGTTTTGTGCTTATTGACCTTAAAATAAAAAAAGTAAAGCATAAGGACATAGGACAAATGAATCTTTATTTGAACTATTTTAAAGAAGAAGAAAACACAGAGGGCGACAGTGACCCCATAGGTATTATTATTGCCGCTGACAAGCATGATTTTTTAGTAAAGTACGCAACTGGAGGGCTTTCAAATAAAATATTTGTTTCAAAATATCAATTATATCTGCCCGACCAAAAAGTTTTAGAAAGCAAAGTAAAAGAAATCATTGACAGCGAATAAGGACTGAATTAAGTTGAGGAAACTTCACAAACAATTGTACACAAGTTAAGCTAAAACTGCATCCTTAGCAACGTCTCCTGAAAATCCATGAGTGCAGCCAGGAACGTTGATTTGCAGTTTGTAACTACCAAAGCAAATGCAAAATAAAGGCGCAACGTCCTGCCTGCCGCACCTGCCCGGGACTGACATTGCTGGAAAGCAAAGAGCTGCTGCTATTGAGTAAATAATTATAGTAGCTGCAAGCACAAAAAACTTCCCCTAACGGAAACATAATTTACAACACTGTTATTGCAGCATTACCTCAGTTCTTTATTTAATGTTTTTATGATATGCTGCATGGAGATACCCTCATTGGCTTCATATACTCCACGGGTGCCATCAATTCTTTTCATTACCGGGCTGCCGGCATGATGTATCGCAATCAGGTCCCAGGCATCGTTAAAAACCGGGCTGCCTGAGCTGCCGCCAACCGTGGGTGTGCGGTAATGCAGCAGCGGATCTTTCTGTGCCAGGAAAACATTGTCCTGCAACGAAATTTGCAGGGTGCCGCCCGCAGGATGCCCGATGATATACACCCTTTGCTGTCCGTCAGCAGGCGGAAGTGTTTTGGCAATATTGTACAAATCAATACCCTTTATGAGTGTTTTGAGTTTTGCATGGCTGGTATCGTCAAACAGCAGGATGGACACATCCAATTTTTTTGCAGGAGAGCTCCAAAAAAGTTTTTTTAATTTCAGCTCGGTTTTACTGTTAATGGTTTCCAGTATCACCACGGCATCTTCCGGCAGCATGGAGCCGTTGTTGATGGCAGGCGAATTGCTGAGTACATGTGCATTGGTGAGCAATACAAGCTGGCCTTTTAATTTTTTGTGCAGCAATTCCCCCTGCATGATAAAGCCGGTTCCAAAGCCCTTGGTTTTATCCCTGCCGATACGGGCCACGGGCATACACCTGTCTTTGCCCTTCATATACCATTCAAAAGTCTTGAAGCTTTCGGTACCAAATACCCGTTCAAGATTTTTGCCATAACTGGCATCTTCCTTCTGCTGCTTTTGAAAGCCTTGTGTATCGAGTATGATATTGGTTCCTTCCCTTTTCAATAGAGCTGCCTGCAAAAGTGGCAATACCTGTTTGCCAATACCCTTTTTTTCATCAAGCTGCCATACTTCCTTCAATTGCCTTAAAGTGCTGCCCAGTTCAAAGGCATCAGTATAGGGTGCAAGTATGTAATTGTTTGTCCAGGAAAGAGCATCTGCCCCCTTATTGAGCGCAATGCATGCTTCCATAGCTGTAGCAAAATCCCAGGTATCCGCTTTCCCGTTGGAATCTTTGTCCTGTATGATGGCTAGAATCTCTTTGGCCACTTTCCCTGCATCAGGAAAGCCGCTTAGTTTAAGCTTGTCCCGTTCTGCCCGCCTGAGCAATGCGACCAGGTTAATACCGTGCCATAAGGAATCGCCCGGACTTAAAGAATATACCGCCTGGTAATGCTGAATAGCCTGTTTGAGCAATACCGCAAACTTTGTGTTGCCGGGCATGTCAGCATTTACATACAACTGCTTGTACACCCTGCCTATCAGCCCCATGGCTTCTTTTTTTTCATCTGCAGCTTCTTTTGAGGTATCATTGGCTGTATCACTTTTCAGCTCGTTGAGTACCGACAGCGCCCCCGTAAATATCTCCTGGTCTATCAGCGACTGTGCATACTGGCGGCGTATTTTATAGGTTTGCCGGCCGGTTTGTATACAGCAGTCGGCCACCCGCTGCATCAGGGCAAACATTCTTTTTTTGCGCAATTGCTGGAGCATGGTTTCCAGGCTTTTTGCAGGAATGGCCACAGTTGACTCATTCAGGTAATCCACTAGTTGACCGCATAGTTCCACTACGGCTTTTTTATCAAACAATGAAAGCGCTGTTTTCAGCTTTTGCTCAAATGCAGGAAGATTAAATTTCATAAAAGGGGCTTTATGGTTTGTAATAGTTATTTCAATATTTTTTCCAGCTCACCAATCGCCAGCTTCCACTGTGTATCGTTTTGTGGATCAGCTATCTGTATTACTGCCTTATTGTCTCCGCCGGGGTTGGTGGCTAACTGAAATTGTGCAAGAACCGTTTTTTCCCAACCGCAGGGCTGTAGCTCTATAAAAAACAGCCTTGCGCCAACACCCGTTTGCCGGATAGCTTCCGGTATCTCCACATCAAAAATGTAGTCGGTGGCAATAAAGTCTGGGCTCAGCAGGAAAATGATGATATCTGAATTGCTCAGTTCGGCTTTGATACTTTCATCCCATCGGGTACCCGGTTCAATCATACGGTCGTGCCAGAAGTCAATGTCTCCATTGCGGCGCAGTGGCTTCAAATGGGTTTCAAAGCGTTGCATAAAAGCCGTGTTTTTTGATGAGTAAGAGATAAAGAGTTTTTTCATGGCACGCTGCAGGGAGCTGTCGTCCAGGAAGTTTTTATAATCAGCCACACGCAGCAGTTTACCATCATATACAAACTGTGCCAGTTGTATATTTCTCCTGATCTCCTCCAGCGGTACAAACAGTTTTCCGTCGTTACTTACTTCTTTGGTGCAGTATCGGCCTTCCAGCACTGCCGAAATTTTATCACTGATTTTGTTGAGCAGCCCCCTGTTCAACTCTTTCAGGTACTGCACTTCAATCATCCTGCAATTTTCGGTACTTTGGATGTTGATTTTGTAGAGTTCATTTTCTATGTTAATGATAAAACCGTTCTTCCAGATATAATTTTTTGTTTCCTCCTTTAACAGGTCATCTTTGAAGGAATAAAACAGTTCCTGTATGATATTTTTATGAATATAACCTGCAAGTGAAAACCGGATGATTGCCGGCTTAAAAGCATCTAAAAACATGCTGAGCTGGCTGTTGGTATTTTCGGGCAGCAGCTGTGGTGCAATATACCCGGTGCTGCCCGGGTGCGGAATAATGAGCCTGAACTCCTGCATGATGCTGACAACAGCAGGGTCGGTACCGGCTAGTTCTTTTTCATCAATCATGCCCACACTGTTGTACTGCCTGTTGAGCACCCCATAAATTTCTTTGGTAAGCCTTTCAGGATGCAGGCAAATCCTGTCACTGTCGAAGTACAGGACATAGCCCCTGTTGGCCAGGAAGCGGCAGAGGTCGAGGGCATTGTCATTGTCGAACTTGTACTTGTACCCTTTGTTTTTAATGATGCTGTTGAACAGTACAATGCAATCCTGAATGCCAATCATCAGTTTTTCTGCTTTTACCTGTTTCAGCAGCTGTACATTTTCGGCACTATGGATCTTTTCAAAAAAAGCGGTGATTAGCGCATAGTAGCCCGACCATCTTTTTTCGAACATGGAACCGATTAAATCGTTCATACTGTCGAAAAGCGAATCGGTACCGGTGTTAATTATTTTCCCGGTGGTATCCTTGTACAGTGAAATGGATAGGTTGCTGTGTATCAGCCCGCTGAAAGGCAGCAGGGAGGAATTGTCCAGCACGGTAATGCCTTTTTTGCTGCGCTTGGTTTCCACAAGAATGACGGCTGGGTCAACTGTGGCGACTGGTGTATCACCCTCCTGTTTTGAGTTTTTTCTCCTTTCTTCTTCTTTTTTGCTGATGAAGTAGTTAACAGCATCCAGCCAGTAAGCAACAGGGAACACCGCATTGGTTTCCTCGGTATCAATGCCGGTAGCTGCATTGAATCTCTTTTCTGTTTTCAATCCAAAGCGATTCGACTCTTTTTCCCAAAGCAGCAGGTAAATGGTATCGCTGGTAAAGAACAGGTGGTGCGTATCGTGGTAATATTCCTGACCGCCAAAATCCAGTATCCGCATTTTAACGGGTTTGGACAGTGAAGGCATTTTGTACTGCACAAATTCATTCACCATACCGTGGGTGCTGGCATTATCAGGCGGCAGTTTTTTTCTGTTGCTTTTTATATATGTGGCAATATGCGACTTGCCAACATTGGCATTGCCCAGCAATATCAGTTTTATTTCGGCACTCTGATAGGGCGGCAGTTGCTCAGTAAGCGATTTTTCCAGCAGGGAAAAGTTTCGCAGTATAGCATCCTTTCCTTCGGCAATCACTTCCAGCGGTGGATATTGTATGGGGTTGCCTCTAATGAAAATCCCGGGTTCTTCCACATCAAAACTGTGCGCAACGTTTACCGGTATGTTATTTTCAATAAATTCTTTGAGTGGAAAAAGGTCGGTAATCTTATTATTGGTGAGTACGACCCTTTTGAGTTTTTTGAGGTTTTGCAGTTCGGTAATGTCTTCAATTTGGTTATTGGCGATGTAGAGGGTTTCGAGTTTTGTGAGGTGGCTGATGTTTTTAAGTGTGGTTATTTCGTTACTCGACAGACCGAGTGTTTTTAACTCCCCATTATAATTCAAATTTTCAATAACAGATATATTATTATTGTATAAATCAATACTTTGTAGTCTTTTGAGGAAATCCAGGCCTTCTATTTTTTTTATTTTATTTCCTGTTAACCTCAGATCAATTAACTCAGTCAGATTATCTAGAATAGGGATTTGTTGGAATTCATTTTCACTTAGGTCTAGAGAAGTTAAGTGTAAAAGGCTCCCGATGCCATAAGTATGGTTTATGTGATTATCTGATAAATCAAGAATATTAAGTTTTTCAAGATTAGACAAATCAGGGATTTCTGATAAGTTATTTTTGCTTAAATATAAGGTTTTGAGTGAGGGTATATATAATTCTGAAAGCACTGGCATAAATAAATTATCATTAAGGTTCAAAAAGCTCAGTGCAGGGAGTTTATTTAAAATTGAAATATCCGTTAAACGATTACTTGAAAGGTCGAGTGAGTCAAGATTCGTAAGATTGCCAATCTGAGTAATATTTTCAATTTCATTATTGTTTAATTTCAGAGACTTTAGCCAAGTCATGTCTCCAAGCTCCTCTGGTAACCCCGGTAGATTACAATATTCGAGGTTTAACTCCCCTGTTCTCTCATTAAACTCTCTGCTTATTTTCTCTCTCCAATCTTGCCCCAAAATATCAACGATATCAGAGAGGGTCAAAGCCATCTTTGCAAGCTCTTTATACCTTTCCGGTAAGCTAAATTTATTCAATGGTTTTTGAGGATTATTCAAAAACTGAAATTTTGCCAAAGGGGAGTACTGCCAAAGGCAATTATTCAACAACACCGGAATTATTCTGGTAGCCTTTTCCTTCTTTTTCTCTAATGCATGAATGATTTCTTTGTAAACAAAATCGCTCGAAAGCGAATCTATGCTGAGCATAAATAAAATAATATCGGCCTTATATAAAAAATCATCAAGAGCCTCACCCCAGTTAGCGCCTGCTGTTATTCTTTTATCGTAGTAAAGTTTTATTTTTCCATTTTGCTCTAGTGTTACCAGGTGGCTTACAAATTGTTCTACCAGTTCAGTATCTTTACTGGAGTATGAGATGAAAATATTTACTGGCTTGTTCGTCATGTACTTGCTGTTTATTACAATGCTTAAGGGTAAACTGTCAGTTATTCAAATTTTAAACGCTTCCTCCACCATCGCCCTTTCCGCATCCGTTGCCCCCATTTTGTCCATCAATCTTTTTGCCTGTGTATAAGTTGATTCGTGGGATGCTTTTTCGGTTCTGGCTATGGCCACGGCTTTTTCGTACATGTCGCCTGCTTCTTTGTATTTTTTCTGTATCAACAGTACTTCGCCGATGGTGGCGGTTTTCCAGTAATCCCCGGCCACGGCTTCTGTGCCGGTTATTTGCTGTACACGGACTGCATAATCGTTTCCTTTTTTAATATCTGCATCGGTACCTATCAAAACACTTTTGGCTGCTGCATTAATGCCGGTATAATAATCATCCGGCGCTTTTTCAAATGCTTCTGCATACAGGTCACGGCTCTGTTTCAGGTCATTAATGTTTTTTGATTTATCGTAGCGGTCCATCCAGGTGCGGCCATAAATGCCCAGCGTTTCAGGGTCGAGGTAATTTTTTTCATGCAGTGCTCCCAATATTTCCTGTGCTTCTTCCAGGTCACCATCTTTTCCCCGGCGTGCAAAGGCCAGTGCTTTCAGTTGCTTTGGCCTCAGTGCTTTTTTAAATTGCTTTTCCACTTTTTCTAAAATGCTGATGGCTTCATCATTCTTCTTCAGTTTAATCAGCCCCTCTGCTGCCCGGCATCCAAGGGAAGCGGATGTTTTCCATGGCAGTCCACCCTTTTCAAATAACTCCATCAACCTTTCGGGATTGCCATTCTTAATCGCAGCGTTCACCTTTACGGCCTGCTCTTTGGATTCCTCATCCTGCTCGGTGGCGAAATGAATGGCTTCATTGCTCATGGCAATACCGTTGATGCTATGCAGCAGCTTGATCAGGTCACCACCATTGGGGCCATCGGGATAATCCGAAAAATCAATATAAATCCTGTTGGCAGCAAACACCGGCATCTTCGACTTTTCAATTTTCACCGGTACAAACTTGAAATTCTTATCATCAGTTGTCATTCTTTCCAGTGTATTGTACTCCTTTCTTACCCAGTCAGAATCCTTGGTGGCGCTTGACCATATCAGTACACCAGCCTGGCTTTTGCTCAGCGCATCTTCCAGCTTATCTATCAGTACATCACCTGCATGCAGCACATACTGGTCAAGAAAAACCTTATAGCCCAGCTCCGTAAGCACATCGTATAAATTAAGCACCCAGGGCCGGTTTACCGACCTGTACGACAGAAACACATTCCATTTTTCATCACCTGTCAGGTCTTTTGGTTTGGGGGCATATTGCAGCCATTCTTGCGGTATCATATTTTATTTTTAAAAGTTAAAGGAAAGTGGTTTGCGGCAACCTGTTTCGCCGCCGCCTTCTTACCAATATCATACAATTCAAACCGGCTGTCGGCATTGCTCATTTCCACCAGCTTGTCAATCTCTTTTTGTGAGTACTCTTTTTTCATCAGCGGCTGCAGGGTATCATTGTCCAGCCAGGTATTGTAGCGCAGGTAGGTGATGGGCGCTTCAGTTTTTTTAATGCCGCCGATGAGGTCATTTTCAAGTGTACCCGTTTCACCATCAATTTCCCAGGGGGTTTGCGAATTGCTCATCCATTGCAGCATGGCCTGGTTGTGCCAGCTTGCATCCTGCATCAGCATATCGGGTATTTGTTGAGCCCAGTTCAGCAGGGTGTTTTTGGTGATTTTTTTTGGCAGCTGCTTCCATTTGCTCATGCCTGTGCCAACAGATACCAGCAGTAATTTATCCTTACCCCATGGCCAGTGAAAGGGAAACCCATGCAATGTTGCCACCATCAGCAGTTGCAGGGCGGGGTTATTGGCCATGCTTACGCCACCATCTACAAATGCAGCCTCGGCCATGCCACCACCCACATCAATGATCTGTGGTAAAAAATAGGTAGGGGCCGCAGCGCTGGCCCTTACGGCTGTCCACAGCTGTATATCCTTGTTCTTACCATCGGCACTGTCAAAGTATTTTCCGCCGGGGTGATTGAGCAGCGGCCATACACTGTTGGTATCGGCCCGCTTGGCCACTATGCACAGGCCGGTTTTGATATGTTCAGTATCGCCCAGGGTAATGTTTTTAAACACTTTTTGCAATTCTTCTTCCAGCGGTTTTTCATTGTAACCTGCTTTTAAAAAATCATCTATCTGAAACACATTCCACCACTTGTATTTTTTGGCAAATATCTTTCCGCCCAGCTCAAAATACATGGTCTTAATATCACTCACTTTCATGCCAATGGCCAGGCAGGCAGCAATGATGGAGCCGGTGCTGGTGCCCCCTATCAGGTCAAAATAATCTGAAAGCCGGAAGTTTTTGTCATTACCATGCTGTGCCTTCAGCAGGTCTTCCATCTGCTGCAGGTAGCCCAGCGTTAAGGCGCCGCGAATGCCACCACCATCCAGGGCCAGTATTTTTTTGGGACCGGGTGATTCAAAACGTTGTACAAGTGTCATGTTTGAGGGATTATGTTTTACAGATACTGTTTAAGGCAATTTGCCATAAAGAAAGGTAAACAATATTATGCAAAAAAAATATAATGAGGAATGGGGCCGGAATGAACGGACAGTATCTATTGTTGAGTAAACTTTTTGCCGGCAAGCTAAGGCTGCGAAAGAAAATGGCTTATATACCTGTACTGGTTTCTTTTGCGGCACCCTTTTTTATAACTGCTGCGCAATGAACCAAAAGCCTGAACGGAGCGTCGCAACAATGTACAATCAGGTTATAGAGCTTGCCGAACGACTTTACTGTAGTATTGTGCGGCATCTTGCCGTATAGTCATAAATCGGTAATATTAAATTTTGACTTTTGAATTATTAAAGCTTAACTTTAGTTTTGCAAAGATTATTGAATGAAGCTTCTTCCCCGGCATATCAGCCCCCGCATCATGAATTCATTGCAGCACAGCCCTGTTGTGTTCCTGAATGGCCCACGCCAATCGGGTAAAAGCACCCTTGTACAGTGCCTGCCCGGCAACGATCAACCTGCTACTTATATCACATTTGACCGGCCCACTCAAATTGCGGCAGCAGTGGCTGCTCCGGAAGCCTTTTTGTCAGGCTACCCCGGCCGGTTGATTATTGATGAAGTACAGATGGTGCCGGATTTGTTCCGGGCATTGAAAATAGCTGTGGATGAATTGCGCTTAAAAGACCACGAAAATGCTAATGGGAAATACTTGCTTACCGGCTCGGCAAATATTATGGCACTGCCCGAACTGTCTGACCCGCTGGTAGGGCGCATGAGTGTACTCACCCTGTATCCCTTTACCACAGCAGAGGCTATCGGGGGCATGGGTGATGGTGTGGAACGCTTGTGCCGTATGGATTTTACCGGGCTGCAGCACAAGGCTCTTTACTTAGTTGATGCGATACAATTGGCTACCTTCCCGGAAATTTCAGGTAAGGATACCCAAGCCCGCAGTACCTGGTTTGATGGCTACCTCACTACTATGCTGCAGCGTGATGTACGCATGCTGGCAGACCTGGAAAGAATTTCGCTGCTGCCATCCCTGCTGCGTATACTGGCTGTACGGGCAGGCAACCTGCTCAATGATGCTGATATTGCCCGGGAAATTGGCCTCAACCCGGTTACAGGTAAATTTTACCGGCAGTTGCTTAAGATGATGTTTGTAAATATTGATGTAGAGCCCTGGTTCAGAAATATCGGGAAACGCCTGGTTAAATCACCCAAGGGGTATTTGCTGGACACGCTGCTGCTATGCCATATGCTGGATTTGAATCTTGCAGATATTGCCAAAAACAAACCTGACCTGTTTGGGCACATTGTTGAAAATTATGTAGCTACAGAACTCGTTAAGCAACTGAGTTATAACGAATCAAGGGCCAGGCTGTATCATTTCCGCACCAGCGATGGCAAGGAAGTTGATTTTGTACTGGAAAAGCCGGACGGTTCTGTTTTTGCTATTGAAATAAAAAAAGCAGAAAACGTGAATGGGCATGATTTCAAAGGCATCAGGGCATTTGCCGAATTAACCGGCACCGATTTTACAGGCGGTGTGGTTTTATACGGAGGTAAAGATGTGGTACCATTTGGCCAAAACCTTTGGGCAGTGCCGTTTCACATCCTTTGGCAGTAAAAAATATTTTACCAAAAGCAGAAAGTAATACCAATTGTAATCATAAAATAGCCCAAAGCTATTTTATAATTTTATCCCGGCATGGTGCCGGGAGTAATGCCGATATAACAAATTATATAGTACAATAAGGCGAAGCCGAGATTGGACTATATAATTTGTATAATCGGTATAATACCCGTTGCAGTCATTAAAAAAGCGACTACAACATTTTCGTTATAATCGCTTTACTTTTTTTGTGGTGTGGGCCGGGATTGAACCGGCGACACATGGATTTTCAGTCCATTGCTCTACCAACTGAGCTACCGCACCTCCTTCCCTTTTGGGGCTGCAAATATAGGGATATCCGCTATACACACCAAACAATTTCACAGTTTATGCACAATTTGGAAAAAGTTGACAGGGAACAGTTGACAGATAACAGTGTGCTTTATATCCGTACCAGCGCCCATTACCCAATGCCTGGTTCTCAATACCCAAACGCCTAATTCCCGTATTCGCACAGGAACTTGATGCGCATCAGTTTCAGTTGCTCCCAGTTGTAATTACTGTCTGCCAGCTCTTCCTGGGCCACCTGCAGGCTGCTGGTTTGGCAACCCTTAAAATAATCAATGATCTCTTCCTGTTCATATTCGTCCACCATATCTTCAATGGCATAATCCAGGTTGAGCTTGGTTCCGCTGCCCACAATGGTTTCCATCTCTTCCAGCAGTTCATCAATGCGCAGGTCCTTGTTTTTGGCAATGGTTTCCAGCGGTATTTTCTTATCTACGTTTTGAATGATGAAGATTTTATTGCTGCTCCTGTTTACCACACTCTTCATCACAAAATCATCGGGCCGTACAATATCATTTTCTTCCACGTATTTGGCTATCAGGTCGATAAACTGGCGGCCATAGCGCAGGGCCTTGCCTTTGCTTACTCCGCTTATCTTTTCCAGTTCGGGCATGGTGGTGGGATACATGGTGGCCATATCTTCCAGCGAACTTTCTAAAAATATCACAAAGGGCGGCAGGTTCTTTTCCTTAGCCACTTTTTTGCGTACTTCCTTCAGCATTTCCACCAGTTTGGGATCGGCAGCACCGCCATGGCTCACTGTTGCTTCACTTTCCTCATCATCTGCATTGGCATCTTCAAAAAGATTGTTCAGCACTATTTTAAAAGAGCCTGGTTTTTTTAAGAAGGCATCTCCTTTTTTGGTAATTTTTAACAATCCATATTCCTCAATGTCTTTTGCAATCAGGCTTTCCAGCAGCATCTGCCTTACCAGGCTGTTCCAGTAATGCGGTTCCTTGTCTTTACCACTGCCAAAAACTTCCAGCGCATCATGCCTGAACATTTGCACCTGCGGGGTTGCTTTACCAACCAGTATGTGCATCAGGTACTCCACCGGAAAGCGTTCATCCAGCGCCCGTACGGCCTTCAGCACCACCAGTGCGCCATCCTTTGCCTCTACTTTTTCCTTCGGATTCAGGCAGTTGTCGCAGCTTCCGCAGCCTTTTTTATCATCAAATTCCTCACCAAAATAATGCAGCAGTATCTTACGGCGGCAAACACTGCTTTCGGCATAACTTACCGTTTCATTAATCAGCTGTGCACCCACTTCCCTTTCGCTCAGCGGCTTGTCACGCATCAGGTGCTCCAGCTTGGCCACATCTTTATGGCTGTAATACAAAATGCATTTTCCCTCCATGCCATCACGGCCCGAGCGGCCTGTTTCCTGGTAATAGTTTTCAATGCTCTTGGGAATATTGTAATGTATCACATAGCGTACATCCGGCTTGTCGATACCCATGCCAAATGCAATGGTGGCCACTATCACCTGCACATCCTCGTTCAAAAACTGGTCCTGCCTTTCGGCCCTTAATTTTGAATCAAGACCGGCATGGTAGGCCACAGCTTTTATGCCATTGGCCATCAGCATATCCGCCAGTTCCTCGGTGGTTTTGCGGTTGAGGGTATAAATGATGCCGCTTTTGCCTCTGTTCTGGCTGATAAAGCGTACAATGCTTTTATTAGTCTGGTCCTTTTTTATTTTTGGTTGAATTTCGTAATACAGGTTGGGCCTGTTAAACGACGAAATGAAAATATTGGGTTCACGCAGCCCCAGGTTTTTTACAATATCGCTCTGCACTTTTGGGGTAGCCGTGGCAGTAAGTGCAATAACGGGGATTTTTTCATCAATCATATCCATCATTTCCTTCAGCCTGCGGTATTCCGGCCGGAAATCGTGGCCCCATTCCGAGATACAATGTGCCTCATCCACCGCAAAAAAGGAAATCTTCAGTTCCTTAAAAAAGTCAATATTCTCTTCTTTGGTCAGTGTTTCCGGCGCCACATACAGCAATTTTGTTTTGCCGCTGGTAAGGTCATCCTTTACCGTTTTTTGCTGTGCCTTGTTAAGGGTACTGTTTAAAAAATGGGCCACATCATCCTTGCTGCTGTAGCTGCGTACCAGGTCAACCTGGTTTTTCATCAGTGCAATAAGCGGGCTTACAATAATGGCCACGCCATCACTGATGATGGCCGGCAACTGGTAGCAAAGGCTTTTGCCGCCACCGGTGGGCATTATTACAAATGTATCCTTACCGCTTAATAAGCTTTCAATGATTTTTTCCTGGGGGCCCTTAAATCCGTTAAAGCCAAACTGTTCCTGCAACTGTATGCTCAGGGAGTCTTTATTGTTGTCAACAATCTGCTTAAGGGGAGCACTTGATTTTTTGGAAGTGGATTTTGCCGCAGCTTTTTTTGTAGTAGCCATTTTATTTTTCCGTCACACGAAATTTTACCAGTTATTTAATACAAACTGCACAACATGAGCAGCTGGTTTTTCAGAAGGGTAGCGAAGTTACTCAATTTATGCTGTAAAAGCAAGTATAGTTTGTTAAATACCTTCCCTCATTTTTTGCAGCAGTGCCGGTCTAAATTACCGGGATTGAAAACACTGTTTAAGATAAGGATTTTTTTTTATATGCATCTGAATACTTTTAAAAAAGGCTTTTCGGCTGGCCCGCTGCGGCTGGCGGTGCCCGGTAAGTGTATGCCGGCAATGCACAGGTTTGCAGGAATGTATGAATTGAAGTAGGTTTGCAGTAATATATTATGAGCAGCAGCATTTTATCCCTCGCATTGCGAACCATACAGCTGGAAGCTGAAGCCATAAATGGCTTGCAACCCTTTATAAATGAGAGCTTTATGAATGCGGTAGAGAGCATTGTGCAATGCAGGGGCAGGCTGGTGGTAAGTGGTATTGGTAAAAGTGCCATCATAGCCCAGAAGATTGTGGCCACCCTTAACAGTACCGGTACCCCATCACTGTTTATGCACGCTGCCGATGCCATACACGGCGACCTGGGCATGGTGCAGCAGGATGATGTGGTGATGATTATCAGCAAAAGTGGCGACAGTCCCGAAATAAAAATGCTGGTGCCACTGATTAAAAACTTCCATAACATATTGATTGCCATGTCGGGTAATATGCAGTCTTTTCTGGCACAAAACAGTGATATTGTGCTGAATACCACTGTAGAGCAGGAGGCCTGCCCCAATAACCTGGCACCTACTACCAGCACCACGGCACAAATGGTTATGGGCGATGCCCTTGCTGTATGCCTGATGGAAATGAAGGGTTTTGGTACGGATGATTTTGCAAAGTTTCACCCGGGTGGCACATTAGGGAAAAAATTGTACCTGCGGGTGGGCGACCTGTTTGGGCAGAACGAAAAGCCACAGGTACAGCCGAATGCCACAATAAAGGAAGTAATTGTGGAAATTACCCAAAAAAGGCTGGGTACTACAGCCGTGGTAAGTGAAACCGGTATGCTGGAGGGCATTATCACTGATGGCGATCTGCGCCGCATGCTGGAAACCAATGAGGAATACAGGAACATACAGGCAAAAGACATCATGGGCAGGTATCCCAAAACAATAGATACCGGGGCCCTGGCAGTGGATGCGCTTGATATTATGCGGAAAAATAATATCAGCCAGCTGATAGTGGCCGAAAACGGTATTTACCTTGGAGTGATTCACCTGCACGACATCATAAGGGAGGGGCTTGTGTGATGAAAAAGAGATTTTTTACTGCGCTTTTCCTGCTTACGGTAACTGTATCAATACATTCCTGCCTTGTTAACAATGATGCGCTGCCTACCGAGCATACCATTTCTGAAAGCAGGGCAAAAGAAGATTTTAAAACATTTACCGGGATACTGAAAAAAGCACATCCTGCCCTGTATGCATTTACGCCACAGCCTGTTTTGGACAGTTTTACTGACAGTTTATACAAATCCATCAGCGGCAATACCAGCCAGCGGCAGCTCTTCAACATCATGTCACTTGTGGTGGAAAAAATATCCTGCGCACACACCAACCTGTACCTGCCCGGCACATCAGTGGAAGCAATGAATAAGCAACAGTATTTTTTCCCTTACCCGCTGATACTGATTGAAAATAAATTATTGGTAAATATTTCGGGGCTTGACCTGCCCAGGGGTACCGAAATAAAAGCAATCAACAAAATACCTGTGCAGGAAATATTGCAAACCCTTTCGGCTTACAACAGTACCGACGGTATGCGCAGCCATTTAAGGCGCAGGCTGGTGGCCAATGATTTCGGGTTTGAATTTTTTTTGAAATACGGCAGCCAGAACCTGTTTGAGGTGGACTGTATTAAACCCGACAGTGCTGCCCGTTTGATCCGGGAAAAAGTGCTGCCGGTTACGCTGGATGTATTGAACAGCAGGTACAGGGATGAAAAGTATTATTATGATGCCACCGATGTGGATTATGATTTTTATACAGAGCCGGAAGCAGGATATGCTGTGATGAAGCTGCGGACATTTGAGTTTGACACTTACAGCAAGGATAAGGCGTTTGAAAATTTCTGTAAAAACAGTTTTTCACTGCTAAAGTTAAGCCCGGGTGTCAGCACCCTTGTGATAGATATAAGGGAAAACAGCGGGGGCAACTATTCCAACTGTCACCAGTTGTTTTCTTACCTGGCCGCCAATCCCTTTCATGAATACCAGCGGGTAAGCACAAAAGTGAAGCAGTTGCCCGACAGCGACCTGCTGGAAGAAGATTACAGCGATGTAAGCGGCGATGATATACGCAACCTGGTGAATGAAGATTTTTACAAAGCCACCAACGGGAAGTATTACCTTGCCGATTCAGTAAATGAGCTGATAACACCTAAATTGCAGCGGTTTACAGGCAGGGTGCTGGTGGTGGTAAACAATGAGGTTAATTCTGCGGCATCTTATTTTGCCAGCCTGGTAAAAAATTCGGGGCGTGGTAAAATTATAGGAGAAGAAACCCGGGGCGGTGCTTATATGCACAACGGCTTTAGTAATGTGGTATATAAACTGCCCAACAGTAAAATAGAATTTGCCTTTTCTGTAGCCAATGTGATACATAGCTTTGCAGATAAAAAAGATTATGGCAAGGGCGTTATACCGGATTATATAAAGCCCTCTACAATAGAAGATTTTGAAAAGAACAGCGATACCCAGCTTAATTTTATCCTGGATAGCTTAATACAAACTGATTAAAAAAAAGCGCATGAATAAAAACCAGTACGTGGCAATTATGGCAGGTGGTATCGGCAGCAGGTTTTGGCCCATGAGCCGGGCCGGCTATCCCAAGCAGTTCCTGGATATTTTAAATACCGGGCGTACCATGATACAGGCTACTTACGACAGGTTTGCCGCATTTATACCGGTTTCGAATATTTATATAGTAACAACTGAGCAATATAAGGGCATTGTGCAGCAGCAATTGCCCGAAATACAGCCGGAAAATATATTGTACGAGCCAAGCCGGAAGAATACAGCGCCCTGCATTGCTTATATATCGTACAAGCTCCTGCAGCTGAACCCCAATGCCAACCTGATTTGTGCCCCGGCCGACCACCTTATTCTTGACGGGGCAGCCTTTAAAAAAGTTTGCCAGGAAGCGCTGCATTTTACCAGCCACATCAAGGCATTGGTAACCCTGGGCATAAAACCAACCCAACCCAACACAGGATACGGCTACATACAATTTGAACCCAAATCAGTAAGCGAAAACGTATATCAGGTAAAAACGTTTACTGAAAAACCTGATACAGAGCTTGCAAAGGCATTTATCACCAGCGGAGATTTTTTATGGAATGCAGGCATATTTGTATGGCAGGTAAAAAATATCGTAAAGGCGTTTGAAAAAAACCTGCCCGAACTGCATGAGGTGTTTGATGCCGAAAAAGCTTTTTTTAACACACCTGAAGAAACCAATGCAGTTGAAAGGATATACCCGCAGTGTGTAAATATTTCTATTGATTACGGGGTGATGGAAAAGGCGGATAATGTATATGTTATTCCCTCTTCTTTCGGGTGGAGCGACCTGGGCACCTGGGCCAGCGCTTATGACAACCTGGAAAAAGATTACCTGGAGAATGCAGTAGCGGGTAATAATGTGGTAATTATAGATGCCACAAAAAACATGGTGTATGCCGATAACAGGAAGTTGCTGGTGCTGCAGGGCCTGGATGATTTTATAATAGTGGATACCAACGATGTACTGCTTATCTGCAAAAAAGAGAAAGAGCAGGAGATAAAGGATTATGTGGCTGAAGTAAAGAGAAACAAAGGGGAGAAGTATATGTAATTCGCTGAAAATCAATGTTTTTAGGCTTGCCATCCCATCTTTTCCACAAAAGGCAGGCTTTTTCCACAATAATTTATGGCAGGCGGCGTTTTTTTAGAGGTTACAGGCCTGTAAGCCTGCTCGTATTACCTTGGGCCAGCAAAAGAATTATTTATTTTGAATCCAAATCTACATGAAAGGTATAGTGCTTATTACGTTTGCCGTGCTGCTGCTGGTGCCTAATTTTTTTAATAAGGACCTTAACGGGGATGCATATTACACTCCTCCTTACGATCATAAAGAAAAATATGACCCTGCAATCGGTCATATTAACTCCCTTGATAAATTAGAGAAGTATATTGACCAGGTTGCCGCGGAGCAACATATTAAAACAGGAAGCCTGGATTATGTAGTGGCTGTTGAAGATGTTATTGAAAAAAGATTCTACCATGGCTTCTCCCATCTTACCACCCGGGAAAACTGGATAGCAGCAGTTGCCGAAAAATTATTTGGTTATGGCCTTTCCTGTAAGGTATTGCCCGAAGATATTATGCAGCATGCCAACGCAGCCTGCTCGCAGCAGAGCATGGTAATGATGGAAATGCTGAACAGGAAAAAACTCCCCTGGCGCAAGGTTGGCTTCGACCATCATTATGCTCTGGAGGTACAGGTAAACAATAACTGGTATTATTTTGACCCCAATATGGAGCCGGAAATAACAGTAGCAGAACGGCTGGAATCCAACTGGAAATGCTGCGCAGATAAACTGAAAAAATACTACGACTCAACAAGATTTACCGACCTGGCCTATAAGTTTGGTGTACACAAACAGGTTATAATTGGTGCAGTGAACGAAAGGCAGGCTTCAAATGCAAAACTTTTCCAGTCTTCAACAGACATACTCTCAAAAACTTTATGGGTATTGCCGCTTGGCTTACTGGCTTATGGTTACAGGCGTAAAAAAACCGGTTCGGGGTATATTAAAAAAGATTATTCAGGTTTTTTTGCTGTACTGCTTTATTATTTCAGACCATCATCTTTGCAGAAAGTATAAAATTATAATCATAACTTTGTAACAACGTTTTAGATATGAGAACATCCTTATAATCTATTAGTATAAAAATCACCTTAAAGGTACTCTCCTTATTCAAACACAAAACTCAAACACATTTCTTTCGTGATTTAACAGCCCTGTTATTAAACTATGCATGTGCTGTAAAGTCTGTAAAGGAGTGATGTTTTTTAAACATGGTACATAAACCGGGTAATAGTAAGTGTTAACGACAGGTATTTCCTTAAAAGCTAAAGCAGGAAATACCTGAGAAAATGATAATAATATATGAAAATCCTGTTAATAGTTTTTAGCGTATTGCTGAGCTTCCCCAATATGATTAATAAAGACATTAATTATTCAAAATCAACACATCCTGTTTATAATCACAAGGAAGCGTTCAGCCCCGACCTGATGCGGATTAATTCGCTTGACAAGCTGGAATACTATACGGACAGCATGGCAGCAGCAAGTGGTATTACATGGCGGCAGCCAGCCTATGTTGTGCTGCTCGAAAGCATTATTAAGCGCCGTTTTTTTCATGGATATTCTCATTACTTACTGAGTAAAAACTGGATGGCATCTGTAAGTGAAGCCGTTATGGGGTATGCATTATCCTGTACGGTATACAGCAACGATATTCTTCAGTACCCCTTTGCTGCCTGCTCCCAGCAGGCGATGGTGATGATGGATATTCTGAAACGAAAAGGTATCCCGTGCCGCCATGTGGGATTTCAGCATCACTATGCACTGGAGGCGATGATTGATACTAACTGGTATTTTTTTGACCCGAACATGGAACCTGCCATATCCCTCCAGAACCGCTCACATCATTTATGGGCAGCCAATGCTGATCATTTAAAGCAATTTTATAAAGGCCGGTTCAGCGATGCTATACTGGATTATGTTTTTGGCAATGCCATGCCGGCCAGCTGGGGCAGGGTAAATGAACCCACGGCTTCAAATGCAAAAATTTTTCACTCAGTTACAAAAGTACTTTCTCGCTGGGTATGGTTGTTGCCTTTAATCCTGCTTTTTGTAAAAACCTGCAGGCGTTAAGCTTAATTTTTTGCAGTTCCGGCTGTTTATACAAGTGCATTGGTTAATTTTGAAACTTATCTAAAAAATCAATCAATTGACCCCAACACTTATAAGCAAACTGCCTGATATTGGCCCCACTATTTTTACCGTAATGAGTTCGCTGGCAGCACAGCACAATGCCATTAACCTTGGCCAGGGCTTTCCCGATTTTGCCATGAGCGAAGAACTGGTAGCATTGGTAAACCAGGCCATGCGCAACGGCCATAACCAGTATGTGCATGCAGCAGGCCTGCCTGCACTGCGTGAAAGTATTGCCGCTAAGATAGAAAGTCTTTACACCACCAGTGTAAATCCTGATACAGATATAACCATTACCCCGGGCGGAACTTATGCCATATATACAGCCCTTACTGCTGCATTGCAACCGGGTGATGAAGTGATACTGTTTGAGCCGGCTTATGATTCTTATATCCCTAATATTGAAATAAACGGGGCAATACCGGTGAGGATTCCGCTTAGTTTTCCCGACTACTCCATTAACTGGGAGCTGGTGAAAAACAGTATTACATCCAGAACAAGAATGATCATGCTCAACTCCCCTCACAACCCCACAGGCAGTGTGCTGGGAGAAAATGACATGGAGCAGCTAAAGGCCCTCGTAAAAGATACCGGCATTCTTATACTGAGTGATGAAGTGTATGAGCATCTGATATTTGAAGGCAAACAGCATCAAAGCATGCTTCGGCACCCCGAACTGCTGGAAAGAAGCTTTGTTTGCTTTTCATTTGGCAAAACCTATCACTGTACCGGCTGGAAGCTGGGTTACTGTGTGGCGCCTGCTGCATTGATGTCAGAATTTAGAAAAGTACACCAGTTTAACTGTTTTACCTGCAACAGCGCTCCGCAATATGCTCTGGCAGAATTTCTGCAGCAGGAAGACCAGTACCTCGGACTTGGTAGTTTTTTACAGGCAAAAAAAGATTATTTTCAACACCTGATGCAGCAAACAAAGTTCAGGCCAATACCATCTTATGGCAGCTATTTTCAGTTATACAGCTATACAGGTATCAGTAATGAAAGCGAAAATGACTTTGCCCGCAGGCTCGTGAGGGAATATGGCGTTGCCACTATTCCTGTATCAGCATTTTACAAGGATACAAACGATAACGGAGTACTGCGTTTTTGCTTTGCGAAAAAAGAAAGCACACTGGAAAATGCCGTTAACCGCCTGGTAAAACTTTAATTTTGTATTGATGATAGAAACCAGGGAACAAATAGCAGCAGCACTGGATGAAGTTTTTGCAGCCTTTGCCGGCTGTGTGGCAGCATACAATGAAGCAGCATTTGTGCAGATGCCGGGAGGCAAATGGAGTGCCGGCCAGCACCTGGAACATTTGGTACGCAGCAGCCAACCGGTGTATATGGCCATTGGCCTGCCTGCTTTTTTACTCAGAATGATTTTTGGCAAACCCAACCGTGCCCCCCGTAATTTTGAGCAGCTGGTATTGCGCTACAAGGAAAAGTTAGCACAGGGCGGCGCAGCATCCGGCAGGTTTGTACCGCCGCCGGTACCATACAGCCTGCAGCGGCAAAAAATACAACAGTTCATACAAGTAAAAGATAAATTGACCAAAAGGGTACTGGCATTGCCCGAAAGCAAGTTAGACAATTGCCTGCTGCCCCATCCGCTGCTGGGAAAAATTACGGTAAGGGAAATGTTGTTTTTTACTGTCTATCATACACAGCATCATTTACAAATCATGCAAAAGCAAAACAGTTGATGTTAACTCAAACAATCAATAAAAGCCAGCATATTAGCAGGAGTATTTATCTGATAATATGCTGTTTTGGCTTGCTCCTTTTCGCTGCAATTGATACCCGGGCGCAGGACAGTTTAAAAATAACACTGGGCAAAAAAACATGGTATACTGCAACGGTTATAAAAGGGGATGAACCTGCCACCAGCAGTATCCCTGCCGCAACCATGCGCAAGGCCTTCAGCACGGTTACGGTATACTTTGGCCTTCAGCAGAAAAACCTGGCATATAAAAATACACTGCAGTTTGTGTACACCACAGCCGATGGTACCGAGAAGAGCATTGACAGGCTATTGGTCAGCGGCAAAGCCATATTTCCGGGGGCCACTTTTAAAAAGCTGCTTACAACCTTTAAATCGCTGAAGCTGAGGCTGATTCAAAACCCGGCTAATCCCCGGATGTCCATCGCTTCACGTATACGGGATCTTTTAATCATTAACACCCATTGATGGCATGAGCAGGCATATTTTATATTTTGTAAATCCCATATCAGGCACAAAGAACAAGGAAGAACTGATAAAGACGATAAAAGACAAAACGACGCAGCAGGGCATACGTTATCAAATAGCGTATACCAATGCCGAAGCCGAGTATGGCTATCTTAAAGAAAAAATTGCAACCGAATCAATTACCGATGTGGTAATATGCGGCGGCGACGGTACGGTAAGCCAGGTGGGTGCAGCGCTGATTGGCCTTGATGTAAATACTGGCATCATTCCCCTGGGCAGTGGCAATGGCCTTGCGCTGGCAGCTAAAATTCCGCGGAACCTCCACAATGCCCTTGGCGTAATATTTAAAGGAAAGGCAGCTTCTATTGATGGTTTTTTTATCAATGGAAAATTCAGCTGTATGCTTTGCGGCCTTGGTTTTGATGCGCAGGTGGCACATGATTTTGCCCGGCAAAGTGAAAGAGGGCTTGCCACCTATGTAAAGCAAACCATCCGCAACTTTTTTTCAGCAAAAACCTACCCGTTTACCATCAGCAGTAATGGCAGCAGCTTCAGTTGCAAAGCATATTTTATCAGTATAGCCAACAGCAACCAGTTTGGCAATAATGTTACCATTGCACCCCGTGCCAGCCTCAGCGATGGCTTGCTGGATATTGTGGTGGTAAAAAAAATGAATAAGTTCATACTGCTGTGTAAATTATTGTGGCAGATAACAAAAGGAAAAACAATACCCGAAAGCAGCCCGGGCTTTGAAAAAAACAGTATACTTTATTTTACTGCGGCAGCACTTACTATACAAAACCCCGGCCAGGCACCTTTGCATATTGATGGTGACCCGGCTGAAACAGCAGAACATTTCAGCATTGAAGTATTGCCAGCCGCACTCAGGTTATTGCAGGGGCAAGTTTAAACACTTACTTCATGCGTTTCAGCAATTGGCTTACTGCCTGCCTGTTGTGCGGATTACCAAATGAGGCAATCACATCTCTCTTTTCCCTTGCAGTAAGATGAAAATTCAATGCGGCACCTTTTTCTTCCTTTTCAGGAATGTACATAAAAGTTATTTTGTGCATGGCGCCAAGGCTGTCATTGTTGAGATAGGCATACTGGTCAGTTTGAAAAAAGTCCTGCAACTTATACCAGTTGTTCTGCAGCATGGTGGCGGGTTTTAATAAAATATCCGTAACTGATCCGGTTTCCAGCGGGTTTTGCCAGTTGTCATTTCTTCTGTCACGTATCTGCAGCAGCAGTACACCTGATGTGTTTTGTTTGATCCAGTCTTTAAAGCAGTCAATAAGGCGAAGGCTGGTTTCCTGCCCAAAATTATCCCGCAGGCCTGCATCCATCACATCAATAACCGGTTCGCTGGGCAGCCATACATTGGGCAGTACATACGGAAAGGTTGCATTCATTCGAAGGGCAGTGAGTAACCTTATATTCATGGGGTTTTGTGCGGCAAACATAGCACCAAAATCCACGGCATCGGGGCTTGCATTGCTGTCTGCAGCCAGGGATGCCGGTTTCATCATAAAACTCAGCGGCAATGTGCCCAGCATCATTTTTCTTCCATCCCGGGTAATTACGGAGTTGAAAATAATCAATGGCACAGCCGCCGAACGGTCATCAGCAGCAATGTCTTTTAACTGCACATTCAGCAATCCATTGGTATTGTCATCTAATTTTTTTTCAAAGGCATAGCCTCTGTCTTTAACATAGTTGAATCCGCCAACTGAAAATTTTTGTGCAGGGGAAAAAATATCCCTGGCAATCATGGAAGAAAACATCGGGTTGAGCAGGTCCTGCGCAATATTATCTGTGTATTCCCGGTTGTACAGGTTTTGTTCCAGGCCCTTCTGTTTATTCCGGTACAGTTCCCGGTAATAAGCTGCAGCCAGCATACCGCCACTTGCCCCGCTTATCATAAAAGTCTGCTTCATCAGTTGCCCGCCGGTGATACTGTCTAACTGCTGCAGGGTATTCATGGTAAAAGTGCCGCTGCGCAATCCGCCGCCGCTTACGTTAATAAGTATCATCACCGGTTTTTCTGACTGCTGCTTCTTTTTCCAGTTGTTCAGCACGGTTATCATCTCCGCCCTGTCGGCCTCAATTTTTTTTGGGGTACACAGTTGCTGCAAGCTTTGCTTATTATAGCCCGGCCGGTCGGCCCTGTTGGTATAATTAATGCCGTAAGCCTTGTTGCGGGGGTCGATGATTTCATTTTTGTACAGCAGGTTGATGACAAATAAAAGCACAATCACAAACAGCACACTCCAGCTTTGCAGAAAATAAGTAAGCGCCCCTATTACTGCTGTCATTACGGCAAAAAAAACAAAAGTACTGGCGGCAGCAGGCAGCTCAAAAAATTTATTATCGAGAAAAAATCCGATGCCAATAAGGAAAATAAAAGCAAGCAGTATGCTGATGATGGCAGCAAAATGGTGCCGTTTGAAAATAGTGTCTAAAAACACCTGGCTGTAATGCGATACATTTCTTGCCTTGCGCAGGCGCAGCCTGGTGCTGAAATAGTAGCCCACTTTCATTCCGAATCCATCCTGCTGAGGGTTTACTCCGGGGTCAAATTCCTCCCTGAATTTGCCAGGATTGCTGATGATGGGCGCAATGGTGCGCAGGATGGTTTTTTCAGCTCTTGAAAAGTAGGCAAATGAAAAGGCAAGAACTAAGATCAGTCCCGATACCAGTCCCAGTATGATCAGCAGTACCTGGCCGGTATTCATCAGTTCCTTACCGCTGTTGAACTGCACCAGCCGCAGTATATAAAATAAAAGAAAAAGCAGGGGCAGTATGGCATTGTTAATGCAGTATTTTACAAATGGTTTGGTGGTGGTGGCAAGAAATTTACAACGTTTGCTGTGCAGGATGAATGTGGTGATGTTCCAGCTCATATAAAAAACACCCAGCGCCACACCAACAATGCCTGCGCTGAGGGCATTTACATTATCAAGATATTCAGGCGAAAAGAAAAGCGCATCGGCCCCGAAGCTGTGCAGGAAACCGCTGTTAACAACACTGCCCAGTAAAAACCAGAAAACAAGCAGTACCTGGTATTTGCGGAAATGCAAAATAAAAAGCTGAACAGGAAAGGAGTAGAATATGTCTTTAAAAATTGGCTTCATGCAAAGCTGTTTTCTTAAATATACTACAAAACGGGCAATTCAAACAACTCAGGCTTTTTTTGTCTGCAGCCATACTGCAACAGTTTGGGTAATGGCCGCTGTGGCCAGCAGCAGGTGAACAGGCTGTGCCACGGCAGGCATACCGGCATAAAAAAGGATGATGCCGGCCACCATGTTCAGCAACACCATCACCCCAAGTGCATACAATTTATATTTTAATACAGGAAAAGCCTTTCCCTTCCACACCAGGAAGGCGGTAAACAGTAAAACAAACCAGGAAAAGCTGCGGTGGATGATAAAGCTGACCGGAAAATCAGCCAGCCATTTTTCACGCTGCCCGTACTGCAGTTCCCGGGAAATATCATCCACATACATGCGAACCAGTGTACCCAGTACACCCTGCAGCAGCAATACGCCAATCATTATCAGCAGCAGCTGGCGCATTTGCCGTGTAACTGGCTGCAAAAACAATTGTTGCCGCAGCGACAAAACCAGTGCTGCCTGTAACTGAACAAGCAGCAGGGCAAAAAATAAATGTACCGATATGCTCAGGTGTGCCAGGTTCAGTTTTACCACAATGGCACCAAACAGGCCGGTTAATATCACAATCAGTAAAAAACCAAGCGCCAGCCGGAATGATCTGCTGTTTTGTTTGCGTTTTAAAAAAAGCATTCCCGCCTGGATAAGGGCAAAAAGACCGAGCAGTGCTCCCAGTAAGCGGTTCACATACTCAATCCAGGTATGCCATACATTGAATGTGTGATCAATATCCTGTTTCTTCAGGTATTTCTCAAAATCGGGCGGTAACTGGCTGGCATTAACAGGCGGTATCCAGCTGCCAAAACATTTGGGCCAGTCGGGGCAACCCATGCCGCTTTGGGTGGTACGCACCACACCGCCGGCTATAATAACAAGAAAAGTAAGGATGAATGTTGCAAGCGCCCAGCGTTTGATTGACTGCATGCTGCAAAGTTAAGGCATGCATACTTTATTTAAGGGAAAACAGCTTTAATGCAGGTAAAATTATTGTTTAACCTGTGCAGTAATTTTGGGCTTTTGTATAAAGTACATGATGGTGAAGGAAGGAATAAAATCCGTAAAGGGAATTGCCTCTTCCGCAAAGTTAAACAATGCACCCACAGCACCCCGCCAGGTGCCAAAGCTCTGGTAAAAGATCCATGCCGAAAGCGGTGCCCAGAGGATGTCACCATACTCACCAAGGCCGGGAATGGCATAAGTGGCATAGCCAATGATATCCATGGCAATACAGAACAGCAACGAAGGATACTTTTGTTTCATGCTGCAAAGATTATATAATTTTTGGAATGCAACCTTTTAATAATGTATTGATAGTGTTAAAATCGGTGTATTGCAAATTGTCGCTTTATTTTCTGGTTGTGGGCGGTGGAGACACCGCCCACGGCTCACTGCCTTGGTAGGTGTCCTCACCATAAGTGTTCGGAAGATTTCATTGTGCAGGAAACTGGCAAGTGATAGTAATAGTTGCAAATATTTCAAATAGGCATCCATTCCTATTCAGAAAACGCTTTCGATGGGTGGGCCTCGGAAAAAATTGCGTTAAGAAAATTTTCATGGCTGGGTAAAAAATGAAATTAATGTTACTGCTGTTTGGCTGTATTCTTAGCTGGTAAGTCGCACCATTGTTGGGTTTTTGTCCACTGCTGGAGCTGATTTCATTTTAGCCAGACAGGGAAATTTTTAGCTTTTTTTTCCGCAGCCCTTGATTTTTGGTGCTTTTCATCAAGGAAAAGCACAGAAAGCGGCTAGTAGAGCTTTCCGAATTAACTGGTCAGCCATTAACAACAAGAATGTACATTGTAAATATAAATCTTCCGAACAGCTGTGGTGTCCTCACCCACCAGCTGCAATTTGAAATGCACCCGTTAAAACCTTGCCAGGGTATGGTAAGTATAAAAAAGCTAATTTTGAACAAAACAAATCATTGCTGCTCCCTTTTTTCCAGGATGTATTTACAGAAGCCGGTATCGATGAAGCCGGACGTGGCTGTTATGCAGGCCCCGTATTTGCTGCTGCGGTAATTTTACCCAAAGATTTTTATCACCCGCTGCTGAATGATTCAAAACAGCTGAAAGAAAAAGAACGTGACCTGCTGCGGCCAATCATTGAAAAGGAAAGCATCGCTTTTGCTGTGGCAAAGGTTGATGAGGACGATATAGACCGCATCAATATCCTGCAGGCAACTTATGTGGCCATGCATACTGCGGTTAAGGATTTAGCAATCAATCCTCAATTACTGCTGGTAGATGGCAATCGTTTTAAACCCTATCCTTCTGTACCGCACCGGTGTTTTATTAAAGGTGACGGGCGGTTTGCCGCCATAGCTGCGGCCAGCATACTGGCCAAAACGTACAGGGATGAATACATGCAGAAAATACACCTGCAATTTCCGCAATATGGCTGGAACAAAAATAAAGGTTATGGTACAGCCATACACCGCAAGGCCATTGAGCAGCATGGCATCTGCCGCTACCACCGTAAAAGTTTTAACATTTTGCCTAAGCAACTATCATTTAAGATATAGTTTTACTGAAAGTGACTGTAGTAAAGGGTTTGGGGCTATTTACAAATACATGTAAGCTTAATTTATGACCGGGCAGTAGTGTGCAGCCCGATTTTTTTCTGTAGTCCGTTAAACCCCGGCACAAAGCTCCGGTCTGTATTATTGTAGATTGGTTATTCACTCTTTATTTAATAAAATTTAAAATTGGTTATTATGAAAGCAAAATTATTTTTAGCAGCAGCCATTGTATTTGGCATAGGAATCAGCAGTGCATCTGCACAGTTAAGGCAAAACGGACAAGACCAGCGCCAGCGCATCCGCCAGGGTGTGAGAAGCGGGGAGTTAACAAGAGCAGAAACGGCCAACCTTGCCCGCCAGCAGGCACATATACGCAGGGAAACAGTGGCAGCAAAAAGAAACGATGGGGTAATCACTCCTTGTGAGCGCAGGGATATCCGCCAGGACCAGCGCCAGGCCAGCCGCAACATCTACCGCAAAAAGCATAATGGAAGAGACAGGAATTAAGTTGGTTAGAACATATAAACAGGTAGTTTGCCCACACCCCCTGAAAGGTGTGGGTTTTTATTTTTAGGGGTTAATCATCCAGCTCCTTCAACCAGTCTTTTATACCGGCCACAATTTTTTTGGCTACCAGTTTGTGAAATGCAGGGTCAAGAATCTTTAGTTCATCTTCCCTGTTGCTGAGAAAAGCCACTTCTACCAGGCAGTTGGGGTACTCAGTAGGGCCACTCAGCGAAAAATTGAAACTGCCGATATTGCCAAATTCAGCCAGGTTGAGCCGCAGCATATTTTTAAGGATAGCCTGGCTCAGGGGCCGGAATCCGGTATAGCGGTAATAAGTGCTCACTCCCTTTATTGAATCACGGGAAGAGGAATTAAGGTGTATGCTGATGAGCAGGCCGGGGTTCGCCTGTCTTACGGCCAGTACTCTTTCTTCCATGCTGAGTGCCGTATCCTTGTCCCGGGTCATAAATACCGCAGCGCCATTTTTTAACAATTCTGCCTGAAGCTGTTTTGCAATCAGCAGGGTATAATTTTTTTCAAGGATGCCCGTGGTAACACCCGTGGCACCGCTGTTATCGCCGCCATGCCCTGCATCTACTGCAATTAAAAGCTTGTTTAACTTCAGTTTTTGTGGCTGGCGTTTTACTTTTACGGTAAGCCTGTTGCCATTGTAATACACCTGGTAGCCCCAGTGCTGCTGGTGTTTCAGTTCTATGATTACACGCAGTACATCATCGCCGGCCTGTTCATAATAAGTATTGCTGATTTCGGTAGCAGTGCTGCGCTGGGTTATCCAGTTGGTATTGCTGGCCACACCAAAAATATCAATTACAATGCGTGCAGGGTTAATTTGCTGTATGCTTCGGTAGGGCAGTTTTTCGGCCAGTTGTATGGCTGCATAATCAAAAGCTGTATCGCCATTAATAAGAAAGGAAGAAGAAAGCTGTTGCGCAGCAGGTTTGTAAGCAGGTTGCAGCACAACCGATTTTTTATCGATAAACGCCGTAAAATTTTGAGCCAACCGCACTTTATAATCAGTAGCTGCGCTGTCAATTACTTTCAGCAGCACATTGCTGTCCAGGTACGTCATTTTAGCCCCACCCAGCCTGTCATCACCGGTACCGTATTCTAAAAAAGGGAGATTACCTTTTGTACGTACATAAAATGACTGGCTATCCTGCGCCTGTGCGGCAAGCGTAAACACCATCGCCAAAAACATAAAGCATTGCTGCATTGCAGAAAAATTTATCATTAAAGGTCTGGTTTTTATTATAAATGCGCTGCTGGTTTTTTATGATTACTCAAAACAATAAGCTGATGGCCTTGCCCTTACATTGATGCCGCAAACTGCTTCCAGCGTTTCCCGGAACGGGGCGGCGGGCAATACAGCTTCCGGTATTGGGTTATGCCAGTCAAATTGCTTTTCACCGGGATGCTGCTGGCGGTAATAATCAATGGCCAGCTGCAGCAATTGCAGCCTGTTGTGCAGCAATTCTTCACCATAAATACTTTCATTCCTTACCTGGCTTACCGACAGAAATTCAAAATACAATACCCTTCGGATGGGGTTGTGCTGCATAATGCCTGAGCTGTGCGCCAGCATCATATCATGTACCAGGATGTCTCCGGCCTTCATGGGCACTTCTATAAATGGTTCATGCTGTGCAACGCAAATGGTTTTGCCGCTGGTATGGCTTTGTGGCACTACCCTGAGCGCTCCGTCACCGGGTCCGGCATCATCCAGGTATATGCCCATGGTAAAACATTGCCCTGTACGGTGGTGCAGCATATCCTGGTGCCACAACACCGGGGTATTATCGCCCAGCATTTTTATCACGGCAAATTCCTGTATCAGGAAAAAGTCAGGGCCGCAAATGGAAGCGGCGATTGACAAAATAAATGGAGCGCCCAGCAATTCAAGGCAGGAGAGATTACCCTTGTCAATGAGTTTATCCAGTGCATTGATGTAATTGCTGCCGTTATTGTTGTTTACTGTAACTTTTGTTTTGCCCTCTCCGTGCATCTCTTCAGTAAAAAGTTCTTTCAGGCTTTGTAATAAAAGTGGGGGCACTGCCCCGGGCAGGATGAAATAACCCTCCTTTGTAAAACTATCCAGCTGAGTTTTGCTGAGTGCTGATGAGTTTGCAGTCATGGGCAAATATAAGGCAAGCTCTTTTTTTTGAGCAGTATAAAATTAAAAACTCAGTATGCGGAAATATTCAGTCCACGGTCCCATTTCTGTGGCATACTGCTTGGCCATTACCCTTGCTGCCTGGGCCAGGTGTGTAAGGTCATGCACTACCCATGTTGCCAGCAGGTTTCTTAAACTTACTTCGCCCAGTTGGGGGTGTATACCCTTCTTATCAAGGTCTGCTTCAGTAAGGTTCAGGTCTTTTAACCAGCTGATGTTTGTATGGCGCAGCAAGGCAAATTCTTCCAGTAATTGCAGCAATGTTTTTCCCTTGCTCAGTTCGTATTGTGCAAACCTGTCCCACTGGTCAAAAGGTCTTGTTTCACCATATTCAAGAATGATCCTTGCCCTCACCGGCCAGTCGGTTATTTCGCCGTAAAGCAGATGACCGGTTACATCATAGGGCGAAAAGGTTTCAGGCCCTTCATTCACCATGGCCCAGTCATCACTGATACCTCCCAGCATTGCTGTAAGAGCAGCGGGTGTTCTTTCCAGGATTTCAATCGATTTTTGTATATTGTATTTCATGCTGATGTACAATTTGAATGGTTTGAGGCATCAAGATAACAATTAGGGGAAAATAAGTGTAACCGTTTATAAAAGACTCATTTGTGCGGTCCGGTAAAGCTGGCTTACAGCAATAAAAAGCCTTATTTTACATGCTTAATAAGTTAACATGCGTAATTTTTTTGTAGATAGTGATATTTCCATTGCCAAAACCATTCATTCAGATTTTTACAAGTCTGCCGCGGCGATGGAAATGGCCAAAGAAAAAGTATTTGCAGCCGGGTTGCAATATGCGGGTGATACGGATATGCTGCCTGATGATGGTACTGCTTACCCGCTTACCCTGCTGGAGGGTTTGCTGAACGAACCCCTGCTGATGCTGAAGGATAAAGCTGGTGTTATTTCCTGCATGAGCAATGTATGTACCCACAGGGGTAATTTGCTTGTAACGGAACCCTGTGCGCTGAGCCAGTTAAAATGCAGGTATCATGGCAGAACGTTTAACCTGGCAGGGGAGCTGGTTTCGATGCCTGAATTTAAAGAAGTAAAAAATTTCCCCTGTGCCGATGACAACCTGCACCAGGTAAAACTTTTTCAATGGGAAAAACTGCTTTTTGTTTCCCTTAACCCTGCCGTAAAGCCCGGCGAGTATTTTAAGGAAATGATGAAGCGGATGGAATTTTTTCCGCTGGATAAACTGGTGCGGCGGGATGACCTGGGTAAAGATTATCATGTGAATGCCAACTGGGCGCTGTACTGCGAAAATTACCTGGAAGGATTTCATATACCCTTTGTTCATGCGGGGCTGAACCAGGTGCTTGACTTTGGAGATTACGAAACGGAATTGTTTTTTCCCTATTCCAGTTTGCAGTTGGGCATTGGTAAAACTTCCGAAGGTTGTTTTGATCTGCCACCATCTTCGCCTGATTATGGCAAGAATATAGCCGCCTATTATTTCTGGGTATTTCCCAATATGATGTTTAATTTTTATCCTTGGGGATTATCGCTGAATATTGTGCAGCCGCAGGGTGTTGATACAACAAAGGTTTCTTTCATTACTTATATGTATGATGAATCTTTGAGAGAAAAAGGTGCTGGTGCCGGGCTTGACAAAGTTGAGGCCGAAGACGAAGAGATTGTACAGAACGTACAGAAGGGCATCGCCAGCCGGTATTACAAGCAGGGCCGCTATTCAGTAAAAAGAGAAAAGGGAACGCATCATTTCCATACGCTGCTGGCAAATTTTATTAATACCAATGAATAGGTAACAGCCGGGTGCAGCGTATAAATGGTACCCCAGGGCCATGTTACAGAAACATAATATTACTCTTCCATAACATAACTTAGCTTTATAAGAAATCTGAGTATATGAACTGGTATATCATCATCCCCTTTGGCATTGTTGTAATTGCAGGAATTGTTTTTATCATTATCCGCAACAATAAAGATAAAAATAAACTGGAAAAGCAACTGAACGATGAATTGCCTGTGTCAAAGGCCGAGGATGCAGACAGGGAAAGTGAAGCCGCAATGAAATAAAGTGCTTAACTATCTTTAAAGCTGTTTAAAAAATTCAGCAGGTGATATAACAGGAAAAGGGGGTTGATCCCATTTTAGAAAATGTTTATCAGCCGTAACCAATGTACAGTTATACTGCAGGCAAATGTTTGTTATATACCAATCGCCATTATCCTGAGCAGGCAATTCAATAAGTATTGGAATCGGGGTGTCAATTGTGATTTCTGCAAACTGCTGTATTTTTAAAAGAACAGCCTGCACGTAATCATGGTAATTGTTTTGATTAGCAGGGTTTATTTGTTGTAAAATACCAGGATAAAAAGCCACCCTGCGTATTTCATTTATCAACTCACTGCAAACAATCAAATTCTGGTATTCCAGTTTTTTTAATAATACCTCTGCTTTAAAATAGGGAAGGTATTGTACATAAACGTTTGCATCAAGAAAAATATATCTGGTGTCAGGCGGCATTGGTTTTGTCTTTTTCTGCGGCTTCTATCAGGCTGGATAATTCTTCAAAAGAAAGCGGAAATGCCGCTTCTCCCCTGTATTTATTGCCAAGGGCTTCTACATCAGCAACAACCTGTTTTTTTTGTAAAAACTTTACCAATGCCTGCAATTGTGGTTCGGTCATTTTAGCTGCATAATGAACTAATTGACTGAGTAGAGAAGGTTCCTCTTCATTCAAAAGCGGGGTTAATGCATTTTGCATAAAAAATCTATTTGTATAAAGGTACAAATATTACCAGTAATTTTTATTTTCAGGCACCGGTAAAAGCTGCTTACACCAGTTCCACCTTCTCCATCACATCACCGCCGGTAATAGTATCCAGCACTTCAAAGCCATCGGTAAGCTTACCAAAGCAGGTATGCATACCATCCAGGTGCTGTGTACCCTGCCTGTTATGGCAGATAAAGAATTGCGAGCCGCCTGTATTGGGGCCACGGTGAGCCATGCTCAGTACACCACGGTCGTGTACCTGTTTGGCAGCGCTGGTTTCGCAGGGGATGGTCCAGCCCGGGCCGCCAGCCCCTGTACCATCGGGGCAACCTGCCTGTACCATAAAATTCGGGATTACCCTGTGAAACTTAAGTCCGTTGTAAAAACCTGAACTTACTAATTTTTTAAAATTGGCCACTGCAATGGGTGTTGCATCATCATACAGTTCAAAATGCATGGTGCCTTTATTGGTAACTATCTGTCCTTTTGTAAGTGTATCGCTCATGATTTATTTTTTGCAAAAATAAGGGATGAGGATGGGATACAATGAAAAAGTATAATTTTATGCGGCAGAAAGTCATCTGCAACAAAACAATGGTCACCATTTACAAAGCTTCAGCAGCCGATGCAGCATTGCTTACCCAACTGGCAAGGAGTATTTACCAGGAACATTACCTGCACCTGTGGCACCCCGGTGGTGCTGATTGGTACATGAACGAATACGCTTATGCTGCTCATAAAATAGCCGCCGAACTTGCAGACCCGGCGGTAGAATATTTTATTGCCGCTGCAGATGACCAACCATTGGGTTATTTGAAACTGAATACAGCAGCTACATTGGATGAAAAGCCCAATGCCGTGGAAATTGAACGCATCTACCTGCACAAAAATACCACTGGCCGGGGTACTGGCAAACAACTGATGCAACTGGCATTGCAGCGGGCAAAGGAACTGGAAAAAGAAATACTCTTTTTAAAGGCTATGGACTCCAGCCTTGATGCGATTGTTTTTTACCAGAAACTGGGTTACACCATTTGCGGCAGTTTGCAATTGCCCATGCCCGAGTTTGCATTGATGAAAGAGGAGTACAGGGGGATGGTGGTATTGAAGCGCAATATTTAGATGCTTACTGATTATTTTTCAGTGCAAACTCCTGTAAAACCTGCCACTCCATGCCCGGCTCCTGTTCAATAAGGCTGATGGTACTGAATGTAAGCTTAGCTGGCAGGTTGTAGTTTTTAATCTGCTCAAATATGTCATCGGTGCAAAGGGAATTTCTTGGATGCATTAAAGTGATGTGCGGCTCGGGAATGCCCGGTTTATCAATAATGCCATGTAAAATTTTTTTCCTTAGTTGATGGTATTCATCATAGTTGCCAATGGCGGGCAGCAACACACCTGCACCATTGGCAAATCTTACAGCATTATCAAAATCAATGGTGATGGCTTCATGCTCCAGCTTTTCAAGGTTATCAATTACCCTTTCAAGCTGCTCCAGTTCTTCTTCCCGGCACAGGGTAACATGGCTTTTAATCAGCGCATATTGTGCCAGGTTAAACCACTGCCGTATTGTTTCAATTTGCCCCGAATCTTTTTCGGAAACAAACAGGGTTAACTGGATACGTTTTTTGAGCATGTTTTTACCAAAGCTTATTGGACAATTTTTGATGATGAAAGTGAACCGTTTAAATGGGAATTTTTTTTCGGATTTGACAGATTACTTGTCACGAATTTAGCCGATTACACGAATTGTTTTCCAATAAAGAACCGCCGGGAACCGTAAAGGGTGCTAAGGAAGAATAAAGATGATAGTAAACAGATGACAGTTAACAGGCTGAGTTCTCATATGTGCAGAACTTTGAACGTACCAACTTTGCACTTTGTTCCCTTGCGATACAGGCATCTCTATACTTTACCGCTAAAACTCACACATTCATTCAACTCTTTTTCTGAATAGGCCAATTTGTATTGTGCCAGTACTTCCTGTGGCACGCCGTTCCACTGGTTGGGTTTGTTACCTGCATAGCCAATATCTTTCACCCCAATTTCGGAAGTGTAAAAACCGGTGGCTGTAAGGTTGCGCATCAGGCTGAAAAACTGAACCCCCGGCTTCATGCCCGGCTTTGCTTTTTTGGGGTAAGCAATCTGGTCAACCATTTCTATCTGCTGCGCTGCAGTACAATCCTTAAATGCTTTTTGATATTTTTTCAGGCACTGCATATCCAGCCAGCGCAGGCCTCCCTTAAGCGGTACCTGGTGCTGCGGCATATCATGTACAATAAACTCAATAAACTCAGGTACTTTGGCATCGCTGGCACTGCCGCTTACGGCATCTTTGGGAATGATGATATCTGCCAGTACCGTGATGGTGGCCATTTCTTCCGGCGTAAAGAATTTTTCTTCTGCCAGCAGTTTCCTTTCACGTTTCAGCTCATCGGGGTTGCGGTCCAGCGCAAACTCCGGTTTTTCTGTTTTTTCTACTCCTGTTTTTTTATCGTCCGTTGTGCAACCGGCATATACAAGCGGCGCAGTGATGGCACCGGTAACCAGCAGTTTTAAGGATTTTCTTCTGTCCATACTGTTTATTTTACTGCAACTGTCTGCAGCGTTAAATGTTTTGATTTTTCATTTCCTGTATGATGTATTCTGATGCCCTCATGCTCAGTGCAAGGATCGTCCAGGTAATGTTTTTATCGGCCTGGCTCACAAACTGGCCGCCATCCACACAAAAAAGGTTTTTGCAATCATGTGCCTGGCTCCATTTGTTGAGGGCTGATTTTTTGGCATCGTTGCCCATCCGCACCGTACCCGCTTCATGAATGATTTCACCCGGTTTGGTCAGTCCCCACTGGTTCTTTTCATCATCATCGCCGCCCCAGGTAACCACGGCACCCATATTGTGCATCACTTCTTTAAATGTTTCCTTCATGTGTTTGGCCTGCTTAATTTCATGCTCACTCCATTTTACATTGAACTTTAAAACCGGTATCCCGAATTTATCCACCGTATCAGGGTCAATGGCGCAGTAATTGCTTTCGAGGGGAATGGCTTCGCCCCGACCGGCCATGCCCACGCCGCAGCCGTAAAAGTAGCGGTAGTCCTCCTTGAGTGATGCACCATAGCCGCCGGCTTCCTTCTGTTTGCCATTTACAATGTATTTGCCATTCAGCTTTTCTATGCCCCAGCTAAAGCCATAAGCAGGCTGGCTCATACCGCCCCAGTATTCAATATGGTATCCCCTGGGGAAATCCAGTTTTTTATTATCCAGCCACCAGGGCGAATAGATGTGCATGCCACCCACACCATCTTCGTTGTAGCGCTTGCGGTCGAACAGTTGCGGCAGCACACCACCCAATGAAGCACCGGTAGAATCATGCAGGTATTTGCCCACTACATTGCTGCTGTTGGCCAGCCCGTTGGGGTGCTGCGGCGATACGGAATTGAGCAGCAGCCTTGCACTTTCGCAGGCACTGGCAGCCAGTATTACCACCCTGCCTTCCACCTGGTATTCCATCATATCATCTTTGCTCACATAGGAAACGCCCGTAGCTTTACCCTCACTGTTGGTGAGCACTTCCCTGGCCATGGCATTGGCAATCACTTCAACATTACCGGTTTTTATGGCAGGGTATATCAGCACGTTGGGGGATGAGAAATCGGCCTTGGCCATGCTGCAGTTGCGGTTACATTGCCCGCAAAAAAAGCAGGCTCCCCTTCCCGAATCATTTTTAATGGGCTCGGTAAGTATGGAGAGCCGGGATGGAATCACTTTTACGCCAGACTGCGATGCCGCATTTTTTATAAACATTTCATGCAGTCTTGGCTTTGGCGGCTTCAAAAAAAATCCGTCGGGGTCATTTTCCAGCCCTTCGTTGGTACCAAATACGCCAATTAGTTGGTCCACCCTGTCGTAATAGGGTTTTATGTCTTCGTAGCCAATGGGCCAGTCGTCGCCCAAGCCATCAATACTCTTGCGTTTAAAATCCTTAGGGCCAAAGCGCAGGGAGATGCGGCCCCAGTGATTGGTACGGCCACCCAGCATGCGGGCCCGCCACCATTCCCAATCGGTACCTGCTTCTTTAGTAAATGGCTCACCTTCCAGCGACCAGCCACCATAACAGGCATCAAAATCGCCAAAGGGGCGTATTTTGGTAGATGCGCCCCGCCGCGGCGATTCCCATGGGTTTTTCATCTGGGTTACATTCTTCAGCGGGTCGTACATATAGCCCGCCTCAATTATGCACACTTTTAAGCCTGCATTGGCCAGCACATAGGCGGCCATGCCACCGCCTGCACCCGAACCTACAATAACCGCATCAAATTTCTTACTGTTTTTCTTTATCTGTATTTCTCCCATAAAAGCGCTGATTGGATGGTAATTTACGGGTTTTTTTTCAGAGTGGAGAGTTTTGGGGAAGTTATGAGTGATGGGTGATGAGTTATGAAACTTTACCCCTGCTATCCCAAATTTTTAGGTAAACGACCTAAACTTTTGCCATCAATGGCGTAAAATTCGCGGCTCCGGCATAGGGCTGCCCTGCCGGAAAGAAAGCGCTGGCCGGTGAGACTGCTGCACAAAGTAAATCTGAATCACCAAGTGCCATTTTTTATTATCTTGCTTTGGTACAACAGCAGCATACATGATTACAAGGCTTGCACCCACGCCCAGCGGATTTCTGCACCAGGGAAACCTTTTTAATTTCCTGCTGAACTGGTTGTGGGCAAGGGCTAACGGAGGCAGGGTATTGCTGCGTATTGATGATGCAGATGCCAGCCGCAAACGGGCTGTATATGTAGAAGATATTTTTCGTGTGCTTGACTGGCTCGGACTTGACTGGGATATGGGGCCGGCGGGGCCGGATGATTTTGAGCTGCATTGGAGCCAGCACAGGCGCAACCATTTGTACACAGCGCTGCTGGATGAACTTGCACAAAAAAAATTGCTCTTTGCCTGTACCTGCAGCCGAAAGGAACTTGCTGACACAGGCAATATGTATCCCTGCATTTGCCTCAGCAAACAGCTGCCGCTTTATACACCCGGTGCCGCCTGGCGCATACTTCACGGCAATGGTGCAACCACCAGTTTTATTGATAATGCCCTTGGGGCCCTTACCCTGGATATTGCCACTGTCGCGGCTGGTTTTACGGTGCGCCAGAAAGATGGTGGTGCGGCTTATCAAACAGCTTCACTGGCAGATGACAGGCACTTTGGTATTACGCATATTTGCCGGGGAGCAGATTTACTGCCCTGTACTGTTATGCAGCTGTACATGGATGCACAGCTTGACAAGCCATGTTTTCATCGGTGTCAGTTCTGGCATCATCCATTGCTTACAACAAGCGGGGGAGCAAAGCTTTCCAAAAGCGCCGGGCAAACTGGCCAAAGCATTACAGAAAGCGTTCACCCGCAAATATTGCTTGCCAACTTTGCCGCATGGATGGGCTGGGGGCAGCATAATGGAATTACACTGGAGGCATTGATTGAGTTGATGAGGGAGGAGCATGGGTTGTAGGTTATTGCTGGCAGTGGAAAAGTTTTGCAACGGAGAACCTTGTGAAACTGGAGATTGGGGAGTTGAAATGTTTAATCATCATAATGATACCTGCATTGAAGGATATAACATTTCTGATTTTGGCCTTTGGTGCCTTCAATTTTATATACGAGCCTGTGTTCTCCTGTAATCCTCCTCGACCAATATCCTTTTAAATCATACTTAAGCGGCTCGGGCTTACCAAGTCTCTGAAACGGGTTTCGTTTAATATCTTTGAGCAGGTCTTTGATTTTAACAATTATTTCCTGGTCATGGTCCAACCAATATTCAAAATCTTCCCAGGCGTTTACTGTAAATTCAAAATTCATCAGGGGGCCATTTGCTGTTACAGATCTTCCAGTTTTACTTTGCGTGTTTTTTTGTTTTTGAGCTGCTCAATTGATTGTTGCAGCCTTACCCTGTTTTTAGCAGAAGACAAAAGGTGCCCTGTTTCGTTAAGCGAGTTGTATTCTTTTATTGACATAATGACTACAGCATCTTCTTCTGTTGTACGTGGTACTATTATCACGTCATCAGACTTACTTACATCATCAAGATACTTTTTAATATTACCCCTGAGCTGGGTGATGGTGATTGCCTGCATTGTAATTGATTTGTGCGTGTAAACGTACGTAATTCTGTACACTTTGTGTATTTTCAGGAGAATTTCCGTAGCTTTTTGGGCGCAGGCCTCCTGCCCTGATGTCTGTTATTACTTTTTAGCTAAGGTGATTAAGTAACGTTGAGAGCATAGTAGTGCGGCATTTTATGAATTGGGTATTGAAGGCCTTGTTACACCATTGAACCATGCTGATATACAGGCTGTATTAAGCCTTGCATGGCTGCAGCTATTTTGTGCCAGCTGTTTCCGGCGCCTGAGTCTCATGCCAGCGCACAGGCCCACGCCATGAAGACTCCTCCGGTACGGAAGTGTGCTAAGCTGAAGGTTGATTTCCTTTACCAAATTGCTATTTATATCGTAGCTATAATTGCGAAAAAGAGCCCCCTGTCAGTCGGGGGGCCTTTATAATATCCATCCATTAATAGTTAGTGTTTTATCATCAACCTTTTTATATGTCTTATCGTTCCTTTGGTATACACCAGGTGATAAAGTCCCGGGGACAACGCCGCTGCATCGAGCTGTTTGGCATAAGGCTGTTGAAGTACCACGGCCCCGTACATGTTTTGCAGGGTAAGGGTACCGCCTTCCAATCCATTGCCATACAAATTGATTGTTTTATCAACTGGATTCGGAAATACATCAAAGTTTGTGGTGATGATATTGACCGGCTGTGCTACTGCAACTGTTCTTGCTGCAGCGCAGGTAGCACCGGAGGTATAGCTGTGCGGGGTAGCTACCGAACTACGCTCTGTCATGGTATTGCCAACCCGGTAGGTGAAGTAAAAAGAGATGACAGTGCCCGTCGGCTGCGCTTGTGCATACACAAAACTGCTGCCCGAAGCCGTCATGGTGTAGCCTGCATAAACACCTGTTCCTGTTTTGATATAAATAATGCAAAGCGTACTGCCTGCAATGGGAGCCTGTGGTATAAAGGTCCAGTTGACCGTACTGCCGCTGGTGGACACCTGGTACCGGTAATCGCCATTGGCCACTGTGCCGCTGCAGGGGCCAGATGTAACAGTGGCGGCTGTGCCATATACTTCCAGTTCGTACAAAGAGTAGCCATATACCGTGCCCCGTGCTGTACCATAAATGCGTACATAACGGCCTGTGCCAGTAAGGCCTGTATGGTCGTTGACCAAGCTGGTATTGCCGGTAATGGTTTTAATGGTGGTCCAACTGTTAGCCGCACCCGTGGCCGAAACCTGTACCAAATAATCCCTGCCGTAGGCAGCTTCCCAACTGAGTTTCACCCGGTTGATGTTGTAATTGGCACCCAGGTCAACATATATCCATTGCGGATCGGCAAAAGCACTGGCCCAACGGGTGGTGGCATTACCATCTACTGCCAGGGAACCGCCCAGCGCCGCCGATTCGGAGGAGGAAACTGTAACAGGCCTGTTCAATGCCAAATTGGGAGCTGATGTGGCAACCGAAACGCTGCGTGCAGCCGATGTGGTGGTGAGCCCGCCATTATCCGTAGCTACAGCGCTCACGGTATAATTGCCCGCAGGCACATTGGCCCAACTGAAGCTATAGGGACTCGTAGCGTCGGAGCCGAGCAGGGTGCTGCCATTGTAAAAATCTACTTTGCTGATGGTGCCGTCGGTATCGGTTGCAGTAGCCGTTATATTGAAAGTGGCAGGAGCAGTAAAGCTGGCTCCATTGGCAGGTGCGGTAATTGATACAGCAGGAGCCACATTGGCCGCCCCACCACCCGTGTAACGGATATTGTCGATGTAAATATCCACCGCAGCAGCGGGCGCATCGGCCACTAGCATGAAAGCCTGCTTTACCGAATACAGGTCGAGGTTTAAAAAAGCACTAAAGGGTATGCTTACTTCATGCCAGGCACCATCCCTTATCAAACCGTACTGGTTGCCACCCGGCGCAAGGGTTACCCAGCTATCTCCATGACCCGTGCTGATGCCAATGCGGAACGGGTGTGCCGAACTGGTTTTCATGTGAAAGCGCAGGTAGCCATTTGCGGCAAATGCACTCAGGTTTTTATAATCATGCGCCACACCCATACCAAACCAGGCACCTGCATTGGCCCGCAAAGCCCATACCTGGCTGCCTTCGTAAGCCGTGGCACCAGCAATGGCGGTCAGGTTGTTCCATAAAAACATATTGGCATCGGTGCCATATACCAACCGGTCGTTTACAGCCGCTGTTTCAGTAAATATGCCATAAGTGCCAACTTTGGCAAAATTTTTACCCAGGTACAGCTGGCTGCCCGGACTGCTTTGGTACAAGCGAACGTAATCCACCAGCATTTGGGCGGGCATGGGGGCGGTGATGCCTGCCGCATTCAATATGCCGGTGTAGCTGCCGCCCACGGCCAGGTTGAGGATCAAAAAATGCGGAATGTGCATTTCCTCCAGGGAGTTGGCAGCAATATTGGAAATATCGAATGCAAAGTACTCCACATTGTCGATGTAAATACGGATAAAGTTGGGGTCCCAGGTCATTTTGTACAGATGATAATCAGCACTCAGGTTCATGCTGCTGAGGTAGCTCAGTCCATAATCTGCCTGCGAGCCATTGTAGCTCCAGTGTACTGCGGCACCCACCGACCGGTTAACCGTGCCATTGGCCACGGCTGCGGCAATGCCCAGTTCGGCAATGTCAATTTCGCCATTGGCGGGCCAAACACCACTGGTACCCAGCATCCACAGGGCCGGCCAAAGCCCGTTGGCCAGGTCGGGCATTTTTATGCGTGCCTCCAAAGTGCCATACTTCATGTGTACCCGGCCTTCGGTTTTTAAGCGGGCCGATGTAAAGCTGCGGGTAAGAAAGGTTTCCCGCCGGGCTTCAATGACCAGGTTGCCATTTACAATGCGGGCATTTTCGGGCCTGCTGGTGTAATACTGCAGTTCATTGTTGCCCCATCCGCAAAGGTTGCGTTCGCAGCCATCGCCAAAGTCGTAGGTCCAGTTGTCGGGGTTGATGGTGGCAGTGTTAAATTCATCCTGCCATACTGGTGTTTGTGCCCGGCCGGGCAAACCTGCCAACAGCAACAGCAGGGCAAGCAGCATCGTGGGGGCGTTGTTCCATTTTTTCATATATCTGTATTTAATTGGTGACGTTTATAAACCAATCGAATACTGGCAGGGGCAATCGTGGGTATTTTACCAGGTAACAATATTCGTACAATAGCCCGGCTTTGTCAAGAAAATGGCTACATCAAAAGTACGTCAGCCGTTGGGGGGCAAATTCATTATGGTAATAGCCGGTACTTCATTACTACGTCATTATGGAGTGATGGGGGGATGTGTGATGCTGCACTTGGACTTCGTTTGCCAACAACAGCTGAAAATTACTCCGACGATTTTTTGCAACCTGTGCCATCATATTCATTTGCTGCTGCAGTTGGCTGATAAAGGCATACATTTTGTTGAATATAGTTTGCTGCACGGCCAATTGCCATTTTTAGGCTACCACATAAAGCCGCAACTGCACCATGCTACCCTTTGGGCCTTTTTACTGCCAGCTCTTTGCGGCGCCTGGGTCTCATGCCAGCGCACAGGCCCATGCCATGAAGACCCCGGCGGGACGGGAAGTATTGCATGACTACAACTATTTTGTGCCAGCTCTTTGCGGTGCCTGGGTCTCATGCCAGCACACAAGCCCACGCTATGAAGACCCCGGCGGGACGGGAAAACGGGGGCGTAAATTCCAAATTGCCGCTGTTGGGTGAGGTCGCTGACCAGGGCGGTATAAAAAACCGGAATCTGATAATCCCGGTTTCTTTTTTGTGATGTTGAAATTAAACAAGGTCAATATCAAAATTCACCAATTGTACAAATTCTTCCAGCCTGGTATCAATATCCTGTTTGGTAATTTCTTTCATCCTTTCCGGGCCAAATTTTTCTACGCAAAAACTTGCCATGGCGCTGCCAACGATAATCGCTGTCTTCATGTTTTCAAAACTGATGTCTTTTGTTTTAGCAATATGGCCAATAAAACCACCTGCAAATGTATCACCGGCTCCTGTTGGGTCAAATACATCTTCCAACGGTAAGGCGGGTGCAAAAAACACATGGTTTTCATGAAACAGCAAAGCGCCATGTTCCCCTTTTTTAATAATCAGGAACCGGGGCCCCATATCCATAATTACACGGGCAGCTTTTACCAGTGAAAATTCACCGCTCAGTTGCCTTGCTTCGCCATCATTGACCATCAGCACATCCACTTTTTTCAGCACTTCCTTCAGGTTGTCCATGGCCACTTCCATCCAGAAGTTCATGGTATCCATCACAATCAGTTTGGGGCGGGTCTTCAACTGGTTGATAACACTCAGTTGCAGCTTGGGCATCAGGTTACCCAGCATCAGAAATTCGGCACCCTGGTAGCTGTCGGGTACCACGGGGTTAAAATCTGCCAGTACATTCAGGTCGGTCACCAGTGTATCCCTGGTATTCATATCAATATGGTACTTGCCACTCCAGAAAAACGATTTTTTGTCAGGTACAATCTCCACACCATCCAATTGCACGCCACGCTTTTTCAGCTCGTCCATTTCCTCCTGCGGAAAATCGTATCCCACAATAGATACCTGCTGTATGGGTGTTACAAAATTGCTGGCAGCATAAGCTACATAAGTGGCAGAACCGCCAATAATTTTATCCACCTTGCCAAAAGGCGTTTCAATTGCATCAAAGGCCATGGTACCTACGGTAATGAGCGACATACAGAATCAGATTTTTACTGGTAATTAAAATTTAAAAACGGTGCAAAAGTAGCGGATTATATGCTGTTTTCGGTAAGTTGCAGGTAAAATCATCAAAAACAGCCTTATTGCCACAACATGCTGATACATATACATCCGGATAATCCGCAGCCAAGGCTGATCAAACAGGTGGCTGAATGCCTTAAAACCGGCGGGGTGATTATATACCCCACTGATACCATTTATGGGTTGGGTTGCGATATTTCGCAGCACAGGGCAGTGGAGCGTATCTGCAAAATAAAACAGGTGGACCCGGCCAAGGCCCAGCTTTCCTTTATTTGCCGCGACCTGAGCCACCTCAGCGATTATACAAAAGGCATTGATACCCCGCTTTACCGGGCGCTGAAGCGGCACCTGCCCGGTGCTTTTACCTTTATACTGCCCGCCAGTAAGCAGGTGCCCAATATACTGCAAAGTAAAAAATCAACTATTGGCTTGCGGGTACCCGACAATGTAATTTGCCAGCATATACTGGATGAACTGGGCAACCCCATCCTCAGCGCCTCGCTGCCGGGCGATATGGTGGAAGAATATACCGACCCCGAAACCATGTATGACCGTTTTGGCAAAATAGTGGATATTGTAATTGATGGCGGCCCTGGTAGCATGGTACCTTCTACCATTGTGGATTGTACTACCGATGAGTGGACGGTCACGAGGCAGGGATTGGGTGTGTGGGAAGAGGGGTGAGCCGGTCATTTGTTTTGCAAATACAACATCCTCATCCTGCAAAAATTGTATCCATGAAAATACGCTGTAAATTCAGCATTGATTTACAAGGATATCACAAAAGAATTTTTACAGGGTCTGATAATTATACAAATTCACTCTGGGTAAAGACCTGTATGTACGGGCAAATATACCCGAAATTAAATTCAGGTACATTTACGGGTGAAATCCGCTCATAATTCGCCGACTTTTGTTTTGCAATCAATTTTAATAATTTAAAAAACAAACAAAATGTCAATTATTCTCAAAAACTCCCTTTCACAAAGACTTGTTTATGCTACAGACACACCCTCGGGCTCAGGTTATGTAGAAAGCGGGGGTACAAAAACCATGCCCGCAGGAACAAAGCAAATCTACTGGACGTCAAATCCCGATGCAAGTCCTGGTGGTAATGATTTCGGCACAATAAAAGCAAAAGACGGCTTTATCTATGACGTAAATATTGCGGTGAAGGCTATCTGATACAGCAATAAAAAAGCAGCAGGCAAGCATTTATCATGGTGCCTGTGTGGGCCTGAACTAAAATGGTTAACACATGCAGGCACCATTGATATTTTGCAACTGCAAATGAGCCCTTTCTGATAAAAAAATATGCATTGATATGGTTGGCACAACAAAAAAAGCCCGCATTTTAATTATAGGTGATGCCGTTGCTTTCACGGGCTTTGCCAGGGTTATTTACGAAATTTTTTTTCCACTGAAAGATAAGTATGAGCTGGTTCAACTGGGCACAAATTATTTTGGTGATCCGCACAACTGGCCATGGAAGATATTTCCTGCCGGTATTGACAAATACAGCCTGGGTGCACACCGGGTTAAAGCTCTGGCAGAGGGGTTTAAGCCCGACCTTGTTTTTATACTGCAGGACCCCTGGGCCCTTATTGCTTACTTTAAGGAGCTGGAAGCATTTCCCCATATTCCCACTGTAGTGTATGCATCATTTAACGCTAAAAACATAGAACCGCAATTGCCGGCGCAATTATGCCGTGCAAGCCGGTTGATGGTGTATACAAAATTTGCAGAAGAAGCACTGCAGGAAGCGCTTTTGCACCATCCGGAACTGGCCTTTCCACCCATTGGCGTTGTACCGCATGGGGTTGATACCAGTGTATTTAAGCCTCTGGCTTCTGACAGGGAGGCCTCCCGACACCTTGCCAGGCAGGCTATTTATCCGGCAGATAACGGGGCATTGCAAAACGGTTTTGTGGTGCTGAATGCCAACAGGAACCAGCCAAGAAAACGGATAGACCTTACCATGGAAGGCTTTGCCTTGTTTGCAAAGGATAAGCCTGACAATGTGTTTCTGCACCTGCACATGGGGCTTAAAGATATTGGGTGGGACTTAAAATACCTGGCCAAAAGGTTTGAGATTGAAGACCAGGTTATTTACTCAACTGATGGCGATATGCAGCCTCATGTGGAAGAAACTTCGCTCAATACGATTTTCAATGCTGCAAGTGTTGGCATCAATACGGCTTCCAGCGAAGGATGGGGTCTGCTTAGTTTTGAGCAGGCAGCTGCCGGACTGCCGCAGATTGTACCCGACCATACCAGCGGAAGGGAGTTGTGGCAGGATAGTGCATACCTGTTGCCAAGCGATATTATCCTTATCAATCCGCATTCAAAAATTGATGAGTATATTATTCACCCCGAAGCTATCGCCAGTACCCTGCAGCAGGCATGGGCAAACCCGGCAGAACTGGAAAACAAAGGGGTACTGTGTTATAAAAATGCCACACAAGAGGCATACCAGTGGTCGGACATCTCTGCTCAATGGGATACAGTTTTTGACAATCAGTTACAGCAGGCTGTAATGTAAAAAAAAGGAATAAAAGGAGTTTAACGTATTTATAAAAAGTAGTACATCACTAACAATTAAATAAAATGATATTCATCAAAAGATTATACTGGGTTTTGTTTTTTTCCATCCAGTCAGCATTTTGTTTTGGGCAATTAAAACCAGCTAGCCCGTTTAAACGTGTTTTTGTGATCATGCTCGAAAATGAAGACCTGGATATGGTTATGAAAGATGTTAATTTTAAAAGCATTGCCGATTCCGGCACATTAATCACCAATTATGATGGTGTAACGCATCCTTCGCAGCCGAACTACATTGCCACCATAGGGGGCGATATATTTTATAAGACCAATGGTAGTTACGGAGATGGTACCGTTAATATCAACGCCACCAACCTGGTTGATTTGCTGCAAGCAAAAAAAGTATCCTGGAAGGCTTATATGGAGGATATGCCTGAAAATAATAAAACGGTAAGTTCTTATCCTGCACAAAACCCGCTTTACTTCAGAAAGCACAATCCATTTATTTCCTATATAAATAACCAAAAACCTCCAAGGCTGAATTATATTGTAAATGCCAAAAGGCTTTCGACAGACCTAAACCAAAATACAGTTCCTTCTTTTTGCTGGTACACGCCTAATATTCAGAACGATGGACACACTCCTCCACCACCCTGTAACCAGAGGCTATCGGGTGGCGATACCTGCCATATAGGGTACGCAGGAAGGTGGCTGAAAGGATTTATTGCCATGCTGCAAAACTATCCCCAATTTACCGACAGCACTTTGATTGTCATTACATTCGATGAAAGCTATCCAATACCCGGGAAACCCAAGGTAGTGGGTCCAATTTATACCCTTTTGATGGGGCCTGACGGCGTAATACCCAGGGGAGTAAAGTATGCAGGTTGCCCAACAGGTGAAACAAAACCTCCCTGCAGGTACAATCACTACAGCTTACTGGCTGTGATAGAAAAGATTTTTGGCCTCGGCAGCCTTGGACGAAATGATAAAACGGCATTGACTTTTGAGGCTATATGGAAGAAGTGATTTGTATAAAATACTCAAATTGCGTGTGGTGGTATGCAACAGTTGTAATGGTTGGTTGAACTACCGCTTGGTGGGTGGTGACCATAAGTGTTCGGAAGATTTTGTAAATAGTACTTGTTTTTTCTTCAAGCCAGAATGGCTGACATTATTATAGAAAATTTTATTGGTTAAGGTTATAAATCCAGAAGGGATGATATAAGATGATGTATCACCCCTTCGGGGTTAGGTCGGTATTTGATATGCTTAACTAACGTGAGTTTTGTGTCTTGTCTTTAAAAAATGGACGGCAACCTGTCTAAAAAAGTATAGCTGCACAGCCCTGCATATAAATTAACCAAAGCATTGATTGGACTTCTGTGCCTTGTATGCTCAATGTCACAGACGGTTTTAAGTATGTCATATACCGATTCTATAATTCCTCTTTTTTTGAGTAATAGTTTTTGCTCCATCAGCATAATTCTATTTTTCATATTTTGTCTTATCCCTG
>JANMIG010000003.1:0-59668 GCA_031375675.1 Chitinophagales bacterium
ATGAAAAACAAGTTCTATGAAAACTATGCACTCTTTGAAAACGCAGTTGACAAATTTTTTCAAACATTTGATAACAACATTAATGAGCTGAAATCCTTACTAAATTTTAAATTCGGAATTATTAAAGCATATTAGTATAAATTATTTTAAAAAAAACAATTACTGATTATGAAATTCAAAAAATTAGCCTTAGCAATTGGAGTACTCGCTTTTGTTGGACTTTGCAGTTTCAAAGCCCGCAACACTAACAATGACCTGCTGGTAAGTAAGACAGCGCAGGTTAACCAGGAGGCATTTACTAAGGTGCTTTTAGGAAGCAAAGCATGGGCTAGTATGAGCTCTGTTAAGTACTCAACGCCAACGCTCTTGTTAGTACTTGTATTTGCAGTTGCTTATAATACACCAGCCTTTGGCCATTTTGAAAATGAGAACAATTTTATTTCCGGAGGCAAAGGCACTTCAATCAGGATGAAGTCTTTGGATTCAAACTAATTGCTCCGCATTAAATAAAGCTGCTGCATACTTTGCAGCAGCTTTATTCTGTTATTTTTTTAATTGAAGCTTAGTAACAATGAAAATCAGTCATGCGGCATTAGTCACAGGGGCTATTGTTTTTTCAGTTCTTTGTGGTTTTAAAGGCATGAATCTGAAACACAGGCATATATATGTTGATAAAACAGAGAAAATAAGCAGGGAAGCATTTGGTAAAATACTTACAAGAAATAACGGAGGTAAGTTTATGGCTTCGATAAAATACCCGGCTGCAACAGTTAATACTGCGCCTTCTTTTGCGCCTGTTACCAATACTTGCTGCTTTGCCAGTATACCCGGGGGGGCTGTTGACAGTAAGCATTTCATTTCCGCACAAAAAAGTGCTTTAATCAGAATAAAGGCTTTAGATTCAAAGTAATCACAAGATGCCCGGCAGGCGGGCCAGGGGCGTGGTATTGGGTTATAGAAACAGTATCGCTCACTACTGTTTTACACTTATGCAGTCTTCATTTATGACTGTGTTGATAAGTTCATATTAGAGCAGATACAATATTTTTATAAACGCATGATCAGGAAACTTATACAATCTGTTATTTTACTGTTTTTTTCAGCTTACTGGATAATTACATTTTTATATTGCAGCCCGGAGAACTATGTCAGAATAAAATCAGATGGAATATTATCAAAATTTGAATCTGTTTTTTATCAAAGGTGGACTTTTTTTGCCCCGCCTGCTGATTTTAATTTCAGGCTTTATTTTGAGTACAATGATAAAGACAGCCTGCGGTTGAATGTATATGAAATTTTAAAGCCAATTGCCCGCCAAAAGCAGTCGGCAGCGCCTTTTAATTCCAATGAGCAATTTATTGATTATATCATTAATAGTTCTGTAATTGAAGTTAATGAGGCGCTGGTTAACTACCATAAGGTCTGCAAGAGTGAACATCCCGAGTTATCTGACCAGGTTAATTATACCGAAGCTGTAAAAAGGTTCAATGAAAATGCGGTGAAATTGTCATTCCCTGGGTATGCAACGCTGAGAAATTATTTTAACATACATTACCATACTTTTTTAAAGCAAGACAGCACCCTGAAAAAAGCCTGCTACGGGAGAATGATTCTGGCAAAAATTGAATTACCCAGGTTTGATGACAGGGACAGCCTGCTGGTAAAGAGTTATGCGCCTAAGGAAATGCCCGTTTTCCAATCATCACTGATAAAACTATGAGCAATTGAAAAAGCTTTTTTCACCTTCCAGTCATTATTTATATCTTTCCATTTTCAGGGTTTATCTTGCAGTGCATGTATTACAAAAGTTGTTTTTCTTTGCAGGGCATACTGATATGCTCTTTGGGGCTGATTCATTTGCAAGACAGTATGGCGGCAAACTGTTTCCGGTAATTGGCCTGGATCTTGATTTTGTACGCAGTCATTACTGGTATTTCCTGGTGCCTTTCTATATCGTTACCTTTTTTGTGCTGTTTGGAATCGGGAGAAATTTCTCCATCTTCCTGATGTATTTTTTCCTGGAAATTTTCCAGCGGCTGAATAATTTTATCCTCAACGGAGGTGATAATCTGCTTAAGTTTTTAATATTGTACATGATTTTTGCCGATTCTTTCAGGTACCTGACCATCTATAAAAGCAAGGCTCCAATACGTGACTCAGGTACGGCAAACTTGCTTACAAACCTTTCAGTGCTGTCTGTTAAAATACATCTTTGCCTGATTTATTTCATTTCCGGAATTTTTAAACTTAATTCCAAACTTTGGTTTTCCGGTGTGGCAACCTATTATACTATGCTTAATGAACGTTTTGAGGGTACAAGCTGGAATAAGCATATTGTACAAAACGGATTTTTTGTGACAGTGTCAACTTATTTTGTAATGCTGTGGGAAGTGTTTTTCCCCTTTCTTGTCAATACAAAAAAGTTACGTTTGTTCACACTCATAACCGGGGTATTCATGCATGCAGGTATCTTTATTTTTATGATGATTTACGACTTTGAAGTGCTCTTTGTGGCTTGTTATGGATTTTTTTATTCTGATGAAGAGCTTATCAAGTACTTCGGTAAAGCGAAGTCATTCTGTATGAAAATTTACAATAACCTTTTTTTGCCTACCCGTAAAGCCGGATGAGTAACCGCAGTACTGTAATTGGCATTCAGTACCGGGTGAAGAGACAATACTAATTTGTATTGCCTGGTCAGATTGTATTCTGGAAACCAGTGGTTACGGGAGTACCGTACACAAAACTGAAGGTAGACCTGAGGAACAAGGCAGCAGGAGACTATATGGTAAATGTGGTAGATGCCAGCAAAAGGACAATTGCTACTAAAAGAGTATTGGTTAGTTAGTCATTAATCAATAACTCATTAAAATATAAAACGGCTGTTCCGCAGGGAGCAGCCGTTTTTGTTAAATGATATGGCTGATGGAAAAAGGAGTCTGTCTTCCGGGTAATATTCAGTATCTTACCAATAAAATAGTATGAAAAAAATTACTGATTTTTATCTCCGCACACTGCTCACCAGCTCAAAGTTTAATTCCGCAACAGCAGTAAATGACCAGAAATTATTATTCCCTGATTTTTTGACGAAGCTGAACTCCTGTATTGCCCAGTACAAGAAAATTCATCCCGGCCAGGACATTACTTTTACAGAAACCTACCGGAGTAATACTTTACAGATGATACACTTTAACAATGGCGCCAGCAAGATCAAAAAAAACGGCATGCACCATTATGGCATTGCGGCCGATAGTATTTTTATTATTGGCGGAAAAAAGACTTACAAAGGTGATGTAACCCTGATAAGGAAAATTTACAAGGATAACGGGCTTGGTATATTGGGAATGTGGGATGCACTGCATGTGCAGTTTATTGGTGTGCCGGAGCAGCAGGCTTTAAGGGATGCAGTAAGTGCAGCTATTACACAGTTTCAAAAAGCCAACAACCTGGTTCAAACAGGTGAAGCCAATCCCCAGACGATTGCCAAAGCCAAACAGGTATTTGGGGTGTAAAACTGCCAGCAGCAATTCAAATAATATTACAGACCGGTTTTTCATCAGTTCTCAACTGGGGGAAGCCGGTCTCTTTTTTTTACAAAATACTGAAATGTATTTTCAGTTTTGTGTACTTTTTTCCATAAAATCAGTTGGAGTAACCTGCGGCAGCACATCCCGGCCGCTGGATGAGCCGCCGTAACCTGCAGGAGGCTTTCAAGACGGCTGGAAATGCTGCCGTAAGCTGCAGCGGCTTATTAGTGGGAAAAGATTTCGTGCCGTAACACCGAGGCTTCGCTCTGCACTGTAAGCCTGCGGGAAGCTTTCTGTGGGAAAAAATTTCGTGCCGTAACCTACTTGGGGCCTTCAGTGGGAAATGATGTGTTGCCGCACCCCTGCGGCACCCCTTCAAAAAGCTGGGAAATGCTGCTGCACCCTTGCGGCAAGGTTTCAAGTGTTTTTGAAATGCCGCCGCACCCCTGCGACAAGGTTTCGGGAAGTTCCGAAATGCTGCTGCACCCCTGCAACAGGCTTTCGGTGGGAAAAAAACCGTACTACACCCCTGCAGGAAGGTTTCAAGAAGCCTTGAAATGCTGTTGCAGGGGTGCGGCGACCCCTTTGGTGGGAAAACTGAGTTTTACAGGGAGTATAAACTAAATTGTGTAAACTGTATCTGCCCTTGTAAACCTGCAACTATTGAGCACTGCCCGGCAGCACAATGGGGATGGTTATGGCTGCTTACAGGCAGTGCTCCAGCCCTGATGCCTGTTGTTACTTTATAAATGGCACAGGTGTAGTAACGTTGGGCAGCAGGAAAGAATTCCTGCGCCAGAGGGTGCCTGGTTTTTTATGGCTGGTTAGGTATGTATCAAGGTACACCGCTCAGGTATGCTCATTTTAACGGCAGGTGAAGTTTGGGGCTGTACTGCTGCATGTATAGGCAGTCCCCGGCTCAATACGATGAATGTGGTTTAGTAACCAGTAGATCTCTTGCATTAGACGATATTAACATATATAGAAAACTCTGTGTATCAGGCTATTAGGGGAAGTTCTTAAATTGAATCATGAAATGGAAACAACTCCCTGGAAATCACAGCCAAGGCCAGTTCCAACGTTTAACTGGTGTAAAACGCAGCATATTTGACAAAATGTGTTTTATTGTAAAAAACAGTAAAGGAGCATCGGCGTAAACATCCCAAGCGGGCAAAGCCCCCAAGCTCTGTGCAGAAGATCACTTATTGATGATGTTGATGTACAACCGGGAATATCACACCTTCATGCATATAGCGGCCGATTACGGCATAAGCGAAGCACAGTGCCGACGCATTATTACCGGCATCCCTGCCAGCTAGGGGACGAACCCGGGCTTCCCGAAAGCTTCCCTACCTGGTAGCGGACAAACCCGGGCTTCCCGAAAGCTTCCCTACCCGGTAGCGGACAAACCCGGGCTTCCTGAAAGCATCCCTACCTGGTAGCGGACAAACCCGGGCTTCCCGAAAGCTTCCCTACCCGGTAGCGGACAAACCCGAGCTTCCTGAAAGCATCCCTACCCGGTAGGGGACAAATCCAGGCTTCCCGAAAGCATCCCTGCCCGCTAGCGGACGAACCCGGGCTTCCCGAAAGCATCACTACCCGGTGGCGGATGAATCATGGCTACCCGAAGGGCTGGCTGCACATTATTAAGGCTTTCTTAACAAAAGGAAACCTCCCCATCTTTGATTTGGCTGTTGCATCACCAAAGAACTAAAGCCGCATCATGCAATTAGTACAACCGGCTGGTTACCAACCGCAGCAGCGGCTCCGGTGATGAGCCAAACGAGGTGCAGGGATAACCTGCAGCACTTAAAACGCATTTTTTGTGGTATAAAAGCCGTAATTGTAAAAAGGAAAATAAACCTCTTGCATCAATCAGGATTTGGCTGCTGTTACGCCTTTTGATATAAAAAAATGTTCAATGAAAGAGGTCTGGTAAACCACAGGCAGGATAAAATTCTGTAAGAACCGTTGTGGTACATTGCAAATTGCGGCTTGCAGGTGAGGGACTGCCTTTGCGGCAAGCATCCACCAGGGCATTGTGCTGTAGATGGTGTTCCCACCGTACACACCAGAAAATGAAGCGATAATTTGGAATCCACCGATTTTGACAGGCTGCATGTACGGACAGGGAAAATCGCTTATTTTCAAAAATTGGTTATACACAGCCGGTGATGGCTGGTATGATTATTATCGGGAAATGAATCATCCATGCTTTGAAATGTACTATCCATACAATCCTGCTCTCATAAATGAAATAAATTACAGTGTCAACCGGCATTTGATTGCCGGATTTTTTAACCATTTATTAAAACATTTATGAAAAAGCAAACTTTTCGTTTTGGCCTGCTGCTCACTGTCAGCGCTGCCATGTTCTTCAGCTCCTGCCGCAAAACAGACACCGTAAGTCCGGAACCTGCAGTGCCATTGCAGGCAGCAGTACCACAGGAACTGGAAGACCACACTACCATGACACCTGAACGTGCCGCCATCGTGGAAGCATTTAACAGAACACCACGTACCGAGGCTATTACCATTTACCGTGGCTTCAAAGTCAACTATGTTGGAAATGTGGCTGCAGATGTAAAGGCAAGGATGAACAGCCAGATTGATTTTATCTTTACTTCCGGTGTAAAAGCTGCCACCATCACCAATATGCAAACCACTACCATTAACTGTGGTGTTATTGCAGGTGTACAAGCCAATCTATTTTACAGTGGCGGCCAGGTGTACATTACCGACCTCAATGCCTTTATGTACTACACAGGCCTTGGTGGCCCGGTAATTTTCCATGAGTGCATGCATTATATACACGACCGATTTACTGCAAGTGGTTTTAACAATGCCACCGTTAATAATTATTATGTAAGCGCTTACAACAGGGTGGCTTACCCACGTACAGAGTATGTGCTGCGTAACAGGGTGGAGTATCTTGCTACCACTTCTGAGGCTTGGTTTAATCCCGGCCAAACCTTCAGGGTGCCATTCAACAGGGCTTATGTAACGCCCCGCGACGGTCAATTTGGCAACTGGCTGAGTGCCAGTTATTAATAGCAGAGCTTTTTTATTGTATTAAACAAAGACCGGGATGTTCTGCATCCCGGTCTTTGTATCTGAACCTGTATCTGTATCAGCTAATACCATTTTGACTTATAAATCAGGCCAATAATAAATGGTGTAATACCGGCATGCATTGCGCTTTGCGCTTTATCTATTGGTCTGTTTTCAATGCATAGTCGGTATAAGTGGTAATTAATACCAATTACACATACGAATTAGTCCAACTGTTTGTGGTACTGACGCTACGGTCAGTATTGTTAATATAATGCCGACCTACTTTGGATTAGCTTAGAAATGATTGGACTATTTAATAAGTAGCGTCGGTATAACCAACCTGCATAAATACGTACTGCCGGGTATTGGCTGCTCATCCGGTTTCTGTATCTTACAATAAATTAAAACTGCCGGATATTATATACTGCGGTATTTAAAACAAGCTCATATGTTGTTTACTTTATTGGATGTACCGGTTGATGATGGGAATATTATCAGCAGGAACAGCAATTTGCTGCTTGCAGTAATAGCTGTTCTGGCACTTGCAGGATTAGTGGGTATTTTTATGTGGAAACGGAAAAAAGACAAAAGCATATAAAACTATCTGTGTATGCAAACAATACTCATCTTTTTATTGATAACCGGGCTCAAACTGGCAGCGCTTTACCTGTTTTTTAAAGAAGAGGGAAAACTCGTTATTGCAGTCGGGTTTTTGTTGACTGTATTTGTAACTGCAGTATTTGTGCTACTGGCAGAAAATACGGGGATAAAAGAGTACATCACCTGGCCTGTGCTGGTGCTGCTGGAATGCGGGTGTTACAGGCTTTATTTGAACTGCAGCTTAAAGAAAGCCTTCCTGTCTGGATTTGCTGCAAACATGGTTTTTATAGCCGCAGCTTTTCTAATAGCAAAAATTACCCGGTAGCTATTGAACGGTAAGCGGCTATTTGCCCGATTGATGGCGCATTTCAAGCATCGGCTGGTTATGGCTTTAAGATGAAAATGAGGCTCATCGGGCACGCAAGTGAAACAAAAATTAATCATAGTATGTTATTAGATGGCGTAAACCCTGCAGCCTTACTGGGCCTTTTTGGATTGTTTGTTGTGCTGCCTGTAATTGCTCTTATTGCATTGATATACCTGTTTATGCGCTATCGCAGAAAAAAAGCGGCCCAAAAGCTGAATGATCTGTAAACTGCTGCAAACAAGTAAGTACATTCGGGTCAAATACAATCAATGCCTTTCTATTGCTATTTTTTACTGACGCTGCTGCTGGAGCTGCCCATTGTGCTGCTGTTTTTTAAAAAGCAGTGGAAGCAGGCTTTGCTGGTGGGTTTTCTCCTGAACCTGTTTACCTGGCCATTGCTGCATGTATTGCTGTACAATGCCGGTATTAATATTAATGTGCTTGAAATTGGCGTGGCATTGGCAGAAGGGGCCGGTTACCTGCTGTTGCTGAACTGCCGGTGGCCGAGGGCTTTTTTAGTTTCTTTTCTTGTAAATGGATTCAGTTACGGATTTGGGTTAATTTTGAATAACTATATTTTATGAATGGAGAGCTGGTTACATACAGGCGGTTTACAGATGTAAAAGATGCAGCGCCGCTGGCGGTATTCTTGTCAGAAAATAAGATTGAGTGTACGGTGGAAGAAGTATCTGCCGGTAACCTTGATCCGCTTTATATAGGGCATGGTGTTGAAAAAGATTTCAGGGTAAAATTGAAGAAGGAAGATTTTGTAAGAGCCGATATATTATTGCAGCAATATTACCAGCAGGATATTGATGCCATGCCCGGTGACTATTACCTTTTCAGTTTTACCAATTATGAATTAATGGAGATAGTAACCAAAAGAGATGAATGGGGCATGCTGGATTTTTTGATGGCACAAAGAATATTGCAGCAAAGAGGGGTGGATATAAGTGAAGACAGAATAAAGGAACTGGGAAATCAACGCATTGCTGAATTGGCGAAGCCTGAAAAGACCGATATGATGTGGGTAAATATCGGCTATATAGCTGCTTTTGCTGGTTGCATAATAGAACTGTACAGCATGATAGCCAGCAGCAGGGGGAAAACTGTTTTTTTCGGGCCTTTAGCCCTGTTTGGCTGTATTACAGGTGTTTTTACCGGGTATGGTCTCTTATCTCAAAAAACACTGCCCAATGGTGAAAAAGTAAATGTGTATGCTGAAAAGGGGAGGCTTCATGGAAAGCGTATTTTGTCATTGTCCATCATACTGCTGCTGTTGTGGATAGTTTTCAAATTGTATTCATTCTTTACCGTAATTCACTAATGAAGCAACATAAATATACACAACCACTCCTCTGGGGAGTGCTGCACTGCCTGAATGATTTTACGGCTGGTTATATGCTGGCCAATTATGCTTTTACACATGAGTATTCCCAAAGTTTTTTACTCATCATAATGTATTCCATCATTGCATTCGGTGGGCAGTTGCCCGTCGGCTTCTGGCTCGATTATAAGAAGAAGATACCACCATTTGCAATTGCTTCAATTGTATTGCTTGCCTTTGCAGTACCTGCTTATTTTGCACATGCAGCCACAGGTATTCTGGTGTCGGCTTTTGCATCTGCCTTTGTGCATGTAACAGGCGGGGCGGTATGCCTGCAGGTGCATGAGCAGAAAACCGGGCCACTGGCATTGTTTACGGCGCCCGGTGTGCTTGGTCTCACCCTTGGCGGGGCCATAGGGTCAACCGGTACCTGGGTGTTGCTGGCAGCGCTGGCATTGGTGGCTATTGTTGCTGCCCTGGTTTTTGCAAACAGGTTACCAGCCTATCGCCGGCCCGAAAAGAAAACATCTGAACTGGATGTGCATGACTGGCTGATGCTGGGCATTCTGCTGGTGATGTGTTTCAGGTCTTTCTTATTCGATGTAATCAATCATGTGGCCCATGATTACCAGTATGGCATCATCATCATTGGCCTGAGTGCCTTTGCCGGTAAAATTGCCGGGGGCTTCCTGGCAGATAAGATAGGCTGGAAAAAATATGTATATATCAGCCTGCCGCTGGCACTACTGTTCCTGCAGTTTGGTAAAGACAATATTATCGCTCTTGGTTTTGGAATAGCCTGCCTCCAAAGCTCGGTACCCATCACCTTATTATTAATGGCCCGCAGCCTGCCATTGTACCCTGCTACAGCAACAGCGCTATCCCTGGGTACAAGTGTAGCACTTGCTGGTCTGCCGCTTTATTTAGTCAGCAGCAGGGCAGTAATTACCGGTTGGTTTAGTAATAGCTGGATAACCATTCTTTTTTTTATGCTGCTGTTATTTACCGGCTGGTTCATTATCAGATACATTACCCAACCCCACCAAAAAAAGGTAACAGAATAATTTATTACAATACCGGCAGCGGTTTGTCAGTAAAACTAATTTTGACCGGCTTCAGCCTGTACTGTATGGTCATTTCACCTCCCTCACGGGTATTTTGCTGCAGTGGCACATTGCGGTTCAGCGAAACAGCTAATTTCAGCTCTTTTCCTTTTTGCCTTTTTAAATCCTCTGCCGGGATGGAAATGGTAAAGTTTTTATCAGCAACAGTTCCTGAAACAGAAAAAGAGGAATCTGTATCCGAACTGGAAACAGTCACTTCATCACCCGCCTTCAGGCCTGTGCTGTCGAACTGTAATTGAAGCGGTGCTGTTTTTGATGCGGCCGCAGGTATATTTGCTAATGCAAACTTCTCAAATACAAAATCGTTGTCAAATTTTTTGTTGCTGATATCTGTAAACACAAAATGATGTATACCATAAAAACCGGTGACCGGTTTATTTAGCTGGTAAAATGCGCCGCCAAAGTCGCTGCTGTCCACTTTTATAATTGTGCCGTCAAAGCTTACATTGCTTGGCTCATTCAGCAGCAGGGTAGTGCCGTTTTTGCCGCCAAACCTGAATTGGGCATTGATAGCTGCCTTTTCGTCGCCTTCTGTATAGCTGATACTGTACTGCTGGTAGATGGATTCCTGTGACACGTCCCTGCTGTTGCCTATTTCGTTACTGGTGCATGCTGCCATACCCGCTACGATGCCGCCGATAGCTAAAAATTGTCTGATTTGCATATATAACTTGGTTTTATTTGTCTGTTAATACCCGGATTTCTGGAAAAGTAAGTTAAAAAAAGCCTAAATCGCTCCAATCTTTGCCCCGCCAGATAAAAATCTCCCCGTTTTCCCAATTGGCACATTAGCATATTGGCACATTATCAAATCATCCCATCAACACATCAAAAAGCCTTACCTTTGCTGCCCTGTCAATTTGGCCCGGATTTGTTTTTCAGCACCATATTTGACAGCGTAAAAGTCAATATTAATTTTTATTCAGGCAATACCCAATAACACGGAATTTTATGTCAGGTTTTTTATCGAAATTATTTGGTGGCAACAAGAGTGAAAAAGACGTTAAGAAACTTATGCCCGAAATTGAGAAGGCCAAAAAGGCTTTTGAGCAGTTTCGTACTTTAAGTAACGATGAATTGCGCAGTAAAACACAGCAGTTCAAAAAACAAATACAGGAGCACCTTGCCAGTATTGATGCTGAGATAGCTGAAAAAAAGCAGTCAGCCGAGGATTTGCCTGCCACAGAAATAAATGCCCGTGATGGTATTTACAAGGAAGTGGATGAACTGAAAAAAACAAGGGATAAGCAGATAGAAGAAGTACTGAGGCAAATTTTGCCCGAAGCCTTTGCCGTGGTAAAAGAAACCAGCCGCCGTTTTAAAGAAAATGAGGAGATTGAATCAACTGCTACTGACCTGGACAGGGAGCTGGCAGCCAAAAAAGATCATATCAGGATTGAAGGAGATAAAGCAGTGTATAAAAACAGCTGGACGGCAGCCGGTGGCATTGTAAAATGGAACATGGTGCACTACGATGTACAGTTGATTGGCGGTGCCGTATTACACGATGGTAAGATTGCCGAAATGGCAACGGGTGAAGGTAAAACGCTGGTGAGCACCCTGCCTGCTTACCTGAATGCACTTGCCGGCGAGGGCGTACACATTGTAACGGTGAACGATTACCTGGCCCGCAGGGATAGTGAGTGGAACGGTCCCATTTTTGAATGGCTTGGCCTGAGGGTGGATTGTATAGACAAACATGACCCCAACAGTGATGCCCGGCGCAATGCCTATAATGCCGATATCACGTATGGTACCAACAACGAGTTTGGCTTTGATTACCTCAGAGATAATATGGTGCACAATCCCGATGAAATGGTGCAGCGCAAGCATCATTTTGCGATGGTGGATGAAGTGGATAGTGTATTGATTGACGATGCCCGTACACCACTGATCATCAGCGGACCGGTTGGGCATAACGATAACACACAGCAGTTCTTCGACCTGAAACCACGTATTGAAAAACTGGTGGAGGCACAAAAGAAGGCAGCTAACAGCTTTTTAATTGAAGCAAAGAAAAAAATTGCCGAAGGTAATGACGACCCCAAAGACGGTGGCCTTGCGCTGATGCGTGCCCACAGGGGGCTTCCAAAAAATACAGCACTGATAAAATACCTGAGCGAACCCGGGATAAGGGTAAAGCTGCAGAAAAGTGAGAATTACTACCTGGCCGATCAGCAGAAGGAAATGCCCAAAGTGGACCAGGAACTCTTTTTTCACATTGATGAAAAAAACAACCAGGTAGATCTTACGGATAAGGGCATCAACCTGATTACCCGTGCAGGTGAAGATCCTGAGTTTTTTGTATTGCCGGATATTGCCACCAAGCTGGGTGAAATAGAAAGAACAGACCTGACAACAGAAGAAAAACTGCACCGCAAAGAAAATCTGCTGAATGAATATTCAGTTAAAGCCGACCGCATACATACGGTGCAGCAATTGCTGAAAGCCTATACTTTATTTGACAAGGATATTGAGTATGTGGTGATGGATGAGGCTGTTAAAATTGTAGATGAGCAAACCGGCCGTATACTGGATGGCCGCCGCTACAGTGATGGCTTGCACCAGGCGATTGAAGCCAAGGAGAATGTGAAGATTGAAGCAAGTACCCAAACCTATGCCACGGTAACCCTGCAGAACTATTTCAGGATGTACCATAAGCTGGCTGGTATGACGGGTACTGCGGAAACAGAAGCAGCAGAGTTGTGGAGTATTTATAAGCTGGATGTGGTAAGCATCCCTACCAATTTAAAAATAACCCGTAAAGACGAGCAGGACCTGGTGTACAAAACCAAACGGGAAAAATATAAGGCGGTAATTGAAGAGATAGAAAGATTAAGAGGTATCGGCAGACCAACACTGGTGGGTACCACATCGGTGGAAGTAAGTGAATTGCTCAGCCGTATGCTCAAGCAGAAAAATATACCGCACAATGTACTCAACGCCAAGCAGCACGCAAGGGAAGCCGAAGTGGTGGCAGAAGCTGGTTTGACTGGTGCTGTTACTATTGCCACCAACATGGCTGGTCGTGGTACTGATATCAAGCTGGGTGCCGGTGTAAAGGAAGTGGGCGGTTTGGCCATCCTGGGTACTGAGCGTCATGAGAGCCGCCGGGTAGACAGGCAGTTGCGTGGTCGTGCAGGCAGGCAGGGAGATCCCGGCAGTTCGCAATTTTTTGTGTCTCTGGAAGATGACCTGATGCGCATGTTTGGCAGTGAGCGTATTGCCTCGCTGATGGACAGGATGGGCTACAAGGAAGGCGAAGTGATACAGCACAGCATGATCAGCAAGAGTATTGAAAGGGCGCAGAAAAAAGTGGAAGAGAACAACTTTGGTCAGCGCAAGCGCCTGCTGGAGTATGACGATGTGATGAACAAACAGCGTACAGTAGTATATGGCAAGCGCAACCATGCCCTGTTTGGAGAAAGGCTGGCGCTTGACCTGGACAATGCGTTTTACTCAGTGGCCGAAGGATTGGTCAATTCATTTAAGGAAGCCAACGACCATGAAGGGTTTAAGCTGGGTGCCATTATGAACTTTGGTATTGACACAGCCATCACGGCAGAGGAACTTGAAAAAGAAACGGCACAACAGATTACCGAGCGGTTGTACAATGAAGCCATTACACAGTATGAGCGCAAAACACAGTCACTGATGGAGCAGACGATGCCCATTATAAAAAACATTCGCAAAGAGCAGGGTGACCATATCATAAATGTGGCAGTACCCTTTACAGATGGCCGTAAGGGCATACAGGCATTGGCCAACCTGGATAAATACTTTGCCACCGATGGCAGGGAACTGGGTAATGCACTGGAACGCAGCATCACACTGGCATTGATTGATGATGCCTGGAAGGAGCACCTGCGTGCCATGGACGACCTGCGCCAGAGTGTGCAGACGGCAGGCTACGAGCAGAAAGATCCCCTGGTGATTTATAAGATAGAAGCATTTTCTGCCTTTAAGCAGATGGACGATGAAGTGAACAAGAATATCATCAGTTTCCTCTGCCATGCGGCCATTCCCATTGAGCAAACCAATGCCGGGCAGCAGATAAAAGAAGGCCTTGAAAAGAAAACGGACATGAGCAAGATGCGCCAGCGCAAGGAAGAATTTGCAGGCGGAGGGCAGCCGGAAATGCTGAGTCAGGAGAATGAATACCATGATCCTTCAGCACCCGTAAAGCAGGAGCCCATCCGTGTGGAAAAAGCCCCGGGCCGCAACGCCCCTTGCCCTTGTGGCAGTGGCAAAAAGTACAAGCAGTGCCACGGTAAGGATATGTAAAAAATATGGCTCTTTAACTTTTTTTATACCAGGTAAGAGGACAAATGGCCTGAAAATTGTTCAATCATATTTAGTTATGGGTATTTTGTGTTGATTACCAAAAAAAATGGCCATTTTTTTTGGTAAAACAAGTTTCTGCTCTTATCTTTGCACACTAAATAATACTCACCACGCCTCTAGGTAAATTATCTAAGCGCAACGGGGTGGGTTTTTTTATTTTATGGCTGCATACCTAAAACCAGCACTTACTATTGATGAACAGGTTGATTACTTGCTGAAAAAGCAACTTGAGATACCGGATACCAGTAAGCCTGCTAATTATTTATCGCACATCAATTACTACAGGCTTAAAGCCTATATGATACCTTTTTATAAGGCAGTAACAGATATAAAAGAAATACCCAAACATTTCAGACCAGGTATAACCTTCAATGATGTTTTGGATTTATATATTTTTGACAGAAAACTCAGGTTACTCGTTTTTGATGCTATTGAGAAGATTGAAATTGCACTGCGGGCCCAGATTATTTATCACCTTTCTGTAGAGTATGGCGCTGAATGGTATAACAACCTTGCCTTATTCAGGGATTCCGGTTACTTTGATGCACATACAGAACAATTGAAAGGAGAGCTTGACAGATCCAGTGAGGAGTTTATCCGGCATTACCGTAATAATTATGATTCACCCGAATTTCCTCCGGCGTGGATGACTTTTGAGGTTTTGTCAATGGGTCTTCTGTCCAAAATTTTTGCTAACCTCAAGAGCAGTAAAGCCAAAAAAGCCATTGCAGATCACTTCGGACTACCAAATGCCGAAACATTAGAAAGCTGGATGAAGGCTCTTAGCTATGTGAGAAATATTTGCGCCCATCATGGCAGGTTGTGGAATCGTGTACTTACTTTAAAGCCTCAAATGTTAAAGAGCCCTAAAGCGGTATGGCTAAAAAACCAGCAGGTGAGTATTAACAGGCTTTATGTTTGCCTCAGCACTATTATATATTTATTAAGGATAGTAACTCCTTCAACAGATTTTGCGGAAGATTTTAAACAGTTACATAAAAATTTTCCTATTGCAGACCTGCGTAAAATGGGATTTCCGGATGACTGGGAAAATGAACCACTCTGGCAATAAAAAGCCCCGGGCCGCAACGACCCATGCCCCTGCGGCAGCGGTAAAAAGTACAAGCAGTGCCATGGAAAGGATATGTAAGGATTGATTCAAAATGAAATACAAGCGTTCACGGAAGTGGGCGCTTTTTTTATTGCAGCCCGGTCAGTACCCCGCATTGGCTTGGCAGGCTGTGTGCGTAGAAGGCGTACCGTCAGACCACAGCCGACCTTAGTTCCTCATGAGGTCAAGTTTTTTACCAGGGCTTCAATTTGAGTCCTGTGATTTCTTTAAAGTGCTTATCTCTTGAAACCACAGTAAGATTATGCTGAAGGGCTATTGCTGCAATCCAGTTATCATTTTCAGGAATTGGTTTTCCTTTTTTTCTCAATAAAGCTTTTATGGTACCGTAAAATACAGTAGTGCCTGTATCAACTGGTAATACCTTGTAGCTGTTGGTAAGTAATTGAATGCTTGCTGTATTCTTTTGTATTCTTGAAGAATATAAAGCTCCGTAATACAATTCACCTATAACTATGGCGGGTATAAAAACGGCACTTGCCTTGTCAATTTTATCTGCAATCAGGGGTTCTCCCTTCAATAAGGCCGAAATAATATTGGTGTCTAAAAGTATTTTATTTCCAGTCATCCGGCTGTATGGTTTCACAGCCATCCTGTATTGCTTTTTCCATAAGGAGGGCATCTTTTTTAGACAATAATCCTGAAAACCGGTGAGCGGATATTTTTTTATCAAGAGGCTTTTTAGCCGCCTTTTTCAATACAGCCTCCAGCTCTTTTAAAATATCACCATTGCTTACTTTCATCACTTCTTCTGCAATATGTATTTTTTTTGCTTCAGAATACATGTTATCTGTTTTTACAAATTTAGCATTTTTTACTTTTAAGGCAATTTAAAGGGGATAATAAATTGCCCTGTGAGTGGAAGTTTTTTGAATTGCATTTTTTTTACCCGGTTCTGGCACGGCAATTGTGCAATTATAAGCAGCTATATACTTCTTGTTGAGAGAGACAGATTACCTTTTTGTACCTGATACCGGCTATTTTTAATCATTTAAAATTTCAGAAAATGAAAAAACAAAACGGTCTGCCCATCAGCGGCGGTAAGTCACTCACCAGGCAGGAACTGAGAAAAATCAACGGAGGTTATTGCAATCCCGGGCCTTATTACAACCAGCCCTGCAGCAGCGATTATCAGTGCGGCGGCCCTTCCTGCTCCACAACATTGTACTGCTACAAAGCGCCCAAGGCTTCTGTGGGGGTATGCCTGTTCAGGTAGTATCCTGATCAGTAATTCATTATTCAGCGGGCCGGGAGTTTTCCCGGCCTGTTTTAGTTCGGTCGGTACCCCGCTTTACGGGGCAAGCTGTGGCCTTGCCGCAGGCTTGGTCCGTCTGACCGGAGCGGTGCAAAACCCAGTAAATTCCTTCACCTTTTTATTGAATTGCATTTATCTTTGGAGAGTACAGTGCAGCAGCACTGGTATATTGACTCTCAGCAAAAATAATTGCAGTATGGAAGAAATGGAAAAAGAGCAGGAAGGGTTTAAACCGCCGGAGATTTTGGCGATTGAGGATGCTTATGGGATAAGATTGTACCAGGTAGATCGGTTTGATTCATTAAAAGGAGGAGTTAGTTCATATATTTTAAATGAAAATGAAAAAGTAACAGGACTTTTCATCACAAGTACTACAATATCTAATGCCAACCCAATAATCAAAATTGACACATTAATTAAATTAAGTTTTTACGATGTTGAGTTCCAGAATGAAGTATTCACAATTAAATGTATTGTAATTAAGGAGTTGAGGTTCGCGGAGTGTAATGTAACAAATCTTGATTTTCTGATAAACTTTCCTAATTTAAAAAAAATAATCTTAACAGATTGTTCAGTAACAGAAATATCGCCAATTAAGAGTTTAAAAGATTTAGAAGTAATTAGTTGTGTGGGCTTGCCAATAAATAATGTTATTGATATTGGATATCTAGAGTGTTTAAAAGATGTTGTTTTAGTTAATTGTGGTATTAGGAAAATCATCGGGTTGAATCATTTAAGGCAATTGAAATTATTATTTCTCGTAGGGAATTCGCTGAATGATTTTTCATTTTTACCTAATTCACCTAATTTAAATGAGGAAATTTCACTTAATGTTTCCAGTAATAGTATTAGTGAAGTACCTTACTGGCTTGCTAAAAAATATTCTTGGTTGAAAAATTCTTTCTTTGGTGATGGTTGGGTATTTCCAGACGTTAGAGAAGTAATTTTGTTTGACAATCCCCTTCAATATCCTCCTCCCTCCGTCATCCTCCTCGGTCCAGATACTGTTAAAAACTATTATGAAGCAGCCGAACAATTCGGGCACCAATCACTTTCCGAAGGTCGTATTATTTTTATTGGCGATGGTAGTTCTGGCAAAAGCAGTATCATAGAAAAAGTATTGTACAACAGCTTTTCACTGGGTCGCACACAAACCAATGGTATTAAAATAGAGCACTGGCATTTGCAGCACCCGGAAGACAAGCGACCATTGGCTTTTCATATTTGGGATTTTGGCGGCCAGGAAATACAACATGCCGTACACAAATTCTTTTTTACCGAGGGGTGCTTGTATGTGCTGGTATTAGACAACCGTAAGGAAGAAGAACCCGAATACTGGCTGCAACAGATTGAGAGCCTGGGTGGTAAGGCGCCGGTGCTGGTGGTGTTTAATAAGCAGGACGAAAATGCTGCCGAAACTGCCGACCGTAAATTTTTAAAGGAAAAGTATCCCAATATTGTGGGCTTTTACAATACCAGTTGTAAAACAGGTATGGGCATTGACGATTTTAAAAAAGCACTACAAGTACAGGTGGTGCAACTGCGTACTGTGGATGAGGAGTTTCCCAATAACTGGCTGTCCATCAAAAAAGCGATTGAAACTAATACCAGCGGGGAGCAGCATTACCTTACTTACGAGACCTATATTGAAATATGCAAGCAAAATAATTTGCACGAAGAAGCGGCACAAAAGCTGCTGCTGAAGTATTTTAATACCATTGGAGCCGTTACTTGGTTTGGGGATGATACCTACCTGAAATTTCTGCATGTACTAAAGCCCGAATGGATTACCCAGGGTGTATATAAGATATTGACAGCACAAAAAACTGCCAATCTATTTGGTCAAATTAATGTAAGCGATTTTAGGGAAATGCTGCAACCGGTAAATGCAGCAGATTATACTTATGACGAGGCACATTATGGCTACATCCTGAGCATGATGAAAAAATTTGACCTCTGCTATACGCCGGATGATAAACAGTTACTGATTCCATCTGCCTTTGGCAAAATGCCAAAAGTAGAGTACATTGATTATAAGGGAGAAGGCGTACGAACTTATATTTTACAATTTAAGGAATATATGCCCCTGGCACTGATACACCGCTTTACAGCGCAAAAACTACCGCAGGCATTGGACAGCAATTACTGGTACACTGGTATTGTTCTTAAAGACAGCAAAAGTGAAGCACTGGCAATGGTACATGCTGACAAGGAGGCCAAGCGCATCTACATACGCATCAAAGGCGGTGATGCATTGGGTGTATGGGGGCAGGTACGCAGGGATTTAGCTGCCATTACTAATAGTTACGCCAAGATACCTTATGAAGAGCAAGTAGTGCTGGACGACAATATAGAAAACACTGTGCAGTATGAAGATTTAGTAAGTCATGTTAAGGCGAAAAAGTCAATTTTCTTCCATCCAAGGCTAAGAAAAGACTTTAACGTAGGCTACTTAATGGGTTTATTTGAGTCCAGTGAAGGAACATTAGAAAAAGTCAGCAACGGCAATATTGCGATAGAAGGTTTTAAGACTGCAGGTGAAAAAATACCGCCATTTGTACTAAATATCCTCAACAACAACAGTCCCACAGTAAACGCCAATATCAATACACAAGTAAATATTGATATTGATTTACAGTTGGTACACAACGAAGCCAGTACACTTAAAGGCGATGCAGCCTACCTGCTGGAAGCATTGGGTGACAGCAATAAAACTTTAGCCGAAGCCCTGCAAAAAGCCATGCAGTTTGCTGATGATGCCAAAGCTGCCCGCAACAGTGGTGATGTAAAGGAAAAGGGCTGGGGCAGAAGGATTAAATCGGTACTGGAAACCCTTGGCGGTGCCGGGGAGCAACTAAAAAAAATACAGGATGGCGGCGAAACTGTAAAAGCGATTGTACATGGCATACAGGAATTGATGAAGCATATTTTTTGAGTGATGATGCAGGTAATTCATCTGCTGCAAGCTGTTACTTCAAATTTCGCCTCCATAATCTTTGCTCAAGTCTTCGCTAAGATGTAGTATTACCAATGCAGCTGCTACAGTAGTACAGAAGCTTAATCAGAGAACCTGCCGCCGCCGGGGTGTAATCGGCGGCGGTGTCCTTTTTTGCTTACTTTTTTTGACAAGAAAAAAAGTAAGAGAGGAAAGCTTGGGAACGGTGAAAAGCTAAAATTTGAAATAAATCCATTGCAGTCCACAAAAAACTTTATTGTATTTTTACCTTATGGATTGGAACAACTTAGACATTGCCAGTGAAATAAAACTGGGAGAAGATTCTTCCCGGCAGTTTAAGGTGAAACTGGATACTGCTGCAAAGCTGGCAGATGAGTTTTGTGCTTTCAGCAACAGCAGGGGCGGCATTATTTATGTAGGCGTGGCAGATGACAATACCATCAGTGGTATAACACAGGCTGATATTGCACAGTACAACCAGTTAATATCCAATGCAGCCAATGAAATGCTCACTCCCCCCATTTACCCCTTAACCAAAGTGGCAGAGTTGGAAGGTAAATTGGTATTGATAATTCATGTATCATCCGGCACTTCAAAACCCTATTGTACCAGTGCTGGTGTGTATTGGGTAAAAAGCGGCAGCGATAAACGCAAATCATCGCCGCAGGAGTTGCTGCGCATGTTTCAGCAGAGCAGCTTATTGTATTTAGATGAAACACCCACGTCGGCAGCTATTGGTGAAAATGACGATACCATCAACCTGGCTAAATTTTATATTTTTTACGAAAAAAGCAGGGGCAGCGAATTTTCTGCCGCTGGCATACCGGTTCAAAAAGCGTTTGAGAATATGAACCTTGCCAAAGAAGGTAATTTGACGCTGGCAGGTTTATTACTGTTTGCCAATAACCCGCAGGCTTATAAGCCTTACTGCATTATCCGTGCGGTAAGTTATTATGGTTCTGATATAGCCGATGATAGTTTTAAAGATAAGGTTGATTGTGTTGGCACACTGGAAGATCAATTCCGTTCTGCCATGAATTTCTTTAAAAAATAATCTTTCGTTTGTACAACCAGCTCCGGGCTTTAACCAGCCCGGCCGCCTTGAAATTGATGAGCGGGCACTGGAAGAAGCTGTGGTAAATGCCCTGCTGCACCGGGATTATTCTAAAAATGCGGTTATACGGCTCTTTATTTTTAAAGACAGGGTGGAGTTGGTAAGCCCCGGCAGTTTACCCAATCACCTTACTGTTGAAAATATCCTTAACGGTAATTCTGTTATCCGCAATCCAACGATTGTTTCATACGGCACCAAAATACTGCCTTACTCCGGTATCGGCTCCGGCATTCCACGTATCATAAAAAATCATCCTGGTACCCAATTGCAGGATGATAAGGATGGAGAACAGTTTACAATCACCTTTTACAGGAAGGGACTTTAGTGTGTGCAAATTAATTGCTGAAAATTGATTTAATGTACAAGAGTGCGACGCCACCGCAGTTCAGTAATGTTCTGCTGCCTGCCCCCCCAAAAAAAACAACAAAGCCGGTCATTACAACCGGCTCTGTTTATATACTACAGCTTGAATTACTCTTTCACAAACTTTACCGGTGTGCGGTTACCCACACGCAGCAGGTAAAGGCCGCTGCTCAGTGTGGATGGTAATGATGCTTCAGCATTGTTGCTGCCGCTGCGGCTGATGATGGTTTTGCTCCACAATCTTTTTCCGCTGATGGAACTAATGATTATCTCTTCTGTTTGATTGGCAGTGCTGCTGTAAACAATACTCAGCCTGCTGCTAACCGGGTTGGGGGAAATGAATACGCCATTGCCCTTTGTAATTTCTGCTGCTTTAGCACCGGCACTTTTGGGTGTGCCGCTTATTTCGGCCCGCAGCTTGTAACAGGCAGTGGTACTCAATGCGCCATTGTAACCGATTACCCTTACATAATAAGTACCCACGGCAGCCGTATTGTAAATAATGGCTTCGCTGGTGGTGCTGCCTGCGGTAGAACTGCCGAGTAAAGTACCGGCAGCGTTGTACAGGTAAAGGTCATAATCAAAAGGCAAAGTGGTCAGTGTTACATAAATATTTGGTTGTGCCGCAGTGTTGGTAAACTTATACCAGTCTATATCAGTGGCAGTAGCAATTTGTGAGTTCACATCTGTATTGGCGCTGATGGTGGAAGCTGTAGCCAGGGTTTCGTTGCCCTCGGGTGTGTTTGCACAGGCAACCACTGCATTTACTCTTAACGAATAGCAATTGGTGGCCGAAAAAGCGCCATTGTAGCCAAACACCCTTACAGTATAAGTGCCGGCAGGCCCGCCATTGTAGTTGATGGTTTCGCTGGTGGTGCCCCCATTGGCAGAACTGCCTACCACCACACCAGCAGCATTCAGTAGTTGAAGGTCGTAATCAAAAGGAAGCGTGGTAAGTGAAACTGTAATATTCACCCCATTGCCCACCGTAAATTTATAATAATCGTTGTCGGTACTGGTTGCAATCAAAGCATTGTAAGTGGGGCTTACTGCAATGGTACCGGCAGTAGCCTGTGTATTGTTGGGCTCCTGTATATCGGGGCAGCCTGCCGCCACACAAGGTGCTTTTCCTGCCAGGGATGTGGTGCCTGTATTCGCAGGGTCGAGCCAGGGTTTCAGTTGTTGCGAAGCGGTTGCGCCATTGGTAATCCAGTCGTAAGACAATTTACCGTAGTAATCATTTTTATCAGCAGCAACAGCGGTACAACTCGAAGGCCCGCCGGATAGTTTGCCCACAATACGGCCTGCGCTGTTAAACAATGGGGAGCCGGATGAACCGCCCTCGGTAATGCTGTGATTGGTGGCAGTAGCCACCCAGTTGGCCTGCCAGTGTGAGTTGTCGGGCAACTGGGTGTAATAACGGCGTGATGTTAATGCAGCAGTATAAGTGGATATCTTTTTGATATCACCCGCAGGATGATGGATGCTTACACCACTGGTGCTGCCAGTGCCACTGGCATCCCAGCCTGCATAGTATACGTTGTAAGCAGCCGGTATGGCACTGTTAAATTCCACCAGTAAAAAATCGGAGCCAAACACATTGGAGTTAGTGCCATTAGAAGCACTTGCACGCATGGTGCAGCCTGTCATTGTGCTGGAAGCAGGCTCTGTGGCACCATTGGTACAACCTGCACTTTGGTAATTGAAGTAAAATACCCATTGGTTTTTATCTGCTGCCACTGCTGCAGCGCCGCAATGGTTGGCAGTTAAAAAATAGTTTTTGCAATTCTGCGCCACATTATTAACAAGTGCGCCACTGCACCAGCCTTGTGATGCGCCATTTTTTACCAGTATACGTGCTGCTGAATTGCGCTGGTTCAACCAGGCACTGCCTTCCGGGCAATTTACATTTACATTGCAGGTGCCTGATGTACCAAAGCCACAGCATTTGGGATTTTGCAGCTTGATGCCGGCGGGAGGCTCGGGGGCATTGTACACATTGGCAATACCGGTAATGGTAAAACTGCCGCGTTGCTTTACATTGGCAGGTTCGTAATATTCTACCACGCAGTCGCCGGTGTAAATAATTTCAGTCGCAAAAAGCCTGCTTTCGTTGTTATTGTGTGCACCAAATGAACCAATCAAATGTGTTTTTTCGGCATTATACACGTACAGCACAGCACCTTCGGGTATATAAAAATTTTCGTAGTACAGCGAAGTGGCTGGTGCATCAGGCACCTGGATATGCAGCCGCCATACACGGTCTTTATTGGGAAGTGTTGTCCACACCCCGCTGTTTTCGGCAGAGAGGTTAACCGGGAAGATTTTACCAGCAGGCAGCATTTCGCCTTTTTCGTACACTTCTTTGGCCCGTTTTTGAAGGCCCTGTACATCTATCAGTGGCATAACCTGTTTGGCAGCCTCCATATTGTCGTTTAACGGATAGTTGAAGCTGAAAGGTTTTCCACCCCGGCTTAACTGTGCACCTGCGCTAAAGGCAAGCAGCAGAAAAAAAATGGATAAAAAGGATAATTTTTTCATTTTTGTTGATTAAGTTATTGATAATTGACCATAAAAGTAGTTGTAAGGGACGATTTTTAAAATACCATAAACTGGTTATATTTTACTTGTGATAACCGGTATTTTGAAGTTATTTATAGCTGCGGGTAACTATATTTGTGTAAATAACAACAAACTGCAGGATGCTGTATAAAATATTAACCGTAGCAGGTTTGGCCACTTTTGAAATATATGCAGCTATACCTGCAGGTTTTGCCATGGGTTTGTCAGCTGGTGTTATTGCTGCAGCCAGTATCGCAGGGGGTATTGCCGGTGCGTTTGTGGCTGCTTTCCTGGGAGATAAGATTGAGCATTGGCTCAGCCGTTACCGCAAGCCAAAGGAACCTAAACCAAAAACAGGTATTGTATACCGCATCTGGAAAAAATATGGATTGATTGGCCTTGGCCTTGCTGGCACCTTTACCGTAGGGGCACCCATCAGCATTGCAGTGGGAGTGGGGTTTAATGTACCAATGCGTAAATTATTGTTCTGGTGCTGTATTGGTGTGGTCATCCGTTGTATCTTTTTTACCACCATCGGGCACTTCGGCAAGCAATTATTCTAACATTATTCTTCATAGTAAATCCGCTGCACCCGCTGTGATATGCCGGTGAGTATTTCATAGGCAATGGTTTGCGCCTGCCCGGCCACTTCACTCACAGGCAAGCCTTCTCCAAATACGATTACGGTATCACCTTCCTTTGTACCTGGTATATGCGTAACATCCAGCATGGTCATATCCATGCATATATTGCCGGTTACTGCCGCAGGCACACCGTTTATCAGCATCGCTCCTGCTCCATTGCTGAGTATGCGTGGGTATCCATCGGCATAGCCAATGCGTACCGTGGCAATTACGGAGTCCTGCTGCATTACGCCTTTGCGGCTGTATCCAACAGTTTGTCCTGCTCTCACTTTTTTCAGCTGTGCAATGGTGGTTTTAAGTGTGGTTACATTTTTCAGCTGCTGCTGCATGGAAAGGTTACTGTCAGAGCCATAGAGGCCGATGCCCAGCCGCACCATATCCAGTTGCAGCCCGGGATGCCGGTGTATGGCCGATGTGTTGGCAATATGCCGCAATACAGGGTAGGGCAGCACCTGCTGTATTTTTTCTGCTGCCGCTAAAAATATGGCAGCCTGTTCCTTTGTAAAAGCATCATGCTCAGGGCTGTCGCTCGCAGCAAGATGGCTGAAAACTGATTGAACTTTAAAACTGCTGCTGCCTGCAAGGATATTGCAAAGCGGCGCAATGTCCCCGGTTTCAAAACCCAGGCGTTTCATCCCCGTATCTAATTTTATGTGTACAGGATAATGGCTGATGCCCGACCGGCGCATATGGGCATCAAAACGCTCCAGCATGGTCTGAGAATAAATTTCCGGTTCAAGGTTATGCTGTACCAGTGTTTCAAAACTCAGTTCCTCGGCATTCATTACCATAATGGGCAGCCTGATACCGGCTTTACGCAGCTCAACACCCTCATCGGTATAGGCCACAGCAAGATAATCCACTTTATGAAACTGCAGCAGGTTGGCAATTTCAAAACTGCCGCTGCCATAGCCCGATGCTTTAACCATAGCCATCATCCTGGTGCCTGGCTGCAGCAACTGCTGGTATGCCTTCAGGTTATGCGCAATGGCAGTAAGGTTTATTTCAAGAACCGTCTGGTGTACTTTCTGCTCCAGCAATTGTATCACCCGTTCAAATTCAAATACCCTTGCGCCTTTAACAAGAATGGTTTCATCAGAAAATTGGAGGGTATGAAAATGCTGCACCAGTGCGCTGGTAGAAGGGAAAAAAGCTGCTTCCCTGTTAGCGGAAAAAGCAGTGGAGTAAAGGCTTATCTGCGGGCCTACTGCTATCAGCCTGCTGATGTTTTTTTGCTGCAGTATGGCCGCCACCTCGGTATAAAGTAAAGAGGGCTCTTTTCCGGAGCCTGCAATATCGCTCAGTATTAAAGTACGCCTGGTATGTTGCTGCTGCTGTTGCAGAAAATCCAGTGCTATGCTTAAGGAGTTGATATCGGCACTGTAACTGTCGTTGATCACTGTGCAGTTATTGATGCCCTGCTTCAGTTCCAGCCGCATGGCTACTGGCTGCAGCTGGAGCATGCGTTCTGCAATAACACTGTTTTCAATACCCAGATGGAGTAATGTACACCAGCAGTTAATGGCATTTTCTATGGCAGCATCGTCTGTATAATTGATGCTGATGGTCAGTGGCTGCTGCCGGTACACTGCGCTGATGCTGGTTTGGGCTGCGCCTCTGTCAATTCCGGTTATGTGCAGGGTGGCAGTATTGCTGGAGCCCCAGGTAAACAACTGCACATTTTCTGCCAGCCCGCTGCATGTAAACTCATCTTTGCATATCATTACCTGCACATGGCTGAACAGTTTGCATTTCTCCGCTTTTTTTTGTGCTGTATTTTCAAAGCCCTCATCATGCGCCGTGCCGATATTGGTGAGTATGCCAATGGTGGGCCGGATGATTTTTTCCAATAGTTCCATTTCACCCGGCTGTGAAATGCCTGCTTCAAAAATGCCCAGTGTATGCAGCGCTTCCATGCCCCAAACGCTTAAAGGCACACCTGTTTGCGAATTATAACTTTTGGGGCTGCGTACAATATTGTAATGATGCTGTAACAACTGGTAGAGCCATTCCTTTACAATGGTTTTTCCATTGCTGCCGGTAATACCAATGACTGGTATGCCGAAGCTGTGCCGGTGATATGCTGCAAGCTGCTGCAAAGCGGTTAAAACATCTTTTGCCTGTAAAAAATTGGCTTGAGGAAACTTGCCATTGCTTTCAAATTCGGTGCCCACCAAAAAATTTCTTACACCCTTGCCATACAGGTCTTCAATAAAGGCAGCGCCATCCCTTCTGCCTGTATGAAGTGCAAAAAATAAAGTGCCGTCAGGGAAAGTAAGGCGGCGGCTATCAGTAAGTAAATGAGTTATTGCAGCATCATTCGTTTGCTGCAGCCACCTGGCTTCAATAATGTCTGCTATCTGGTTAATGCTGTACAAATTATATGAATGCAAACCTGTTTATGATAAATATTGATTGCGGCAGGCTATCCTTCCAGTACATCCTTTGGCACACCCTTGCGTTTATGGTAAATGGAATAGAAAATGGAACCTGATATACACAACACTATTACTACCAGCGAAATCCATACCGGGATATGTACCCAGTAAGTTATCAGCATTTTTATACCGATAAAAACCAGTACCGTCGCTATACCCTGCTGCAGGTAATCGAAGCGGCTGGCAGCTCCACGCAATAAAAAAAACAGGCTGCGCAGACCCAGCACTGCAAAAATATTACTGGAATAAATAAGTAGTTTTTTTGACGGATCGGGAATGATGGAGAATACAGCCGGTATGGAATCTATGGCGAATACAATATCTATCAGCCCCAGCATCACCACCACCATCGACAGTACGGTAAAGTAAGCCTTTTTGTGTTTTACAATGATGAAACGCCCATTGGGTTCTTCATCGGTGGTACGCATGTACCTGCGCATAAACTTAAAAGCCCAGTTTTCCTCCGGCTTAAACTCTTCTTCATCGCTGCTGCTGAACATTTTGATGCCGGTATACACCAGGAATGCCCCGAAGATGTACATGATCCAGCTGAAGCGTGCCACCAGTTCGCTGCCAATAGCAATGAATACAATACGAAAAACAATGGCCATCAGTATACCCAGCAGCAGCACCCTGCTGAAATTGTTTTCCTTTACCTTAAAAAAACTAAAAATGATGATGAATACAAAAATGTTGTCAATACTCAGGCTCCACTCGAGCAGGTAAGCAGATATATAGCTGATAGCATCCTCCGAACCATTTTCATACCAGATAAAGCCACAGAACAATACTGACAGCAGCACCCAGAAAATGGTTTGCTTTAATGCAGCTTTCAGGCTGATGGTTACATTTTTTTTGCTCAGCAGGCCAAGGTCGAACCCCAGCGCCAGTAAAATAACGCCGCCGAATACAAGATATATGAGTTGTGTTTTGTCCATAATATTTATAATGTGATAATTTGATAATTTGCTGATGTGCTGATTGGGCCGCTGTATTAATCAGCATATTACCCCATCAGCTAATCAGCATATCGCTTTCTCCTCCACCACTGGTAAATTAATGCAAAAAGAATCACTGCCAGTACCGGCACAATAATATTCAAAATTTGCCAGGTTGTTTTTTGCGCTGTCACTTTTTTACTGTCCAGCAAACGTTGAGAGTAATCCTTGGCTTTTGCTTCTGCCAGGCCATTCTGGTTAATCATATAGCTGAGGCAGTTCTGCAAAAAATCCCTGTTGGCCACCTGGAACTGCTTTTGCGAACCATAGGTAAACGGGTTCATGCCCATGCCTATTGGCTCCTGCTTGATAAAAGAGTTAAGAACCATGTCGCCATCACCCACAATGATTATTTTGTTATCGCTGATGCATTGCTGCATAAAGCCGGTATTGTATTGCGCCAATGTATCCAGCATTGCCTGGGTTGTCCTGTTTTTGTACAGGCTCTGAAACTTTCCTTCCAGCAATACGGCTACGGGAATGTCCGCTTTATTGAATTTGGTATCATCGGGGGCTGTGGCATTCTGCCTGCCGCTGATAAGGGCAGGTGTGCTGATGCTGCGGGCATTGGCAGATGAGCTGAGCAGGATGGTTTTGTTAATGCCATCTGTTTCAACCGTATCAACAGAGTTTACAAAACGGCCAAAAACATGCCCCATATTTTTATTGATGGGATGGTTTGATTTTGAAACAAACCTTGGAAAATAATTCCAGGGCAGGAAGTCGAATTGCCCGTTGCCATTTACATCAAAGGGCAGGAAATCGCACTGGAGGTCCATCACAAGGTCACTGTTGATGCGCACACCATATTTGAATAAGAGGTCATTTAGTTGCAGGTTACGGTCGTAAGCAACCACTTCATTTTTTATGCGCAGGCTGTCTAATTCAGCCTCCAGCTTGTCTACAAACATCAGCACTTTACCACCATGCATCACAAACTGGTCAATATTCAGCTTGGCAGCCTCGGTAAATGGTTTGGATGGTTTTACTATCAGCAGCAGTTTAAAAGTATCGGGTATGGGGCTGCGGTTAAGGTCAAACATAAAAAGACTGTAATCGGGCCGCAAAACGTTTTCCACCAGGTCCAGCACATTACCACCCTGTGGCTCGCCATTCCCGTTGCTGTAGGCCAGCATGGGTTTATTAGTATTGGTGAGTTTGTCGATAGCCGCTGCAAATTTGTATTCCAATTGTGCTTCGGCACTATTGATGGCCGTATAAGTAATAACAGGGTCGCCGGAATACAGGTTAACAGGCATCAGCTGGTCGCCGTAATGCACCAATGCCGTGGGATATACCAATTGCTGCTGCTGCCCCTGCTTTACCTGGGACGTAAGGTTGATGGGTACCACACCCATTGAATACAGTGTATCGGCATAGCTTACACCGGTTCCTTCCACCTCATCTTCGGGATTGATAAAGCGGAACTGGATTTTACTGCCGCCAATCTCTTTAAACTCCTGGAGCAGTTCTTCCGATGCCTTGCCCAGGCGTGTAAAACCGCTGTTGGAAGCACCTTTAAGAAATACATCAATGGTTACCGTTTCAGGCAGTTGCCGGATGATTTTTTTTGTGGACGATGAAAGAGTAAATCTTTTTTCGTTGGTAAAATCAATCCTTTTATGAAAGAGGGATGCAAGCCAGTTCAGCAGCACCAATGCAATAATGGTGGCCGGCAGCCATAATTTAGCCTTTACTTTTTTTTGCATGAAGCCCATTTATTTTTTGCGCAGGTTTTTTACAGTGATCAATAAAAACAGGAAAATGATGCTGGCGAAATATACCAGGTCCCGGCTGTCGAGTACCCCGCGGCTGATGCTCTGGTAGTGAAAATCAATACCCAGCATTTCAATATAATAATCTGCCCCGCCTTTAAAAAATGGCAGTTTGCTGAGTGCATTAAAGCCAAAGTACAATACCAGGCAGGCAAAAGCGCTGATGAGGAAGGCTACAACAGCATTGTTGCTGAAGCTGCTGCAGCAAAGCCCTACGGCCGCAAATACGGCTGCCAGGAAAAACAGGCCCATATAGCTGCCTGCAATGCCGCCACCGTCGATACCGCCCAAGGCACTCAGGCTTTTTATGGTGAAAATATATACAAATGTGGGAATGATGGCAATGGCCAGCACCACCAGCACCGACCAGTATTTACCCATTACAATCTGCCATTTTGTGAGCGGCCTTGTTTGCAGTATTTCAAAAGTGCCCGATTTGAACTCATCGGCCAGTGTACGCATAGTAATGGCAGGCACCAGGAAAAGCAGGATCCAGGGAGCCAGTTCAAAAAATTTGTCCAAGCTGGCATATCCACTGTCAAACAGGTTATTGCCCAGCAAAAACAGTACAATGCTGCTTACCAGGAGAAATAATATGATGGTAATATAACCTGTAAGGCTGCTGAAAAAATGGCGCAGCTCTTTTTTACAAATACTCCACATGCGGTAAAAATTGCTGCAATTTACTATTAAACGCCCAACTTTACGGCACAGCGGGCTTTTATACCCAAAAATCTCTTTTGAATTGCCGTTTTTAATGGCTAACTTTGGAAAGGTACTGTTCTGTTGTCAGCAGGGCATATCCGCAAATCAAATGGCAAAAAAAAATGCGTAGAAATTTACCAGTCTCCATTTTTCTGCTTTTCCAGTTTTTGTCTGTTGCATACGGGCAGAATTATCTTGTTTATCATGAAAGAAGTACCGCCAGCAGTGGTTGCAGCGGCATAAATTATCTCAGCCATATACAGCCGGCACCGGCCGATTCGGTGCTGATTACCTTTAAAGTGAGCAGCCAGTTAACTGCGGGCCAGGTAGTAATTTACTATACTACCGACGGCAGCAATCCATCCGGTACATTTGGCATCCCCACGGGAACAACAAAGGTTGCCACTGCTGTACCTGGTTGCAGCAGTGGAGCTTATGTAACTGCTACTGGTACTATTCCGGCTCTGCCATCCGGTACCATAGTAAAGTACATTTTCAGCACCTGGAGCAGTACGGGCAATTATGAATTTTTTGGCAACAGCCAGGTTTGCCCGGGCTGCCAGCCCATACTCATTTCAACCAATGCCACCATTTTTACCTATTCGGTACAGGGGGTATTGCCCATTACTTTTATCAATTTTAATGGCAGGGAGGGAGCTAAAGTGGTACGTTTATTCTGGTCTTCCGTTCAGGAAAGCAATATGGACCGCTACGAAATTTACCGCTCCCGTAACAGCCTTCAGTTTGAAAAAGCCGGTACTGTAATGGCCGTGGGTAACAGCAGTCAGCGGACCAATTATTTTTTTGATGACCAGCAGCCTTCACTTGGAAACAACTATTACAAGGTCACCGCTTTTGATAAATCAGGCAAATCAGTATCCACCAGTATCATCAGGATGCTTTTTGGAAAGAATGACAACAGCCTGGTGGTCTTTTCCAACCCCTCCGGTGACCTGCTGAATGTACGTGTGGTGGATATTATCAGGGGGGAATATGCTATCAGGGTATTTGAAAACAGCGGCAGGCTGGTGTACAATGGTAAACTGGCACATAATGGTGCAGATGCTGTTTACCCGGTTCCCCTGCCCAGGCCCCTGGCCAAAGGTAATTACAGGCTGGTGATGACCAATAAATACCAGTTTTTCCGTTCGGCGTTTCTGATAGATTGACAGGTTCTCGAAATAACCAAAATTTAATCCGCCATTTACCTGCAGGATGTCTTTATACCGGAATCTTGCCTACATTTGTTGATACCAACCATCCTTGCAAAATCCACACTATGTAATAATATTGTTTACGCATAAATGTGATGGATGAAGAAATTATACTTTTTTTTGCTTTTACTTACGGCCCTTAAAAGTTTTGGTGCTACAAAAATTTGGGACGGTGGCGGTTTGGATGGCTTGTGGGCCACTGCTGCCAACTGGGCTGGTGATGTGGTGCCGGTGGCCGCAGATGATGTATTGCTGGATAACAGTTTACTGGGCGGCACTTACACTGTTACATTGCCCAATACGGCGGTAATAATTCAGTCCATTACAATAACACCCAATATTGGTGATAATATTACACTTTTACTGCCTTCAACAAATACCGCTTCTCCTGGCTTGCAAACAACCGGTTCCATTTATATCAATGATGGAGGGTTGCTTAAAAATTCTTCAACCGCCGCCGCTGCACCTACCATTACAGTTGGGGCCACTACCGCAGATAGTATGTACATATACAATGGCGGCACATACGAGCACAATACCATCCGCAGTATCACCACAATCCTCGATAAAATATCAACGGCACCCGGTACTGAGTATGGGCTTTTGCATTACAACCAGCCGCTCACCGGCAATTCTACAATTGCTATGCAGGGCAGAACTTTTGGCAGTCTTGAGTTCAGTGCTGGCAGCGCACCGTCTGCGCTTACTTATTCTTCTACCGGAACAAGCAGCGGCACTCCGCCTGTTGTAATCCGGGGAAATTTCAAAGTAAATTCACCTGCCAACTTTTCCAGCAGCGTTATTGGTGGATTTACTTTTGCAGGCAATTTCACTAATAACGGGGGCTTTACTTATAACCCAACTTCCAGTGCCAGTATTGGTACCCGCAGCCTGTTTTTTAATGGCAGTGGAAACACTCAGGTTATCAGTGGTAGTGGTAGTTTTACAATTGGGGCTGCCTTGGTGAAAATGGAAATCAATACAGGTGCTGAAGTCAGCCTGCAGCGCAGCATAACCACTTTTTCCACAGGCGACAGCATCATCGTAAAACCCAATGCCATACTGCTTTTGCCCAATGAAAACAATTTCAGCGGTACCGGCAGTATCTTTTTTAATGATACGCTCAGTACACTTAAAATCGGTTCGGCCAATGGTATTACCAGCAGTGGTGCTACCGGCAATGTGCAAACGGGCAGCCGCATCTTCTCCAAAAAAGCTCATTATTATTACAACGGTACTGTGGCACAGGCCAGCGGCAGCGGTTTGCCCGACAGCGTTTACAAATTGTACATACAAAATAAAAGCGATGTAACTTTAAGCAGCCAGCTATGTGTTACACAGCAACTGGCATTGGATAGCGGACTGCTGTTTACCACCATCCCCACCCGTATTAAACTGGCAGTTAGCGGCATCACCACCAGCCAGGGTATCAATAATTACGGCAGTGCCAATCAGGGCAATGCAGCCAGTTTTATAAGCGGCCCGATGATTATTGAAACCAACACAACAGATACCATCACATTCCCGGTAGGCAAAAAGAACGGGACTGATTTATTGTACGCTCCGGTAAAACTGAAACCATTCAATACCACGCTGAAGGATTACAGGGCAGAGTATTTTCCTGTGATACATCCGGATGCAGCCAATGTGGAAGCATCGCTCGACCATGTAAGCAGGGTGGAGTACTGGGATATCAGTTGCAACCTTACCAGTTCACCCGATAACGATGCCAAAGTATCGCTATCCTGGCGGCCCATGAGCCAGGTAGGTACCGGTAACCCTGCTGACAGCCTTATGGCCATGCAGGACCTTACCGTGGCGCACTATTTTAATGCGGGTAGCGGTATCAAATGGAATATGGATGCAGGTGGTGCTTCTACTTTTACCATCAGACCCAATTCCAACCTCAGTTATGGATTTATCACTACGGATATTGCCGCAGGATCTTTTTCTCCATTTACGCTTGGCACAAAAAGCCCCTTCAACGTACTGCCGCTTAAGCTCCTGGATTTTTCTGCCATTACTGAGCAGCAAAAGATAAAACTGCAATGGATTACACAGGAAGAACGGGGAGTTGACCGCTACGAATTGCAAAAAAGCACCGACGGGCGGAATTTTTCAACTGTTTTCAGTACATCATCTTTAAACAGGTTATCCACATATAATTATGGTTATACGGATGCACAGCCCGCTGCCGGCTGGAACTATTATCGGTTAAAAGTTGTTGATAATCAGCTACATAGCTATTTTACCAGTACCATTAAAGCATGGGTTGCCGGTGAAGGCCAGGTGCTGGTGTACCCTAATCCGGCCAGTAAGCTGCTCAAAATAATTTTGCCCCCACGCAGCAATTCAAGTATCAGCATTGTCAATAGTGCCGGGCAGGTTTTAAAGCGGGTAAGTACAACTGAAGGTTTACTTACTGTAGATATAGCATCTTTGGACAAGGGAATGTATTTAGTTTACATCCAAACCAACCGACAAGCAATCGTTCAAAGATTTATTAAGCAATAACTTGTTTACCCAAAACCAACTGCATACCCCCCGGACTTTACGGGGGGTAATTTTTTGTACAAGGGCAGGATACATGCTGTTTATGTTTGCACCTGGTCAATTGGGGCGTAAGCGGGGAATACAATGCTGATAGTAATTACTGAAAAAATGTTTCCGCAGGGTTTGGGTTGTGAAAGGGTGAGTTATGCCGGCTCTTTAAGCAAAGCATGGCAAATAGCAGTTTTGTATATTTGGTTGCAGAATTATTCGTAACCGGTAGTTGTTTATATTAAATTTCATCATGTTTCTTTACAAAGTTGGAAAAACATTCAGGGTTACAGGACGTGGTTACATTTTAACACCCGGATATGATACAACGACTGAAAACTGGAATGGACTAAAAATAAAAATTGGGGATAAGGTAATGCTTATCTTCCCTGACCGTTCTTCTGCTGTAACTGAAATAACGGGAATTAACTTCAGATTACCTTATGATATTCTGATTGACAGTATTGATGACGTGCCAAAAGGAACAGAAGTTTGGCTGATAGAAGAGAAATGTAGTGAATAAACTTCCTGTTTATACTGAAATTACTGATTGTTGTGAAGTGAGATATGCAGCAGGGCTGTCATCAGCCACGACAGAAGATGCGACCCTCTGTTATGTGGCAATCATCTTATACCGTTGAGGCATAGCAAAGTCTTAATGAAAAATAAAAATGTAAAAATAGCAGTATAAATTTTTCAAAATGAATCATTCAACCAAATCAATCCGTCCATTTATAGGGGCCAGGGATTATGAACTGTCAAGAAGTTTTTATCGTGACCTGGGTTTTGAAGAAGTGGTATTGTTTGATAATATGTGTCTTTTTACAACAGGGGCAACCGGCTTTTACCTGCAAAAGGCTTATGTTAAGGATTGGGTCGACAATTCAATGATATTTTTAGAAGTAGACGATGCGGAACGTTATTATAAAGAACTGCATGCTCTTAACCTGCCTGCAAAATATCCCGGTGTTAAGCTAAGCCCTGTGCAGTATAATGACTGGGGTAATGAATGTTTTTTGCATGACCCGTCTGGCATTCTCTGGCACTTTGGGCAGTTTACGGTACGCTGAGTTAAGGCAGCAGGTATTTTTTAAATAACAAGAACAAAAAAACATGAACGAAACAAAACAGCAACTGATTCTTGCCGAGCAAAAAGCGAAAGCACTGTTCCAGGCAGTGGAAGACAGGGGTTTGATAACAGCCGGTAAATCAGAAAAGCAGCTCAGCGATGAAATTGTGCAAATAGCCAGTGCTGATTTTGGTGTGAAGGATCACTGGGGTAAGAAAATTGTACGAACAGGCATCAATACATTAAAACCCTATTCGGCAGATCCGCCGGATTTAATTATACAGGAAGGGGATATTCTGTTCTTTGATTTTCATCCTGTTTTTGAAGGATGGGAAGCAGACCTTGGAAGAACCTATGTGCTGGGAAATGATCCATTAAAACTTACAATTAAGAATGATGTGGAAGCGGCCTGGCATGAAGCGAATGCATGGTATTTTCAACAAACCAGTCTCACCGGTGCAGCATTTTTTAATTATACAGCAGCACTGGCAAAGCGGTATGGCTATGAGTTTGGCAATGCAATAGCCGGGCATATCATTGGTCCTTACCCGCATGAGCAGCCCGATGACCCCGCTGATTTGTGCCTGGATGCGCATCCTGACAATCAGGTGAGTATACTGCAGCCGGATAAGTACGGGAACAAAAGGCACTGGATGCTGGAGCTGCATTTTGTAGACAGGGCAAATAATATCGGTGCTTTTTTTGAGCAATTGCTTACAGAAATATAAGTTAGCAAGCCTTTTATTGTCTTCATAATTTAAACAAATGGTTCCGGCTTTTGTTAAAGGAGCAACAACAAGAGCATGAAGATCGCAAAAGCGTATAATTTTTTATTTTCCTGGCAACTGATACCCGAAAAATGTGATTACCAGCACGGCGTGCCGCCCAAAAGCAGCATTTATAAGATGGAAAGCAATGATGGCGATGATTACATGACCATCAGCCTGAGCTGGCTCACACACGATAACCAGTCTTTTAAAACGGCATACCAGCTGGTGCCGGATGGGGAACTGCATCCCTTTGAACATAAGGAAGTGGCGAGCAATATCAGGGGTGAATTCATCGGGTCGCATACTTTTAAAATTACTGCTGCCAAAGAAGATACACTGGTGTGGGAAGTAACCAAAGAGATACAGTCCAATGGATACATGAAGCTTACCCAGAAAGGAATTGCCGATGATGGGCAGGAATTTATCAATGTACAGTACTACCACAAGCAGTTGAGTGTGCTGCCCTATGCAAGCAGTGTAAGTGGCGCCATAATAAAGCCCACAGAAGAAGGGGTGATAAAGCACAAAGCGCTTACGGCAATGGAAGAGCAGACCAATATGCAGCTCGACCAGATACGCAAACAGATAGAGCTACTGGCCGTGCAGGCCCATGCCATACAAAAGCGCAAGGAACTCAGCCTGATGATATATGAAGCCAGTCTTAAATTCCGGCCCAATATCGGGCAGGTATATCACCTGTACGAAAAAAACGATGGCAGCTATATGCTTTCGCTGGTAGCCCCTGGCGAATGGGGAGGAGCAGGGCCGTTTAAAGCGTTTGTATCATCTGTTAAATTACTGGCCGATCATACCTGGGTAGAGATGTAAAAGCTGTCTTTTGAACCTTCAGCATGATCAGCTGTCGGCTGCCTTGCGTGGTTTTTTAGTCTTTATCGTTGAAGCCACTTCGTTGTAAGCCGTTTCCAGTGCATCTTTGAGCATCGTTTTTTTTACTTTGGCAAGGTTGATCAGTGTCCAGCCCTGTCCACCCCACTTATTCGGAACCGGGTAAACAACAGTTTTATCAAAGAGGCAAAACACCGACTGGTCAATGGGGGAGAGTTTTACACAGCACCTGTTTTCGGCCACATTCAGCGTTGCAAATATCTTTTTATGTACCCTGAAAGAAGTCTTTTCAAAATGCGGAGCTTCATCCACATCAGGAAAAGAAAGCGCCATTTTTCTGAATGCTTCAATACATACCATGGGGTGATTTTTAATACATGATTTTTGAGTCACAGATTTATATGGATTACACTGATTACACGAACTAAAAATACCCCAACACCCATAACTCATCACTTATAACCCATAACTCCTCTGTAAAATCAGCAAATCAGCACATTATCACATCATCACATCAATTCTCCAGCACTTTTTCCATCTGCATACTGCGGCTGCCTTTTACCAGCAGCATAGCATTGGTTAACTGCTGTTGCTGCAGCCATATTTTTGCTTCAGCTGCGCTGTTAAATGTATTGAATGGGTGATCAATCTTTGTATAATCACCGCCAACCAGTGCCACCGCATGCCAGTTGTATTTTTTTATCAGTTCAATAATGCCGTTGTGTTCAGCAAGGCTTTCATCGCCAAGTTCCATCATGCCTCCCAGCAGCAGCACTTTAGCCCCGCCTTCCATCCTGGCAAAATTTTCAATTGCAGCCCTCATACTGGTTGGGTTGGCATTGTAGGCATCCAGTACCACTTTGTTGTTATTCCATACTGTAAGCTGACTGCGGCTGTTGGAAGGGGTGTATTGTTCAATAGCAGCTTTCATCTTATCATCGGGCACTTTAAAATATTTCCCCAGCGCTACAGCGGCGAGTACATTGGGCAGGTTGTATTCACCAACCAGTTGTGTTTTTATTATTGACAGGGTTTCATTATCATTAATACTTACTTCCAGGAAACCACTGCTATTGCTGATTTTACCGTTAACATCTGCCCCGCCGGTACCATAGGTGTGTATATAAGGTATGCCCTGGCTCATGCTGCGCAGGTAATCGTAGTCCTGCATTACAAAAGCGGTACCGTTATTGGCCCTTAAATAGTCAAACAATTCTCCTTTGCCTTTTCTTACTCCTTCTATCCCGCCAAAGCCCTCCAAATGCGCCTTTCCGCAATTGGTAATAAGGCCATGTGTGGGTAGTGTGTACCTGCAGTAACCTTCAATTTCTTTCTGGTGGTTGGCCCCCATCTCTATTACAGCCATTTCGGCATCGGGCTTTATTTTTAAAATAGTAAGCGGAATGCCTATGTGATTGTTGAGGTTGCCTGTTGTAGTATATGTAATAAAAGATGTACTCAGCACTTCATGCACAAGTTCCTTGGTAGTGGTTTTACCATTGCTGCCCGTGATGGCGATAAAAGGTATATTGGCGAAGCTCATGCGGTGATGCCTGGCCAGCTGCTGCAGGCAGGTGAGCACATCATCCACCCGTATGATTCTTTCATCGGTAATGCCGGTATCCTCATCGGTAATGGCATAAGCAGCCCCTGCGGCAAGGGCCTGTGCGGCAAATTTGTTGCCGTTAAAGTTGTCGCCCTTCAGTGCAAAAAAAAGATCGCCAGCTTTCAGCTTCCTGGTATCTGTTTGTACAGAGGGGTAGCGGCGGTAAATAGTATATAGCTCCGGTATATGCATAGCTCAAAAATAGCATAACTGTGATAAATAAAAAACCTCTTCCGGGGAAGAGGTTTTTTATTTATCAAATGCGGTTGATTATTTTTTCTTTTTGCGGCTGTTTTGCTTGCGCTTGCCAAAGATATTACCTTCTTTAAAGCCAGTACCTTCCGGCGGACCAAGGTAAGTTTGTGCGCAACGGAAACCAACTGTACTTGCAGCCTGGTCTTCTTCCATAAAGCGGCGTGTACCCGGAGAAAGCCAATAAGCCCTGTCATTCCAGCTGCCACCCTTTATCACCCTTGACTTATCGCTGATGAGCGATGTGGTGCCATACCCATAGTAAACCTGGCTTGAAGAATCACCATCCATAAAGTTGATAACGTTGTTACGCTGGTAGTTGCGGCGGTTTTTCACTTCTTCATCAGGAATGTCCACTTTTTTAAGACGGCCCATGGTATCTCTTTCAAATTCACCCGAAGCATTTTTGTAATACTTCATAAACTTATTACCACGGAAGTAATTGAAATCCTGTGCGTCAGAAGGCGTTAACGGCCTGTAAACGTCCAGTACCCACTCACTTACGTTACCACTCATATTATATAAGCCAAAAGCGTTGGGATAAAAAGCCTTTACACTGCCCGGGATAGCGGCACGGTCATTCAAACCACCAGCCACACCCATGTTATCGCCACTGCCACGCTTAAAGTTAGCCAGGAACTTACCCTGCCAGCTTCCACGGCGGTTATCACGAAGTCCGTTGGGGTTATTGCTCCATGAATAGATTTGCTGGTTGGACAATAATTCCTCACCACTCTTTTTCTCCTTTTTGCGTGGGTTGGGGTTTTGATCCAGTATGCCATAAGCAGCGTATTCCCACTCAGCCTCGGTAGGTAGGCGGTAACCCATATTGAGTATACCATCTTCCATGCGTACAGTGCTGCGGGGTTTGCCGTTTACATCCTTAATTTCAGATTTTTTTGGTTTTGCCCTGTTTTGTATCAGCTCAGGGTTGTACAGGTAGGTTTCTGTGTTGAAAGAACCATCACCACCAGCACCTTTCATTTCCCTTTTAGCAGCATCCTTTTTCAGGTAGCCTTTGCTCATCAGGTTCAGTTCATTCACACGGTCAGTGCGCCAGATGCAAAAATCATGTGCCTGCTGCCAGTTTACACCCACTACCGGGTAATAGTTATAAGAAGGATAACGGAAATAATATTCCACATAAGGCTCATTATAAGCCAGCTCCTCACGCCATACCAGTGTATCGGGTAATGCCTTATTCATAATGGTGGTATCTGCACTGAAAACATTCTCGAGCCAGTAAAGATATTCACGGTAATGAACGTTGGCAACTTCTGTTTCGTCAATAAAGAAGGAAGGAATGGTAACCCGCTTAGGTACATTGTTCCATTCGCCCATCACATCCTCATCCTTGGCACCCATTACAAATGAACCACCCTGAACGAAGACCAGGCCCGGTCCGGCCTTGGGATATTTAACTTTCGATACATGGTAGTTACCCATGTTCTTGTCATCGTAATTCCACCCGGTTACCTCAGATTTACTTTTCTTTTTACCGAAAAGGCCACCATTTTTACAGGAACTCAGCGAAATGGCTGCAACAGCCAGTAAGATCAGATTTTTACCAGAAAAAAATTTTTGCATGTGCATTCGTTTTGCAAATTTATTAACGAAAGGTTTTCTTTATTATTGTGCAGGGGTGTGCACCGGCTGCGAATATACTTACTTTAGCTTAAACAGGCACCGCCTGCCTCGTTTTTTTGACACAATTCTTTTTTTAACGAAATATTCGTGCCAAAAAACCTGTTTCAATAAAAAGGGCGGGGCTAATAAACAATATATTGGTCTTAACGGGTGATATCTGCCCTTTAGTATGCAATGAATAATATAATTTGCAGCAAAGCAGCATTTGCTGAATTTCAGCAGTCTAAGCAGGCGGATGGCAGTTTTTTCATTTTAATTCATCATTCCCCTGTATTTTACAGCTAAAAGTACAATTTGGTGGAAAAAAAGCAATAAAATGGAATTAACGGCCGTTATTGGGAAGAACCGGGGATTTTGAGCCCGGTGAGAGTGGAAACTGAAGGTCTTTTTTTAACAAGTTATTATAATTTTTGTGTAATTCAGGAAAACCACTATTTTTACAATTCATTAAACCAAAACTATAACGCTTATAGGGGTAAACTTTACCTAACCAAGACAATTTTCAAGACGCATGAAACAAGCAACATTAAAACTGACTGCCTTAGTGATGTTACTGGGTGGATTTAGTATAGTGGTAGATGCCCAGGTCAATAGACTTAATGTAGTAACTTCCGCTGTTCCTTTTCTCAGGATTTCTCCTGACGCACGCAGTGGCGGTATGGGTGATGTAGGTATAGCCACATCGCCTGATGCAAATTCAGTTTACTGGAATTTAGCCAAAACAGCATTTTCAACAAACAAAGCAGGTGCCACCCTCACTTACACTCCATGGTTGAAAGACCTTGGTTTGAACGACGTATACCTGGCAACTGCTGCAGGGTACTACAAATTTGCCGACGACCAGGCCATCGCTGGTTCATTAAGGTATTTCAGCCTTGGTGATATCCAGTTTACTGATGCCCTCGGTAATGATATCAACACTTTCAGGCCACGTGAATTTGCCGTAGACCTGGGATATTCAAGGAAATTATCTTCTAAATTGAGTCTGGGTGTAGCTTTACGTTACATCAACTCTAACCTGGCAGGTAACAATACCTACAACGGACAGGCTTACAAAGCCGGATCTTCTGTAGCAGGTGACCTCAGCCTTTTCCACACAGGAAATAAGGAAAATGGTGAAGGACTCGCTTATGGCGTTGTACTGAGCAACCTGGGTGCTAAAATTTCTTACACCAGCGATGCTACTCAAAAAGATTACATTCCTGCCAACCTTGGTTTGGGTGTAGCTTACACAAAAGTTTTCGACGAAAACAGCAAGCTTACTTTTGGCCTTGACATCAATAAGTTACTGGTGCCAACTCCTCCATCATTAAGCACTACAAGTGGTGGTGGTGGTACAGCAGCCGATTCACTGGCGCTGCAAAAATACCGCAACCAGGGTGTTGTATCAAGCTGGTTCAAGTCTTTTGGCGATGCCCCCGATGGTTTTGCTGAAGAAATTAAGGAATTCCAGGCATCAATCGGTGCAGAATACTGGTACAACAACCAGTTTGCATTGAGGGCAGGTTATTTCTACGAAAACCCTTCAAAAGGTAACAGGAAGTATTTTACGCTGGGCGCTGGCTTAAAGTACAATATGTTTGGTATCAACTTCTCATACCTGCTTCCTTCAGGCAATGGTCAAAACCGCAATCCGCTGTCTAACACATTGCGTTTCAGTCTTTTATTTGATTTTGACAACAAGTAATTAACAGCTTAAAAATTATACAAAAAAGCGTTCTGGTAACAACCGGAGCGCTTTTTTTGTACCTTCATTTGCTCAAGTACAGATATTGGGCACTTAAAATTCAGCAATGGCATACAGGATTGGATCCGGGATAGATTTTCATCAACTGGCAGAAGGCCGGGATTTATGGATTGGTGGCATCAAGATACCGCATACCAGGGGGGCGGTTGGCCACAGCGATGCTGATGTGCTGCTGCATGCCATTTGTGATGCCATGCTGGGGGCCTGTGCATTGGGGGATATCGGGATGCACTTTCCAGATACCGATGCATCTTATAAAAATATTGACAGCAAGATTTTGCTGGAGCATTGCTTTAAATTGATACAGCAGCAAGGCTATGTAGTGGTAAATGTAGACAGTACCCTTTGCCTGCAGGCGCCAAAAATAATGCCCTACGTGCAGCAAATGAGGGAGGTTATAGCCTCTTTACTGCAGGTTACAGTAAATGATGTATCCGTAAAAGCTACTACTACAGAGAAAATGGGATTTGCGGGCAGGGAAGAAGGCCTGGTAGCTTATGCTACGGTTTTACTGCAAAAAAAATAAATTCCGGTAATTGAAATATATAATCTGTATAGCTGTTTTACTGCTGCACTTTACTGCAGCACAGGCCCAAAAAGAAGCCAATACCTGGTATTTTGGCCGCTTTGCCGGCATCAGCTTCGACCAATCTCCCCCTGTAGCCCTTACTAATAGCATGACTATTACCGAAGAAGGTTGTGCGGCTATCTCTGATAAGAACGGAAACCTGCTGTTTTATACCAACGGACTGATTGTTGTAAATGCACAGCAATTGATGATGAAAAACGGCGGCAACCTGCTGGGCGACAGAAGCAGCACACAAAATGCCATCATAGTGCCACAGCCCGGTAACGACAGCATGTATTATATTTTTACTGTGGGTGCAGAAGGGCAGACAAACAAAGGGCTCCGCTACTCCGTGGTGAATATGCGCCGCGATAATGGCCTGGGAGAAGTGGTGCAGGAGAACGTACTTTTAAGCAGCGACTGCTACGAAAAAATAGCAGCAGTACGTCATTGCAACAGGAAAGATATATGGATTGCCAGCAGGGGTTTTGGCGCAAATGTTTACAGGCTGTTCAAACTAACGGCCCAGGGTATCAATGGTTTTTCGGTCACCAGCTCTACAGGTTTTAGCACCGGCACACCCACAGTTAACTCAATCGGGGCGATGAAGTTTTCGGCAGATGGCAAAAAAATGGCAGTAGCCCATGGCTATGATGCAGACAGGGTGGAAATAATGGATTTCAATACCATCACGGGCAATTTAACCAATCCGGTTGTTTTTAAGCCCAGTGATATACCCGGACCGCCCATTTCAGGCAGTAATTACGGATTGGAATTTTCACCTGATGGCAAGCTGTTGTATGTTACCACCAATGATTTTGAAACGGACTCATCCTTCTTATTTCAGTTTGATATCAGCAGTAATAATGCAGCAGCGATACTGGCCTCAAGGCAAACAATATCCGGCAGTATACTCAATAATATAGGCAATATACAAACAGGCCCGGATAACAAACTTTATGCTGCGTTTTTTGGAGATGCTCACCTGGCAGTAATCAACAATCCCAATGTGCCGGGTAGCGGATGTAATTTTGTGCGGCAGGGTATTTCTTTAAATGCCACCCTTACCAGGTATTCAATGCTGGGATTGCCAAGCTTTATGGTAAGCATTTTTAATCCTGCTACGCAGCCTTACGATTTCAGCCGCTTACCGGGTAATTGCAGCAATTTAAATACGGGGTTCAGCCTGGATAATACAAACGGCGTTGATTCTGTTGTATGGAGTTTTGGAGATGGGGGACAGCCATCCAGGCAGTTTGCACCTTTTCACCTGTATACTTCGCCGGGGTATTATGATGTACGCCTTATCGTGTATAAGGTAGATTGCTCAGGCTTGAATGATACCATTACAAAAAAAATATGGATAGCCCCTGCCGACCTGCTGGGGCCGGATGTGAGCGGCTGTGTAAAAGATAACATCACCATCGCTGCGCCGGAAATCAGCGGTGCTGTTTATTTGTGGAATACTGGTGACAGGGCTAACATGATTACTCCATTAGCGGGTGGCAGGTACTGGCTGGATGTACTGCAAAACGGCTGTGTGATATCGGATACCATCAACGTAATCATAAAACCATCACCTTTTGTAAATATAGGGCCTGACACTGTGGTTTGCATTAAAACCCCGGTGGAACTCGATGCGGGCAATGCCGGGGCCGGTTTTTTATGGAATACAGGGGCCATTTTGCAAAAAATAACTGTTACCAAACCAGGTACCTACAGGGTAAAAGTAACTGTAAATGGCTGCTCCGCATCGGATACGGCAGAGGTGGATCTGGGCGACTGCGAGTTTTTTATACCCAATGCTTTTACCCCCAATGGTGATGGCATTAACGATGATTTTGGCCTCACCGGCGCAGCAAATTATTCCCCCTTTTCCTTCAGCATATACAACAGGTGGGGACAAACGGTGTTCAGGGCAGTATCTTCCACCGCAAGATGGGATGGCCGTTTTAAGGGGCTGGATATGCCCGCTGGTGCCTACCCCTGGATTATCGATTACAGGAATAAAAAAGGGATACCAATAAAACTCAGTGGGGTGGTATTGCTGGTGCGGTAGCCCAAAAGTTTAACATTTCCTGTTTTTTATTTTTTTCACTATTCATCCCATCTGCTTATTACCTTTGCGGCCATGCAAATGGTACAGGTATCAATCGTAAACAAGTCGGATAACCCGCTGCCGGCCTATGCCACCGAAGGTTCAGCCGGTATGGACATCAGGGCCAACCTCGAAAGCCCTGTAACATTACATTCACTGGAGCGTTATCTTGTGCCCACGGGGCTTTACATTGAACTGCCCACAGGGTATGAAGCACAGATGAGGCCCAGGAGCGGCCTGGCCATTAAACAGGGTATTACCTGCCTTAATTCGCCGGGCACCATCGACAGTGATTACCGTGGCGAACTGAAAGTGGTATTGGTGAACCTTGGGAAGGAAACACAGGTTATTGTGCATGGCGACAGGATTGCACAACTGGTAATCAGTAAAGCTGAGCAGGCAAACCTGGTTTTGGTACAGCAATTGAATGATACGGTAAGGGGAGAAGGAGGATTCGGGCATACGGGTGTAAAATAAATATACAGCAGCGTATAGATAAAAGCCAGCACAAAAAAGTTAAACTTTAACAGCAAAAAAATGGTAAGCATAAAAAATATCATCATCGCAGGAATACTGGCAGCATTGCTTGTTTCAGTCACCAGCTGCCGCTCCACAAAAAAAATCAGCAAGGCCATTGCGCCAAAAGATACAACAGCTTCTGTTTTAATTACAAAAGAGTCAAAGGCAGATTCTTTACTGATGATCCACAAAACGATGCAGGACCTGGAAAAAAACAGGATTGTATACAAAACATTCACAGCCAAAATAAAAGTTGATTACGAAGACAGTAAGGGTAAACAGCCCGATGTAAACGCCTATGTACGAATCATCAGGGACAGCCTGATATGGATCAATATACGTTCTGCTTTCCTGGACATAGATGCCTTCAGGATACTCATTACTAAAGACAGTGTATTTGTGGTTAATAAGCTGAATAAAGAAGTGCAATTCCGGTCCATGGATTATTTGCAGGAAGTAACTGAGATTCCTTTTGATTACAAAACAGTGCAGGACCTGCTGGTGGGTAACCCGGTATTTCTGGATTCAACCATTGTTTCCTATAAAAAAACCGAAAGCAGTATCCTTATAGCACTTGCGGGCAATGTGTTCAAGCACCTGCTTACACTTGATGCAACCGGTACCACGCTGCTGCACAGTAAGCTGGATGATCTTGACCTGAGCAGGAACCGTACAGCCGATATCACTTACGGAGATTTTGAAAACAAATCGGGGCAGCTTTTTTCCACAAAAAGACAGATTACGGTTGCTGAAAAAAACAAGCTGGACATACGGATGAACTTCAAGCAGTATGATTTTAACAAAGAATTATCAATCAGCTTCAGCATTCCTAAAAATTATAAGCGCAATTAGTCGTTATTTCAATGATGGGCTATTCCGGCAAGGTGTAAATGATACTTGGTAATAATAGAAAGGTGATCTTAGCCAGGCAATATTTGTTAACTAAATTTATAGTTGTACATTTGTTCTGTCCTTAAATAAAACGTATGATTAAAAAATTGACAGCAGTTGTTTGTGTGCTGATGATGAGCTTAACAGTTTTGGCACAGCCTGTTAAAACTGGCAGGGATGAACTGGAGCGGCAGCGTAAGCAGCTGAAAGCGGAAATAGACGATCAGGAAAAACTGCTGAAGGATATCAAGAAAACCACTTCTGAAAACCTGGTACAGCTGAATGCCATTGACAGGAAAATGAACCTGCAGGACAGGGTGCTCGACAATATAGGAAGGGATATCAACCTGCTTGATAATAATATTTACAATTCTCAGCGTGAAATAAACAAGCTTAACCTGGTACTGGATACACTTAAGCAGGAATATGCAAAGAGTATGGTGTATGCCTATAAAAACAGGAGCAGTTATGATTTTATCAACTTCATTTTTTCGGCCAGTAATTTTAATGATGCCATAAAGCGCATAGCTTACCTGAGAAGTTACAGGAACTACCGGGAGATGCAGGGGGAAAATATCCAGCGTACTCAGCAGTTGCTGCGTGTGCGGATAGCGGAGTTAAGCGGCAATAAGCAGATCAAGAATACGGTAATGGATGAAAAAAGCCGTGAAATGGATGAACTGGAAAAGCAAAAGCAGAAAAAAGACCAGATCGTAAATCAGCTTAAGTCAAAAAGCAAGGAGCTGGCAGGGCAGATTGCGGCCAAGCGGAAGCAGATGCAGAAAGTAAAAACAGCCATTGACCTGGCAATTAAAAAAGCACAGGAAGAAGCCCGGAAGCAGGCAATGGCAGCCGCTGCTGCAGCCGATAAGCAACGCAAGCTGGATGAAGAGAACAGGCGTAAGGCACTTGCTGCCAACCCCGGTACTACTCCACCAGCAAATACAAAACCGGTAAAGGTAAAAACAGAAGCACCAAAGCCGCAGGAAAGTGTGCTGCTCAATAATGCCAATACCATCCGCATCAACACCAGCTTTGAAGGTAACCGTGGCTCGCTGCCATGGCCGGTAGACAAGGGGTATGTATCTATGCATTACGGCTCAAGTGAGCTGCCGGGCGGTGGCGGTAAAATCAATAATCCCGGTGTAACCATCATTACAGATATAGGCGCTCCTGTAAAAGCCATTTTTGATGGCATCGTTTCCAAAGTGGTATATGTTGAAAATATGCAGGTGGTGATACTGCAGCATGGAAAATATTTCAGTTCATACAGCAACCTGGGCTCAGTATCTGTGCAACCCGGGCAAACTGTTAAAACCGGCCAGGTACTGGGTAAAGCCGCTGCCAATGATGAAGGGGTAGGCTCCATTGACCTGCTGATGGACAGTGAGCGGGGTGAAATAAACCCGGAAAGCTGGCTGGGCCGCAGGTGAGGCCGGTAAGTATTTTGTAACCTGAACTGTGTACAATGATGAACGCAGCTATTGTTCAACCACCCTTTTGTACAGCGCTTCATATTCCGGCACAATGTTTTCAATGTCAAATTTCATTGCCTGAGCAAGGGCATTGCTGCGGAACTGTTTTAGCACCTCATCATCCTCCAGGATGGAAATGGCTTTTTTGCTCATGTCAATAATATCTCCCACATCGCTCATATAGCCCGAAAAGCCATCAATATTTATTTCAGGTAAACCGCCCGCATTGGTTGAAATAACGGGCACTTCAGCTGCCATCGCTTCCAGCGCAGCAAGGCCAAAGCTTTCGTATTCGCTGGTTAGTAAAAACAGGTCTGCTATCGGCAGTATGTCTTCCATCTGTTCCTGCTTGCCAAGAAACTTGATATTGTCTGCTGCAAGGCAGTCACGGCAGATGCTCTCAGCATATGGTCTTTCGGGGCCATCGCCCAGCAGCAGCAGTTTTGAAGGTATTTGTGTATTGATCAGGATAAATGTATTGATTACATCCTGCACCCTTTTCACTTTTCTGAAGTTACTGGCATGTACGATGATGCGTTCGCCATTGGGGGCAATCAGTTTTTTAAATGCATCCACGGGTTTTTTATGGAAGCGCTGCACATCCACAAAATTGTAGATAACATCAATCTCTTTTTTGATGTCAAAATTCCTGTATGTTTCTTCCTTCAGGTTATTGGATACGGCCGTAAGCGCATCACTTTCTTCCATGGAAAAGGTAACCACGGGGCTGTAGGTTTTATCCCTGCCCACCAATGTGATGTCTGTACCATGCAGCGTGGTGATGACCGGCATTTTTATGCCACGCTTGGCCAGTATCTGCTTGGCCATATATGCTGCAGAAGCATGCGGTATGGCATAGTGTACATGCAGCAGTTCTACATCATTGTTCAGCACCACATCCACCATCGTACTGGCAAGGGCAGTTTCATAAGGCGGATAATCAAAAAGCGGATACGTGGGCACCCGCACTTCATGATAAAAAATATTGGCGTGAAAACCGCTCAGCCTTACGGGCTGCTGGTAGGTGATAAAATGGATGTTATGTCCTTTGTCAGCAAGTGCTTTACCCAGTTCAGTAGCCAAAACACCACTTCCGCCGAAAGTTGGGTAGCACACAATACCTATATTCATATATTGATTGTATTAAACGGTCTGCAATTTAGTACTTTAATGCCGTACTGTGTTACCGGTGGTGTATTAATAAAAGATGATTGTTTTTAGTTTAAATTTGTGCAATGAGACTGATATTAACAATAGTTGCCGCAGTGTTTTTTCACGGCATTGCCATTAGCCAGCGTTCTGATTCCTCAGTGGTAAAGCGTATTGTGGATGAAGTAATGACTAATAGTAAAGCCTATGAAAACCTGCGTTATCTCTGTAAAAAAGTGGGCCCGAGGCTCAGTGGGTCAACCCAGGCACAGCAGGCGGTGGAAGCAACAGCCCGGATGCTGAAGGAAGCTGGCGCCGATACGGTATACCTGCAACCATGCATGGTGCCGCATTGGGTGCGTGGTGCCAAGGAACAGGGGAAGGTTTTTTTAGATAAGAACCAAACCTTCGACCTGCACCTTACTTCACTGGGAAACAGCGAAGGCACAGGGCCCAAAGGCGTTACAGCCGAAGTGGTGGAAGTAAACAGCTTTGCCGAACTGGAGGAGCTGGGCGCATCAGTAAAGGGAAAAATTGTATTTTTTAATTTTGTAATGAACCCCACCTACATAAGCACATTCAGGGCCTATGGCGAAAGTGGTATAGCAAGGCGCAGGGGGCCATCTGCTGCTGCAAAGCTGGGTGCCCTGGCAGTAATGGTGCGCTCACTGGCCAGTAACCCCGACGATTACCCGCATACAGGCGCCACGGCATACAATGATTCCTTTCCTAAAATTCCTGCGGTGGCCATCAGTACCAATGATGCCGACAGGCTGAGTATTGAATTGACCACGCATGAGTCAGTAAAGGCTTTTATAAAGAATGATTGTAAAATGCTGGCAGATGTGCCTTCTTTTAATGTGGTGGGCGAAATAAGGGGAACAGAAAACCCGCAGGAGATCATTACCGTAGGCGGACACCTGGATAGCTGGGACCTTGGTGAAGGTGCCAATGATGATGGCAGCGGCTGTGTACAGAGCATTGAAGTACTGCGGGCTCTAAAAAGTACCGGTATTAAGCCAAAACGCACTATCAGGGCAGTAATGTTCATGAATGAGGAAAATGGAGGCCGTGGCGGCGATAAATACCTTGAACTGGCAAAAGCAAACAAGGAGCAGCACATTTTTGCATTGGAAAGTGATGCAGGCGGCTTTACACCAAGAGCCTTTGGTTTTTCTGTAAAAGCAGCGCAATTTGAAAAACTGCAGCAATGGAAAGAGCTTTTCAGGCCCTATGGTGTGTATGAATTTAACAAGGGCGGCGGTGGCTCAGATATTGGCCCGCTGCGGGAACTGGGTACTGCACTGGCAGGCCTCAGTCCCGATAGCCAGCGCTATTTTGATATTCATCATGCTGCCACAGATGTTTTTGAAAATGTAAGCAGGAGGGAACTGCACCTGGGAGCGGCTAATATGGCAGCCCTGGTTTGGCTGGTGAGTGAATACGGGTTGTAGAGGGTAATACAGGTTGACAGTTCACTGTACACAGTTTACAGTATGGGTCTGGCGACTCATTACTGCTGTACAATGTTCATCACTGTCAACTGTAATCTGCCCACTGTCAACTTTACTGTCGCTGTCATCCTGACCCTCATAAGAATAAAAATTGTATGTTCGCATAAAATAACAAAAGATGGAAGAAACAAAACCGGTGGCCGCAGCAGAAATGCCCAAGCCAAAGAAAGCAGGCGGGTTTAAAAAATTTATACGCTGGTTTACCTTTATACTTATCCTGGGATTGGGTTTATTTGTTTACTGGAAATATTATTACACCTACAGCGATGGGTACCGCAGCGGGTTATTGCAAAAATTTTCGCACAGGGGTAATATCATGAAAACGTATGAGGGTGAGCTGGTACTCAGCAGCGTAGCCTCTACCAATAATGTGGCACTGGCATCTGAAAAATTCTTCTTTTCTGTAGCCAATGACAGTATTGCCAAAGTGCTGCAGAATTTTGAAGGAAAACGTGTACGCCTCCATTACAGGCAAAAAAACGGAGCACTGCCATGGCGTGGAGACAGTGAATACATTGTAGACGGTATGCAGCCCGAAAACAACCCCTGATCAATCCGCAAGCAATAAAAATATAGCCGGGCGTTTATGAATGTCCGGTTTTTTTATTTTCCATTGGGCAATGGTTTTTGTATGGATGCTTTCTGTTTCTGCAGTAATATCCACCGCCACACAAAGGCGGGTGTTGTTGCCGCAGGTTTTTAAAATAGTTTCCAGCAGCTGGTTATTGCGGTAAGGGGTTTCAATAAAAATTTTTGTGCTGTTACCGGCAGCAGAAGCGGTTTCTAACTGTTTAATAGCTTTTGTTTTTTCAGCAATATCAATCGGCAGGTAGCCCACAAATTCAAATTGCTGCCCGTTCAATCCGCTGGCCATCAGCGCCAGTAAAATAGAGCTTGGCCCTGCAAGCGGCTTTACCACAGCACCTTCCTGGTGGGCAATATCCACCAGTACCTGGCCGGGGTCGGCTACTCCCGGGCAGCCTGCTTCGCTGATGATGGCAATATTTTTTGCCTCTTTCAGTTTTTGCCTGAAGTTGGCCACCTGCTCCTGCTCTGCTTTATGAATGGTAAACCACTCATAATCATCAATCACAATATCCGGGCAGATGCTTTTTAAAAAGCGCCTTGCAGTACGCTCGTTTTCAGCAAAAATCACTTTGCAGTTTTTTACTGCATCAACAATGTATGGCGGAATGGTATGTATGGCTTTTTCTTCCAGCACAGAGGGAACAAGGTAAATAGTGCTGCAGGTGTTGAGAAAATTGTCAGGATTCTTTGTATTCAAAATTAAAATTTATTGTACTTACTGTGGTATAAACTGATGGTGGCTGCTATCACTGCATAGCTGGGTGCAAATATCCAGCCCACAAAAGGCAGCAGGTGCATCATGTAAAAAACTATGCCATTGCCAATGGCCAGGCCTTTGTGCCTGCCAATAAAAGCGATGCTTTGCGAAGTGGACAGTTTATTGCGTTCGCAACTGTAATCTAGCATGGAAAAACCGAGATAATAACATTCTACAAAAAGTGCTATGATGGGAGTGATCCAGCCCACCAGCGGTATAAAGGAAAGTATCAGTATGGTAAGGGTATACACTGTTTGCCACAGGGCATTGCGCAGGGCAATTTTTATTCCCCGCCATATATCTTTCAGCAATTGGGTAAGGCTGAAGGGGAAATCTCTGTTTTCCATAATGGCAGCCGTTTTTTCGCTGAGGTAGGCAAATAAAGGAGAGCCAACTATCAGGAACATATATTTGAACAGGGAAAAGTAAAAAAGCAGCATTACCAGCTTCAGGATGATCTGCCCCAGTATAAAAAGGTAACTCAGCCAGCTCGATTGTATCTTCTGCATCCAGGCCTTGATGCCGGTGGCAGCAAATACATAATCAATGGCTTTTTCGCTGGATGTCCAGTACAGGTAAATACCCGCAGCAAACAGCAGGGTATATAAAATACCCGGAATCAGTATCCATTTCCACAGGCGGTGCTTGATAATAAAGCGGTGGGCCTGTGCATAAGATTGTATGGCAACAACAATTTCTTTTAACATGCTTGAACGGGGTGTTGTTTCAAAATAGCCGGCAATGAATTATTTTGGGGGCTAAAATACAACAAGTTGAAGAAGTTAACGGCAGAATTTTATAAAAGGGAGAATGTGGTGCAGGTTGCCAGGGAATTGCTGGGTAAAATACTGGTTACCAACCTGGATGGCCTGCGCACAGCAGGCCGTATTGTGGAAGCTGAAGCATACAGCGCAGTGGCCGACAGGGCCTCACATGCATACAACGGCAGGCGCACGGCCCGTAACGAAGCCATGTATGCCGCAGGAGGCACATCGTATGTGTATATCTGCTATGGCATGCATCAGCTTTTTAATGTGGTAACCAATGTAAAGGAAGTGCCTGATGCCGTATTGATAAGGGCCGTGGAGCCATTAAAGGGGATAGAAACCATGCTGCAGCGTACCCCTAAACCCAACCCCGGTTTCGCAATTACCAAAGGGCCGGGTAATGTTGGCAGGGCATTGGGCATCAATAAGCTGCACACAGGCATAAGCCTGCTGGGCAGTAGAATGTATATAGCGGATGATGGTTTTGTGCCAGCCGGAACGATGATTGGTACAAGTACCCGCATTGGTGTAAATTATGCAGGCGATGATGCGCTGCTGCCATACAGGTTTTACATCAGGGGTAATAAATATGTGAGTGGTAGGCCGGTAAAATAAACTGCCATATTATTTCAGTTCTGAGGAATGCTGGTTCCAGCATGATGAATATTGCCAATGGAATACAGGGGTACATCGAAGCGTTGATAGCAGCATAGTTGGCAGGATCTCATCTTTTGCGCACTTTGCGTTTCTCTGCACACTTTGCGATACAGCCGCTACTGGCATCCGTGGTCGGTGTCCTCACCGAACGCAACTTTTTGGCATCCGTGGTCGGTGTCCTCACCGAACGTAATCCGTGGTCGGTGTCCTCACCGAACGCAATCCGTGGTCGGTGTCCCCACCGAACGCAATCCGTGGTCGGTGTCCTCACCGAACGCAACTTTTTTTTGTATGCGGGAAAATACAAGCTATGAAATTCTTTATACTAAATTGCACCTAAATATCAACGATTGATGCTTACAATTGGATTAATACGGGAGGGAAAAACACCTGCCGACAGCCGGGTGGCATTAACACCAGAGCAGTGCCGTTTTATTGAACAGCAGTTTACACAGGTAAAAATTCAGGTGCAGGCCAGCAATACCCGGTGTTACAGCAATGAAGAATATGCCAGGGCCGGCTTTGCCGTTACGGAAGATATGAGTGGTTGTGATGTGCTGCTGGGCATTAAGGAAGTGCCGGTGGATATGCTGATAGCGGGTAAGACATACCTCTTTTTTTCGCATACCAAAAAGAAACAGGAGCATAACCGCAAACTGCTGCAGGCCATACTCAAAAAAAATATCACTTTGGTTGATTATGAATGCCTGGAGCATGATGATGGTACCCGTATCATCGGCTTTGGTTTTTTTGCCGGGATAGTTGGTGCACACAATGGTATGATGTGCTATGGCAACCGCACCGGTGCCTACAAAATGGGCAGGGTGTACCAGCACCGGGATTACCGGCAGCTGATACATTCTTATTTTGGCTTAAAACTGCCTGCTGTAAAAATTGCGGTAACCGGCAGCGGCCGTGTGGCACATGGCATACTGGAAGTGATGAACCTGCTGGAGATACATGAAACAGAGCCTGACGAATACCTGGAAAGAGCCTCTTTTCCTTACCCGGTATATGTGCACCTAAAAGGGGCTGACCTCTATATGAACAGGCTCACCGGCAAATACAGCCGGGAAGAATTTCATGAAAAACCGGAACGCTATGTTTGTAAATTTCTGCCTTATGCCGAGCATACCGATATATTGATGAATGGTGTGTACTGGGATAAAAATGTGCCGAGGTTGTTTGAAAATGAGCATGTAAAAAAAGACGCTTTCCGCATAAAAACCATTGCCGATATTACGGATGATACCAGCGGCTCGGTACCCATTAACCTGGGCGACCAAACCATTGAAGACCCGGTGTATGGGGTAGACAGAAACTCCCTGGAAAAAACTGCACCTTACCTGACGGATTCCATTGATGTGATGGCTGTGGGCAACCTGCCCAATGAGTTACCCAGGGATGCCAGCCGTTATTTTGGAGAGCAGTTGATAAAATATGTGCTGGAAGATTTATTGAGCGGTGGCTCCGTAATTTTAAACCGTGCAACCATGGTGCGCAATGGTGTGTTGAATGAGCCTTATGCTTACCTGCAGGAGTATGCAGATGGGAAATGATTTTTGGTGACCGGCATTGGTTCGTAATGGAGCAGTTGTGGTGACAGTTTATCCCAACCTAAAAGGTCGGGACTCCGTTCATCTTCAGTAATCCCCGCTCTTCTCCGCTACCTTCTTCGTTGCTGTCCGTATATCTTTCACGGACAAACAAATCACAATCAAACCTTTGCTGCCTTTCATATATCAACACTGCCGGGCATTGAATGTTTTTTATGTGCCGGATAAATCCTCCTGCCAGCGTCGGACCCTGCAGGCCACAGCCCGCCCCGCAGTCGGGGTACTTACGCTGGCAGCAACTACAAACCCGGCAGCAGCTTTTCCAACTGCATTTTAAACTGGTACTTTAAATCCTCCATGTTTTTGTATTGTGTGGGAAAATGCCCCAGTGCTTTCAGCTTTTCCTGGAAATCGAATTTGCTGTTGATGTCGGCTTTGTTAAGGTTACTAATCTTTACATCCTCATCTTTAAAATAGGTATAAATATATGGGCGGCCAGTTTCGCTAAATTGCCCAAAAGCATTTTCAAATTCTTCGGCTGTGTATTTACCCACTTTGGTAAAAAATAGCGACAGAAATATATCACAATCCCTCACCACTTTATTGTATTCATCCTGCAGGCGGGTAGCCGACATGGCATCTATAAAATCTTCCCAAAGGTTCAGCTCAATAAAAATACCTTCTTTGTTCAGCCGGTTGTTTTCCAGGTTAATAAATATTCCAACCTCTTTACGGTCGGCTTCCAATTCGGCTGATGATGCAAGAAAGATGCGGATGGTTTTGCGCTCTTCTCTTTCTGCCTTTTCTTTTACCGGGTTAGCCAAGCCTACATTGCGCAGCAGTTTATCAATCGGCAATTGCTCACCGCTTTCGTTACAAGTTACAGTGGCATTTTCTCTTTTCTGCTCCCATTGCAATAGTTTATCGTACAAAAAAGTGGTTGGCTCGCTTAACTGGCTGCAGGCAGCGCAAGTACAGGGTACAAATATCTGGGGGGCAACACCTTTGTACCCATCAGTAATATCTTTTAACCCGTTCATTACCAATACAACCAGCGCACGGGCATCGGCACCTGTGGCTTTAATGTAAATACTGTCTTTATTAAACTCTTCCCTTACCTGGCAGCGGGCATTGGGCATACTTAAATTAACCGCATCGTTCCATACTTCGTTATCGGCACTAATGTAGCGGCTCAGTTCAGCGCTCAGTTGATTTACCATGCCCCTGGGCATAAACTCGTACTTGTATTGCAGCCGCAGGCCTGGCTCTTGTACCGGCCATCTGGCTTCGGCAGTCATAAACAGCAGGCGGGCCGGCATAATATAGTCCTGCTTGCGGCTCTTTTTGGGGAAGGCTATTTTAAATACTTCCAGCATTTTTTTCAGTACACCATGCATTTGCCCGTAGCAGGCATCCTGCCAAAGCCGGTCAAAATCACTGGCCAGTATCATACCCCGGCGGCGCTGTATTTCGTCATCATCAATAATTTTATACACAGCCTTCATGGCCCATTCGGGCTGCAGCACCACCCAATCTTTCAGTGCTTCAATATCTGCATACCAAAGTAATACACCTATGGAGTGTAAAAACCTGGCACAATCATCTATAGCTATGGCATTGGTAAAACTATCAGGGCTTGTGCTGTGGCACAGGGCCGTAAATTGCTGAAAAGGTACACAGGCTGTGTTGATGCCTAATGCAGCCAAAGCTTCCCTCACCTTTACCCATGATTTTGGTACCCCCTTTCCATAATGTGGCAATGCCAGTATTTGTTCTGTAATAGCAGTTTTAATTCCGGCCAATCCCTCATTGTTGTTCAGCAGGTTAAGCTCATGATAAGGCAGTACACCGGTTTTAATGATGTTGAAATGCTCGCTGGCCATATAATAGCCCAAATCGGCCCAGGCCACTTTATTACCATCGTGGCAGGTTTGGCCCAGTATAATGGGGCTTTTGCCACCAAACTGAAAAATGGTGGGTATCCAGTAATTAAAATTATGGTGGGTTATACGGGTGCTGGCCAGCAATACAAACACAGCGTTTTCTGTTAAAAAAAACCGGTGTACCGGGTAATACACATCCTGCCCGCCAAAATCCCATATATGTGCTATATGGTTTTCGCCTTTACCTGTTTTAAATGGCCAATGGGCAATGTCTATGCCACGGGTGCGACCATCTGGTTGTGGCAGGGGTGCTGCGGCATCCTGCAGGCGCACTTGCAGCGATGTTTTGCCGGCACTGCCCTCGCCCACCAGTATCAGCTTGGCTTCGTAAATATAGTCTTGCCCTTCTTTGGCTATTTTTTCAAAATATCTTAGCACCGCCTCATTACCCCGCTCCACCACTTCCAAAGGCGGGGTGGTAAGCGGGTTGCCTTTAACGTTTAGTTCTCCTTTTTCAATTTGGTGATAATATTCCTTAAGTACAATTTGCAGCGGATTTACTACCCTTGTTAACAAGGACTGCAAGCCGCTGATATCCGAAATATTGTTCTTGGATATATTCAGTTTTTCCAAGCTTGTTAAATGTTCCAGCCCACGGATTTCACTGATCTGATTGTTATGTAACTGTAATTGCTGCAACGAGGACAATCCTTCCAGCCCACGGATTTCGCTGATTTTGTTGCTACCTAAATATAATTGCTGTAACGAGGACAGCACCTCAAGCCCAGCGATTTCGCTGATTTGATTGTTAGTTAAAATTAATTGCTGCAAGGAGGACAGCCTTTCAAGCCCAACGATTTCGTTGATTTGATTGGTAGCTAAATTTAATTGCTGCAAGGCCGACAGCCCTTCCAGCCCAACGATTTTGCTGATTTGATTGCCACCTAAATCTAATTGCTGCAAAGAGGAAAGCCCTTCAAGCCCACCGATTTCGCTGATTTGATTCTCACTTAAATCTAATTGCTGCAACGAGGAAAGCCCCTCCAGCCCACGGATTTCGCTGATTTTGTTGAAGCTGATATTCAGTTGCAGCAGGGCTGTTAAGCCAGCCACAAAGCGCATATCGCTAATATCCCATTTACCTTGAAATTCCCCGGCCATGATAAGGATAGCCAAACCGCTGATGCTTAAAAGAGCAGGTGGGTGGGTGGTAAATTGGTTGTATTCGCCTTTATTTTGGCTTATATAATTTTTATTTTTGCCATCGTCATCCCATTGCCACCAACTATTGCTCAATACCAGGGTTTGCAAGTGTGTGCATTGGCGCAATAACTTATCCAGTTTGGTGCCTTCGGCAAAATCCTCATCCCGTAACCCAAGCCTCCCCAAATCCAGATAGGGGTCTTTGGTATCTAAACATTTTTGTACAATAGCTATCGCTTCTTTATTCATGGTTTATTGTTTTATTTATTAGTGGGTATTGGTGTGGTTTTAGTGAAGGATGGGAGCAAGGTTGATTAGTTGATAAGTTAGTACCAATCAGCATCCCGCAAACGGAACAAGCTGTGGCCCTTGCGCAATAGGCGGATTGGTCGGTCTGCACAATGCGCTGTAGCACCGGTCTGCACCTGGCCCTTGCGTAGCTTGGGTCGGTCAGACCGAAGTGCTGAGTAGGGCTGCTTTTCTCTTGCCTGCGTCTGACGGACTAAGCCTGCGGCAAAGCCACGTCTGACGCTGCTGCACCGGTCTGCATCCCGCAAACGGGACAAGCTATGGCCCTTGCGCAGCTTGGGTCGGTCAGACCGAAGTGCTGTGGTGTTACCTGCGTCTGACGGTCCAACCTTCGGAAGGACCATAGCTTGCCCCGCAAGGCGGGGTACTGACGCTGGCTACTTCCCCGCCAGCGCATCCGTCAGCTTCTCCACCTGCGCCCGCAAAAATCCAATTTCGGCCTGGCATTGCGCAATGGCTGTTTTATAGCCTTCATCGTTGCTGTTGTTGGTATAATGCTCTATCACACCACTATTGCCATTTGAAATGGCAGTATCATAAAATTGCGGATTGTTAATTATTTTCTCTAAGTCCAAATCAATAAACCGGCTGGGTGACACTTCCAGCGCATCGCCCAGTTGTATCAGCTCGGTTAATGAAAAATCGGTAAGCCCGTTTTCCTTGCGGTTATAAGTGCTTTGGCTGATGCCCATTTGCCCGGCTATATACTCCTCGGTAAAGTTTTTGCTTTCCCGTATGGTTTTAATATTGTTGATGATTTTTTCCTTTATCATGGTTTAAAATTAATAAATTATGAGTTGCCTGCAAGGTTTATGCGGCGTGATACACAGTAGTTTTGGTAAAAATATGGAATTTTAGGTATCTAAAAATAACAGGGTATGGCAAAGCAACCAAAATCGCAATTACAAATGAAAGTGGAGGATGCATTTCACAATACCTCCGTATCTTTTACCGAGCTGTTTCAAAAAATAAATGAACGGGATGCACTTATAACGGCCCAAAAAGAAAACATCAGCCTGCTAAAAAGGCAATTGGCCCTGCAGGAAACAATATTTGGCAAGATGTACGAGTTTTTTATCCAGTTGCAGCATCAAATGAATACCTCGGCGCAGGATGCCAGGCGGCCGGGGTAGGGGTGCCTGGGGGATGCAAGAATTGCATTGTTTGTAAGATTATGTTTAATGGAGAAAATCAGCCCGTAATTAAGTAGCATATCTGTTAAACACCCATCAATTCCTGTTCAGAAGGGACTTTCGAAGGATGGGCCTCGGAAAAAATTGCGTAAAGAAAATTTTCATGGCTGGGTAAAAAATGAAATTAATGTTACCGCTGTTTGGCTATATTCTTAGCTGGTAAGTCGCACTGTTGCATGGTTATATCCCACTGCTTAAGCTAATTTCATTTTAGCCAGACAGGGAAATTTTTAGCTTTTTTTTCCGCAGCCCTTGATTTTTGGTGCTTTTCATCAAGTGGTACATCCCGGCCGCAGCGTCGGGGGAAAAGCACAGAAAACGGCCAGCAAAGCCTTCCGAACTATGCTGGATACCCGGCACCGTAAAATTTTACGTGAATAACCCAAAGCTTTACCCCCAATGACGTAAAAGTTTAGGTCAGCAACCTAAAGCTTTACCCCCGGTGACGTAAAAGTTTAGGTCAGCAACCTAAAGTTTTACCCCCGATGACGTAAAAGTTTAGGTCAGTAACCTAAAGCTTTACCCCCAATGACGTAAAAGTTTAGGTCAGCAACCTAAAGCTTTACC
>JANMIG010000016.1:0-7458 GCA_031375675.1 Chitinophagales bacterium
TTCTGTCAATAGTGAATGTCGAAAAAAGCTGGACGGGAGCTATTATAAACTGGGGAATTATTCTTCATCAATATTTAGTTATCTTTAATACCAGGTGCAGGCTCTAAAACTATGTTTACACAATCTGGTTTACAGTCTCAAAAAAACAGTACTTCATATTGTAGTTTTCATTTTTTATCATTGCAGCGTAACAATACCTCATTGCTTCCGGCTACGGCAGCTGTTTCCTGTTCTTCATACAGTATCAATAAACAGTCCCAAGTATCACAGCAGCCTTACATTGCCAATAGACCGGCACATCACTATACAAGCAATCTGCCAATTCTCATTTGCACATCAGCACATCATCACATCAATATACCATCCTCCGCCCGAAAAGCTCTGCCCTTCATTTGCCCATTTGCACATTGGCACATCAGCACATTAGCAAATCAGCACATCATCACATCACCCAATCTTCCCCACCATATCACCCGGCACCACCCACTCATCAAACTGCTCCGGTGTAACATAGCCCAGCTTCACAGCCATCTCTTTCAGGGTAGTACCTTCCTTATGTGCTGTTTGTGCAATTTCAGCCGCTTTGTAGTAGCCTATTTTGGTATTGAGTGCTGTAACCAGCATCAGCGAATTATCCACATGCTTTTTAATGTTTGCTTCCAGCGGTGCAATGCCCACGGCACATTTATCATTAAAGGATACACAGCCATCCCCTATCAGCCTGGCGCTGTGCAAAAAGTTGAATATCATTACCGGCTTAAACACATTCAGTTCAAAATGGCCATTGCTGCCTCCGATACCGATGGTAACATCATTGCCCATTACCTGTGCAGCAATCATGGTTAATGCTTCGCATTGGGTGGGGTTTACCTTGCCCGGCATAATGGAAGAACCGGGTTCATTATCAGGTATAAAAAGCTCGCCGATACCGCTGCGTGGCCCGCTGCTCAGCATCCGCACATCATTGGCTATCTTCATCAGGCTTACAGCAATGGTTTTTAATGCCCCATGCGCTTCCACAATGGCATCATGCGCTGCCAGTGCCTCAAATTTGTTTTCAGCCGTTACAAAAGGCAGGCCAGTAAGGCGGGCAATATGTGCTGCCACATTTTCGGCATAACCGGGAGGAGTATTAATGCCCGTACCTACAGCGGTACCTCCCAGCGCCAGCTCACTCAAATGCGCCAGGGTATTTTTAATGGCTTTTAATCCATGATTGAGCTGTGATACATAACCACTGATTTCCTGGCCAAGGGTAAGGGGCGTTGCATCCATAAAATGGGTGCGGCCAATTTTCACCACCTGCATAAATTCTTTGCTTTTGGCTGCAAGCGTATCCCGCAGTTTTTCAATACCGGGTATGGTCACTTCCATCAGTATCTTATACGCTGCAATGTGCATCGCTGTAGGAAAGGTATCATTGCTGCTCTGCGATTTGTTGACATCATCATTGGGGTGCAGAAATTTTTCCTTGTCATCCAGTTTACCACCATTGAGTACATGACCACGGTAGGCCACCACTTCATTCACGTTCATATTGCTTTGTGTACCGCTGCCCGTTTGCCATACCACCAGCGGAAACCAGGCATCCAGCTTGCCCTCCAGTATCTCGTCACATACCGTCCCTATCAGGTCGCATTTTTCCTTTGGCAGCACACCGGCATCAAAATTGGTGAGGGCAGCCGCTTTTTTAAGGTAGGCAAATGCCCTGATGATTTCCTTCGGCATTTTATTGATGTCCTGCGCTATTTTAAAGTTTTCGATACTGCGCTGGGTTTGTGCGCCATACAATGCGTCCACAGGTACTTTTACTTCGCCCATGGTATCTTTTTCAATCCTGTATTCCATATAACTGATGATGGTTTGTTGTGTAAAAAAGCAAAGGTAAAGCAGCGCAGCAGAAATTAGTAATAAATCTGCCCGGCTTAAAAATGCAGCAAATTCCCTTAAACACTGTAAAAAGCTTTATTCAGCAGGCACATTTAGAATTTTCTTTATCTTATCCCCAATTTCTTTTGTATATAATTCGGGAGCCGCCAGGTGTTCACCTTTTATCTCAAAAAACTCTTTAGGGCTATTGGCCCTGTCAAAAATCTTTTTTCCCATAGCAAATGGTATTACTTTATATTCTGTACTGTGGATGATTAAAATTGGCTTCTTTATTTGTTTAACCGCTTTTGTTGCACCATATATTTCTTTTACAAAAATTCTGCTCATAAAGGCGGTAAAAGGTTTAGCTCCCTCAGCCGATATGTCTTTATGATTGCTGAATCCTCCTTCTACTACCAAACCGTCTATATCATTTTGCACTTTGGCCGCCACACATACCGACAAATGCCCGCCGTAACTCTGTCCGTACAACAGCAATTTTTTATTTTTTACATCTTCTCTTGTTTTAATATAGGCTACCGCATCAATACCATCTGCTAATAAATTTTTCCTGGTGGCCTTTCCTTCAGAAAAACCATACCCGCTGTAATCAAACACGAAAATCTGAAAACCCTGTGTAAGCAATGGTTTAATGGCCAAAAACTGGCCCAGTATACTGCCTGCATTGCCATGAAAATGTAATAATGTGTGGGTAACCGGTACGGTTTTAGATTTAAGCATCCAGCCATTCAGCTTATTACCTGCCCTTTTTGTAAACAATACACTTTCAATGGTATAGCCAAGATTGATTGTATCTATCCCATTTTTTAAAAAAACCGGCTGAAAGGGTGTTCCATTGTATACGGCAACTGTACTGTCGGTTGCAGACTTGCTCAGCGTTACCGCTTTAGTGTCAGTTGAATATTTTTTGGGAGTTAAAAATTTACTGTTATATGCACAGGAAGTACCAGCAACAGCAAGGATGATAATTGCGGCCAATGATTTTTTGTTCATGTTCTTATTTTTTATGGATGATTTTTTTGTTTTTTTCTGTATTTCTTATAAGGCAGGACGGGTTAGTTTTTTTACCATTTTTTTAGCAATCGGTGTTACTATCAGTGCAGGCAGCAACCACAAAACCCATTGCTGTGAAATCTGTATGTTTACAACTATAAAGGCTGTAATGGTGGCAGTGTACGCCCCGGCCATACGCATACCGTGGCTGACAATCCAATGTTTTTTATCTGTTGGCGGATGTTTGAATTTAATAAGGTCGCTGTAGCCCATCCATATAGCCAAAAAGCCAAAACTTAAAGTAACAATGCCAAACATATTTGCTTTTACCAGCAAAAGAAAGCTTAGCACCAGCAATGCCACCCCGGCCAGTAAGCCTGTAATTGCGATACAATAATCAAGCAGTGCGGGCTTTAATTTTTTAAGATGCAATGCTTTTAAAAACAATATACGATAGCCGGTGGCGGCAAGATAAAAGCTGAAAAAACCAACCAGCAGCAGAAATAAACTGGAATGTGCAATACTCATATAAACACTGGTTACAAAAACCCCAGCCATGGCATAGAAGAAAAATTTACCGGCTATCCGGTGTGCTTTACCCGATTTGGAGGCTACCATGGCAACAGTGCCCGCTGCAAGACCAATGCTGCCGCTTATGATATGCAGCACTAACATAACAGAGAAAATAAACTGGCTCATACATTCCTTTTTTTGTATTATAATTTGATTGACAATACAAAATTGGGCTGCAAATAAGGCATATACAAATAAGAGGGGCAACCCGTAACCCAAACTGCCGTTTAAGGGACAAAGGGTAAAAAAATAGCTGAATTACAAGGCTTTGGGGTGAACGGGAAGGTTAAATGGCCTGTTTGTGGGTGGTTAAAGCAGCAAATTCCTGCTTTATGCGGCTATTGAGACTGCGGCTTACCGGCACTTCAAATGTATTTTGCAGCAGGTGCAGTGTATATCCCTGGGCATTACCACTGATATGATCAACCTTATTCAGATTTACCAGATACGATTTATGACAACGAAAAACACTGGAGGAGTCTGTCGCCTGTGTTTCCAGGTTTTTTATGGTAACACGGTAGAGCGCCTTTTGGGGTACCCCATTTTTTAAATAATGAATGGCTGAATAATTATCAGATGCTTCTGCAAACAAAAAATCTGGTTCGGCAATGCTTAAATCTTCCTGCTGGCTGGTACCGGTTAATTGCAATACTGTTATTTGAACAGCTTCAGCAACTGGTGCTTGTGGCAACCCTGCTGCATTCAAAACCGCCTGAGTTTCCGGTTGATCAACAGGCGCTTCTTCGTTATTTTTTTCGGTAATAAGTACTTCAATGGCAGCTGCCCCCTTGCTGTACTTCATCAGCAATTGCTGCTGGTTTATTACTACCGAAATGATTACTGGTAAAATACCAATGGCAAGCGTATAGCTGGTCATTTTCAAAATAAAACTCCCTGAAAGGCCAATATTGTATTTAAAAGCGGTGAACAGAATATTGCCAAGTGCTATCACAAGTACCAATATGATTAAATAAACAATTTCATGCAGCACCGTCCAGTGAGTTTCTTTAAAAAACCGGGGGAAAAGAAACGGCACTGCTGTATTGCACAAAAGTGAAAGCAATACCGTAACTATTGCATACTGGATACATGGAATAACCTGCCTGCCGCCGGAAAAACCGCTTTCCCGAAATGGCTGAATAAAATAAAGTATGCAAAAAACACATATCCCGGCAATTAAGCTCATCCGTAAGTTATGCTTATTGTTACCGGGAGAGGGAAAAGGCTGTTGCCAAATTTTTTGCATCGGCAAATGTACTGAATTATGAAAACCAGCAAAAGCCGCTACACTAATTATAATTTATTACAGCAGGGTAAATATGCCCGGGATAAATCCTGCAAGTACAATTACAGCAAACCCTTCTCTAACTTGCACTTTATAATATTCCCGCCAGCTCCAGGCTGCGTTTTTTTACATTCCGTATTTCCAAATCCTCAATAATGGAATCAGGCGTTAATATCAGTGAAGTGCCGTTTTCCTTCCACCAGGTATACTGGCGCAGCTCTGCAAAGGGCAGCACGGCCACCAGGTATTTGCGCTCTTCCTCAGCATGCCATTCTTCCACCCATTCCAGCCGCTCTTTGGGGATGTATTTCCAGTCAGTAAAACTGATGAATACTTTCACATAAAAATCATTCGTAAGCTCATTGGGCAAATGATGGTTCAGCTTTTTGTACTCATACTTATACCCATAGCGCAGGGCAGCTATATCGCTCAGCACTGCCGAAGCCGTAGGAAAGCTACCTGCACCCTTGCCATAAAAAAACTGCTTGTCCGAAAAAGAGCTTTCAATCACTGCACCATTGTACTCATTCTTTACAAATGCCAGGTGATCATCCTGCTTTACAAACTGCGGCAGTACAAAAGCAGCCACTTTACCATTCTTCAGTTTTTTTGCCTGGGCCACCAGCCTTATCTCGTAATTTTTTTCCAGTCCGTAAGCTGCATCACCGGCATGTATATTCTGTATGCCTGTAAACAGCAGGTCGTTGGTGTTTGACACAATACCATACGCATGGCAGAGGAGCACCACCCATTTATGCACGGCATCCCATCCATCCACATCCAGCGTGGGGTCAGCTTCTGCAAAACCCAGTTGCTGCGCCTGCAGCAGCGCCGTTTTAAAATCCAGCTTATCCTCAAACATTTTGGTAAGAATATAATTGGTGCTGCCGTTTACAATGGCCCGCAGGGAGTGCAGCAGGTCATTGTCATAGTACTCTTCCAGGTTGCGGATAACCGGTATGGAAGCGCAGGCCGAAGCCTCGTACAAAAATGGAATACCCGTTTGACGCTGTAATTCCAGCAAAGCAGGCAGGTTTTCGGCTATCATTTTTTTGCTGGCACTCACTACCGATTTGCCCTTTTGTAAAGCTGTGGTCACTATTTCATAAGCAGCACTGCTCTCATTAATTACTTCCACAATCACATTAATGCTCTCATCATTGAGTATTTCTTCCCTGCTGGTGGTAAAAAGGCTGGCCGGTGCATCCCTTTCCTTTGACAGGTCTTTGATGCATACTTTTTTGATTGATGCATTTAGGGAAGGGGTGCGGTTGAGTACCTTGTACAAGCCACTGCCCACCACACCAAAACCAAACAGACCTATGTTAAGCTGTATTTGCGCCCCGCTCTTAATCTGTTTATCACTTATTGTTTCCATTTTTAAATTTTACTGTTGATTGATATTATTTTTTGCGGCCACACCGGGTGCAAGCCCTGCTGCCTGTGCGCTATGCTGCCGGGTACCCTGCTTTAGTAAAAATTCCACGATACAATTTTCAATTTTCCAATACTCCACCAAAAAACCATCATGGCCATACCCTGAATCAATAACCCTGCAGGTGCTGCCTTCAATGTTATCGGCAATAAATAATTGCTCATTTACGGGGAACAGTATATCGGTTTCAATACCAATAACCAGTGTCTTTGCCTTAATCCTCTTTAAAGCAGCGGCTGCTCCTCCCCTGCCCCTGCCAATATGATGTGCATCCATTCCCTTGCTGAGAAAATAATAACTAAAGGCGTTAAAACGCTTTGCCAGTTTATCACCCTGGTAACGCTGGTATTGTTCTGCCCGGAAAATTTCAAGCCCTGCTTCGCCGGTTTCTGCCTGCGTGGTGGCATAAGTACTGTAATGCCTGTAAGAAAGCAGTGCCATGCTGCGTGCGGCCTTCATGCCCTCTGTACCGGCACTGTCCGTTTTATTTTTCCAGCTTGCATCTGCTTCTATGGCCATGCGTTGCGATGCATTAAAAGCGATGCCCCAGGGCGAATGCAGTGCATTGGTGGCAATGGGTATGATGTGTTCGAACAGCTCCGGCTCTTCTACTGCCCATTCCAGTAACTGCTGACCGCCCATGGAGCCTCCAATACCGATATGAATTTTTTGTACCTGCAAAAACTCCTTCAGCGGCTGGTATGCCCTCACCATATCCCTTGTGGTAAAAAAAGGAAAATCGTGATACCAGGGCAGCCCTGTTGCGGCATTTGTATCCAGCGGGCCGGTACTGCCGTAGCAACTGCCCGGCATATTTACACATACAATAAAGTGACTGGCCGGATTAAACAGTTTACCTTCTCCCACCAGCCCGGGCCACCACTCTCCGGGACTGCTGTTGGCCGTTAGTGCATGAAAGATCCATACCACATTGTCTTTTGCTGCATTGAGCTCTCCCAAAGTGGTATAAGCAAGATGGTAACCCGGCAGTACCCTGCCACTCTCCAGTACAAAAGGCTGTTGATGATTGAATATTCTAGTAGCCATTAAAGAAACACAAATTTTAATAAATCATATTGTTCACTGATTCTAAACGATTACACTAATTACACGAATTTAAAATACGCTGTTCACTAATTATGACGAATTACACTGATTACACGAATTCAGCACTCACTGTCCACTGTCAACTGTCACCTGTTCACCAATTATAACGAATTGCACTAATTACACGAATTTAAAACACGCTCTTCACTAATTATGACGAATTACACTTATTACA
>JANMIG010000020.1:0-154881 GCA_031375675.1 Chitinophagales bacterium
GTAAGAGATCCCGGAGAAAGAGCAAAGGTTGCGGTAGAAAGTTATGATGACAGAATTGACCCGGTTGGTGCCTGTGTTGGTATGAAAGGAAGCCGTATTCACGGCATTGTAAGGGAATTAAAGAACGAAAACATAGATGTAATTAACTGGACAGCCAATACACAATTACTTATTCAACGTTCATTAACACCGGCTAAAATTACCAGTATGGATGTGGATATGGATGCTAAACATGTTAATGTATACCTTAAGCCAGACCAGGTTTCCCTAGCTATCGGACGCAGAGGTGTTAATATTAAATTAGCCTGTGAACTAACCGGTTTTGAAATTGATGTGTTCCGTGATAATGAAGGGGAAGTGGAAGAATTTGACATTGACCTGGATGAATTTACAGATGAAATTGAAGGATGGGTGGTTGATGAACTGAAACGTGTTGGTTGCGACACAGCCAGGTCGGTACTTGACCTTACTGCGGATGAACTGGAAAGGAGAACAGACCTGGAAAAAGAAACAATTGCCGAGCTGAGGAGGATTTTATCAGAAGAATTTGAAAAAGAATAGTAGCCTGACCCTGCAGGGGTACTATGAGTTATTAAATAAAATGTAAGATCCGTATTGCGGATTGGCAGGGTAAAAAAGAATATGTCAGAAGCAACAACACCGCGTTTAATGGCGGCGGCCAAGGAATTTAATGTTGGTAAAGATACATTGATCGATGTATTGGTAGCCAAAGGCTTTAGCGCTGATGAGTTTGGAGGTAATACCAAGCTCAGCGAAGCTATGTACCGTGTGCTGCAGGCAGAGTTTCAGCAGGATAAGGTGGCAAAGCAAAAAGCAGAAAAGGTGGAACTGGTTAAAACCGGCGGCAATACTGAGCCTAAAAAGAAGAAAGAAGAAGAGGATATTTCTTTCAAAAAGAAAGAAACACCGGTGGTGGTGGTAAAGGTGAAGGAAGAAACGCCGGTGGTTGCAGAGGAAGTGGTAAAGCCGGTAGCAGAAGAAGTGCCGGTAATAGTACAGGAACCGGAACCGGCACCCGAGGAACCTGCTGAGGTACAAGCGCCTAAAGAGGAAGCTGCAATACCGGTGGCAGAGGAAATACAGGAGATTACTAAAATTGAAGCACCCGAGCTGGAAGGCCCGAAAGTGCTGGATAAGATTGACCTGTCTGCCATTGATTCATCAACAAGGCCTAAAAAATCAGTAAAGAAAAAAGAAGAGCCCGTTGTTGCGAAAGAAAGCGAAAAACCAGTTGAAAAAAAGGAAACACCCGTAGTAGTGCCAGTACCGGAACAAACAGTAATTGCAGAAGCACCCAAAGAAGAAGAAGCTCCTGTTATTGAAAATATTAAAGCAGAAAAATTAGAAGGCCCCAAAATTCTGGGAAAAATAGAATTGCCGGTTGACAGCGACACAAGGCCCAAAAAAGACCTTGATGAAAAACGCAAGCGCAAGCGCATTCCCATTGAAAAAAGAGGAAGCGCAGGAGCCGCTCAGCAGGGCCAGCAACAGGGAGGAGGTAACTTTAACCGTGGTCAGCAGGGTGGTAACCGTGGAGCCGGTGGTCAGCAGCAGGGAGGCCAGCAGGGCCGCGGAGGTCAGCAGCAGGCACCTGCCCGTGGAAGATTTACCGTACAAAAAGCCGGAGCGCCAAGGCCAGCCGATAAGGAAATCGATCAGAAAGAAATACAGAAAAAAATTCAGGAAACACAGGCCAAGCTTGCAGGTTCAAGCGGACGTGGCAAGAGCCTGAAAGCCAAATACCGCAAAGCCAAAAGGGAAGAAATGGCTGAGCAGATGGGCAATGAAAACAGGGAAGATACCAAGCTGCAGGTAACCGAGTTTATCTCAGTAAGTGAACTTGCCAGCCTGATGGACGTAAGCTTTGCCGATGTTATCAGCAAGTGTATGAACCTGGGCATCATGGTATCCATCAACCAGCGCCTTGAAGCTGACGTAATTGAACTGGTGGCAAGCGAATTTGGTTTTGATGTGGAATTTATCGGTGTGGATGACCAGGCCGAACTGGATGAGGAGGAAATGGATGATGCAGAGGAAGACCTGGTGCTAAGAGCGCCTATTGTTACCATCATGGGTCACGTGGATCATGGTAAAACCTCCCTGCTCGATTATATCCGCAATACCAATGTAATAGCCGGTGAGGCGGGTGGCATCACCCAGCATATCGGTGCTTACGAAGTAACACTGCCAGACGGACGTAATATCACCTTCCTGGATACACCGGGTCACGAAGCATTTACGGCCATGCGTGCCCGTGGTGCCAAGGTTACAGATATTGCGGTGATTGTGGTAGCTGCAGATGATGCAGTGATGCCGCAAACAAAAGAGGCCATCTCTCATGCGCAGGCAGCAAGTGTGCCCATGATATTTGCCATCAACAAAATAGACAAAGACGGGGCCAACCCGGAAAGGATAAAGGAACAGCTTTCGGGCATGAATATACTGGTGGAAGACTGGGGTGGTAAATTCCAGAGCCAGGAACTGAGTGCTAAAAAAGGAGAGAATATTGACCTCCTGATGGAAAAAATATTGCTGGAAGCAGAAATGCTGCAGCTGAAAGCAAATCCTGAGCGCTTTGCCAATGGTACTATCATTGAAGCATCTCTGGATAAGGGGCGTGGATATGTAGCCACTATCCTGGTGCAGAACGGTACACTTAACCAGGGAGACATGATTGTATCCGGTCAGTACTTTGGTAAGGTAAAAGCCATGTACAACGAGCGTAACCAGCGCATTGAAACCGCACCGCCCTCCACACCTGTACTGCTGCTGGGCCTTAATGGAGCACCGCAGGCGGGTGAAACATTTAAAGTGTATGAAGATGAGGCAGAAGCAAGGGAAGTAGCCTACAAACGTGGACAAATACTCCGTGAGCAGGGTATGAGGGCCAAGAAGCACATCACACTGGATGAGATTGGCCGCCGTTTGGCACTGGGCAACTTTAAAGAGCTGAACGTGATCATTAAAGGTGATGTGGATGGTTCGGTTGAAGCATTGAGTGACTCATTACAGAAACTAAGTACACAGGAAATTGTGGTACGTGTTATTCATAAAGCGGTGGGTGCCATTACCGAAAGTGATGTTACCCTTGCAGCAGCATCCGATGCCATTATTATCGGCTTTAACGTTAGGCCGTCCATACAGGCAGCACGCCTTGCAGAAAATGAAAGTATACAGATAAAACTGTACTCCATCATTTACAATGCCATCGAAGAAATACGCAGTGCTATGGAAGGTATGCTTGAACCATCGGTGGAAGAGAAGATACTGGCCAATGTGGAAGTTAAGGAAACCTATAAGTTCGACAAGGCAACCGTTGCCGGCTGTATTGTGATAGAAGGAAAAATATTAAGGAATGCCAAAATACGCATCATACGTGATGGTATTGTGGTGTATCCAGTAGGGGAAGGCGCATCGGCAGAGCTTGCATCGCTGAAACGTTACAAGGATGATGTGAAGGAAGTGCTGAACAATATGGAGTGCGGCTTAAGCATCAAAAATTATAACGATATACGGCCGGGCGATATAGTGGAAGCATTTGAGGAAGTGGAAGTAAAGCGTACCCTTTAATTTTTTACAACAGTATTCACACAATGGAAAATAAATTTATCAGCAGGCAGTCTGCAGATGGAGCCATAACAATCACTTACACCGGCAATGCAGCGCAAATGGCGGGCAAAGTGAATGAGTTTTTTGCCAGCCGCAATTATAAGCTCAAATCCGGCTCGCCGGAAAACGGTGTTTATGAATATGGCAACTATACCATGCGTATACTTTTTGGAGCATTTGTAAAATATTTTAAGGTAAATACGGTGATAAGGCAGTCGGATGAGCTTGTTACCATTTCAGTACAAAAAGGGCATTCGGGCATGTCGGGCGGCCTTATTGGCATGGCAAAACTCAATAAGGAGCTGAAGCGCATAGGCGAAGCCATGGAAGGCCTGGGCGAAAACCTGGGTATGTACAGTGAAAAGTAGCAGCCTCTAATGTTTTGTTAAATGACCGTGCCGCATCCGCCGTTAAGCTGCAGGCACCGTATTTTTGCCGTTAATTGAATTGTATCATGAAGCATATTATACTCAGTTTATTAATTGTAACCTTTGCCACAGCAGCATTTTCGCAGCCTGGTAAGGTAATTGCCGATAAGATTGTGGCCGTTGTTGGCGATAAACTCATACTTAAAAGCGATTTGGACAATAGCCTCGCTGATATGCAGCGCCAGGGCGCAGAAATACCTGCTAACGGCAGATGCCTTACGCTGGAGCAGGCCATGGGCATCAAGGCACTGGTTTTGCAGGCCGAAAAGGATTCAATCCCTGTATCGGAGGAAGAGATAGAAACTGATATTGACAACCAGATTCGCTATTTCATTAATGCTTATGGCAGTAAAGACGAACTGGAACGTATTGCAGGTAAAACCATCTACCAGCTTAAGGAAGATTTTAAACAGGGCTTCAGGGAACGTAAACTTGCAGCAGCAATGCGCAATAAAATAGTGGAAGGAATTAAAATAACGCCCAACGAAACCAAAGCGTATTTTGAACAGATACCCAAAGACAGCCTTGCATATTATGAAAGTGAAGTGCAGGTAGGTGAAATAATCATTTACCCCAAAGCCAGCCGTGATGCGGAAGAATATGCCATAGAACAACTTAAAGAGTACAAGACACAGATTGAAAGCGGCAGAAAGGACTTTAAAACGCTGGCCACTATTTATTCAGACGATCCGGCCGCTAAAGAGAATGCAGGGCAGTATGAAATTAACCGCAACCAGAAGGATCTTGACCCTACCTGGCTGGCTAAAGCATACACCTTAAAAGAAGGGCAGATATCGGCGCCTTTTAAAACAAAATTCGGATACCATATTATACAATTGGTGAGCCGTGCCGGCGATGATGCCGTGGTACGCCATATTTTAAAAATTCCGCAGATTACTGCAACAGAGATAAATGAAGCAAACAGCAAACTTGATTCGGTAAGGGCTAAATTACTAACCGGGGTACTATCATTTGGCGAGGCGGTATCCAGGTACAGCAACGATGAATCGAGTAAATTTACAGGCGGGCTCAAGCAGTCAAAGGATGGAGATACTTATCTTACCATAGATGAGCTGGATGCCAATATGGTGGCTTTGCTGAAAAACCTCTCCGTAGGGCAGTACTCTCAGCCTGCAGAGTATGCAGATGAGCGTGGCAAAAAAGGGGTGCGTTTTATTTATCTGGTATCACGTACCGAGCCGCACAGGGAAAACATGAAGGATGATTACAATAAGATATCCCTTCGTGCTATTGAAGAAAAAAAATCGGCTGCACTGGAAAAATGGTTTACTCAAAAAATCCCTACTTATTATATCATGCTGGATGATGAGTACAAGACCTGCGATGAAATGCAAAAATGGATGAACCCCGCAGGTGCATCTGCCAAAAAGTAACAAGCAGCAATTGCCCTTGAAAAGGGGGAAATATACGGCCCGGGCAGGTAGAAGATTTATCAGTAATAAGTCTTTTATCCTGCCCGGGATCAGTTTTGATAAAGATTGACAATATAAATTAACTGGTTTGATAGAGAAAAAAAATATAGTTTACAAGGAAGAAAATGCGGTACTGGTTGGGGTAGTACAAAAAGAGCAGACAGAACTGCAGGTGAATGAATACCTGGATGAACTGGCTTTTCTGGCCGATACCGCCGGAGCAAAAGCCGTAAAACGGTTTACCCAGAAACTGCAGCACCCGGATAGCCGCACATTTGTGGGCAAAGGAAAATTAGAGGAAATAAAGAATTATATAAGCCTGAAAGGCAATATACAACTGGCTATTTTTGATGATGAACTTACCGGTTCACAAATACTGAATATAGAAAAGGAATTGGGTATCAAAACCATTGACCGGAGCGACCTGATACTGGATATTTTCGCCCGCAGGGCCAAAACAGCACAGGCCAAAACACAGGTGGAGCTTGCCCAGTACCAGTACATTTTACCAAGGCTTAAAGGAATGTGGAAGCATCTTGAGCGCCAGGGTGGTGGTGTGGGTACACGTGGGCCGGGCGAAACTGAAATAGAAACCGACAGGCGTATCGTAAAAGACAAGATAAGCCTGCTGCGGAAAAAACTGGCTGATTTTGACAAGCAGGCATTTACCCAGCGCAAGGAAAGGGGCGAGTTTATCAGAGTAGCACTGGTAGGCTATACCAATGTGGGCAAATCCACACTGATGAACATCCTCAGCAAAAGCGAAGTGTTTGCTGAAAATAAATTATTTGCTACGCTTGACACCACCACACGCAAAGTAGTATTTGAACATACACCCTTTTTGCTGAGCGATACAGTTGGTTTTATTCGTAAACTGCCGCACCACCTGGTGGAAAGTTTTAAAAGCACACTGGACGAAGTAAGGGAAGCCGATGTGCTGCTGCACGTGGTGGACATATCGCATCCGCAGTACGAAGAGCAACTGCAGGTGGTAAACAAAACACTGGCCGAGCTGGGAGCCTCGGAAAAGCCGGTGGTGACCGTTTTTAATAAAATGGATGTGTACGAGAAACATACATTTGATGAGTGGCTGGAAGATGAAGTGAAGGAGCAGATACTGAATGAACTGAAAGAACGCTGGCAGAATGAAACAAAAGACAACTGTGTGTTTGTGGCTGCTATCGAAAAAAGAAATATTGACAGCCTGCGCCAAACGGTGCTGAATAAAGTAAGGGAAATGTACAGGATACGCTTTCCTTACAAAGCGGAGTTTTTTTATTGATATGCAAAATATTACTGGGGGTATATTAATGCGGTCAGTTATTAATTATCTGAGATAATAGTCTTTCAAATAAAGCCATATAAGCGTAATCAGTAGCAAGTTTAGGATCATATAAATGAGATTTTTTTTGAAATATCATTTTTGCTGCCCCCCCCGTAGTTGCTACTGGCAGGACAATAGCCTTGGGATTATACTTACAAAACAACTCATACTCAATAAGTATTCCATCCATTCCCCCTATAAATATTCCAGCTTTAAAATCATTATTTTTGAGCATTGATACTCTCATTACATTAAGGGATTCTTCTTGTGTTGTAAGTGATGGTGTATAAGTAATTCTTTCTGGTATAATATCAATATTGGGGATATTATTGTCAAAGAAGTGTGACTGGTAAACGGAAACGTGCTCATTAAAGTTTCTATCCATTCTATTCATTACATGAGCAATCAATGGTGTTATTGAAGGATGCCCTCCCCAAATCAACTGTATTTTTGGTATTATGACCGTTGCTAATGCTCTGACCGAATCACGGATTGCAATAATATCAGTAGTATCATAAAAAACTTTATCCCTATATTGTGTAGGGATACTAGCAGATAAAAATATTTTATTTAAGCTTTTTTTATCCATTCTTCAGAATTAGTTACTTTAATTGTCTTTACGGGTAAATGAAGATCAAGCCACTCTAAATGATTGACCCATTTATCTCTAACATTTCGATGATCATAAAGTAAATAAACATTCGAAAGTTTTTCAGAAGTAATACTTGAAATGCGACTCTCGGATTCATTGTAAGTAATTGCTTGAGGTATGCCAACAGAAGGTATTATTTTTATTTGGTTTCCACTAATGGAATCCATTGTCATATATCCTTCTGATTGAAGAGAAACAATTCTTCCAAGTTTCCTTGCGTAAGCAATAAACTCTGCAATTAAGTTGTATTGCCTAGATGCAAGGCTTCTGGCACGTAATGACTCAACTTTACTTGTAATATTTAAAATGGCCTTTTCTGTCAAGTAATTTTTTCTATCAAAAAAAACTGCGTTACCAAAATCAAGTTTAGTTAACTGTAATGGAATTGTCAATTGCGCCCCTAACTCTAAACTACTAGATGGCCAGATTAATTGCAAAATTCCCAAAGCCAAAGCATTCGCCTTTGCTAATTCTAAAGTCGTCCATTTACTTCTAAGAAACCCAGGTGTATTTAACAAAAGCAATACGTCACTGTCTGCTAACCTATGCCACAACTCTTCTTGAAAAGGCTGTCCTGGTCTAACACTGTGTGTATCTAAAAAGACATCAAAACCGTTTTTTTCTAACTGCTCAAATAATTGGATAGCAACAGTACTTGATTCGTCTCTTTTATAACTAATAAAGACTTTTCTTGATTTCCGCAGTAGACTAAATGCTTCTAAAATTACTGACACAAGCTTTTCAATATCTACCTCCCTTCTTAGTTCAAAACCATTTACATTAATCAATAAGCTTGGGCATTGATTCGTAAAATTCCTTAAATCAGTAACAATTGGAAGTATTGGGGTTGAATTACCAACGAGCACCTCGAGCATCTTAATGTCCTCAAACTTTCCGAGAGTATTTCCAAAATAAATAACAAAACTAGGGGCAGCAGCATTATAGGTTTTAGAAAACTCTGAACTATCAATTATTTGTATGTGCTCTCTTTTTATGCCTAATTCATCTATATGTTTCCAAAACACGTTTAAAATTTTATCTAAAAATGCACTTTTTGTACCAAGAAATATTAGCTGATACTTATAACTCATAAATTAACTTATTACTAATTCACTGTTTTCGCTTTTGGAATTCTTATCGTGTACAATGAGTTGGTCTATAATTGAATTACTTTCTAATATTTATACTATTGATATCATGAATTATATCTTGAAACACTATCCCTGAAAATTCTGAATCATTAAATAATTTTTTTATTATTGAGCTTAGTGACTTTTTTTTCTCGTTTGCTTGTGCAAAAATTTTTGTATCCCACTTTTGAATATTACCAATTGATAAAGAAGGTTGTATTCGCAATTTTTGAAATAGCTCAGAATATTTAACATCAGCAGCCATTTCACCTTGAAGAATTAACTGAATATTATATTTGTGAGCATAAACTGAAATTTCTACTAGCATTCTAATTATGAAAACATCTGTCTCATCATACAGGCTTTTTATATAATTAGTGATTTTAGTTTCAAAACCGTTCATCTCAACATTACGACCTACAGAAAGTGTAAATTGGGTCAAATCATTGGTTCCTATACCCAAGTATGATGGAAATACTTTGAAGTTTTCTTTGAATGCCTGAATCCAATATTTGCTATTAAAAGCAGCAACAGGTTGTTCTATTTTCCACCCAACTTTAACATAAAACCTTGAATTTTTGTCAGTTATGTTTAACCCTTCTTCAATCAAAATTTTAGTAGCATCATGTATTTGTTTATAATTTGAGACTAAAGGATAAATGACGGAAATATTAGCCCCTTCTGTTTCCGATATTGCTTCCTTAATAGCAACTGCAATAATCCGTAATATTCCTCCACCCACCGCAAGGCACCTTCTTATCCCACGTAACCCCATTGCATCGTTCTCATAGCGCTCTATATCAATAGATCTAATTAAGATTGGTTGTGACTCAAATCGCAATATGCCTATAGTGAAGGCTTCCTTAAATTTATTTTTCAATAATTTAGCAAGAACTGGATGGCTTGCAATTTTATAAATTGTATCTGCTTCATTTGTGATCTTAATATAATCCTCTACACTAGTAGTGGAATCTAATTTATAGCTGAGAACATCAGCTAACAAACTGACTGCGGTAAACTCTGTTCTAAAAATACCTATTCCCTTTACTCCCAACTGATAGGCTTTTTCAATTGCCTCCGATGAGCCAACATTTGCATAAACATTTCGCTTCTGATACTTCGATTGGCGCTTAATATTTTTATAATCTAAACCTCCAGCATAAATTTTTCCGGATTTACAATCCATAATTATGTTTGTAACATCTTGCTTGTCTATCACTGCACCTGCTATGCAGGGCATAAGGAAATCTTTAAAGAACAAAAAAGGATGATAATTCTTATTGCCATTCTTAAGAATGATACCACTAGGTTGAAGCGAAACAATGATTGCTGCTTCATATAGCATGATGCTGCTTTCAATGTAAAGAATTTTTCCATTTAAGTTGCTTTTTACTTTTTTTATGCGATAAGAGTCCCATTTAAGAAGCTTGCCAGAAACAATATCAATGTTAGTGGAGAAACCAGAGGCCAATATTACTTTTTTAAGCATGGATCAAAATTTTAAATGTTCATCAGATAGTACAATTGATGATTCCCAAATTTCATGAAATCTATTTTCATATTTCTCAAAGAGTTCAGCATGAGCATCATTAGGTACAGTTTCACTCCAATAATAGAAATCAGTAATTGACAACTTCTTTATATTGTCTTCATCTGTATATCGGGGCATGAAATACAGTTTTTCATCTTCTTTATACCATAAGGCTGTATTGCCAATTTTATCTGTTCTAGTATCATCTGGCATTGCAACAAAGAGCAATCTTGTTTCAAAATGCGAATTTTCTTTCATAGCTTCTAAATGCTTTGTTAGTAGTATCCGTATAAATGGTTCATCAAATAACTCCTTATCAGATTTTTTAAATCCATCTTTATTCAGATTGGGGATTCTAAAAATTCTCTTTATTCTTGTGCCAGCGCTTGCAGAAAACACATTTGCTTCAAAGTAAGACCAATTAGTCCCTTTTTCGGTAATAAACCTCCAAAAATCAAAATGTGTAATTGTATAAAGCTTGCAATTACCAGAATTAAGCTGTGATGCGTAATCTACATAATATTGAATCACCTCACTATTAGGCTTCATTGTTCTCAAATCAAAAGTTTGCTCCTCTCTAATTCTGCTGACCCGTTTACTTATTCTTTGTAACTCTCCTTTAACTAAATTGGCAATTAATGATTCACTCTCAATATGTCTAAGCCCGTTTCCTATATTAGATATATAATTTTTAATTTCTTTATCATCGGCAAGTTTCTTGTCTCTTTCCAAGCCGTTTTTTTGCGTAATTATATTAGATATTAACAAAACCAAAGTGTTAATTAGGGCATCTATTCCTTTTACACTAAATTTATAAGGGACTCTATCACGATTCTTAATATTCTCTGGAATTTCACTCCCCTCTTGGCATATTATTATGCAATCTTTTTCATGTGCGTCTGCCATACCAAATTCATGCATTACATTAGGCCTATTCTCCGTAATATCAAAAATTGCAATATCACACTCCTGAATGAGTTTCTTTATATCAACAATTTTATAAGCATTAGGGGAATAGTCATCGTCTGCTTTTTTGACAATCATACTCATTCCTTTTGACCTATTAATAGTTTCAGCGACTTTTTGTATAGCTTCATATATAAAACTAAAGTTGTTATGAAAAGGGAGGAATACACCTAGCAAAGGGTTTTTAATAGTTTTTCTCATTTGTTTTGCTTTAAATTTTATTTGACAGTAATAATTGCATAGTTATTTTGTATAAATCAAATTTATACTTTTTTCTTCAGAAAGTCAACTGGGTAAATTCTTTAATGACCAGTTGTGTACAGCTGCTGTGATGAAAAAGCTCTACACTGCCCATAGGTTACAAAGCAAAAGAAGCGCTTACGGCTGTTTCGGCAGCATATGGTATAGCGGTAATATTTTTTGATGGACGTGGTGGCCCGCCGGCAAGGGGTGGCGGTAAAACGCACCAGTTTTATGCTTCGATGGGAAAAAATATTGCCAACCGGGAATTGCAGTTGACGGTACAGGGACAGACCGTGAGTTCCAACTTCGGGATAATTGATGCAGCAAGGTTCAATATAGAGCAACTGCTGAATGCAGGTATCAGCAATGACCTTTTTTCGGCGCAGAAAATCACATTGCAGTCAGCTGAAGAAAATTTACTGGAGCAACTGGCAGGATACAGTTATGAGGCCTATGTTTCCCTAAAAAATCATCCTTACTTTATGCAGTACCTTACTGATGTGAGTGCATTGCGGTATTACAGCGAAACCAATATTGCCAGCCGCCCCACCAAGCGGGGCAGCGCCGCCAGGCTGCAATTGCAGGATTTGCGTGCGATACCCTATGTGGGTTCATGGAGCCAGCTCAAGCAAAATGTAACAGGTTATTATGGTGTGGGTACAGCCCTGCAAAAAATGGAGGAGGCCGGTTTGTTTGGTGCGGTAAAAAAACTGTACAGCAATTCCCTGTTTTTTAAAACATTGATGAACAACTGCGAAATGGCCATGAAGAAATGTTTCTTTCCGCTTACGCAGCACCTGGCCGATCACCCGGTATATGGCGAAATATGGAACCTGATTTACAGCGAGTATGAAACTACCAAAAAGTATGTGCTGAAACTGGGTGGTAAAACAGAGCTGATGGAAGATTTTCCGGTGGACAAGCAGTCGATACAGATGCGGGAAAGGATTGTGCTGCCGCTGATAACGATTCAGCAGTATGCCATAGAAAAGAGCCGTGAGTTAAGCGAACCTGGTGTGGCGTCATCCATGAAGGAAGTGTATGAAAAACTGATCATGCGCTGCTCATTTGGTATCATCAATGCAGCAAGAAATTCGGCTTAAGCAGGCTTGTACAGAAGCAGGTAAAAGTTTTATTATTCCCAAATATTGCTGAGGGTAAGTTCTGCTGAACAATCCCCGTCAAAAATGAAAGTATAAGGCAATGCCGGGTCTGTTTTTTCGGGGATGTAGTTGCCTTCGGAATTGAGTTTGTATATTTCTATTTCCTGTTTATCAGCATCTATAATGAGGTAATAGGGGATTTTTTGAGCCTGGTAGATATGAAATTTATTATTGCGGTCTTTCATAGCTGTTGAAGGAGATAGTATTTCCACCACAAGCGCAGGAGGAAAGTCAAGGAATTTTTTACTGATAGGTTTGCACACTACTAAAACATCTGGCTGCAAAATAGTATCATCTGCAATCAGATAATCTATAGGCAAATATGGTTTGCAATTACAGCTGCTGTTTTTTAATCCATCTTTGAGCAAAGAAAAAACATTGCCAGCAACATTCTGGTGCAATGGAACTGGCGATGGGCTCATTGCATAAGGAATACCTTCAATCAGTTCCCAACTGCCTTCCCAAAGGCGGTACTCCTCGTAAGTGTAATGGGGCAATATTTTTATTGCGGATGACATTTACTGTAAAGTTAAAGAAGATTTATGCGATTATTGGGCTTTAAAATAACAATTTTATATATATTACAATTGGCACAGCAATAGATAATTCTGCACTTTAGTATTTAACAACGTTTTTATTGTCAAAATACTTTAACAACAAAATTGTTGTTAACTTTTTAATCATGCAAATTGGTTAACGCCAACTCAATACGAATCTACTCCATCCCCAGCAACACCTGCCAGGCTTGCTCCATTTTACCGTCGTTGAGCAATTCTGCGGCGTATAAGTGCAGTTCTTTTTCCATATCGGCGGGGTTAATGGCATAGTAAAGAATGATGTTTTTCAGTTTATCGTCGGCAAAAGCCGGATCAATCACCGGCATTTCATGCACATTGCCCAACTGGCCCAGGTGGTTGCCGCTAAGGTATTTACTGTTGCGGATGGCTGCAGGCAGGGCATCTACCCCAATACCGAGCTGTGTGTTGGGTTTGGCTACTTTAAACAGGTTGCTTTCGTTCACTTTGCAGTACCAGTCACCTCCGAGCCGGGCTACCAGTTGCAGTTTTGTTTGGTCAATCATGTTATGATCGTCCAGTATGGCATCATCAACATGCATACAAAGTACTTCACAAATAACGAGGTTGCCAGCCCCCCCTTCGGTACCCAGGGGCTTTACTTCTGTCACTTTACATTCCAGTTTTATTTTGGCTTCCTTTACCATTGGAGGTTGCACCATGGTGGCTTTTTCTTCGGTAAATCCTGCTTTTACAAATTCACTGGTGCCTTTGGGGTATTCACAACTGGCAAGTGATGTTTGCTGCACCATATCATAATCCACGATGTTAATCACCACTTCCGGCACCTGTTCCACATTTTGCAAGGTATGTTTGGTAGTATTGTCCCTAACCCTGCGGGCTGGTGAAAACACAACAATGGGCGGTTTGCTGCTGAATAAATTAAAAAAGCTGAAAGGGCTTAAGTTGGCATTACCTTCCTTGTCAACAGTAGAAGCAAAACATATCGGCCTTGGTGCCACAGCATGCTGCAGATAGGCCTGGGCAAGGGCGGGTTTTATGTCTTTTAAGTTAATTACCATTTTATTTTTTGTTACGGGTTATTTTGTTACGAGTTGATTTAGTTGGCCTGGTTGCGGGTTATCTGGTTACTTTTTTTGTTTTGACTCCGGTTGGTTTTGCAGCTTGTATTTTTTCAGGTACTGCATCATATTGCCAATCTGGTTGCTTAATGTTCTGCAAAATGAGATAGCTTCTTCCAACTCTGTTGCAGTGCAATAGTTTACTTTTATTGCAAACAACAAACAATTCCTTACTTCTCCGCAGGAGCCCTTCGCAATTCTTAAAAACCGGTAAAAATCATTGTTGTTGCTGTATTCAAACCCTTCTGCAATATTATTTGACACCGACAATGCAGCCCGCTTTACCTGGTCTTTAAAAGAAGAATCTTTTGCAATATGCCTGTTTTTATCACAAAGAGTATATATCAACAAACCCAATTCCTGAGCCTTTCTCCAAATATCCATGTCTTCAAAAGAGTGGATGGTAGCCATAGCATTATTTTGCGAACTAAAATACGGGTTTTATACAAAATAAGAAAGCTCTGTGGAGCCAACAACCCGCAACAAAACCAACCCGTAACTATAAGATTTTTTTCTGTTTCAAAATACTCCAATCCGTTTCTTCCGCCACAATGGTATTAGAAAGCACCCCCAAGCCATCAATTTCCATTTCTACCACATCACCATTTTGCAGCCACTGTTCGGTATAGTCAGGGTTATTCAGTTTGCCGGTACCATTCAGTTCTAAAAAACAGCCTGTGCCCACTGTGCCGCTTCCAATTACATCACCCGGAAACATGTCAACCCCATAGCTGCAGCGTTCAATAAGCTCAGCAAAGGTCCAGTCCATATCACTTACATTGCCTTCACTTACCTGTACCCCGTTTACCCGGCATTTCATACCCAGGTTCCAGGCTTTACCGGTATGGTTTTCCTTGCAGGGTACTTCGTACTGTTCCAGCTCATCCAGGGTTACCAGCATCGGGCCAATTACTGTGCTGAAGTCCTTACCCTTGGCAGGACCCAGGTTCAGGAGCATTTCTTCCATTTGCAGGCGGCGGGCACTCATATCGTTCATAATCATCAGGCCGCCAATATAGTCATCAGCTTCACTGGCGGATATATTGCGGCCGGGCTTGCAGATTACGACTGCGGCCTCAAGCTCAAAATCCAGCTTTTCAAAATGATCGGGCATGCACAGAATATTGCCCGGCCCCTGGATGCTGTTGTGATTGGTAAAGTAAAAAATGGGGTACTGGTCAAATTCAGGTATCATGGGTACACCCCTGTTGCGCCTGGCAGCAGCTACGTGCTGGCGAAAGGCATAACCGTCTCTGCAGCTGGTGGGGTGAGGTACCGGGGCCAATATTTGGGCTGCATCCATAGCAATGCCTGCCATCTTGGTAAATCCTCCCTCCAGTATCCGCTGCTGGCAGTTCCTGGCCATTGGCATTACATCCTCCCAGTAATTTAAAAACATGGCCATGCTTACAGGCAGGTCTGAGTGCAGAGCATCCATATCGTACACAATACCGTTTACCACCATTGCCAGCTGTTGTTCTTCTCCACCTTTAAGGTATGTAATTAACTTCATGATTTTATTTTAACGGCAAAATTAAGCCTAAAGACAACCACATGTTAAAAAAAATGATTTTGTATATTTGCACCATAAACCTTTGATGGATGGAATTTGAAAAAATATATAATAAAGGACAGGCCAGGCTTTTTAAGAGCCAGTACCTGGAATACCTTACCAAAACGCACCCTTTGGTTATCTGGGGTATGTACCTGCCCATGATCATTTTATTGCCATGGTACGCAGTTGCCAGGGTGGAATTTGATGCTGTAAGGGTACTGCTCACATTTTTGAGCGGTATGTTTTTCTGGAGTTTTTTTGAATATACCATGCACCGCTTTGTTTTTCATTATGTGGCACACAGTGAGCAGGGTAAAAAAATCAATTACATCATTCACGGCAATCACCACGAGTATCCCCGGGACAGGGAGCGCCTTTTTATGCCGGCTGCGCCCAGCCTCATCATCGCTTCTACCCTGTTTATGCTGATGTTTCTTGCATTGGGTAAAAATGTGTTTGCGTTTTTTCCGGGTTTTATGCTCGGCTACCTCATTTACGGCACCATGCACTATGCCATACACGCCTGGAACCCCCCGTTCAAATGGATGAAGGGCCTTTGGCGCAACCACCACCTGCATCATTACAAACATGCACAAAAGGGTTTTGGTGTAAGCAGTACCCTGTGGGATCATGTATTTGGCACCATGTACGACCTGAAGAATGAGAAAGAAGACAAGGAAAAAGTGCAGGAACTGATGTTCAGCTCCGGTAAATAGTTACAGCCAATCACCATTTCTCTTCCCCGTCAAAATCAGCATCAGTTTTAAACAGCTTCCGGCTCTTTATTTTTTCCAGCTGCCTTTCAATGATCAGTGAGGCAATGATGTTACCGGCATCTTCTTTTGGGTGGTCTTTTAGTAATTGCTTCAGTTTTTTTTCACTTACATCAATGCGGTAGAGCAGGCTTACCAATTTCTCAAAATTGTTTTGCAGCAGTTGATTGATGTGTATAGCCAGCAATGCAGTGAGCTCTTCCTCCGAATACTTTTCCGTTGGCTCCAAATCCATCATGCTCTGCAGCATACTCGTAATTTCCTGCTCCATAGTATTAAAATTTTTCCACCACACCCAGGCCAAACAGTGCAAAATCATATTTTACCGGGTCGGCAGCATCCAAAGTTCGTAAATGATCAGTTAATTCCATAGCTGCCTGCCAATCGTTTTGTGTGCGCAGCAGCAAACCCAGCCTGCGGGCCACCCTCGCCACATGCACATCCAGCGGGCATACAAGCTGTGCCGGGCTGATGTTTTTCCAGAGGCCAAAATCAACGCCGTTGCTGTCTTTCCGCACCATCCAGCGCAGGTACATGTTCAGCCGCTTGCAGGCCGATTTTTTGGCCGGTGTGGCAATGTGTTTACGGCAGTGCTTTTCGTCAACTGCATCAGTGCTGTACCCAAATACATAATTATGAAAACCTGCCAGCGCATGCTCAACCGTTGTGTTGTCCGGCTGCATCCATTGGCTGAAGGCAGATTCCAGGCTGGCTTCTTTTGTGTAATGATGGCGCAGAAAGTACAGCAGGTGCCACAGATCCATGGCGTTAAAAGTGCGGTGTACAAATTTTTTGAGTGAGCTAAATGTTTTTCCATCTGGCTCAGGCGGCAACGAAGTGATAAATTGGTAAGGTGCATTGTCCATCAGGTTCAGCAAATTGTTGCAGGAGTTGATGATGCTTTTGCGGTTGCCCCAGGCAAGGATGGCGGCAAAGAAACCGGCAATTTCAATATCCTGCTTTTTGGTGAAATGGTGTGGTATAGTGATAGGATCATCCTGGATAAAATCAACCATATTAAACTGTGCTGACTTTTTATCAAGGAAAGCTTTTAAATCGCTATGTTGTTTTTTTGGCACGGTGCAAATATCGGTTGCTTTGGTGGATTTGTGGAGAAAGAAGCTGGAATTGATATATTTAAAGGAGATTGAACCCTTGCTGCTTATTTCGATTTTTCAACTATCTTTATCACCTTAATTGCTGGCATGAAAAAAGAAATAATTACGAAACTCCACAGCAGCTTTGAGCTTGCCGTAAATCAAAACAATGATGTAGAATTTTGGTTTGCAAGGGAACTGCAACTGCTCCTTGGCTATACTCAATAGAGGAATTTTCTGCTGGTGATTGATAAGGTAAAAACAGCCTGTAACAAGGCAAACCAGGATGTTGCTGACCATTTTGCTGACGTCAGCAAAATGGTAGATGTGGGGTCAGGTGCAAAGCGTGAAATAGACGATATTATTTTAACAAGATACGCCTGTTACTTAATCGCACAAAATGGAGACTCAAAAAAGGATGAAGTTGCTTTCGCAATGAATTACTTTGCCGTGCAGACAAGAAAACAGGAACTTTTGGAACAAAGGCTGAAAGAATGGGAGCGATTGCAGGCAAGGGAAAAGTTAACTATATCTGAAAAGGAGCTTTTAGGACTGATTTATCAGAAAGGGATTGATAATGCCGGGTTTGGGAGGGTAAGGAGTAAAGGATATGAGGCATTATTTGGGGGCAAAACCACCCTGGATATGAAAGTGAAACTGAATGTGCCGGTTACCCGACCCCTTGCTGATTTTTTGCCAACTATAACCATTAAAGCCAAAGATTTTGCAAATGAATTAACCAATGTAAATATCCGGCAAAACGATTTAGCAACAGAAACGTCTATTACAAAAGAGCATGTTAAAAATAATAAGGATGTAAGAGGACTTTTATTAAAAAGCGGAATTAAACCAGAGCATCTGCCCGCAGAAGATGATTTAAAAAAAATAGAAAGAAAAGTAAAGTCCGAAGATAAAAAACTATTGAAAACCACAAAAAAACTGAAGAAAAATAGTCTGTAGCGATAAAGATAAAGCAAAGCTATCCCCACTTTAAAATTAGTTAACTATGTTTCCACAAAACAAGTGCCATAAAAAAAGCCCTTCTTAATACAGGTAAACTTGTGATGTCCGCTTTACCTTCATCCTATCGCTTTCGCCAAATCTTCAATCAAATCATCTGCATCTTCCACACCCACACTCAGCCTAATCAGTCCGTCGTTCAGCCCATTCTTAATGCGCTCTTCCCTTGGTATGCTGGCATGCGTCATGCTGGCGGGGTGATTGATAAGGCTTTCCACACCACCCAGGCTTTCGGCCAGTGAAAATAAATGAGTGGAAGAAAGTACCCTTTTTGCTTCCTGAATACTATCGTCTTTCAGCTCAAAAGAAATCATACCACCAAAGTCCTTCATCTGCTTTTTGGCAATGGCATGGTTAGGGTGGTCTTCAAAGCCGGGCCAGTACACTTTTGCCACTTTGGGGTTGGCCCGCAGCCAATGGGCAATTTTTGCACCATTTTCGCAATGCCGCTCCATGCGCAGGTGAAGCGTTTTGATGCCCCGCAGTACCAAAAAACAGTCCTGCGGGCCGGGTACAGCACCACAACTTTTTTGTATAAAATAGAGTTTGTCTCTTAACTCTGTATTGTTCATCATCAGTGCGCCCTGTATCACATCGCTGTGGCCGCCGAGGTACTTGGTAGCACTGTGCATTACAATATCTGCACCCAGGTCCAGCGGGTTTTGCAGGTAGGGCGAAGCAAAAGTATTGTCCACACAAAGCAAGGCTCCTGCTGCTTTGGCAATGCCAGCCACCGCTTCAATATCCGTAATATTCATCAGCGGATTGGTGGGTGTTTCTATCCAGATGAGTTTGGTGGCAGCAGTCACAGCTTTTTGTACATTGGCAGTATCAGTGGTATCCACATAAATAAATTTGATGCCGAATTTTTCAAACACTTTGGTAAACAGCCGGTAAGTGCCTCCATACATGTCACTGGCGCATATCACTTCATCACCCGGGTTGAGTAATTTAATCACAGCATCTGTTGCGGCCACGCCACTGGCAAAAGCCAGCCCGTATTGTCCGTTTTCAATGATGGCATAAGCATCTTCCAGCGCTTTGCGGGTGGGGTTTTGGCTGCGGGCATATTCATAGCCCTTGTGCTGCGCCGGTGCTGACTGAACGTAGGTACTTGTTTGGTAAATGGGTACCATTATTGCCCCGGTGCTGGGATCAGGCTCCATGCCTGCATGTATAAACTTGGTTGCTGCCTTCATTGCTTTTTTATTTGTGCTGCAAAGATGCATAAAAAATACCTTGCAAAGGGTATAGTGTGACAAAAGGCAAAGTCTATTTTTACTGCTTAAATCAGTAAAGATGAAAAAATTATTATTTGTTCTGCTTGTCTGCTTTTTGGGCAATGCAATAATGGCCCAATCATGCGATAAGCTGGTTGCCAATTTAAAAAAAGGCACGTTGAATGGCCTCAAGCCAACAGCTACACAGGAGCAGGTAAAAGAAAAATTACCCTGCTTTACAGGCGATTCCGAAGATGGTGGCGACTTTAACTGCGGCGGTGGTGTTTTCTTTCTTAACAATGACTTTTTTTGTTATACCGGCCGGGACTATATTGAAATGCGTGCGAATTTCGACGGAAAACTTTCTATTCCTGTACTTGGATTAACTAAGGCCGCCGCCATTAAAAAACTGGGCATGGGCAAGGCGGTACGTACCGAAAAGGACGGGGATACGCAATACCTGTTTTTTAAAACGGCTTATGGCTGTGTACGGTTAAACATTGTTGATGGCAAAGTTTACCTGGTTGCCATGCACAGTATGCCTCCGGCAGAAGTGGAATTGTGTTTATAGCAGGGTACGGGCGGCTGTTAAGTAGCGCCAGTCGAAATTATCAGCATCGTGTGCAGCTTTGGGCTGCACTTTTTTTTGCAGCACCTGCGGGGTAAGTACTCCCTGTTTAACAAGGCTTCGTTTTGCCTCCTGTACATAATCCTGCAATATGGTGTCCGTCATCCACTGTTGCTGTGGTGGCTCAAATCCTGTTTTTTTTGTTTGCCACACTATTTCCGCCGGCAGCAGTTTATCAAGGCATTTGCGCAAAATCCACTTAGTAAAACCTTCATTTATCTTGAACCGGGCAGGCAGCGAAAAGGCAAACTCCACCAGTTCATGACTCAAAAAAGGCAGCCTTGCTTCCCTGCCATGGGCCATACTGTTCCTGTCGGCATAGCGCAGTAATTCCTCCAGCCCCATTTGTACCGTATCAAAATAAAGTATGTCATTCAGGGTTTTAATCACCGGTTTTTGCAGAGATGGCCTGTTGCTGTACTGCATCAAAAAATCCCGGCTAATATCCCCCTGTTGCCGGGCCTTGATGATTTTAGTTGTTAATTTTTTTGCTGCCAATGCAGGAAAATAAGCTGCAGCCAGGTTTTTTATACCCCAATCCGCCGCAATACCATTTTGCCGGAGCGCCCTTTTTGCCTTTTTAAAACCTGCTTTGTCATGCATCCACAGTTCCTGCAGGTACCAATGAATGTATTTTGAATAACCACCCAGTATTTCATCAGCGCCCTGCCCGTCTAATAAAACGGTTACGCCTTGCTGTGCCGCCAGCTCAAATACTTTGTACTGGGCATAAATACTGGCAGAGGCAAAGGGCTGCTCCTGGTGATAACAGAGTTTTTCAAAATCATGCACCAGCCCGTCAGCATCAGGCCGGGTTTGATAATTATTCAGGCGCATCCCATCTGTTACCAGTTTGATTTTTGCGGCTTCATCTTTTTCAAAACCAGGAAATACGGCAGAAAAAGTTTTGTAGTCCGTTTGACCCTTTTGGTTCAGTATGGCGGCAATTGCCCCGCTGTCGATACCGCCACTGAGCGAAGTGCCGAGGGGTACATCGCTTCGTAAACGCCTGCTCACTGATATTTGCAGCAGCTGCATGAATTTTTCGGCAGCATCAGAAGCGGTAATACCGGTATTGATTTTTTTGCCCGGCTCCCAGTATTTTTTCACAACCGGCTCAAATGCTGAAAGTGAAATGGTTAAATAAGATGCAGGCGGTAATGAATAAATTCCCCTGAAAAAAGTTTGTGCTTTATCTGCGGGGTTTTGTACATATCCCGGTGCGATATAATTCAGCAGCATGGTATTATCAATATGTTTTTCGGCACCAGCTGCCCACAAAGCCTTTATTTCGCTGGCAAAAACAAATTCGTTCCTGCTTGCGTTAAAAAAGTAATGAAACGGCTTTTCTCCCAGCCTGTCCCTTGCTGCAAACAGTTGCTTGCTCTGTTCATCCCACAGGGCAAAGGCAAACATGCCGTCAAAATACTGCAGGCAATCCTCTTTCCAGCAGTCGTAGGCGGCCAGTATCACTTCCGTGTCGGATTGGGATACAAACCGGTATCCTTTTTTCTGCAGTTGTTCCCGCAGCTCGGTGTAATTGTAAATTTCACCATTGTGCACAATGGTGTAGCGGTCAGCAAAATGCATGGGCTGCGCAGCCGAGGGGCTTCTGTCGATAATTGCGAGGCGCCGGTGTCCAAGGCCAGTATTGCCACCCGTATTTGTCCATAAGCCTTCACCATCAGGCCCACGGTGTGCCAGTGCGTCTGCCATTTTTTTCAAACGCCCAGTATCTGCCACTGTGGGAGATATGATGCCTGCTATACCGCACATATTGTAAATATCTGTCTAAAAAAGTAAAAGACCCCGGCTGTTAAAATGAAATGGGCAATTTTGTAATCACACTATCCCAGGCAAAAACAAGATTTGCACCCGTAGCGGTATCTTCAAAAATTGCAGTAAAATATTCAGAAAGCGCTGTAGTGGAAGTGACGGGTATGGTGAACCTGCCTGCATCCTTAGCTGTGTTGATATTAAGCCCCCATATATTCACTTCAGTGTTCATGATCACCTCCCAGCTGTCTTTACGGGGGATACAATAAAGAGTGTACCGGCCCGGCTTAATTTTCTGGTTCTGTATGGTAACTGGTTTAAAAAACTCTATTTCGGTGCCTTCATTGGCACCAAGCCGCCAGATGGTATCATACTGCACGATGTTACCAAAAACAGTACGTCCCTGCTTTTGCGGCCTGCTGTAAATAATACGCATTTGGGGCAAGTCACCCGCAATATGCTTTATATGCGGATAGTCTGCAGGGCAATAGCTCATATCCATCGGTGAAACGTCCACCATGGAAAAAGGGTTGGGCGTTTCTTTTTTAAGCGACAGGGGTTGTTTCTTGGCTGGCAAAATCACGGTATTATTATCACCCCCGCTATCCCCGCAGGCAGATAAAAACAAAGAAAGTAAAACAAGAGCAGTTATTCTTAACATTGGTACAGGCTTACATTATTGATAAATGGGCAATATTACTTTTACAGTATCCCAGGCCATAATCAGGTTGATGCAACCATTTCCTTTTTCGAAAGTCATGGCAAATGATTCTGTAACCTCGGTATTTTGCTCAACAGCTACTTCGCACCGGGCTGCATCTTTTTTTACATCGTATTTAAAAGCACCCCATGTATCTGTATCCTTGTTCAAGATGATGGTCCACTTTTTCTCGTTGGGGATGCAATACAGGGTATAACGTCCTTTTTTTACTTTTGTGCCGCCAATCTTTACATTCTGAAACAATTCCAGCTCGGTGGCTTCATTGGCCCCAAGCCGCCATATTTGACCATATTCCAGCAATTCTCCAAAAACCACCCTGCCGTTTTTTTGCGGCCTGCTGTAAATAACCCTTGCTACAGGCTGTTCGGTGGCTTTGTCCTGTATTTTTAAAAGCGGATAACCAGTTGGATAATAACTCATATCCATCGGCGATTTGTCAACCGCCGGCAGTTTTGATTGTGAAAATGCTGTTGTTGTAAGCAAAAAGGCAGCTGCAGCCAGAATTATACGCATAGATTTTTTTTGTAAAGATAAACGAATCAGATTTTTAACAACTGCTGTAATTGATAAAAGGTTGCTTTTTTTAGTTCCGGAAAAAAGGTATTGTAACACTGCTTCATGGCTGCATAGTTGGCCATAAATACCCCGAAGGCTACTGCAGACTCGGTTAACCAGGCCGAGCGGCGTACGAGGCCACCAAAGCTTTTTTCAATCCCCCCTGTAAAGCGGTAGTTACTCAGCCAGTCCTGCTGCACCATCCAGGGAACCATTTTGGCAAAAGGCTCCGGCATGATGTCTGTTTGCTGCTGTAATGTGCTGTATACCGATGCTGCAAACAGCTGCAGGCTTTCCGGGCTGTCAAATTCATTAGTGTCAGTTGCCAGAAAATGATCGTACACCACATCCGCAAAGGCACCTGAGTACAACCGGTATTGAGGCCGGAAAAACGCCTTCATTTCCCGGGTTACTTCATGTGTATCAGTAAAACTGTCGATAAACCGGTGCAGTTGTATGCCCTTTTGTACAATGGTGCTGTAATCAAACTGTTTTTTGCCTTTTACAAAATCACTGATCATATTGCCCACCAGTATGCCGGGATGGTTAAATGAAAGATATGCATGGGCAAGGTAATTGATACTTGTTGTTTTACAGTTATTGAATCAGGCTGTTAAAAATACGGTTTTTACCGCAATGATGATACCTGTCAATTTTAACGGAATCTTAATCCATGTTGGCTTTTTTTTAAGAAAAACCCTGTAATCCTTTACTGGAAAGGACTTGAGTGAGCTGGTGAATGCAGGTGCCGGATGTGTTTTTGCCGTTTATCCAAATAATTGCAGGAGCCTTCACCGCAGGTCATTATCTGCTTCCAGGCATGGGGCAGCCGGGATACCTTTGCCCTGTAGTCATTAAAAACAATTAATCATTAAACTTTAGAAGGATGAAAAAATTATTTATTGCGCTGTTTGTTACAGCATTGGGAACCACAGCTTTTGCAGCAGAAGTAAACCCGGAGAATGAAAAAGTGGCACAGACATTTTCAAGCACTTTCGCAAAAGCAAAAAATGTAACCTGGACTGAAATGAAGGAAGAAGGGATTTATCATGCCGCTTTTGAGCTGAACGATGAAAAACTGGATGTGTTTATTGATGCCGAAGGCGAGGTATTGGCCACCAGCCGCTACATTACAGCAAAACAACTGCCCATGGCAGTAACAAATCAGCTGGCTGCTAAGTATACCGGTTATGTAGTTTCACCTGCAATCATCGAATATTCAGCCCAGGGAGAAACAGGGTATTACATTACACTTTCAGGAGAAAAGAATACGGTTATTGTAAAAGCTGACAGCGCAGGAAGCCTTTCAGTTTTCAAAAAACAAAAGAATTAGTTGTAAACAGTAGTTTGTTGGTTTTGGTTTAGAGAAAAGGCGCTGCTTTGGCAGTGCTTTTTTATGCGTTTTATATTTGACGCGGCATATTACCGGTATTTGATTGGCAGGGCTTTTACTAAAAAACCTATTTTTGCGCTTTAAATGATAGTATAATGACAAAAGGACCAGTATCGCAGTATATCCAGCACCATTACCGCCATTTTAATGCAGCAGCCCTTATGGATGCCGCAAAAGGGTATGAAACACATTTGACCGAAGGTGGTAAAATGATGATTACCCTCGCCGGGGCCATGAGTACGGCCGAGCTGGGTCTCAGCCTTGCCGAAATGATTCGCCAGGACAAAGTGCAGATCATCAGTTGTACCGGCGCTAACCTGGAAGAAGATATTATGAACCTGGTGGCGCACAGCCATTATAAAAGGGTACCCAATTACCGTGATTTGAGTCCGCAGGATGAATGGGACCTGCTCGAAAACCATTACAACAGGGTTACCGATACCTGTATACCGGAAGAAGAGGCTTTCCGCCGGTTGCAGCAGCACATACATAAAATATGGAAGGATGCCGATGATAAGGGTGAACGCTATTTTCCGCATGAGTTTATGTACAAAATGCTGCTGAGCGGTGTGCTGGAGCAGTATTATGAAATTGACCCCAAAAACAGCTGGATGCTGGCAGCAGCACAAAAAAATATACCCATTGTAGTACCCGGCTGGGAAGACAGTACCATGGGCAATATTTTTGCCAGTTATGTTATAAAAAGTGAACTCAAAGCCAGTACCATGAAGAGTGGTATTGAATATATGGTGTGGCTGGCCGATTGGTACAGAAACAATTCTGCAGGAAAGGGGGTTGGTTTTTTCCAGATTGGGGGCGGTATTGCAGGCGATTTCCCCATTTGTGTAGTACCCATGATGTACCAGGACCTGGAATGGCATGATGTACCTTTCTGGAGTTATTTTTGCCAGGTAAGCGACAGCACCACTTCTTATGGCTCCTATTCAGGGGCTGTGCCCAACGAAAAAATTACCTGGGGCAAACTGGATATCAACACACCAAAATTTATTGTTGAGAGTGATGCCACCATTGTAGTACCACTGATATTTGCCTGGATACTGGGCTGGTAGCATTATACCCGGCATCAGTTGGATGATGGGCGAACAATGCGTAAAAAAACAAGGCCGGAATAATTCCAGATCAATGGAAATTCCGGCCTTGTTTAGTAAAAAAGAACAGCCCGCTTATACCTTCACTTTCTTCCAGTTTCCTTTTTTAAATAATATATATGCTGCAACGGCAATACCGGTTTCGGCAACAGGCACAGCTATAAAAGCCCCTTTTGGCCCCATGTCCAAACCTTTTGCAAGCAGGTAAGCCAATGGTATCTGAAACAGCCAGAAACATACAAAATTAATGATGGTAGGTGTACGGGTATCGCCAGCTCCATTCAGGGCCTGCATCATTACTATGCCAACACCATAAAAAATAAATCCTGTTCCAACGATCTGCAATGATTGTGCGCCAAAATGCTGTATGGCAGCATCTTTTGTAAATATGCTGATGACCGGCCCCGAAAAACACACAAACAAAATGGTAACAAAAGCCATAAACACCACATTGTACATGGTACACAGCATTACACTTTTTCCTGCTCTTTCAGGCTGGCCTGCTCCCAGGTTTTGGCCCACCAGTGTTGCGGCTGCATTACTGAGGCCCCAGGCGGGCAGTATGAAAAACACCAGGTTACGTATGGCCAGCTGGTACCCTGCTGAGGCATCGGTGCCACCGGTATCTGCCACTAACTTTGCCAGCACTATCCAGCTGCCCGAGGCAATAATAAACTGCAGCGTAGCGGGCCATGCCACTTTTATCAGCGATTTAATAATAGGCGCATCCCAGGTAAAATGCGGCAGCTTGATTTTAATGCCACCTTTTCCCCTGAAAAGGTAAATACACTGGTACAATACCCCGCACCCACGCCCGATGGCAGTAGCTATGGCGGCACCTTTTAGCCCCAATTCTGGAAAGGGGCCGTAACCATTGATGAGCATGGGGCACAGAAAAATATTGATGATGCTGGCCAGCCACAAGCTTCGCATGGCCATGGCGGCATTGCCGGCTCCACGAAAAATACCATTGATGAGGAACAATAAAATGATGACCACACTGCTGCCCAGCATGATGCGGGTAAAAATGCTGCCCTCACGTACCACATCGGGGCTGGCACCCATGATGCGTAAAATATCTGCTGCAAACACAAAGCCGGCAATACTCAGTACGGCTGTGATGATACATGCAAGCAGGAGTACCTGTGCACCTGCATGAGCAGCCGCTTCCGGGTTTTTTTCGCCCACCCTGCGGGCTACAATAGCAGTGGCGGCAGTGCTCAGCCCAATGGCCACAGAGTACACAATGGTAATGGCAGATTCAGTAAGCCCCACAGTGGCAATGGCATTGGCTCCCAGCCTGCTTACAAAAAATATATCTACTACGGCAAATACGCTTTCGAGGCTCAGCTCCAGTATCATGGGTACAGCCAGCAGCAGTATCGCCGTACGCAGGCTGCCCTTGGTATAGTCGTGTTCATTACCTGCAAGCGACTGCCAGATCAATGAGAAAAAACGGGATACCTTATTGGTGTGTAAAGAAGTATTGGTCATGATTGTTTGAATATGAAATGAGAAAAAGAGCGTATGAATCGCTCAGTCAGTAATTGGTTGATGTCGTGTCCCGGGCGAAAATCACTTGCGCCGGGGAAATTAAAACTTCATATTCGGAGAATTGTGATTGTAAAGGTGCGGAATTTATTTAACCTGTACAAATTTTCCAGTGTCATAAATTTCTGGTGCAGGGCAATAAACCATTTATGACGTATATCAGCCACTTCGTTAATGGATATCATTTATACAAAGCTGGCAGGGCGGTAATATTGCTTTGGCGGAAGTTTTAATTTTTAAATGCTCACAATGAAAAAAATAGTTATAGCGCTGGATGGGAATAATTTTCCGTATGGTGCATTTGAGTTTGCCAAATATATCAACCAGGAAAATGAGGTGCTGCTGGCAGGTATTTTTTTAAGCCCGGTAGATTACTCAAAGCTATTGCTGTATTCCGGTGCAGAAGCTGCGGCTACGATGCCGGGCTGGATATTTAAGGATGATGATGACCAGCTTGTGCTTAAAAATATTGCGCTGTTTACTGAAGCCTGTACTAAGGAAGGAATCCGCTTCAGGATACACAAGGAAAATAATGACATGGCCATTGCCTCGTTGGTGGAAGAAACCCGCTTTGCAGATATTTTGCTGGTGAGCAGCGAACTTTTTTATAAGAACATCAGCGAATTGCAGCCCAATGTTTACTTGGAAGAAGTACTCAAAAAAACCGAATGCCCTGTGCTGCTGCTGCCGGAAGGCTTTACCCCACCGGGGCAGAATGTAATTGCTTATGACGGCAGTGAATCTGCCGTATTTGCCATGAAGCAGTTTGCTTATCTTTTTCCCCAACTGGCAGCGCAGGAAACTGTTCTGCTGTCGGTACATGCCAGGGAAAAAAGCGAGCTGGAGGAATACAGCCTTGTTACAGAGCTGGCGGCCGGGCATTATCCCAACCTTCGTATTGAAATGGCCACCATGGCAGACAGGCATGATTTTACAACCTGGCTTGCCGATCAGCCCTTAAGCTATGTAATAATGGGAGCCTACAGCAGGAGTATGGTTTCCTCCTTTTTCAAAAAAAGCTTTGCAGCCGGTGTGATAAAGGAAGTGAAATTGCCGGTATTTATCGCACATAAATGATGTATCTTTAATTAACTACACAATAATACAAAAGCAATATGCAAGCAACAACAAGTATCAAGCATTTAACAAATGAACATACAGCGTGGAAAAGCAGCCTTGGATTTTACAAGGATGAACTGGGCGTGTATAAAAACAGGCTTACAGAAATTGCCGGAAAAAATACCGGACCGGAAACCATGCAGCAGGTAGAGCATTTTCAAAACCAGTTTCTGCTGCACATTGAGGCCATTGACACACTCCAGCACGACATTAACGGGCACCTGAACGGGATGGCTGCTGAAATGCAGGAGCATGCCGGTCATGTAAGCCATGAGCAACTGGCAGAACACAGCAGGCTGAAAGAGCGGTTTGAGGCAGAAGAAAAAATATTTGCTGAATTAAAGCATGAGTTTACACAGTTTTTGGTGAAGTGGATGTAGCACCGGTACAGCATTAAAACCGGCCTGATAACGCAACCGGATTTTTTGGCCCCTGAGTATCATCTGAAGGGAATAAATTTACCGTATGGCACCCGAAATACAATTCCTGGATGGGCCGCAAAGCCGCTGGCAGGAATTTAAATTTACTGTACAAGTGCTGCTGGATTTTATAAGAGGTTTCAGGGCTCTGCATTTTGCCGGGCCCTGTGTTACTATTTTTGGCTCTGCCCGATTTAAAGACGGGCATCCCTATTATGAAAAAACCGAACAGCTGTCGGCAGCTATTGCCCGTATGGGTTTTACCATCATGACTGGTGGCGGGCCGGGTATAATGGAGGCCGCCAATAAAGGAGCCCGTGAGGCAGGCGGAAGATCAGTAGGCTGTAATATTGTGCTGCCCATGGAACAAAAGCACAATCCCTATCTTGATAAGTGGGTGAATATTAAATTCTTCTTTGTACGCAAAACCCTGCTTATTAAATACTCTTATGCATTTGTGGTAATGCCCGGCGGCTTTGGTACGCTGGATGAATATTTTGAGGCGCTTACACTTATCCAGACAAAAAAAATAGACCAGTTTCCCATTATCATTTTCGACAGGGAATTTCACAAAAAACTGCTTGAGCATCTTGAGCTGATGAAGGAAAAAGGTACCGTATCTGCTGATGACCTGCGCCATACCCTTATTACCGATTCTATTGAGGAGGCGGTGGAGCATATCAACAAAAACAGTGTTCATAAATTTAACCTGCAGGCAAAAAAACCAAGAAAACCCCTTAGCTGGCTGTTTGAGGGCCGGTAAAACCACCTTTACTGCATACATGAGCAAAATCATATTCCATATTGCCGTTGGTTATTTTTTTGTACCCCGGTGCCGGATACATTTGCAGCTAAAATAACCGGTTATGAACCATTGCTTAAAAACCGATACGATGCGTTTTCGCCGTTTTATGAATGAAAACAGGGGCTGGCAGCAATCGCTGGAAATGTACCAGCGTGAAATGCCGGAAATACAGCAATTACTTGCCGAAGCAGAGGCGGATGAATCAATAAGCCCGGAGGAGCGGGATGCCTGCCAGCATCATTTCCGGGCGGAGTTTTTTCATCAACAGGAGGAAATGAACCTGGTACGCTTTGACCTGGATGAACAGCAGAAAAGACTGAATAAAGATTGTGCCAGCAATGCGGTGTATGATATTGAGGCGCTTTGTTACCAGGATATTATCCGCAGCAGAGTAAAAGAGCTGCAGAAGGCATTTGTAGAGTTGAAATGCAACTTTATGTCTTTTCTGTCAACTGTTTTGTAATTGGCATAGGAAACGGGTATCCCGTTGGTATTGACCCGGAGCGGCAGACTTTTGCTGATGTAAATCATCTGCTGCCATGACTTCGCTTTTTATTTGTTTTCAGGAGAAAAAATAAATTTGAACCGGCAAACTATATTTTGGTGACGTTTAACACAGATACAATGGCCCTGATCAAGACAGATCAATTTCATCATGAAAATATGACATGGGAACGGCTGATAGATTTTTTAAAACAGGAAAACAGTTTTTTAAAAAACAGGCTCGCCCAGGTGCTTGACCATAAGGGGCCGGGCTCAGACCAGTTTATTGCCCATGCTGAGCACTTTCAAACCCAATTTATTTTAAAAGATGAGTTTTTAAACGAGTTGCGGAATGATATAGAAGACCAGGAAAAAAAGCTGAACCTGGGTTACCTGCAGGATAATGCAGTGATGAACAGGAAAATACTAAAACAGCAGGATAAACTGCGCAATGAGATTGCTTACCTGGAAAAGGATTTTGCCCGCCTCAAAAATGAATTCAATAATTATCTGCTGAAAGCATAGTGCCATCAGTTCAGCATGTCTGTAAGCTTCTTCTCATTCACTATCAGAATCTGGTTACCCCTGATATCAATAAGGTTTTCTGCCTTAAAATCACCCAGGGTGCGTATCAGCGACTCCGTGGCCGTACCGGCAATATTGGCAAGGTCTTCCCGTGATATTTGTATGGAGAAATTGGTTTCGCCTTCTTTTTTGTATTTATGCTGCAATGTCAATAAAGCATCTGCCACACGCTTGCGCAGTGAGTTGTAAGCCAGTTTCAGCAACTGCTCTTCTTTTTCCGCCACATTTTTTGCCAGCAACTGAATAAATTTCCGGGTTACTTCCCTGTTATTGTGTACCAGTTTATCAAATTCATCCCTGGGTATAATGGCCAGCTCCGTTGCTTCCATTGCTTCGGCAGTATCCCTGTAGGGTGTTCCTTCCAGCAGGGCAGTATAGCCCAAAAAATCTCCCTGGTTGTACAGCCCTACTGTAAGCTCCTTGCCATTATCATTTATTTTATATGTTTTTACCTTACCCTCCAGGATATAGTAAAGGCGTGACGGGTGATTTCCTTCGGAATAGATGACCTGTTTTTTTATATAGCTGTTGGTATCCCTGTCTTTTGCCATATCAGCCAGGGCATTTTTGCCACCAAAATCGTCCAGCATTTCCTGTAAGCCTGCTGCTGTGGAGCCGTATTCTTTTTTCAGCATCTCTGCTTTTTTGAGCCTTCCTTCCACAGCAGTCAGCAGTTCGGTATCGTTAAATGGTTTGGTAATATAATCATCTGCACCCAGCTCCATCCCTTTCCTGAAATCGCCTCTTTCAGCTTTGGCTGTTAAAAAAATAAAAGGGATATTTTTCAGGCTGTCGTTCTTTTGCACCAGGTGCAGCACCCCATAGCCATCCAGCACAGGCATCATCACATCGCAAATAATAAGGTCAGGAGGATTTAACAGCGCCATTTCCACACCAATTTTGCCATTCTCCGCAGTTTGTACACTGTAGTTTGCCAGCTCCAGTATCTCTGCTGTATTTTCCCTCACTTCGAGGTTATCTTCTATCAGCAAAATATGTTTCATAAATCTGTTTTATTTTTTGCAAATGTTAATTAAAAAAACATACAATCATCTCAGGTATGATAATGCGTCAGTCACCCGTATTATTTTGTAACTGGCCCTGGCCTGCTGCAAACTTAATCATGAATTCAGTACCTTCTTCCAGTTCACTTTTAAATTCAATTTCGCCACCCAGCAATTCCACATATTTGGCCACAATATGCAGGCCAAGGCCGGTTCCCTGTATGTTTACTGCATTATTGGCACGAAAAAAACGTTCAAAAAGGTGTTTCTGGTCTTCCCCGGAAATGCCAATGCCATTATCTTTCACACTTATGCAGATCTGGTCATCAGCATTCAATCCGCTCAGTTGTATTTTTTTATGCTCTGGCGAAAACTTTATGGCATTGGAAAGAAGATTGATCACTGCGTTCCTTAACAGTGATGGGTCAAGATACGCTGTTTTATGGCCAGCATAGCTGAAAAGTATTTCCTGGCCGCTCTTTACATGATTCTGCATCTCTGATGCCAACCCGCCCAGGAGTTCTTCAAGGTCGAAGATAACTGGCGAAGCTTTTATTTTGCCATCCTCCATTTTGCCAATACTCAAAAAATCATTCAGGATATCAGTAAGGTTATTTACCGATGATTTGATGCGGAGTATATGCCTGTCTCTTTTTTCCTGTTCATCTGACTGTGTGTATTTTGCCAGCAGGGATGCCGAGGAAAGAATGGTGCTTAATGGTGTACGGAACTCATGTGAAGCCATGGATACGAACCTGCTTTTCATATCCCCCAGTTCTTTTTCCTTATTAAGCGACCTGCTCAGTTCTTCTTTTGACTGTTCCAGCAGCTGCATGGCCTCCTGCAATTGCCTGGTGCGGAGCTCAACCCTGCCTTCAAGCTCGTCGTTTAGTTTTTTTATCTCCTGCTGTTGCTGCAGCATTGCAGCCTCTGCATGCTTTCGCCGGGAAATATCAATGATAAAAGCAATCACAAAGGAGCCCTCGTCTGTTACAAAATTACTCAGGCTTATTTCAACAGGAAACTCTGTGCCGTCGCTTTTGAGTGCATAAAGATCCAGGTTACCACCCATCATTCTCGGATGTGGATTCTGCTGGTATACTTCCCGGTGATGGGAATGGCTTTGCCTGAAACGGGAAGGGATCAGCCCTTCCACTTTCTTACCCCTCAATCCGCCATTTTGCGGGTATCCAAACTGTGTTGTGGCATATTGGTTAGCCAGTATAACTGTGCCGGAACTGTCTACCAGCAAAATACCCATAGTGGCATAGTTAAACAAAGCCTCAAAGCGCTCTTTTTCACGCTTGCCTGACTGCTCATTTTTTTTTATACTGCTGATATCCCTGATGCGGATAAGCTTGTAAGTATTGCCATGGTAATCAAATTCCTTTATCCTTATCTCTCCCAAAAACTCATTTCCCTGCTTTGTAACAAACAAGGCTTCCGTCATATCATGATGGTCATTGCCTGCACCTGCAGCATGATTCAGCATTTCATCGGGAATATTTACCAGTATATCCTGCTCATAATGAAGCAATTCAGCAGCATTGGCAAAGCCGAAAAGAGCAGCGCCGGGTTCATTTACACATAAAAAATGCCTGCTGCCCCCCCTGGTGGCCCCTACAAACTCAAGCGCTCCTGAACAATATGCATGCAGCATGGCTGAATGAAAGTCGCTGTTATCTGCCGGGCTTGTGAAATGCATCGATACATAAAGTGTTGAACTGTAAAGATACCGCTTTAATATGTTTATAGTATCAAACTGAGCAGCCCGTTTTCTTTATTAGCTGATGCAAATCATATTGTACAAAGGCATTGGTCATGGCTTTCGGCGGGTTTGCGCTGTACATTTATACCGAAGATTTTTCAATAGCAATGATCATTTAATTTTTATAGAAACAAAAGCTGTCGCAAAAAGAGAGAACAACTGGACGGGGCATTATTTGATAAAGGCTGGTTAAATAGTTTTTTAAGAATACTTCCATTTGGGCAAAGTGCAACAGCTGGAGCCGCAGTTTTACCTTACCCGAAGATTGTGATGAAGCTAAAATTGATGCAGTGTACAGGAACGGAGAACTAAAAATAAGCATCCCACGCACAGCTGCCAAACAGGCAGAAAATGTGAAGCAGATAACAGTGGGTTGAGATGTTTCATTCACCCCGGTTGCAGAGTTGGTTCAACCGGGGTTTCTTATTCAATAACCGGGGTGTACAGGAAATAGTTTTCTTTAACAATCAGTAATCCCGTTAAAATAAAATATGGACTTATCAGCAATGACCAAAAATAGCAGCACAAGCGGGGTTAGTTTACAACGGATAACGAACCTGCTGCTTATAAGCGTGCTGTGTTGCTGTATCCTGTATGCAGGGAAAACCTTATTTATCCCCCTGAGCATGGGGCTTTTTGTTGCATTTATCCTTTATCCGCTGTGCAAATGGTTGGAGAAAAAAGGAATGACAAAACCCCTGGCTATAACTGTGGCTTTAACGCTGTTCCTCCTGCTGCTCTCTCTTGTAATCTGGCTGCTGGTAAAGCAAATACTTGGCTTTACCGATACCTGGCCGCTGCTTAGGGAAAAGCTGAATACCACTTTTTTTGATTTTGGAAATTACCTGGAGGCCAACTGGAATGTAAGCCAGGCTGCGCAGGCCGAATGGCGCAAACAATTTTTCGAAAACTCATCTTCTTTTATCATCGGAATGATAAGGGTGGGCATTGCCCGTTCTGCAGCTTCGCTGGTAATGGTGTTCCTGGTGCCCATTTATGCTTTTCTGCTATTGCTCTACCGCCAGCGGCTTATGCTGTTTTTAAAAAAACTGCTGCCGTACAATATCGGGAAAGATATTGACCCGGTGCTGCACGCTGCAATTCATACCTATTTTAAGTTCATCAAGGGGATGCTGGTGGTTTACTTAATTGTTGGTGTGCTGAACAGTGCCGGGCTTTTGCTGCTGGGTATTCCGCATGCCATCCTTTTTGGCTTCATCGCTTCGGTACTTACATTCATTCCGTACGTGGGTATTATTGCCGCCTCCCTGCTGCCCATTACTATTGCATGGATCACTTATAATTCTGTATATTATCCGCTGGCCATTGCAGGCATTTTTGCTTTGGTGCAATATCTGGAAGCCAATATTATTTTTCCCTGGGCGGTGGGCAACAGGTTAAACCTTAATACCCTGGCCGTAATCATTGCAGTAGTTGCAGGCGGTATCCTCTGGGGCGGCGCAGGTATGGTGCTTTTTATTCCCTTTGCGGCCATCATCAAACTGCTTGCAGAAAAAATACCCGGTGGTGAAACGATTGTTTATTTACTGGGTAACGGGCCTGTGCCGGCAATTCACCCGCCGCCTGCTCCGGTATGATGTACATTGGCGGCACAGCTAACCGTTATCATTTTTATTGATGCTTTATATCGTCATTTTTGGTAAACAATCGTTTTATATGAAAAGAGCAATTTTTTTTCTTTTATTTATTACAGGTATTGTTTCCTGCGGACCCAGTATCAGGGTGTTTTCTGACTATGACAAAGATGTGAATATTACCGACTACAAAACATATACATGGATGAATGTCAAAGCCATTGAAGGAAAAGGCATCAACCCGCTTTATTACAACGAGCTGAATGATAAGCGTATAAAGACAGCCGTAAATACTGAAATGACCGCAAAGGGCTACCGCCTGGCAGATAATAACGGAGAACTTGAAATGCATTATCATATTGTGGTGGAAGACAAAACCTCAGTTACCAATGAACCTTTTGGCTACAACTACAGCCCCTACTGGGTTAACAGGCGGGTTAATGTGTACCAATACAGGGAAGGGACGCTTATTATTGACCTGATGGACAAGCGAACAAATACCCTGGTGTGGCGGGGCTGGGCCACCGATGTAATAACGCAATCAGCTGAAAAAGACCCGCAGACTGCCATAACCAATGCAGTGCAGGCCATTTATAAAAAATATCCCTATTCCGGAATGTAAAAGCAGCCGCATATGAGTGATACAACAGACAATATTGAGGCAGTTTTTGATGACGTTAAGGAATACCTGGATGCACGCCGGGAGCTGATGAAACTGCAGATGGTGAAAAAAGCCACCACCCTGGCTGCAGGTACTGTTTCCCTGCTTATCATCATACCTTTTTTTGTAATGGCATTTTTATTTGTAAGCATCACGCTGGCACATGTTTTTGCCGAATTGTGGGGGCATGAGTATGCTGGTTATTTAACTGTAACGCTGCTGTACACCATAACCGGCCTGTTGCTGGTTAAATACCGCAGGCGCTGGTTGCTGAATCCGCTGAAAAACAGATTGATACAGCAAATTTTAAGCAATGATCATCATGAGTGAGATAAAGGATGTTGCCACACTCAATGCCGAAATCAGGCGGCTGGAAGCGGCAGTAAGATTTAAGGAGCAGCAATTGCGCAACCATATTACCGGCTTCAGGGAAAAGCTGCGGCCCCGTAATTTTTTTTCAGCTGCTTACGAAAAAGTAACCGGAGAGCCACCTCCGCCGCAGGGTAAGGGTTTTGCAGCCAAAACCATCAAGGCAGGCCTGTCGCTGTGGCTGAGTAAGATGCTTTTTAAAGCGGAAGAAAAGGCGGAGCAAAAAGTATATGATGCCGTAGATATTGTGTTTGATAAACTGAAAGCATTTATAAGCCGGAAAAAAGATTCATAGTATCCCTTTATTATACCTGCAGAAGTCAACAATCAGTAAGCGGAATTTTAATACCGGGCGTATGCATTCAAAACGAAAGGGAAAAACCTGGCTCAGCAGGTTCTGGAAAATGCTTGGCCCCGGCCTTATTACCGGAGCCAGCGATGATGACCCATCGGGTATTGCCACTTACTCACAGGCAGGCGCAAAATTTGGGCTCAGTACATTGTGGACCGCCATTGTATCGTACCCGCTGATGTATGTGATACAGGAAATGTGTGCCCGCATTGGCGTTGTTACGGGCAGGGGCCTGGCAGGAGTGGTGAAGGACCATTATCCCAAATGGGTACTGTACCTGCTGGTAATTTTCAGCTGCCCGGCTATTGTATTGAATATTGCGGCAGATATTGCAGGCATGGGTGCCGTGGCAAACCTTATTATTCCGGGCGTGCCTGCACCCTTTTTCAGCATCGTGTTTACTGCAGTATTATTATGGTTCACTGTAAAATTATCTTATCACAGGCTGGCAGCAATCATGAAGTACCTGTGCATGATACTGCTGGTGTACCTGCTGGTGCCATTTTTAGCAAAGCAGGATATCGGGCAGGTACTCAGTAGTACTTTTATTCCGGCATTTTCTTTAAACAGGGAATACCTGCTGGTACTGGTTGGTGTGCTGGGCACCACCATTTCGCCATATCTTTTTTTCTGGCAAACCGCCATGGAAACCGAAGCATTTCCCGACAGGAAAAAGCACATCATTCTTGATAAGTATATTCTGCCGCACATGAAGAAAGATATTAAGTACGGTATGTTCTTTTCTGTACTGGTAATGTATTTTATCACATTAACCGCAGGCACAGTATTGCACAATAATGGTGTGCATGAAATCAATACGGTGGAAGATGCCGCAAAAGCGCTGCAGCCACTGGCAGGCGACCTTGCCTATATTTTGTTTGCTGCTGGTGTTATCGGTATCAGCTTTCTTGCCATACCGGTACTGGCCGGTTCACTGTCTTATATCATTGCAGAAACATTTGGCTGGAAGGAGGGGCTGAACAAGAAGTTTCATGAAGCCAGGGAGTTTTATATTATCATGATCATATCCACCCTGGCAGGGCTCATTATTCAGCTGGCAGGTATCAATCCCGTTAAAGCATTGCTGTATACTGCCGTTTTGTATGGCATTACAGCACCAGTAATCATCGGCATCATTCTACATATATGCAATAATAAAAAAATTATGGAAGAGTACACGAACAAGCGCCTGTCAAACCTGGTGGGCAGCATTGCCCTGTTGCTGATGGGTGCCTCCGCCATATTGCTGGTATGGTTTACCCTGAAACAGGCCATTGTATGACAGGTATTACAAACGGTATTGATTTCTGTCATTAAGTAAACGGCGTGGTATTGAGTATATTTGATAAAATGGAGAGTCCTTTATTTCAAAGAGGCAGTTATAAAAGTGCTGATACGGTAGAACTGCTGGAAAGTGGTGCTGAATTTTTTTCAGCCTTACTGCTGCTGATCAATAAAGCCAGAACAAGCCTGCACCTGCAATACTATGCCCTGCTGCCCGATGAAACCGGTAAGGAGGTTATACAGGCATTAAAAGAGGCAGCAAAACGTGGTGTTTCTGTAAAAGTATTGCTGGATGCATTTGGATCAAAGGCCATGAAAGGCGACCCCCTGACCGATTTGAAAAAAGCCAGTGTGGAATGCCGGTTATTTTCCCCTTTAATCATGTATAAGCTGCGAACGGGCAGGCGGCTGCACCATAAGATCATTGTTGCAGATTCGGCAACTGCCATTGTTGGCGGCATCAATATTTCCGATAAGTACCGGGGTGTAGCCGGTGAAAAAGCCTGGCTGGACTTTGCCCTGCGTATACAAGGCTCTTTGTGTACAGAATATGCAACGCTTTGCGAACGGTTGTTTCACGGACATTCACCTTCTTTCAAAAAAAAGCATTTGCATACAGCCGGCAGCAGTGAACCAATACCGGTAAGGATAGCCCATGAAGACTGGTTTTTGAAAAAACACCAGGTGCACAAGAATCTTGAGCAGGCGATTTATTTTGCCAAAGAACGCATCATTATAGTATGCAGCTATTTTATACCCAACTATAAAATGATACGCCTGTTAAAAAAGGCAGCAGAAAGAGGAGTGCAGGTGCAGCTTTACCTGCAGGGCAAATCAGACATAATGCTTGCAAGAGATGCAGGCCGCTACTGGTACCGGGCACTGCAGCGGTATCATATCAGTATTTATGAATTTCCCGCCAGGGTTTTACACGGCAAACTGGCCATGGTTGATGATAAATGGCTAACAATCGGCTCATCAAATTTTAACCACCTCAGCAATTATACCAGTATCGAAACCAATACAGAAGTGTACAGCGAAGCATTTTGCAGCATAGTTAAAAGCCGGCTGCAAAAAAACTTTGATGCGTATGCCGAAAAAATAGCGCCACAACTGTACCTTGCAGAAAAAAACCCCTTCAGACTTTTCCGCTGGTGGCTGTCGTGGCAACTGTCTAACCTGCTCATGCTCTTCCTGTTTAATCTTACCTCTAAAAATTCCTGACCAAAATCATAGCACCCTTATATCCATATCATAGATTACTGCAGGTGCAAAAGGTAGATTTGCTGCAGTAAAGCGCAATACTATGAACAAAGTGATAGCTGTATTTGACGGATTAAAATTTTCACAGCCAACGGCTGAGTATGCCATTTACCTGGCCAAAGAGTTCAATGCGCATATAGTAGCTGTTTTTTTACAGGATATTGCTTACAGGAGCGAACCCCTTGGAGCAGACCTCTGGCTGCCTTATTATACTGACTCGGATATGAAGCAGCTGAAGGTTATTGAGAAAAAAGATGCACAGATAAGAGCAGAATCAATTGTGCGCCTGAAGAAAATGTTTGAGGCCAACGGTGTTCATTTCAATATACATCGCAATAAATACCTGGCCTTTACTTCTTTGCTGAATGAGAGCCATTTTGCAGACCTCATTATCATAGAAGAAACGGCCACTTTTTCAAATTATGATAAAAAAACACCCAGCCGTTTTATAAAAGACCTGCTGCACGACGCTGACTGCCCGGTAATGTTGCTGCCCAAAAAGTTCAGGCCGGTTGAAAAAGTGATTTTTGCTTATGACGGAAGCCCGTCTGCTGTATATGCCATCCGCCAGTTCAGTTATATTTTTCCATCGCTGGCCAACCAGCAGGCAGAGATTGTTCATGTATCATTTAAAAAAGATTCAAGTCACCTGCCGGAATCTCACCTTATACATGAGTTGCTGAAACGCAAATATCCCAAAATCACACAAAAGATTCTTAAGCAGGATGAAGATGGGCTGGCACTGCTGAACTACCTGAGAAATGAGGCTGGAGGGTATATGCTGGTGATGGGGGCATATAAGCGAAGTGCTTTTTCCATGATGCTGCACCGCAGCGAGGCAGACATACTTATAAAAGAACTTAAAGTGCCATTGTTTATTGCCCACCATTAATATTTTTTATGAATAAACGTAACAGGTTTTTATTTGATGTTCAGCTGAACTGGATCAAAAACAAAGAGGGGATTTTCACCTCCAGAAGTGTGCATGATACGATGAAGGTTTCTGTGCCCGGGGACAGCGGGGACGGCATGTGGTCACCTGAGCACCTGCTGCTTTGTGCCCTCTGCAGTTCATTTATGACGACTTTTTTATTTTATGCAGAAAAGGAAGGTTTTATAACAACGCATTTTGAATGCAGTGCTGTGGGACAGGTAGAACTGATTAACGGGAAGCTGCAGTACATATCAATAAACGTGTACCCGGTTGCAAAAGTAGCCGATACGGCCAACGTAAAAAAAGCAAGGGAACTGCTCAGTATTGCCGAAGCTGACTGCCTGATTGCAAGAACACTGGACACGGACATTTTTTATCACAGCATTGCAGCGGTGGATGAACATCCTGTAACAGCCCGAATGAACAGCAGTAAGTAAACTGGTGCAGATGAATAACTTTAAGCAGTATATCAGCAGCAGCAAACCGGCATGGCGTGCAGCAGGTGCACAGCCTGTACATACGCTGGTGAAAGAAATCAGTAAGTACCAGTTTTGAAAACAAAAACCCTTGTATGACGACCAGGCAGCGATTGCTCATTTTTATCACCGCTTTTTTTATCTTCTGCGGAAGAGCCGGTGCAACCGACACACTTGCTGTAAAAGCAATCGTACAAAAGATAGAAAGCGATAAGAATTTTGCAGGCAGCCTGCAGATCAGCCAACCGGCACTGGTGGTAAGATTTTACCGCTTTAACGGTTTCCGGTTAATGTGGTTGGGGCAGGGTACAGACAGGGTATTCGACAGCCTGCTTGCAATGATCACCAAAGCGGGGGATTTTTTACTTACCCCATCAACTTACCGGCTTGCGTATCTTACCAGGTTAAAAACAAATTTGCCGGTAACAGTAACAGACAGCATTTATGCCGACATTAAATGCGCTGATGCTGCTCTTTCTTTTTTGCATGATATTGCCTATGGCGAAGGACCTCCCGTACTCAGGTACAATGGCCTGGCCTATCATCCAGATTGTATTGAACTGCCTGCACTGCTCACCTGGGCCCTGCAAAACAACAACCTGCGGGCCTGTGTTGATGTAATTGAGCCGGAAGGTGAAAAGTATGCTTTGCTCAGGGACGAGTTTAAAAAACTGCTTGAAGTTACCAACCAGCAGTATTTCAGGGAAATTAAAGTAACTGATAAAACAATTGCATTAACCAATACAGCATTGATAGCCAAGCTTAAACAACTCCGTTACCTTGCAGGCGACAGTATCACGAAAAGTAACCTGCTTGCGGCCATCAATGCACTGCAGCTGCAGCACAACCTGCTGGTACAGGATAAAATCAACCGGTATACATTTGAAGTGCTTAATGAGACTGTTTCGGATAAACTGAAAGAGTTGCAATGGAATATGCGCTGGTACCGCTGGCTTAACTGTATGCGCCCGGTAAAGTACATTTTGCTGAACCTGCCTGCCAACCGCCTTGCTTATATTGAAGCAGGAGTGGAAAAATTCAGCTGCAAAGTGGTAGTGGGAAAAATTTCAACTCCAACCCCAACGCTTACAAGCAGTATAAAGCATGTGGTTTACTATCCATACTGGAATGTACCCTACAGTATTGCAGTAAAGGAAATGTTGCCCACCATCAGGCGAAATGCCGGGTACCTTGCAAAAAATCATTATGAGCTGCTGCAGGGTGGCAGGCCGGTTGACCCCTCCGGCATCAACTGGAGAAATTATTCGGCCGGAAATTTCCCGTTTGATATCCGCCAGTTGCCGGGCTGTTACAATGCCCTGGGCAGGCTTAAGTTTGATTTTGAAAACCCGTTCAGCGTATACCTTCATGATACAAATAATAAAACAGCTTTCCTGGCAGGGAAAAGATTTTTCAGTCATGGATGCATGCGTGTGGAAAAGCCTTATGAACTGGCTTTGGCAATAGGCGTGCGTGCTGCAAAAATTAGTATGGACAGTTGCCTTACCGGGATGAAGCCGCAAATCATTCCGCTGGCAAACCCGCTTCCGGTATTTGTTATATATGCAACAGTGGATGTGGTGAACGGGCAATTGGTATGGTTTGAGGATGCATATCATAAAAGGGAAAAACAATAATGAATCATTGTACTTTATACATCTAATCATTGGATTCAATCACACATATTGCACTGGGCGCCTGCGTGGGCGAAGCCATACTGGGTAAGCAGCTGGGTAAAAGAGCTATGCTGCTTGGCGCCATCGCTCAAAGTGTACCCGATGTGGATTTCCTGGCTGCTTTCTGGCTGAATGCCTCCAGTAATTTGCTGGCACACAGAGGGTTTACCCATTCCATCTTATTTGCCATACTTATAACGCCATTACTGGCCCTGCTTGCCGAAAGGTGGCACAGGCCGCACAATATCAGCACCGGCAGGTGGATGAGTTTTTTTGCCCTGGGTATTTTCATACATATTTTTACCGACGCTTTTAATGTGTATGGTGTGGGCTGGCTGGAACCCTTCAGCCATTACCGGGTAGCATTTAATACACTTTATGTGGCTGAACCTTTTTTCTCCATTGTGCCTGGCATCGCCCTGGCAGCATTGCTGATATTGCATAAAAAAAACAAGCGCAGAAGAAGCTGGGCCAAAACCGGGTTGATCATGCCGTTATTGTATTTGCTCTTCAGTATTTTTAATAAACTATCCATTGATGCCTCTGTGAGGAAAATAGCGGAAAAAAAGCATATTCCTTATACGAGGGCTTTTAGCACACCCACTCCGCTCAATAATTTTTTGTGGTATGTTATACTGCAGAACGATTCCGGCTATAATATTGGTTACCGGTCGGTATTTGACAAAAAAGACAGTATTGCTTTTACTTTTTTCCCAACCAATAAAGCATTGCTGCAGCCTGTGGCCAATCATGAGGACCTGCAGCACCTTATCAGGTTTTCGCAGGGGTATTATACCGCAGAGAAGTGGCAGGATACATTGGTTTTTAATGATCTGCGTTTTGGCCAGGAAATTGGCTGGCTGGATCCGGAAGCAAGGTTTGCCTTTCACTATTACCTCAGCCACCCCAATGACAATGACCTGGTGGTGCAGCGGGGCCGTTTTGCCCGGTGGAACTATGCAGCAATCAAATCCTTACTGAAAAGGATTGGTGGGGAATAGTAAATGATATTTCCTGGATCACTCTTCGGAATGGCGCAACATAAATTTCAGCTCATCATAGTCTTTCATCTATCATTTTCCGCCATTTTTTGATTTTTTATATTATTTTGGCGGAAAATAGTCATTATTTTCCGCCAATTTTAATATTTATTTGTATTTTTGGCGGAAAATTGAGCATCCCTTTAATCAAAAATGATTTAATGAAGGTTCTCGGCAGAATTACAGAGATAGAAAAACTTAAGCAAATTACAGGTTCAAACAAAGCTGAATTCGTTGCTGTATATGGCCGCAGGCGTGTAGGTAAAACGTTTTTAATCAGAGAATTTTTTAACAACGAATTTTGCTTTTATGCTACCGGCCTTGCCAATGCCAACACTAAAAAACAAATAACAAGTTTCACCATTTTCATGAATCAATCATTTGGTTCGGATTATACTACTTTCAATAACTGGCTGGAAGCATTTACCGCATTAATAAAGGAGTTGAAAAATCATAAGGGTAAGAAAATAATTTTTATTGATGAGTTGCCCTGGTTTGACACAAAAAAATCTGATTTCGTCACCGGTCTGGAATTTTTCTGGAATTCCTGGGCAAGTGCACATGCAGATGTGAAATTAATCGTATGCGGCTCAGCAGCTTCATGGATCATCAATAAGCTCATAAAAAACAAGGGTGGCCTTCACAACCGCCTTACGGCAAGAATAAAGCTGGAGCCTTTTACCCTGTATGAAACAGAATTATTTTTACAATCAAAAGACATCGCACTCGACCGCTACCAGATCATACAATTATATATGGCGATGGGAGGTATACCGTATTACCTTGAAAATGTACAAAAAGGATTAAGTGCTGCGCAAAATATCGGCCAGCTTTGTTTTGATAAAAACGGATTACTGAAAACAGAATTTACTTTTATTTTCTCATCCCTGTTTTCCAATGCAGGTAAACATGAAGTGATTATCAGAAAACTGTTTGAACTGGGCGGCAGCGCAAAAAGAGAAGATATTATTGCATCTGCCAAACTTTCCACCGGAGGTGATATAAGCACAAAATTAAAAGAACTGGAAGAAAGTGGTTTTATTACAGGCTATACTTCCTATGGTACCAATGCGTCTAAAAAAACATATTGCATATCTGATTTTTACACGCTGTTTTATTTAAGATTTATTGAACACAGCACTGCAAATACACAAAATGACTGGCTCAATAAGATAGATAGTCCGGCCATCAGGGTATGGTCGGGCATAGGTTTTGAGCAGGTATGCCTGCAACATACAGCACAAATAAAAAAGGCACTGCAAATTGGCGGAATAAGCAGCCATACAAGCACCTGGCAAATAAAGGGAACAGCAAAAACAAAAGGTGCTCAAATAGATTTGATCATTGACAGGGGAGACAGGGTAATAAACCTGTGTGAAATAAAATTTTCGGTCAACGCTTTTGCCATTAATAAAAGTTATGATGCCAATTTGAGGAATAAAATCAATACTTTTAAGGAAACGACAAAAACTACAAAGTCAGTTTTTCTTACCATGATAACCACTTTTGGTTTAGTAAATAATGAATACAGCCGCTCTGCTGTTCAAAATGAGATTACGATGGACGACTTATTTGAGAAGGTATAAACTGTGTTTGGTGTTATTGAACAAAGCCATCTTATAGCATAAAATTTTTCTGACGCTTTTTTATAATTTCTTCAGCATCCACAATGTACAACCAAAATGCCCTGTATTGCCCATGGGGCCCGTAAGGTATTCAAACCCGAATTTTTCGTACACCTTTAAAGCCTGGCTCAGCTCAGGCATGGTTTCAAGATATACCTGTGTATAACCAAGAGCAGCGGCAGTTTGCAGGCATTTTTCAATCATCATCCTGCCAAGGCCAATCCCTCTTGCGGCTGCCGATAAATACATTTTAACCAGCTCGCAGGTACCTGCAGGCAAACCCTCTGTGGGATAAATGCCGCCGCCACCCACCAGTACACCACCCAGTTCCGCTACAAAATAAGCGGCCCCTTTCTGCTGAAACAACTCAAATAAACTGTCAGTTGTAGCATCAAAATAAACTGTACCGGGGTGGTTGGCTCCAAACTCGGTAAGCGTGGTCCTGATGATTGCAGCCAAAGCCTTATTGTCCTTTTGCTCAATAGCCCTTATTTGTAAATGTTCCATTTATCAACTGTATTATGATTCACCGGTAATTATTTACACATACCAGGCATTTTCTGCCGCTACAGCTAAATGCACCATATCTCCGGCAGCAAATTTCCTGTTGCCTGTATTCACCAAAATACTTTCCTCAGCAATGTGTACTGTGATGGTATGATAGCTGCCGCAAAATGCGGTATGCCTTACTTCAGCAAAAACACCCCTGCTGTCTGCAGGTACAACTGAAAAATGTTCAGGCCGTATCATGGCTTTTTTTCCGGCAGGAGTCATATGCATAAATACATCTGCCAATGCGGGGCTAAGCAGGTTATATTCTCCAAACAATGCGGCACAATATTCGTTCACCGGGTGGCGGTACACCTGTGCTGGTGTGCCCTGCTGTATAATCTGTCCATCCTTCATTACGAGTATTGTATCGGCCCAGCTGAGTATATCCGGCGCATCATGCGAAGTCATTATGCAGCTGATGCCCAGTTGCGAGGTAATACCGGCTATTACTTTTTTGATGATGCTTTTATGCCCAAGGTCGAGGTTGGAAAATGGCTCATCCAGCAGCAGCAGTTTGGGCCTGGTGGTGAGCAGCCTTGCCAGCGCCACCCTTTGTCTTTCGCCGCCCGAAAGCTGGTGGGTGCGCCGCTGTAATAAATGCTCAATGCGGCAAATGCTGTAGATGGCATCTGCTTCGGTACCGGTTAATTCATTGGCATATTGCAGCAATTCATATACCCAGTAATTATTGCGCAACTCAAAATACTGCGATAAATAGCCGATTGATTTATGCCCTGCAACGAGTTGTTCATCGGGCCCGGTAATTCGCCGCTGCCCAAGGTGTATTGTCCCGGTATCAGGCTGCACCAGTCCTGCAATCATTTTTAGCAGGGTGGTTTTGCCACTGCCGGTTTCGCCCGAAACGGCAATTTTCTCCAGGGGCTGCTGTGTAAAGTAAATATCCCTTACCGAAACAAATCCTTCCGTCTGCCTGCCAATACCATCCACTGTTAACAGCGCCATATCCATCATCATTGTTTGTAAATACAACTTCGAAATTAGGGCATTGAACTGAGTTAGCAAGGGGAGTAAAGTTTAAAGTTGACAAGTTGATATGTTCTGCGCCTGTCAGCCATTGCCTGTCAACCGTTATCCAGGTATATTTAAAAAAAGCGGATACTCATAACTCATAACCCTTTAATCGTCATCAGTGATACTGTCTGCTGTATTTATCTTTTGCCTCCTTCTCCAAAACCCTCTTAGCGCTCCTTGCGGTTTTTAGCGCCCTTTGCGATACATAGTTTCCTTTGAGGTACTTCATCATTAATATCCTTAGCGCACCTTGCGGTTCTTAGCGCCCTTTGCGATACTCCTTTGTATTTTGTAACTTGCAGCTATGCCATTTAATTTACAATCTGATTATCAACCAAGCGGCGATCAGCCACAGGCCATCAGCCAGCTGACTGAAGCCATACTTAACGGTGAAAAATTTCAAACGCTTTTAGGTGTTACAGGCAGTGGCAAAACGTTTACCATGGCCAATGTGATACAGAATGTACAAAAACCCACATTGGTACTCACACACAACAAAACACTCGTGGCGCAATTATATGGTGAGTTCAAGCATTTTTTCCCTGATAATGCAGTTGGGTATTTTGTAAGTTATTACGATTACTACCAGCCTGAGGCTTATATGCCCGTAAGCGATACCTATATTGAAAAGGATTTATCCATTAATGAAGAACTTGATAAACTGCGGCTGCAGGCTACCACACAATTGCTGAGCGGCAGGCGGGATATTATTGTGGTGGCCAGTGTGAGTTGTATTTATGGTATGGGTAACCCCACCGATTATGAAAATGGCATCATCCGCATTGAAAGGGGGCAGACCATCAGCCGCCAGGGATTTTTGCATGCGCTGGTGAACAGCCTGTACAACCGTACCCAAACAGATTTTACCCGTGGCACTTTTCGGGTAAAGGGCGATACGGTGGATATTAACCTTCCTTATGTGGATTTTGGCTACCGGGTTACTTTTTTTGGCGATGAAATTGAAAGCATTGAAACCCTGGAGCTGAGCAGCGGAAAAAGAATTGCCAGTGTGGACAATGCGGCCATCTTTCCGGCCAACCTGTATGTGGCGCCCAAGGACATGCTGCAGCAGGTAATTGGTGAAATACTGGATGAATGCAACGCACAAACAGAGTATTTTAAAGGCAGCGGAAAATACATTGAGGCGCAGCGCATCAGCGAAAGGGTGAATTATGATATGGAAATGGTACGTGAGCTGGGTTACTGCAATGGCGTTGAAAACTATTCCCGCTTTTTCGACAGGCGTAAGCCTGGCACCAGGCCGTTTTGCCTGCTGGACTATTTTCCCAAGGATTTTTTGTGTATGATTGATGAGAGCCACCAGACCATTCCGCAGGTAAGCGGCATGTACGGGGGCGACCGCAGCCGCAAGCTGATACTGGTGGATTATGGTTTCCGCCTGCCCAGTGCGCTGGATAACCGGCCGCTGAATTTTCATGAGTTTGAAAACATGCTGAACCAGACGGTATTTGTATCTGCCACACCGGGTGATTATGAGCTGGATAAGACCGGTGGTGTGGTGGTGGAGCAGGTGGTAAGGCCAACGGGCCTGCTGGACCCACCGATAGAAATAAGACCATCCGTTAACCAGATTGACGATTTGCTGGATGAAATTGACAAACGTGTAACCAAGGGCGACCGGGTGCTGGTAACCACATTGACCAAGCGCATGGCCGAGGAAATGGACAAATACCTGCACCGCATCAACATCAAAAGCAAATACATACACAGCGAAGTGGATGCATTGGAAAGGGTGGAAATTTTACGGGAGCTGCGCCTGGGTGTGATAGATGTGCTGGTGGGGGTAAACCTGCTGAGGGAGGGGCTGGACTTACCAGAAGTAAGCCTGGTAGCGATACTGGATGCCGATAAGGAAGGTTTTTTGCGTAATGAGAAAAGCCTTACCCAAACTGCGGGCAGGGCTGCCCGTAATGTGGATGGACTGGTGATATTTTATGCTGATAAGATGACGGAAAGTATGCAGCGTACCATTGATGAAACCAGCCGCCGCAGGGAAAAACAGATTGCGTATAATATTGAACATGGTATCACTCCCAAAACCATCATTAAATCCATTGAGCAGATAATGGGGCAAACAGCCGTGCTGGACATTAAGGGGTATGATGAGCACAATCCCCTTTCGATGGTGGCGGATAGCGGTAATCTGCTGGCCGAAGAGCAGGAAGAATACCGCACCATACCGCAGGTGCAAAAAGCTGTGGCACAAACCAAAAAGCAGATGGAAAAAGCAGCGAAGGATTTAGATTTTATGGAAGCAGCAAGATTGAGGGATGAAATGTTCAGGCTGCAGAAGGAGCTGGAAGGGATGAAGGGGTGAGGTTATTTTAGTTGATTTAGTTACGGGTTAATCGGTGCTTAGTAAAGATGCTCATGCTCAATTTCGCTAAGGATTTTTTCAAGGTCGTCATTATCGCCTTCCCACCTGAAGGATAAATTGGGGTCACTGTCAGCAGCCTGAGCCTGAATAATAGCCAAATGCCTGCGTAATGCCTTTACATAACGATCCAGTTCATTATCAGGCATATAACGTGCTATATCCACCAACTGGCTAAAGTTGCTGGGATTAACGCCAGCAGCAACAAAAGGGGTATCTGTAACAGCCATAGTTTTTCTTTTTATTAAAGTTACGATTATTTTAGAATTTGATTCCTCCTTGCCAAAATTTGAATGCATTTCAAATTCCCCAGGCAGTTTGACTGCAGAAGGAGCTGGAGGGGATGAAAGGGTAATAAGGGTTTAGCATATAAATTCATTTCTTACAAAAATGGAATCCGTGTTCCTGTCAGAAGCATTATGTGCGGCCGGGTAATTTTTTTTGCTGAACAGGCTGCTTACTAAAAAAGGGCCACCCTCGGGCAGCCCTTTCAAAAATGTATCCATAAAAAATTTACAAACCGGCCAGTAACTCAGTGGCCATCTTTGCATAATCATCGTTCTTTGCTTTTTCAGCAAGTTCCTTACAGGTGGTGGCGGCAGTTTTGGCAGCAGCCTTGTCGCCCAGTTTTACATGAATGCGTGCTTTCAGCAGGTACATCCAAAAGGCTTCTTTATTTGTTTCCAGCGCTTTGTTTACCCAGCCAATTGCCTGGTTAAGGTCCTTGCCATTATCGTAATAATAACTCGCTGCATTAAAATAAGGCTTATTGTCCTTGTTCATGGCATTGTCAATCTGCTTCATCACTTTGTCATCTGTACCCGTGGTGATGGCAAACTGCACATAGGTTTTCTCCCACATCAGCTGCACATTGCAACTGCTGCCGGTTATATCACTAAAATTGATGGTGAAATTTTCTACGGCAAATGGCAGCTTAACTACAGGAGCAGTTACTCTTACCACATCGTTTTCCTGCTTATAGCTGGCCGGTTGGTTTACAGTGGCATCTTTGGAGATAATGATGGTCCACATGTCGGCATCGGGTATGGTCAACAGGCCATATTTGCCCGCTTTTACTTCCTTTCCGCCAATGGTTACATCATCACTGAAAGTAAGGGTGGTTGCCGCATTGGCACCTGTACGCCATACTTTGCCAAATGGAACCAGGTCACCCATTACCTTTCTGCCCTTGGCGGCAGGCCGGCTGTAGTTCAGTTCAACAGAGCCTATGCCAAAGTTCTGCTTAATGGTTTGTGTGGGTGATGGCTGAGGTGTAGTTAATGCCTGAGCGTTTACCATTGCAAATGCTCCCAGCATATTCAGTACAAGAAATAGCTTTTTCATTATTTTTTATTTTTTAGGTTGTAAAAGTAAATAAACTGTGATAAGCAATAAAATTAAATCTGTGTATTACCACCCGCAAGTCATTGTTTTACATGAGCGGTTATACGCAGGCGGTAAAAACATCCTGTATTTTTTAAACCAGGCGGGCTTTGCCCCTTTGGTTGTAGCCGTTGAATGAGCCATTAAACTGTGGCAGGTGGTTTGTAGCAGGTGGTTTGTGGCAGGTAGTGGCCGAAATGGCGTGGCGTTTAATTTTTACTGATTTTTGTATTGCTGACAATAATTTTCCCAAAAGGCTTTAGTAAAAAGCAACAGCAGCTTTCATAGTACCTTTAGTTCAAACTTCAAATCACGGGATTTACTGATGCGAAAAGACAATGAATTTACGACAGGGCTTTGAATACCATATCCTCCAGAAATGCCTCAATGTCTTTTGGCCGCTTATCTTTTGAAAAATCGCTCAACCGTGGCAGGTGATGCATAAAAAATTGCTGCAGGTGCGATAACTCAATAACTGAACTGGCAAGTGTATTGGGATATGGATATGAGGGATTGTATTCAAGAAAAATAGCTGCAATCCTTGCACTGAGGTCTTTAAAAGGCTTGTATAATTTTTCTTTATTATTGTCATCTACATCTTTAGACAAGTAGGTTTTACTGCCCTCGGCAATGGCAATATAATACAGTGCCTGGTGATCAAAGTCGCCAAAATTAATTTCAGCATTGTCCTCCCATACCAGTATATCAATTACTTTTTTAATTTTTTCCCGGGGGGCTGCAATATTATTAAGCTGAAAAACTACCTGAAACTCAAGATAGGCCCAGTACCAGTCTACCAGGTAAATGAGCAATTTATGTTTATTTACAAAGTACCGGTAAATGGTTGCTTCGGTGGTTCCCATTTCCAGCGCCAGTTTTTTAAAAGTGAATTGCTCGTAGCCAATAGTGGAAATAAGGTGAATAGCTTCCTTAATTAGCTTTTTCCCCAGGCCGGTACTTTGCGGGTTTTTTAAAAACAACCGCTCATTCAAAGCTGGATTAAAATCAAGCAGCATATACTTTTCTTTATGCGAAAGTAAAGTAATCAAAAGAAATAGTAATAATACTTTTGTGAATGATAGTAAAACTATTACATTTGTAAATATTACTATTGTTTATTGCCTTAGTCAGGAATTATTATGGAATATGAACTTATCATTTCGCTGCTTAGTTTAATTGCGCTGGAAGTGGTGCTGGGTATTGATAATGTGATATTTATATCAATTCTGGCCAATAAATTGCCTGAAAATCAGCAGAAAAGGGCAAGGCGGGTTGGCCTGTTGCTGGCTGCTTTAATGCGTGTTGGCCTGCTGCTGCTTGTTTCGCTGATAATGCAGCTTGACAAAGACCTGTTTACAGTTTTTGGCAAAGGGTTTTCGGGTAAGGAGCTTATACTGATTGCTGGGGGCCTTTTTTTACTCTATAAAAGTACAAAGGAAATTTATCATAAAATGGAAGGGGAAAGCGGTGACCGCACAAAGGCCATTGCCGTATCAGGTTTTGCACAGGTGATTGTACAAATACTGATTATGGACCTTGTATTTTCGGTTGACTCCATCATTACTGCTATTGGAATGGTGAAAGAAGTTTGGATCATGTATGTGGCCGTAATTATTACAGTTGTCATCATGATGTTTGCAGCAGAGCCCATCAGCAGTTTTGTAAACAAGCATCCTGCATTCAAGATGCTGGCGCTGTCTTTTTTATTACTGATCGGATTTTCGCTAATTACTGAAGGATTTGGGATACATATTCCCAAAGGTTATATCTATTTTTCCATGGCCTTTTCGCTGCTGGTTGATATTTTTCAAATGCGTATGAACAGGAGAAACAGCACTGTAATAGTACCGCATGAGCATTACCAGGAAGGCGAAGAGAGATTATCCAAGCAGGTGCTGTAAAAGGCGGATAGGTTCTATTGGCAGTACTTATTAAACCTTCTGCACCAATAAAAGATTGTACTGTTAAACTGCAGGCACATTTGAAAGCAATGCAGTAATAATTGATAACCATATAAAACCAGGAGTATGACAAAGAGGGTATGTTCGTTTTTGATTATTTGTATCAGCCTGATGCCACTGGGAGACCTTTTTGCACAGGCAAACGAAAAAGAGAGCTTTTCTGTAAATTTTGGCGCAGAACTGTTTGGCCCGGAAAGGAATTTCAGGACTACGCACAGAACCGGCTTTGGCCCTTCCATAAAGGCTGAATATACATTTGGCAAACACCTGAGCGCAACATTTAACACTGGGTTTAGCTACTTTGAGGGCAAATCTGTGTTCGAAACAGGTACGCTGCTGCGCACAGATTATAAACCATTGCTGGCGATACCTGCAAAAGCAGGGGTTAGGTATTACCTTGGTAATTTTTACTTTCTTGGAGAAGCTGGTTTGGTTGTATTAAGCAGGCACCTCAACTCAACCAATGCTGTTTTTAGTGTGGGCGTGGGCGATAAAATAAAAATAGGCCATAAAAAACTTGACATTTCGGCAAGGCAGGAGATATGGTTGAATACACCCAGGAATTTTAATATGGCTGTTTTGAGGGTGGCTTATGAAATTGTATGGTAATACCGACGAAGCATTGAAAACAGACCAATAGATAAAGAGTGAAACGCAATGCATGTCGGCATTATACCATTTATTCCCGGTCTGATTTATAAGTCAAAATGGTATAAGCTGCTGTTGCTTATCAGTTTAGTAAAGCCCGGCTGGCATCATATTTTTATTCCCTGATTTTTATTACGCCTGTTTTGTACAGGCTGATGGTTTGTTTTAAAATAGCCCTGATTGTTTTTATGGGCAAGTCCTTTTGGGCATCAAACAGCATGGTCTTCATCCGGGAGCGCTTTTCCTGCAGCAATTTTGGGTGGTGAATGTGTTTTCCTTCCACAATACCAAGATATGGTTTCTGTAGTTTTTTGTGTACCCACAGGTAGCAGCACATTTTGCCTTTGTAGCAGAAAAAGGGCATGCTGTATTTCCAGGCGGCTGTTAGGTTTTCGTCCTGCGCAAGGATAATTTCCCTTAAAGCAAGCAGGCAGCTTTTTACAGGTTCATCCTGCTGAAGGTAAAAATTATCCAGGTCGTTTATCATAAAAAAAATTAACGTGCAATACCCGCTGCTGTAAATATCAGTAAAACAGCAAAAAGCATAATAGCTCCAAGGTTAAGCATAATGATTGCCGTAAGTGGCAGGCCGAATAATTTCAGATCAGGGCGTTCCTTTCGTTTTTTTATCAGTACACCGGCGGCAAAGCTGAGCAATGCGATACTGATGAGATAGTTAATTATTTGAGGAGTCATATTTTATTCACGAATTATTTTTTCACTGATTGTACTAATTACACTGATTACACAAATTCTCTTTTACGAATTTTCACTCTTTCACGGATTTTTCTCACGGATTCTTTAAATTACACAGATTATACGAATTTACTTATACCCTCAACGTATTTTAAATAACGGCCTGCTGTATTTTCATTTTGCACATTACTTACATTGGCATATTAGCACATTATCCCATCAGCACATCATCCAATCATCGCATCAGCACATTAATATCATTCTTTCCACACACTTGCGCCCTCGCTGCAATTAGCACAGATGTCAATATTCTTGCGGCCCCGCATCAGTTCACCACGAAACTGTTTATAATTATCATTGTGCCATATCTGCTTAAAACTTTGTCCTTTGAGGTTGCCCAACTGGTGCATGGCATCCTTATCAAAGCAGCAGGGAACCACAAGCCCATCGAAAGTGATTACATTGGCATGCCATAGTTTCCAGCAGCGGTTGGCCAATTTGTTTTTTGCTGCATAAGTTCCATCTGCATTTTTTTTATACCGGCTGAACTTATCAATGGTAGGTATCAGTTGATTGGGGTCGTTTTCATAATCATATACCTGTGCCGTTTTAAAGCGAACCTCATCCACACCTATTTCTTTGGCCAGTCGTTTAATGTCTTCAACCTGGTGCTCGTTGGGTTTTACCACCAAAAACTGGAAGAACACAAAAGGCGTTTTACTGTTCATCTTTTTCTTCCACTTTACAATATTTTTAGCGCCTTCAATCACTTTTTCCAGCTTGCCACCAACCCGGTACTGCTCGTATACATCCTGCGTGGTACCGTCAATGGAAATGATTAGTCTGTCTAACCCGCTCTCAATGGTTTTACGGGCATTTTCATCAGTAAGATAGTGTGCATTGGTACTGGTAGCAGTGTAAATACCCTTGCTGCCGGCATATTTCACCATGTCTAAAAAAGCCGGGTTGAGGTACGGCTCTCCCTGGAAGTAAAAAATAAGGTAGAGCAATTCTTTGTATATCTCATCAATGGTTTGGGTAAAAAAATCTTTCTGCAGCATACCCGTGGGGCGGGTAAAGGCCCGTAAGCCGCTTGGGCACTCGGGGCAGCGCAGGTTGCAACTGGTGGTAGGCTCAAATGAAATAGAAACCGGGTAACCCCACTGTACCGGCCTGCGCAGTAAGCGGCTGGCATAAAAACTGCCCAGCACTTTTACCCCGTTCCAGGTACGGCGGAGGGTAAGTTTGCTGAGAAGGTTCATACTGTCTGTCCAGTTGATTTGCGGCATAGGGCAAAGATACCCGCTTAATCTGTTTATTGATTTACTTAGTAAGGAAATTAATAGAGGGTTAAAAAAAGCCCGCTTTTAATAAAGCAGGCCGTTTAAACATCAATATCAATTATTTTATTTCAGCGATGCCGGTACAATCACCGCATCCGCAACAGTCTTTTCAATATTATCCACTTTAACCTGCACCGGCTTGAATGTGAGCTTACCGGCGGCAAATTTTTCGTAGTTATTAAAAATCACATTCAGGGTAATAAAGTTCAGTACATAGTTTCTTGTTTCGGCCGGCAACAGGAGTTTGATATCCCAAAATGTAGGATTTGGCTTGCCGCTTTTGGCCATGGCCTCCCACACATTGCCTACACCGCAGTTGTAGCTGGCCACAATCAGCAGCCAGTTGTTATTGAGGTTGCGGCAGCGGTCACGCAGGTACTTGGCCGCCGCATGGGTGGAGCGGTTAAAGTTGCGGCGTTCATCCTTGGCCTGTATCTTTTTTATTTTCGCCAGGCTGTCTGGTGTTAATTTTATTTTGGCATTTTTTGCTTTTTCTTCTTTGCTGGGCTGTTCCACAATCCTCAAACCATATTGTTTGGCTGTTTCATCCATTATTTGCCAGTAGCCAACAGCACCTGCGCCAGATACTGCATTGCCGTTAAACCCACTCTCTAATGCCAGCAGTACTTTCAGCTCATGCGGAATATGGTACTTTTTTAAAATATTAACTGCTTTGGGAAAAAAACGCTTACCCCTGTTGAAGGTGCGGATAAGGTAATCCCGGCGTTTAGAGCTGAAATTTTCAACATAGTCCAGCATTTCAGTTTCTGTGCCTGCCAGGAGCTCCGGAAACACAACATTCGCTTCTTTTGTAATATAACCTGTGCCGGAATTGCTGTTCAAAGAGGAATAGGCCGTTTTTACCGCAGCCTCTGAATTTACCTGCTGTCCCCTGGCGCTGGTGGCCGCTATTAAGCCGGCTGCTAAAAGTTTTAAGATATTGGTCATTGTTTTGTATGAGATTCCGTAAAAAATGCTTGCCGGTTTTATGGAATTTGGAAAATTGTTAACGAAAACCGTACCAGTTTATTGTGTTGTGAATAAATTGACAAACCTGCCTGCATTGTACAACCGTGAATTTTTAACGAAGTATTAGAAAATGGAAGTTTTATTTTTCCTGTAAATTCGTGTACATAAAAAGGCAGCCTGGCGGATAAATGTGGTATGATTCCGGCCAAGCAGCACCAAAACCAGTGGCTAAAAAGAAAAAAAGTATTTTTAAAACAGTTATTTTTCCTGTAATGGTATTAGCAGCTATGGCTGCTGCAACTTATTTCATTACCAACCAGCTCAACAAGCCCCGCTTTGTAAGGTATCCGGCCTTTGGTATTGATATCCCTGTAAATTACTCCATACATGGGATAGATGTAAGTCACCACCAGGACCTGATTGACTGGAAGGATGTGCAGGGCATGAAAGTAAAGAATATTAAAATGGGTTTTGGTTTTATTAAAGCTACCGAGGGGCTGGGCAGGGTTGATAACCGTTTCCGGCGCAACTGGCTGGAGGCAAAAACAGCAGGCGTACCCCGCGGGGCCTACCATTTTTTTATTGCCAGCAAAAGCGGCAAGGCGCAGGCGGAAAATTTTATTGAAACTGTTGTGCTGGAAAAGGGCGACCTGCCCCCGGTGCTGGATGTAGAGCAAACCAACGGTGCGTCTGCTGCCGACATACGGCAAAGGGTAAAAGACTGGCTGGTGATGGCAGAGCAGCATTATAAAACAAAGCCCATCATATATACCAATGCTGATTTTTATGAAACCTTTCTGGCCGGCAGTTTTGACGATTATCCGCTTTGGGTGGCGCATTACCTGGTAAAAGATAAGCCCCGCATACAGCGCAACTGGCTGTTTTGGCAGCACAGCGAAAAGGGACGTGTAAACGGTATTGATGCCTATGTGGATTTTAATGTTTTTAATGGAGACAGCAGTGATTTTAAGAACCTGCTGATAAAGCGGTAGCAAAACAGGCAGTCTTGTTTGTAATGCCGGAGGTTTTGTATATCTTCAATGCCAATTTTATTTGTATGGAACCGGAAGTGAGGGCATTTTTGATCAGGATATTGAATACTATTTCAATGGTATTGCTCTGGATGATTGTTAACCTGGTGGCAGGTGTAAAGTATAATCTTGCTTTTTTTGAGGGCACCCCGGCCTGGTATCATTACCTCTATTATGTTTTTTTTATTGTAAGTCTTGCCCTTTTAATAAGATACCTGTATAAAAAATGGATGGTGTCAAAAGATACATACAGTTGACAATTCACAGATGACAGGGTGATGAACGGAGAACTTTTCAACTTTGAACGCTGTGCACATTGCGATACGCTTTCAGTTGCTCAACTTTAAACCTTTAACCAAACTTTTTAACCTTCTCAACTGCTGTGGTCGGCCACAATTACCCATTTGCCCTTTATTTTTCTGAATAGTAAGGTGTAATGGCCGTCAACGTTGCCTATACTGCGGGTCAGCTGCCATTTACCCACCACAAAATAACAATTCTTTGCCAGGTTTTTTACCTGTAGTATTGTAAATGCAAGTTTTCCCATTGTGGCTGTATCAGGGTATCCTCTTTTGTAATTATCAAGTGTTGGTTGCCAGCCATAGGTTATCCCGCTTTTGCCGATAAACATCAGCGAATCGCTTTCCCAGTAACCATCCATAAATGCAGTAATATCACCCCTGTTCCAGGCAGCTGTTTGTTTATCCAGTGTGGCAAGTATTTTTTTCACATCGGCATTTTGCGCCTGTAAAAGAGTACAGGCAGATAACAGGATCACCAGGAGCAGCAATGCAGACTTTTTCATACACGTTTTTTTTGAAAAGATACACAATATTCCACGCATCAACTAATGCTTGTGGTGGGGCGAGGCGCATCTGCTGCGTTGACAGATGCGGTAATTGTAATAATGCGCCGCTATGATAAGCGCTACAGCAATGGCCAGAAAAACATATTCAAACTGTTCCGAAAACTGTTTCAGCACCAGGAAAATGAAGCCGACTGAAAACACCAGGAAGGGTGTTTTATTTTTGTGATGGGTAACATAACCATGATAAAGGGAATAACTGCCAACAAAAAAAGCGAGGGCAATCATGCCCCATTCAAAATAGGCATTGTGTATGATGTTTATACCAAATACCGGCAAACTGGTGAGCAACACGGGCAGCACAGCACAATGTATTGCGCATGCAATGGAAGTAATTATGCCCAATGTATCCCAGTTTAACTTAATCATTTTCGTATCCAAGAGAACAAATGTAACGAAAAAACAAACACACATTGCATCTTTGTTGCATTTACCCTGCTTTTACATTTCTTTTACAAACCATGACTTACATTAAAGTAACTTTGCAAAAATTTGGACGGATGCGCAGGAAAATTCTGATTTATGGCGGATTTTTTGCCGCTTTGCTGGTTGTTTTTTACTTTTTTTTATACCGTTTTGCCGATTTTTCTCCCTCAGGGTTAAAAGTAATTAATGAAAACGTACAGGACTTTTCGTTTACCGACCAGGATAACCGGCCCTTTACACAAAAAGAAGTGGAAGGTAAGGTATACGTAGCCGAATACTTTTTTACCACCTGTGCTGGCATTTGCCCTAAAATGAATGCCAATATGCGGCGGGTGTACGATGCTTTTAAAACCGAGAAGGACTTTTTAATACTGTCGCATACCTGCATGCCCGAAACAGACAGTGTACCCCTGCTGAAAGCTTATGAGCAAAAAATGCTGAATGGAACCCTTGCAAAAAATGCGGATGGTTCATTGCGGATAGATGATGCAGCCAACAGCGCTGCAGCAACCGCTACCAACTGGTTTTTTATAACCGGCGACAAGGCTGCCCTGTACAAAATGGCCAGGGAAAGCTATATTATTGACAATAACCAGCAGGATACGGCACAGAAAATTACCGACCAGTTTTTGCATACACAGTTTTTTGCATTGGTGGATAAGCAGCGCCGGGTAAGAGGTATTTATGATGGATTAAAAGCTGCCGAAGTGGATAAATTGATCAACGACATTCCGGGACTGCTCAAAGAAAAAATGCCGAAAGGAACTTTTAGAAACGGCTTCAGCAATACACCTAATTGAGTAACTGGTGTGGTTTTTTGGATGATTTGTATAGTAAAATACAAGCGGGATGCACATTCTTGTAAAGGATAAATGCCTGGCTTGTGCGCTGAGTATTTATCGTTTATGTGTATATTTACATGTTAATTTAATCTAAATACGGTGTCAAAATCATTAGAAATTTTAAAGAAAAACCAACTGAGTATAACCGGCAGCAGGGAAAAAATTCTTGAACTTTTTCTCAATGCAAAAGGAGCGCTGGCACATGCAGATATTGAAAAAAGCACAGAGGCTGGTTTTGACCGGGTAACGGTTTACCGCACACTGCAAACCTTTGTGGAAAAAGGCATTGTACACCATATTCCAACTACCGACAACAGCATTAAATATGCCCTTTGCAGGGATAATTGTGAGGCGGGGCATCACCACGACAATCATGTTCACTTTATATGCGACAATTGTAATAAAACAATCTGCCTTGATGATGTAACCATACCGGAAGTGAGTTTGCCCATTGGTTTTATACCCCGCCATGCCGAAATGGTGGTAACCGGCGTTTGCAACGATTGCAGGTAACAACAAAAATCACATCGCATTTATCTTGGCCAGCAACTTATCTGCCAGTTTGGTATCAAGCGGTATTAACTGGTTGTACATGGCATTGGCTTTTGCCTTATCCTTTTGCTTGATGTAAATAAGCCCGCTGTAGTACCTGCATAAAGTATTTTTGTTGTCTGTTTCAATACCCCGCTTCAGTGCAGAAAGGCCGTCAGTAAACAAGCTGGTCATATAATAGGCATAACCCAGCTCAGTGTACGCCGCAGTAAGTGAATTATCGAGCTCAAGCGATTTTTTCAGCACAGTGATTGATTCTTCGTACCTGCCCTTCTCATTATAGCACCAGCCAAGCCCAAAGTGCGAACCTGAACTTTTAGGGTTGTACTGTATGGCTTTTTTATAGCTCTCCATGGCTTCATCCACCTTAGCAGGGCTGTAGTTTCTGCGGTACACATCACCTATGCCTTTGTAAGCGGTACCGTTTTCGGGGTTGAGCAGCAATGCATTTCTGTAATTGGCAATAGAAGAATCGTTCATCTTTTGCTTATAAAAGGCAAAGCCAATTTCGTTGTAGGTGGATACCGTTTTCTTAACGGCCAATGCTTTTTTCAACCACAACAAAGAATTATAATAGTTTTCCATGGCATTATACAAAAAACCGATATTGTACAAAGCCGATTCGTTGTTGGGATCGGTTTCGATACATTTTTTATACGCTTCAATCGCTTCGGTATTCTTCTTCATGTTCTGGTACACATCGCCCAGTTGCTTGTAAGCCAGCGCATAAGTTGGCTTTATTTCAACCGCTTTTTTAAGGCTTGCAAGCGCCTCCTCGTTTTTACCCAGTTTTTTGTACGCATAACCCAGCTCCTGGTAAGCAAGGTGATAATCACTTTTATTTGCCACAGCCTTTGTCAGCCGGTCAATGGCGGTATTAAACATATCTCCGTCGTTATAGCACCAGCCTGCTTTATAAAAAGCCGCTGCATATTTTGTGTTAATTGCTGATGCCTTATCATACGCAACAGCCGCTTCCTTGTATTTTTTAGCCGTAAACAGTTTTTCACCTTCATCGAACCATTGTGTAGCCGTTGTTTGTGCAAAAGAAAATGTGGTTGCAGCAAGCAGTACTGCAAACAATGCCGTTTTTTTTATGATCTGGAACATGCTGGTAAATTTTATGCCTCAAAAGTAAAATGCAATATACCAAAAAGCAATACCATCTATTGGGTATTTCTGCTTTTTCTAAAAAAAGCCGTTGTTTCCAACAGCTCCGTTTTAAGTATGTAATATCAAGCTATTTTATTGCCAGCATCAGTTTTGCCCAAAAATCATTGTCAAAGCTGGAGGGCCCCAGTACTTGCTGCCCGGTATCATCCCCATGGCGTATTACTACAAGGTCCTTACCGGGCACAACGTATATTTTCTTATCCCCCTTGCCCAGGCCCGATATCATATCCGCAGGTGCGGATGGTGCCAGCGAACCCGGAAATACCTGGGTAAGTGTAGGCACCATAAATGAATTTTTGCCATTGAGCCACCATAAATATCCGTAAGACTGGTTGTAAGTATTGCTGGTACTGGTCATTGCAGCAAAATAAGCATCATCTGTCATCAGTTTTGTACCATTCCAGCTACCCTTGCTCAATATCAGCGAACCAAAGCGGGCCATATCCCTGCTGTTGAGGTACAATACATAATCCAGCCAAAAATAATTTTTCATCCCTATTTTATCTGTCAGCCTGGTTTTTGTATATTGGTTATAATTGATGCCGCTGGCGTTGGCCACCACATTCTGCAGCAGCCTGTAGGGTGCATTGTAATAATACCATTGCCCGCCTGCATCTGTTTTATAAGTAAGGCAGGAGGGCGTAATGCAGTTGTCATCGGGTACATTTTCGTTGAGTCCCGTCGTCATGGTAAGCTGGTGGCGCACCGTAATCAGGTTTTCTTTTGCCAATGGTTCACTGGTCCAGCCGGTACCCAGGTATTGTGATGTTTTGTTGTTGATGTTGAGTATGCCCTCTTGCTGCGCTATGCCCACCAAAAAGGCCGTAATGCTTTTTCCGGCAGAGGCAATGGGATATTTGGTATTGATATCCCAGCCATTCCAGTAATTTTCAGTAACAATCCTGCCTTTGTACAGGATGATGAGTCCGTAAGTGTTTTTGCTTTGTGCATAGGCAATGGCCTCGTTCAGTTTTGCCACATCCCAGCCCAATGAGCCGGGCGAAACAGTTTCCCAGGTATCGCTGCCAACAGGTGGGTAATAATATGGCACAGGAGTTGGGGTAGGTACCGGATCGGGGGTTTCTGTTTTTTTACAGGACCCGGCAAGTAATAATAACGCAAATAAATTAAGAATTATCCTCATGTAACAGCAGATTTTGAACTGGTTTGACTGAATAAACGGTAAAAAGTTTAAAATGTTTTATAGCCAGGTACGATGAAAAATCGCTTTGAGGCAGTGTAAGGGGTGTTAAGAATGTGTTACCGGCTTGTCTTACCAGCTAATTGACGTACCTTTGCCGCCATTTTGGTTAAACCACCTGTTTCGTTACAGCGTTTGGCTTAAAAGTAAACAATATTATGAATATTCGCAACATAGCAATCATTGCACACGTTGATCACGGTAAAACTACCCTGGTTGATAAAATCCTGCATGCCACTAAGGTTTTCAGGGAAAACCAGGACACTGGTGAGTTGATTATGGACAGCAACGACCTTGAAAGGGAGCGTGGCATCACCATTTTCAGTAAAAACGTATCAGTAACTTATAAAGACGTTAAGATCAACGTTATTGACACCCCTGGTCACTCTGACTTTGGTGGTGAGGTAGAACGTGTATTAAAAATGGCGGATGGTGTTCTGCTGCTGGTGGATGCTTTTGAGGGTCCTATGCCGCAAACCCGTTTTGTACTGCAGAAAGCGCTGGCGCTGGGTCTGCACCCGATAGTGGTAATCAACAAGGTAGATAAGCCCAACTGCCGCCCCGATGAGGTGCATGATGCGGTATTTGAATTGTTTTTTAACCTGGATGCTACAGAAGAGCAGCTGGATTTTCCAACTATTTACGGCAGCAGCAAGCAGGGCTGGATGAATACTTCCTTAACCGAAACAGACAATATTCTTCCTTTACTGGATGCCATACTGGAGCATGTGCCGGAACCTAAGGTGAACGAGGGTCCTTCGCAAATGCAGATTACCTCTTTAGATTACTCCTCGTTCCTGGGCAGGATAGCTGTAGGCAAGGTAGCCCGTGGCAGCATCAAAGAAAACCAGCAGATTGCATTGCTGCAGGCTGATGGCTCCAACAAAAAAATGAAGATCAAGGAGTTGTATGTATTTGAGGGAATGGGCAAAAAGAAAGCAACTGAAGTGTTTGCCGGAGATATTTGCGCTGTGGTAGGCCTGGATGATTTTAATATCGGCGATACCATATCAGATGTTGAAAACCCCGAAGCATTGCCGGTGATAAGTGTGGATGAGCCGACAATGAGTATGCTGTTCGGTATTAACAACTCACCGTTTTTTGGCAAGGAAGGTAAATTTGTAACCTCAAGGCACCTGCGTGACAGGTTATTTAAGGAAACAGAAAAAAACCTGGCTTTAAGGGTGGAAGACAGCGAAAATGCTGACAGCTTCTTAGTATATGGCCGTGGTATCCTTCACCTGGGTATATTGATTGAAACCATGCGCAGGGAAGGTTTTGAGTTGACTGTTGGGCAACCAACCGTGCTGGTAAAGCAAATTGATGGTTCAAAACATGAGCCTTATGAAATATTGGTAGTGGATGTACCTTCTGAGTTCAGTGGTAAAGTAATTGACCTGGTTACCCAGCGCAAGGGCGAAATGCATGTGATGGAAACCAAGGGCGAAATGCAGCACCTGGAGTTTGAAATACCATCCCGTGGTTTGATTGGTTTGCGCAGTAATATGCTCACCAATACGGCAGGTGAAGCTGTAATGGCGCACCGCTTTAGTGAATACAAACCCTGGAAAGGCCCTATACCCGGCCGCAACAATGGCGTATTGCTGTCTAAAACAACTGAAAAAACTACCGCTTATTCTATTGATAAGTTGCAGGACAGGGGCCGCTTTTTTGTAGACCCGGGAGATGAAGTGTATGCAGGCCAGATAATTGCGGAGCATATTAAGCCGGGCGATTTGGTGGTAAATGCAACGGAAGCCAAAAAATTGACCAACCACAGGGCAAGCGGAAGCGATGATGCCAGCCGTGCTGCTCCAAAAATTATGATGACGCTGGAAGAGTGCATGGAATACATACAGCAGGATGAGTGCATTGAGGTAACGCCCAAAAGCATCCGTATGCGTAAAGTGATACTGAACGAGGAAGACCGTAAAAGGGTATCCAAATCAATGTCGCAGGAAATAGCATAAGTTTCTTAGAAAATAATATAAAAGTCATGGGGTCATCTCCATGACTTTTTTTGTGACCCCGGGTACAGGCAGGGCAAAAACAAAATCCTGCAAAACAGTTTTAATGTTATTTTTGGCACACAAAACTTAACCGCATGATTTGTAAAATTTGCAGTAACGAAGCCGGCAACCAGTATTACCAGTTAAAGGAAATGCAGCTCGGCCTCAGGGAAGATTTTTCCTACATGCAATGCGGGCAATGCGGCGCTATGCAGATTGTGGAGGTTCCGGAAAACCTGGGCAAATATTATCCCAATGACAATTATTACTCCTTTAACCTGGGGCTGGATATAAAGAAGAAGCCGGATGCCCTGCGGAAGATAAAAGCTGATTATTTGCTGTACGGCAAACATCCCATTTTGGGCAGACTGTTGTCGGCCGGGTACAAAAAGCCTGCTTATTACGATTGGGTAAAAAATGCAGGTGTGCAATACAATGATGCCATATTAGATGCAGGAACCGGCAATGGCAGCCTGCTGGCCAATTTATTTAAAATAGGGTTTACCAACCTTACCGGCATTGATCCCTTTATTGATAAGGAACAGCATTTTGGCCCGGTGAATATTTACCGTAAAAGCATTTTTGAGACAGAAGGGCAGTACGATTTTATTATGCTGCACCATGCTTTTGAACATATGGATGAGCCGCTGAAAGTATTGCTGCGCCTGAAAGCATTATTAAAAAAAGGCAAATACCTGCTCATCCGCACACCGGTAATGGGCAATTACAGCTGGAAGACCTATAAAGAAAACTGGATGGATCTTGATGCTCCCAGGCATATCATCATTCATACCATCAAAAGCATGGAACTGCTGGCAAAAGCTGCCGGACTTACCATCAAAAAAGTGGAGTACGATTCCAATTACATGAGCCTTATTGGCAGCGAACAATATGTAAAAAACATTGCGCCTGCCGAACCCAATTCATACATGGTAAATAAGGAAGCATCGGGATTTACAAAAAACGAAATTGAGCAGTTTAAAATAACCGCCCAAAAAATTGACAGTGAGATGCAGGGCGACCAGGCTGCTTTTTATTTATACAAAGATTAGGTAAGCTACCGGTCGGTACGTGGCCGAAGGTCCGTCAGACCGAAGTAGCAGTTGCTAAATAAGATTCCTTAGCTGCTAAGCTTTTTAAAACACCGCTTCATAAAATACCTGCTCCAGTTGGTTTGCTTTATCACAATGCGTGGTATTCGCAGCTGGTAAGCAATCATGTCGCCCATCTTATCCGGCATACGGCCATGATAACCCAGATCATTTACCTGTGTGGTGTTGTTTATTCTGAACCGTTTCAGCATATTCCATACCAGGTGAAAAACATACATATTCCGCAGGTGCAAACCCGGCTCGTATTTGGCCAGCAGTGTAAAATATTCCGGTATTTCCACAAGGGGGTTTTTATAGTACTTATTTGATTCCTGCGATTCATTTTTGCCGATATTCACCAGCTTATTGCTGATGTAATGATAACCGTTATGCGCCGAGAGGTACCTCATGTAAAAGTCAATATCCAGCACCCAGTTAAACTGCGGATCGTACTCAATTGAAGGATCTTTTTTGTGCATCACCACGCTGGGGTGGCCTATTACATTCAGGTAAAACAATGACAGCACTGAGTTGTCCAGCATGGTCTTTTTCTCAGGTGTTAACTGTTCTTCCTCCATTTTGCCAGTTTCGAGATATACCTGGTTGCTGGCGCAAAAAATAAAGTCCTTACCGCCTTGCACAGCCACATCAGCAAACTGCTGCAGGGCATCCGGTGTGGCAAACCAGTCATCATCATGCATAATCTTTATCCAATCACCTGCAGCCCTGCGCATCACGGCCCTGCAATTGTCAACAGCACTAAGAGCAGGCTCATTTCTGATATAACTGATGGTGAGTTTGCCGGCATATTCTTTTACCACCGCTTCAATGGAATCATCAGGGCTGTTATCATTCACCAATATTTCTGTATCCTGGTATGTTTGTGAAATGATTGAATCCAGTAATTTTTTAAACAGGTCTGCACGCTTATAAGTGGGGATACAAATGGAAATAAAAGGATTACTCATAAAAAAAGCCCGTGGCAGATAAATCTGGGTTAAAAATACACAAAATCAGCAGCAATACGTTTTGAAAAGTTATTTTTGCGGTATATCAATGATGATTCCTTCTCATATCAATGATTTTTTAAAGACTTACTTCGACAGGGTTTTTGTTGTAAGCGTTCCCCGCTTTGCAGACAGGCATATACAGTTGCAGAAAACATTAGAAGGGCTCGATTTTGAGTTTTTTTGGGGTACGGATAAACTTACCCTGCAAAAAGATGCACTGATTCAGCAACAGGTGTATGATGAAGCACTGGCAAAAAAAAACCAGCGCCAGGGTAAAGCACTGAATGAGGGCGAAATTGCCTGCTCCCTGTCGCACCGCAGCATTTACGCAGCCATGACAGCAAACAACTGGCAAAGGGTACTCATTCTTGAAGATGATGTGCTGCCCGTTTTCAGCAAACTGGAGTTGCTGCCGCAGGCCATGCAGGAGCTCCCCGCAGACTGGGATCTGGTTTATCTCGGCTACCTGAAACATGAAAAAATAACTGCCTCTCTGAGAATAAAACAGTTTTTTTACAAGCTCATTAGCAGCATCGGCCTGATGAAATGGACTTATACCATGGTTAAAAACATGCTGCCCCGCCCATACAGTAACCACTTAAAAAAAGCAGGCTTTCACGACTGCACCCATGCCTATGCCGTAAGCCTGCAGGCTGCACAGAAAATGCTGGCAGCTCAAAGCCCGGTAGTGTACAGGGCCGACGATCTGCTTTCTGCATTAACCCTCAAAGGTCAGCTCAGCTCCTTTGTAACCGAGCCTAAATTCTTTGACCAGGAAGGCTTCTATTCCCCCGAAAAAGTTTCAGAAATAAAAGAGGGCAGGTAAGCCTGCATATGGTTTGTGTAGTATCTTTGTATGGTGAGGAAGATTATCATCATCATTTGTTTTTTTGCCATATTTACTGCCTTTGCTGATGCGGTAACGGCCCAGTGTGCCATGTGTACAAAAACAGCACAGCAGCTCGGCGAAAAACCTGCAAAGGGGCTTAACCAGGGTATTTTATACCTGATGTTTACTCCTTTTTTTATTGCCGGCATCATAGGCTACCGCTGGTGGAAATCCAATAAGGACGCATCCTGACCAGCAGTATTCTTTTTTCAGAAGCCGGCACCAGTTCCGGCAGCATTTTATTTTTACATAGCCTGTCTATTTGCCGTTTTCTTTATTAACTTGTATCACTAAACTCAGCCAATGGTACGCTTATCCTTATTATTCTTACTGATTGCTGTATCAGTATCTGCTCAAAAACTCCCCACTGTAGAAGAAAAAACAGCTGCTTTTAAAAAGCAGGAAGGATTTATCAATTTTTATTGGGATGATGCAGGGGGTAAAATATGGCTGGAAATAAATAAATTAGACAGTGAACTGCTGTACCAGACTTCCTTGCCGGCAGGTCTTGGTTCCAATGATATTGGCCTGGACAGGGGTTTGCCGGGTGATACAAGGATCATCCGCTTTGTTAAAACCGGCAGAAAAATACTGATGCAGCAGCCCAATTATGCGTACCGTGCAGTAACAGAACAGGCCAACGAGCGCCGTGCTGTGGCAGAATCATTCGCCCAGTCTACGATATGGGGTTTTAATGTAGAAGCCGAAAGCAACGGCAGCTACCTGGTGGATGCCACCGACTTTTTTTTACGGGATGCCATGCGTGTAGCCAACCGTATGCGCAGCGCCCAGCAAGGTACTTACAGTCTTGACAGGTCACGTTCAGCTTTTTACCTTGCCAGCACAAAAAATTTTCCTTTTAACACCGAAATAGAAGCCAGCATTACTTTTACCAACAGCGATGGGGCTATTGGAAATTATGTGCAGTCGGTTGCCCCATCACCCGATGCCATCACACTGCGGATGCACCATTCTTTTGTACAACTGCCCGATAACAATTACCAACCACGGGAATTTGATACAAGAAGCGGATTTATTAATACCAGCTACTTTGATTACAGCACACCGGTATCAGAACCGGTTGAAAAGAAATTCATCATCCGGCACAGGCTGGAAAAAAAAGATCCTGCTGCTGCCACCAGCGAGGCCGTTAAGCCCATTGTTTATTATTTGGACAATGGTACACCCGAGCCCATCCGCAGTGCCCTGCTGGAGGGAGCAGGCTGGTGGAATGAGGCTTTTGAAGCTGCGGGGTTTAAAAATGCTTTCCAGGTAAAAATATTGCCTGATACTGTGAATCCCATGGACATCCGTTATAATGTGATCAACTGGGTACACCGGTCTACCAGGGGCTGGAGCTATGGCAATGCGGTTGTAGACCCTCGCACCGGCGAAATCATCAAGGGGCAGGTGTCGCTGGGCTCATTAAGGGTAAGGCAGGATTATTTGATTGCACAGGCATTGCTTGCCCCATTCAGCGAATCGGGTTTAAATGAAAACATATTGCCAGGTGATGATAAAATGCTGCAAATGTCGCTGGAGCGCCTGAAGCAGTTGTCGGCTCATGAAGTGGGCCACACCATTGGCCTGGTACACAATTATGCGGCAAGCACCAATAACAGGGCCAGTGTGATGGATTACCCGCATCCGCTGGTACAGCTGAATGCCAGGGGAGAAATTGACCTCAGCAATGCCTATGGTAATGGTATTGGCGAATGGGATAAACAGGCCATCAACTGGGGCTACCGTGAGTTTGCAAAAAGTACCGATGAAAAAGCAGCCCTGAACAATATCTTAAATGAAGTGCAGCAAAAAGGATTGGAGTTTATTACCGACAGGGATGCCCGTGCCGCAGGGGGGCTGCACCCGGATGCACATTTGTGGGACAATGGCAGCAATGCTGTAACGGAGCTGAAGCATGTAATGAAGATAAGGGCAAAGGCACTTGCACAATTTGGCAATAAAAACCTGCGTAAAGGTGAACCCATGGCCAGGCTGGAAGATATATTGGTGCCGGTTTACCTGTATCACCGCTACCAGCTTGAGGCTGCCACAAAAATAGTGGGTGGCAGGTATTATACCTATGCCACAAAGGGAGACGGGCAAAGGGTAACAAAACCTGTTTCAAAAGCTGAAGGGTTAAACGCACTTAATGCCATTATAGATTGTATTGACCCCAAAGTACTGCTGCTGCCCGGAAGCATTGCCCGGCTGATACCTCCACGGCCATCCGGCTATGATTTTAACAGGGAGCTGTTCAAAAAAAGAACCGGGCTGGCTTTTGATGAGCTGGCCCCGGCGGAAACAGCGGCAGACCTTCCGCTTTCCTTTTTATTCAACAATGAAAGGATGAACCGCATGGTACAATACGAAGTGCAGGATGGCGGGCTTGGTTTGGCCGAAATGCTCAATTTACTCATTGATAAAACCTGGAAAGCACCCAGGCGCAGCGGTATGGAAAAACTGATCCAGTTACAAACGGAACATGTGCTGTTAACTTATTTGCTGTCATCAGGCATCAGCAATGAGCTTTCCTTTCCTGCAAAAGCAACCCTGCAAAAAGCATTGGAGGGGTTAAAAAAATACATTGAGGCGCAGCAAAAAATAACTAAAGATGAAATGCTGGCTGCACATTACCTGCTGGCGCTGCAAAGAATGGCTGAACCTGAAAAAGCAAGGCCCACACTGCACAAAGAGATTCCGCCGGGGGCGCCAATTGGGTGCGATTGGGGAGAATAACTATTTTTTGCCGGGGTTTTGGTACAGACTTTTTTAAATTTCGTGGTTGGCGTCCTCACCAAACACAAAAGAACAGGAATTGAAAGACTATTTCACTTTTCTTAGTTTCCTTATGCTTGCCGGGCGGCGGTAGCCATGGATGATGCCTAAAATTACCAACTCATCTATTTTTATAAGGTAAATAACCGACCAGGAGTAATACCAATTGTAATTATAAAATAGCCCAAAGCTATTTTATAATTTTACAATGGTTAATGCCGATATAACAAATTAATAGTATAATAAGGCGAAGCCGAGATTGGACTATATAATTTGTATAATCGGTATAACACAATGCCCTGCGGTAGATTTTTGTTTTGGTGGGAATTTCTTCACATTGCCGGAATGCAAAAGGATTAAGCGCAATACGGTCAATTGTTTCAAAAATGGCATCACCCACTTTTATGGCATTTAATGGCTGCTGGTTGATGAATGCTATGTAGCCGGTAATTTCATTGATGTTTTGCAAAGCGGTTGCAGTAATCCTTACTTTGTAAGTTTTAGCAGTTGCTTTCTTTTCTGTGCCCATTTTACTTTTGCTTCTTGCAGGGTTATCGTTGGTGAATCATCTGCCGCATTAATCCAGCTTCTGAATGCACTAAGTGCCAATGCATTACCTGGCAGGGCCGGAGAATCTGTACCGGTGTTTTCCATAATCCGGATAAAATGTTTTTGCTCTAAAGCCTGGAGGGCTTTAAGGCCATTGCCATCTGTTATCTGAACTGTGAGCGTTTGCATAAACTGTTTATAATTCGTCTTATAAAATTAATGAATTATTGCTGTATTTAAAACTTTCAATCATTTGCAGGTTATTTTATTCCAAAACATCTGTATATTTGTTACATAAGGTTATGAAACCAACCGATAACACATATCATTTCAATTGTTGTTGCCCTTGCGGCTACTAACATACCTTTGCATTCGTTCAACTTTATTTTGTGGCTTTAAAAAACTGGTGTCAGCTGTCATCCTTATAATAAATGATCAGCAGCGGCTGCCTTCAAAATTCAAAACAACCAATCATGTCTTTAAAAATTTACAATTCTTATACAGGAGAAAAAGAAGTATTTGAATCCATTACACCCGGTCATGTGGGCATGTATGTGTGCGGCCCCACCGTAAGCGGCGAAAGCCACCTGGGCCATGCGAGGCCATACATTACTTTTGATGTGGTATACCGCTACCTGCTGCACTTGGGCTACAAAGTAAGGTATGTGCGCAATATTACCGATGCGGGGCATTTTGAAGAAGAAGGCCGTGAAGCTGAAGATAAGATTGCCAAAAAAGCCGTTTTGGAAAGGCTGGAGCCGATGGAGCTGGTGCAGAAGTATACCAACCTATATCACTGGGCCATGCAGCAGTTCAATAACCTCGACCCCAGCATTGAGCCCACCGCCACCGGCCATATTGTGGAGCAGATAAACATGATAGAAACAATTATTGAGGCTGGCTATGGCTATGTGGTAAACGGCTCCGTTTATTTTGATGTAAAAAAATATGCAGCCGGGCATGATTACGGCAAACTGAGCGGCCGCATCATTGACGACTTATTGGAAACCACCCGTGAGCTGGACGGGCAGGAAGAAAAGCGTGACCGTGCCGATTTTGCCCTGTGGAAGGCAGCCCCGCCTGAGCACCTGATGCGCTGGAAAAGCCCCTGGGGAGAGGGTTTTCCGGGCTGGCATATTGAGTGCAGCGCCATGGCTACCAAATACCTTGGTGCACAGTTTGACATACATGGTGGTGGTATGGACCTGCAGTTTCCGCACCACGAAAGTGAAATTGCACAAAGTACCATCTGCAATCACAAGGCACCGGTAAAGTACTGGATGCACAACAATATGATTACCATCAACGGCAAAAAGATGGGTAAGAGTTACAACAATGTGATTAAGCTCACGGAGATGTTCAGCGGCAACCATCCATTACTGGAAAAAGCCTACCACCCGATGGTGATACGGTTTGCCATATTGCAAACACATTACCGCAGTACATTTGATTTCAGCAACGAGGCATTGCAGGCTGCGGAAAAAGGGTTAAAACGTTTATGGGAAGCTTATGAGCTGCTGCTGAAATTGCAGCCCGCAACCGCACAGGAAGCCGGCGACAAAGAGCTTGATGAGAAAAGCAGGGCATTGCTGCAGGAGCTGAATGAGTTTATTGATGATGATTTTGGTACAGCCAGGGTATTGGCAAATATGTTTGAGCTGGTGCCAGTTATCAACTCCATAAAAGACGGGCATATTAAGCTAACCGATCTTGCAGGAGAAACCGTGTTGCTGATGCAAAAGCAATTTACCAGTTTCCTGGTGGATATTTTCGGGCTGAAAAGTGTAACAGCGGCCGAAAGTAATACCCTGAGCGGCATCATGCAGTTACTGATAGATATAAGAAAGGATGCCAGGGATAAAAAAGATTTCAGCACATCGGATAAGATAAGAAACCAGATGAACGAACTGGGTATTGTAATAAAAGACGAAAAAGATGGCAGCGTAAGCTGGAACATCGCTTAAAAAAGTTATGCCGCATACAGCACATTTGAGTAAAGACAAAAAGCTGGCAAAGATCATTGCACAGCAGGAAAAATACAAGCTGGTAAAACGCAAAAATGTATACCTGCACCTGTGCTGCAGCATCATGAGCCAGCAGCTCAGTGTAAAAGTGGCCGATGTTTTTCAGCAGCGCTTTTTTAATTTGTTTGATAACAAAACGCCCACTGCGGCGCAGATACTGACTGTTCCTTTTGACACCCTGCGCAGTATAGGCCTCAGCAATGCCAAGGCAAATTATATACACAATATCTGCCGGTTTTTTATTGAGCAGGAAGTAACAGACAAGCACCTGTACAAAATGAATGAGGAAGAGTTGATTGTTTTTCTTACCCAAATAAAAGGCGTCGGCCGCTGGACCGTAGAAATGGTGCTGATGTTCACACTTGGCAAGGAAGATGTGTTTCCTGCCGATGACCTGGGCATACAACAGGCCATTTGCAAACTGTACAATATTGATGCTGCCGATAAAAAAGCCATGAAGGAGCAGATGCACAAGGTGAGTAAAAAATGGATCCCTTACCGCACTTATGCCTGCCGCTATCTTTGGGGCTGGAAGGATAATAGTCCGGGAAAGTGAGGGGCTGCTCAATTTCAATTGTAACAAACTCAGGCAGTTTTATATAAAAAGCAGTATTAGTTCGTTAAACAAAAATATCTTGTAATACCGATAAAACTGTCCTGAGATTGGGGGATATTATAGCATTAAAAAAAATACCGCACTGCCTGTAATACAGAAGTGGAAACAGTGCGGTATATACTATACCCCTTAGTTGTCCTCCTTTTCAAATTTCAATGCATCATCTACAGCATCACTGATGTATTGGCTAAATGATGCTCCGTAGGGTTTTATATCCCTTTTTCTATCTTCTAATGCATACGCAGTATAATATACATCAGGGTCTTCTGTATTTTCATCCAGGTAGAAAAATAAGAAGACCTCACAACCATTACTTTCTGCAAACAGCCAGAATGGCCTTTCAATTACGGTACCGGTGCTTTTCATTTCTTCCAACATCATTTCCTGGTGCCAGTCTGATGCAATAGTTTCAATATCAGCGGTGTCCATTAGGGGTAAAGCACCTGAATATTCTCCGCCTAACCATAAAAACTCTTTATAAGCTACAGGGAATTTAATTTTCAAATTATGCTCTACCTGGCTTATTACTGCTTCTGAAACACCTCTGATTGTTTCTGAACCAATTTTTTTATTCTTTCCCAGCTTACTTAAATACTTGATTTCCACATTTTTCTTTTTTTATAAAATGCTTAACACCTCTCTTAAGCGCTTATTATCTGATACATTGTTTCGACTATTCTTTGCGTAGCGCTTTCGCTTGTTTGGTATAGTTTGTATAATTCGTCAACTTTCATGTCAAGCTGTTTGGCAATATAATCTTTGCTTGCATTTGTACATAATCCTGTTTCATTTACGCCATTGCCAGCAAGAGCACTGTATTCTAATTCTATTGTTTTGCCATTTGCAGTAACTTTCGCTTTCATTTTAGCAGCATTCTTGTTTAATCCCGCCTTATTCAATTGGCGCAGGTTAAGCAAGTCGTCAATGTCACTTTTAGCCAATGCTTTCACAGGCTTAAGCATTTTCCATAATCTCAAGACTTCACCTTCTGTTGTAAATGCTCTCAAGGTTTTTTTAACGTTTTATAAAATACAGCCGAAAACTCTTTAAACAGGTTTAATTCAGCAGGATTAAAATTATGTACAATCCCAATTTTTTGAAGTTTATCCCAGTAGTTACGCATTGCTTTTTTTGAGCCGGCTATTAATTCTCCCATACGTTTCAGCACCGCTGCAAATATACTGTTAATAAGCTCAATGAGTGAGTGGTGCCCTTCATCAGCAACGTGATATAGCCTTTGATTACTGTAAAAAATCTGTATCTTAAAATAAAAAAATAGCCGGATTTCAACCCGGTCATTATTAAGAAATTATAAAACAAAATTGATATACTTACCTATTATATCGGGTCCACCGTTTTTGGATGCCCAAACCCTTTAAACCACACACCGTGATTTGTCGACTCCCATTCTCCTTTCAACATTTTCTGCATGATATCTAAAGTGCCAACAAAACTACTTGTTTTAACCGGAGTATTCCAGTAAATTTTAAAGGATTCATCCACTTTTGCATCTTCAATTTTATTCAATTCCTTTACGCTTACTTCATCACCCTCTGCAAGAATGATTTTTTTTGTGTCTTCTAAAACTTCAACCAATAAAAGTGCGTCTTCATCATTCGTAATATACCTGTCAAGACTTATGTTCACAATGCCAATACTTGCTCCAGACCTGTTATCTATGCAATCCTCATAAATTTCTTTGAGACCCTCTGGCATAGCCGAGATATCCTTCTGCTCAAAAGCTTTACAGATATAGTGACTTAAAATTTCTATAAAGGCTTCTGCTATCCAAAAACCCTTTTTTCCTTTGTATTCAATTTTTGTATCTCCCATGATTTTATTTTTTTAATTAACAATATCTACATAATTATTTTTCAAATATGGCGCATATTTTTCCTGTATATGTGCAATAATTTTTTTTCGCAACACCGGTTCAAACTCATCATAGTTTTTAAAATCTATAATTAGCTTATCCAAAGGAGGAGTACCTGCTTTAGGCGCAAATATTTTCTCAAAATGTCCATCAATCGCTTTAAGCAATTTCTTAAATGAACGCTCATACTTATATTTCCACAAATCACTTGTAAACGCATCTGCAGGCGTTCCAAAAGCATCAAAACTTTGCCCCTTCATTTTGCCACTAAGCGCTATTACATCACCAGCTTCTTCTTCTGTCGAAGGTCTGAATCTTGTCTCGTAGCGTATTTCCGCTTCAGCCAGAGTTTCTAATTCATGTAAAGCATAAGGCCTTTTTGTTCTTACATCAATCCAGCTTTTCATTTCTTCAACACGTTGAAGCAGGTTTTTCCTTTTTTTTGCTACATCATCCAGCCATTCCTCCGCTTCGTTATTCCCCTTGTTGTTGCGAATATCATCAATTTTTTTGGCAAAAGCAACGATTGCTTCTTCTGTTCCTTCCAGCAACCGCTGTCCCTTGTATTCAATGGCGCAGAGCGTATTTGCAATGGCTAGTTGTTTTCTTTCTGAAAGGTTTTCAGCAACATTCCGCAGTATGGTAATGCCCAGCTCTTTGAACATTTCAGCGGTTGCCCTGCCAATTTTATACTGCAGCAGCAGCCATTCTGTTATGTCTTCAAAAACTTCTGCCCCTATCTTGATAATTTTTGCTGATGCCTTAAATATCCATTTCAGCACTGCTGCAAATATCCTGTTAATCAGCTCAATAACCGATTTAGTGCCCTTTACCAATAAACCGATATAGCCTTTCAGTACAGCAAAAACACCTTCGGCAGTAAGCTTTAACCCGGCAGGCAGTTTGCCTACGGTGCCGGCCACAGCTTCCATCATCCTGGCCAGCCATCCACCCAGTTTACCAATACGGGTTAATGCAGCAATTTCGCCCAGGCCCACAAAGCAGCCGAGTACATTTATGCCGATATAACCCATATAATAACCCAACTGCCTTTGGTTTATTTGCATACTGCCCTTAATGGCATCAAAGTCAACAGCATCACCTAATTTTTTTATGTCCTGCTTTACAGTTTTCCATACTTCGCCCCAGTTTATCTTTTTGATGGCCTGCATAAAGTTGTCGGCATACTCAAGCACCAGCGGCATATAATAATCAGCATTAACCTGCACATCGGCAGCCCCATCAATACCGCCGCCAATAAACTTGAGTATCCAGCCTATGAAGGTGAAAAAGCCGCCAACCATATCAATAATGCCATTTACCACTCCGCAAATATTGGCAAACATGTACTCCAGTATCGTAGCTTCAATTTCAATATACTCCCTTATAACTCTGATGATGGCACTGCATAAAATGCCAAACTGGTGCAGGATGGGTTTTAAAACTTCACGGGCAGACCCCATTAAAAAAAGCAGTGTTAGGTTTTCTGCCGCATTTTCAAAAAAATCTGCAATATCCGCTTCGTATTTATCCAGGAACTTCAGCAGCGGCGTTACCCTGTCTGTATCCCAGGAACTGTCTGCTATGCGCAGGCCGTCTAATTTTTCTCCTATCCAACAAAGAAAATTTCCTGCCTGATCGGGTGCCCAACTGATTGCTTTTGCAAGCCCGCTAACCATAACCCGCAACTGGTCTATGAATTCATTTTTATCAGTACAAGCCTTTACCAATGCTTCCACTTCCTCTTTCTTTAAAGCACTATGCTGCCCATACCAATCGGCCAATGCAGGCTGGTTATAATACGCCGCAGCGTTCCTACCTCCTTTACATATCAGCACATTGCCGGAAAGTTTATCCTGTGTATCCTCCCCGGTTACCTCCAGGAAAATTGCCAGTTCATCATCTGCAAGACGGTCCAGCTTTTGAGCCGTTTCGAGCAGCCAGGTTCCATCTGTTGATACAAACAGTTTCAGATCAAGCAGTTTTCTGTAGTCAGTGTCAATGCCTTCCTCGTAAGTTTTGTTCTTATTTTTATCAGTATAAGCGAAGACGATGCCATTAATCGTTCTGTGAAGCTCCTCGATGTTGTTTGCATCTTCAGGTACCGGAACTCCGGGCGTAGGCTCAGGCCCGCCAAAATTGATAGTAAACCCTTCACCATTTTGCAAAATCTTGTCTTTATCATAAAACTTTGCGGTTAAGTCTTCCAGGTGATAAGTACTCCAGTCATGCTCCAGCAGCGGGCTTTGCTGCACCACAGGCGCCAGTATGCTCCTGTATCGCTGCCGCATACCTGCAACTGCCTGTGCGCCGCCAAACAACGGGCCAAGGAGTTTTGCATTTTGTTCATCATCCCACATAATGGGTATTCCGTCAATATAATTTGCCATACATTTTTTTTAAAATACCCCCGCAGTGCAGGCACATGCGGGGGTGGTCATCAAAAAGGGTTACAGTTTGCCAATCAGCCCGGCATTGCTGCTGCTGAAGCCGTTACCGGTTCCATCATCGCAGGCGCAGGGGAGGCCGGTTGATGTTAAGGCTATGGAATCACCCTGTAATGTGGTGAGTGATGTTGGCAGCCTTGTTTCCCAGGGTGCTCCTTCGGGTTTGCCTTCGGCAGGTAACTGCTCGGCCAGTATGGAGAGGTACAGTTCATCATCCATGGCAAGGTTTTTACCATCCCATATTTCACCAGTTTCTAAGTAATACATTACTGCTTCTTCAAAACCAGGCCGTACAGAAAGGCTCACTTTACCCATACCCGATTGTAAAAAGGCTTTAAACAGCGGGTCGCCATCTTCCTGGCTGAACATGTTTTTCCACTCCGCTTCATCTGCCCAGAAATAAGGATAGAATATATAGCTCATGATCTCCCACTCAAAAGCGGCTTCAAAAAACCTCACTTTATCAGCATGAGTGGCAAATGTGCCGTTGATGTTTACAAAACCATCGGGACGGATTGTTTTAACACCAACCGGATTGCCGAATGGTTCCAGCATCAGTTGCAGGCAGTTCTTTTTAAGCTCTGCCATTTCTACCATGCGGCTTTGCAGCGGGTTGTATTTGGTGCTGTTGGCCGGTGTAGCTGCTGCGGCAGTTTTATCCAGCGCATCGGCAAGCACTTTTTCATATGCTTCTTTTTTGGCTTCATACGCTGCAATAATGGCCGCGTAGGTTTCGTTCTGCCATTTGGCAATAAACTCCTGTAATACTTCCAGCTCAATGGCTACCGTTACCTGGCCGGTAAAAAAGCTGCAGAAAAATACGGATACGGGTATTTCATCTGTAAACTTATCGAGTATTAACGGCGCATTGAAGTTGTTATGCGCAAAAGGGTGTATCATATCACGCTGATTCAGCACACTGTTGCCAACACCTACGCTGATGCCTTTGCCCCAGTTGTAATCCCCATCTGCCATACCGCTCATCTGCACTTTGGCAGCCCTGGTAAAATATCCTTCGGGTATTTTTACATTTACTGCTTCGCTTTTGGCCATTGCACCTGCACTGCTGCCCGTTGTTGTAAATGCAGAGGAGAAGGATTTACCAATACTCATACCGCTAACAGGTGCCGGTTTTACTTCAGCATTGTACATGGCTGCAAAATGCTGGTAATTGGCAACGGTAATTTCCTTTGCATCTTTCAGCAGGGTTGAGGGATCCACTGGTTTATTCAGTACCTGCAGGCTGCTGCCTGCTGCAGTGGCTGCTTTTGTCAAAAACCTTGCAGGCTCCGGCACCATCATTTCGTACATCAGGCGCTTGCCATAATTTACTAATTGGTTGGTATACACTTTATCTATCCAGTGATACACACCGCTTACATTTTGTGCGCCTTCGCCCCGGTTGTCCAAACCATGCTTAGTGGTTTCTTCAAACTCATCTATCATTTTGGTAGTGCGCTTTTCAGTGATTTTCTGCACCACACGTTCCATGGCCCTGGCCGTTACATCTTTGGCATAGTTTACCGCCTGGCTGGCCGAGTCGGACTGAGAGGTATTGGACGCATATCCTGCACTGGCAGAAAAACTAATTTTACTGAAATTACCATTCAGCGAGGCATTGGCATTAATGGATTGATCCTTATTGATTACCCTGCTTACCTCGTTGTGCATTTCGTTGCGCTCGGTGCTGGTGGTGTCGCTCAGGTTTTCTGTTTCCCTTTCCACTGATGTTTCAATGGTGTTTTCGCTGCGGCGCAGCCTGCGGGTGGCTCTTTCCTTGTATTCGCCCTTCATCACATTTTCTATATGGCTTACTTCGCCGGGTATATAGCAGCAAACCTCCTGCTCCACTTTGCGGTAATCGGCAATGCCCATTTGGTGTATGCCAATAAGGTTTCCGTTTTCACCTTCACCACCATCGGTAGCCGCAAGTGTTGCAATACCGGGTGCTGTATTGTTTCCTGTTACAGTAACATCAAAGGCAAGCCTGTTGCCATTATCCAAAGTTAGTGTTCCCTGCAGCCTTACAGCATCTGTGCCGCCTGTTATGGCAAGCTCCGGCACCGAATACAAAGCAAGGTTAACAATGTAACCATTACTGCTTACCTGTGTAAACTGCTGATTAACCGGGCTGGTGTCGTTATTATACGAAGCCGTATAAGCAACTGCTGTAACAACAGTATCAGCATAGCCTGTATTTATCTTCAGTGAAAAATTCCACATTTGCGGCAATCCGCCTGCCTGCATGGTTTGCGAATTGATAATATAGCCATACAGGGTACTTGTTACATCAACCGGCCTGTTTTCGGTAATATTTGTTTCAATTGCATTACCCCTGTAAACCACTACTTTCTGTACGGGTACCGCTATGCTGTTAAAACTGCTGCCCAGCTTTTGCATTTCATTTTCCACTACGGCAATGGCTTCGGCCAGGTTATTGCAACGGCTCAATGCTAATGTATCAAATACTCCGTGTGCAGCGTTAGAAATCCTGTCTTCCAGGTACGGTTGCGCAAGCGGGTTCAGCGGTGTGAAGTTGAACTTTGGAATTACTGCATCCGGATAGGTAACCCTTCCAGTTTCCGGATCAATTACTTTAGTTGCCTCTTTAAGTTCATCAGCAACAGCAACTTCATGTGCATCCAGTGCAGCTTTGTAAGCCATTGCCGTTTCAGCATTGTACTGCCTGTTTACATCCTGCAGTTCGGTAATGGTGTTTTGGTAAAGCTCCATCTGCGCCAGCTTTTGTGCAGTATCAAAATCACTTTGCACTTTGCTGGTATCCACATAGCGGCTTTGTGCCGATGGTGATTTTGGCCTGCGGGCAGCAATCAGCTTAGGGATTACCAATTTTGCATTGGCTGTGATGGTAAAATCTTCATACAGCGATTCACTGAATGGAATTTCAGCAAGCAGTGTCACAAAATGATTGGCCACCAGCAACTGTATCAATGCTTCACGAATAGCGGCGTTTTTTTTGTGGATGGTTTGGTAAAAAACATTTTCCCATACCAGCAATAAATTGGTCTCATTCAATACAGCGGCTTCCCTTGATTGGTCCACCACTTCACTCACGGCAAATTTACCGCCCCTGTTTTTAGCCAGCCATTGCGAAAACACAAATAAACCTGGACTGATTGCCCTGATTTCTGCTTTCGTGGCAATCGGTGTAAATGTTGCCGGTTCACCCGGTCCGCCAGGATCTGGTTCAATTACATCTTCACCGGGTGCAATAGGCTTTGGCAACAATTCGTTGTAAATAGCACTCTGGTTTACATCGGGGTGAAAAACAAAGTTCTTCACTTTCTGTTCTTCGGTGAGCAATTGCGGTGTACGCAGCGTTACAAACCTGAAGAGATCTGATTTGATTTTTCTGTTCATTTTTTGTTTGATTTATTGTTAAAATTTAATTGTGCATATCATTAGCGTTTGCAATACCATTGCTGGTTTTGCGGCAGTGCGTCACCTGTTGGGGCATGGCCATGCCCGCATAAAATGCTGCTTTTGTTCACAGTCTATACCCTGCGTTTTTCTACTGTGGCCGTTAAAACTACCGGCCAGGGCGCTCCCCCTTGGCAGGTGCTAACACCCTCCAGCGAAAAAATAAACAGTGCATACTGGTAACCTTCTGTTATATTCTATTGAAAAAAGAGGGTACGGATCATGCGTTCACTAAAATGAACGGCATAGTTCTACAGGCAACTTTACAGCATTGCTGCAAAGCATGTATCCATATTGCTAACCTGCTTTTTAAATAGTTTTCATCATTAATTGTTTTGTCATACTGTTTTCATTTATGGGTGTATATTATGATACTGGTAAACATGCAGGGTCTGTGTTTGCTGCCTGCTTTACCGGGTAATATTTTGTTTAAAAATGTCTCATTTATAAGGTTGATTGTTTCAGTGTTAAAAAAATCAGAAAACCGCTTCCCTGTACGTACATGATACATTTCTCCCTGCCACAAAATCCAATACAGTCAAGTATTTCAGGCCGAACCGGAATGTTCTTCGTCACATTTAGCTATCCTTTTCTATCTCACAAAAATACTAATAATTTTAGCAATTCAACAATCTTTTTGTCTCTTTTTTTAAATATTTTTTATGCTTTTTTATAATGACTTGTGGGTGAATTGATTGGGGTGATGAGCGATGGGCGATGGGCGTTGACCGATGGGCGTTGACCGATGGTCGGTGGGGATTAAAATGGATGTAGCGATAGCTCACCGCAATTACGGGACAAGTCGTGAAAATATGCGCCTGCTCTATTTATGTGGCAGTACGATTTGCAGCAGTATGGATTATAACTGCACATTTGGCTGGTAAATGTAAAGCAACTTACCTGCCCATTCACATAGCATGCAGGAGAGCTTGCTCTGAAAGGGTATTCTCGGTTATGAGACCATACGTTGACAGTGATTTTTTAATTCATTCAATATTACAACCTGTTTTTCTGTATACTCTGTTTCAATACCCGTTTTAATTTCAGCCTCTCTGTTTGAAAGCATATCTTCCAAATATTTATCTGCTTTTTCTTTGCCCTCCTGCTCTGATAAAATGCCGGCTATTTGTAAAATACTTTGTTTGGACAGTTCATTTCTTGCTTTTTGTAAATCAGCCCATTTTTCCAGGTAGTCGTTAATATTGCTGGTTCCATTTACCTTGTCGAGATATGCAACAGCCTCCATAACATTTTCCTGGTCAAAATAAAGTTCGGGCTTTTGCAAATAATAATCCAGGTAGGTTGTCAAATATTGTAATGTCCTGTCATCATTATAAGCAGCCAAAACAAATGCATAAATATGTCCAACGCAACAAACTTCGCTTTTTAGAAAATGAATTCCAATGATTTCAATTTGTTCTTTGTAACCTTTTATAGCTGAAAAATATGCGCCAACCAATCTTGTACGCCAATTGAAATCTCCGAGCAATTTGAGCGTAATTTCCCGGGTTATTTCACTTGAAATTTGCCTGATGTTTTCAATCCAGCCGTTGTCATAGTAGTTTCCAATTTCCATATAAAATGGAATAACCCATTTATCTATAAATTCCTGTGTTAATTCAAAATCATTTTTGTGGGATTTTAAATTGTGAAAATCAGATACGTGCCTGACTGTTGCGCCTGCTGAATGAAGTTCTATTTGTTCGTTTAAATTTTCGTCCATGATTGTTAAGTTACAGATTTCATATTATTGCCGCTAAAATTCGCCGCTGGTCAAAGACACAGGCGGCGGCAAATTGCAGATTCCGAAGTACGAATGCCCCCGTCTGGTCTTTGACCAACGGGGTGATGTTATAATGCTGGCATTAGGTTATTGCAGCAGTTATGCAGCCCCGCTGCTTGGGGAACTTTATTCAGCCGGTTGCTGTGCCGGAAACTTGGTAATGTCCATATAAAAAACTTCCCAGGTATGGCCATCAAAATCTTCAATAGTACGCTGCTGCATAAAGCCATAATCTTTCATTTCGGCAGGTTCTGTACCACCTGCACTTACTGCTTCATTGGCAATCCTGTTTACTTCATCTACACTTTCCACCGACAATGAAAATAGTGCTGCTACCCCTGCTTTTGTGTCGGCAAGTGGCTTAGTAGCAAAGCCCGAAAATTTTTCATGTGTCAAAATCATCAGGAAAATATTGTCACACCAAACCATACATTTCCCTGCATCGTCTGAAAACTGGGGGTTGTTGGTAAAGCCCATACTGGTGTAAAAGTCCATTGATTTTTGCAGGTCTTTTACTGCTACATTGATAAAAATCTGTTTTGCCATTTTTTAATTTTTTGGGTTACGTTGTTATGCATCCGGAATATTGGGTTCTACCAAACGCTTTAATTTGTCCAACGATTCCTGCCAGCCCAGGTAACACATTTCAGTTGGTATGGCATCGGGTATTCCTTCCTGTGTTGCAAAAAGCTCCGTACCGCACAATGCTTTCCGTAATGTTATTGTTGTAATCATTTGCCCCGGTAAATTGGGATCGTCAAACCGGTCGGTATATTTTAACAGTTCACCAGGTATTATTTCTACATATTCGCCACCAAATGAATGACTGCTGCCTGTAGTAAAATTAATAAACGACATTTTGTATGTACCACCCACTTTCACCTCCATACTGTGCACTTTGCAAATAAAACCATAAGGCGGTAACCAGGCAGCCATGGCATCAGCATCGGTGAACGCCTTGTATACTTTTTCAGGACTTGCTGTAAAAACCCGGTGAAGTGTTACGCTGTTATTGCCCATAGTTGTAGTTTTTGACTTGTAAATTACGACATTTTATTTTTTGTTTAGGTTTGTGCCGGTGCGAAGGCTTATACCGGTATAATGGGCTGGTAAATGACTTTTTAACTATCGGCACTTTGCAAACAACAAAGCCTTGACTGTTAGGCGTTCATTATTTTATTTCGTTTGTCATTCGTTTAAATAATGACCCAACCTCTGTCCAGTCATTCCTGTTAACCGGCTCCTTGTCAAGTAAAGCAAGCGAAGAATAAAAGTCATTCTTTCTTTCCTGATGTTCTTCAACAAGTCTTTTTTTGTCAACCTTCACTTGTTCCCAATCTTTTGCAACAGCTAATTCAATTTGCTTATCCATTTCACAAAAGAAAGAATGACCAAATGCTTTTATTTTATCTTTAAAGTCAGAATAGTCCATTTCGAAACTACCATCCTTCGCTGTCCACAAAATAATGCCATTTTCTAAAACAAATTCTGTGTCCCAAACAATTCTGACTTTATCGTTTCTTCTGAAGAATGACAAGTTTGGTCCGCCAATCAAGTGTGCAGAGTCAAACGTTCTTTGGTATTTCCACGAAATAAGTTTGTCGTATTCTTCAAAATAAAAATCGCTGTGACTATCTTCATCTGTATCATATATTTCAAGCCATTTTTTGGCATCAGATTCAAATGTTTTTAAATCTTTTGTCAAGTCGTAAAATTCTTCTGGAATTATCTCTCTTAGTTTTTCAAAAAGTTCCGTGAAGTCTTCGATAAACCTAACTAATGGATAATCGTTATAAGGAGTAGGTTTATTCCCCCAATAATTAATAGCTTCTGTTGAATATTCATAAATAGTTTGGTCGCCAAATTTTAGCCACAAGTCACCGTCGGTAAGCCAAAACCAACTTAAAGTTAAATTGGGTTCTTGTCCAACAGGTAATATTTTGTTTAATTCTCTTAGTTTAAAATTAATCACTGTCGTTTCTAATAATAGTGCGTGCCATCAATTTGTGAAAAAAATCTGTTGCCAAATATACACAATAGTACTATTTGCGGCAATAAGGCTTGCGACGGTATACTGGGACTTGGTGTTCCTCCGGTGTCTTCACTGCCGGGCGATGAGCACAGGCCAGTGAGACCCAGGCGTATAAAAGTTGCTTAGTTTTGCGGTAACCAAACACCTTAATTTGCTATGGCGGTACGTTATAAGCAGGCTGATGTTTACTCCATATACTTTTGCACTTTTACCTGTTATAAGTGTATGCCTCTTTACAACGCCTGGGTCTCATGCCAGCGCACATACCCACGTTATGCAGCCTCCGGCAGGACTGTTAAAATACGCACAACTTGACCATCACGAATAAAAACCGTAAATTTGCACTGAAAACAAACCATAAAATGGGTCAGGTAATAAATATCGAAGACATTAAAGCACTGTACCCAAACGAATGGGTTTTGCTTGGCAGTTCCGTTATGGACGACAGTAAAATTGATGTAATGTCAGGCATTCCCTTGTTTCACAGCAAGGATAAAAAAGAAGTTTGTTATATCGGCAGGGATAAAACCGCCAGTTTTGATAAAATAACGCTGATCTACACCGGCACGTTTAAACCAACCAGGAAAATTACCGGCATCTTTAGCCGCATTACAAAATGACCACCCAATTTAAAAGGGAACTCAAAAGCGGACTTATAGAAAATACAATAACGCTTTCATAATCCACCCATCACTTCCCCTTCCTCCCCAAGTACCGCTGCCGTATCACTTCCTGCACCGGCACTTCACGCAGCTTGCTTTCCAGCCAGGAGATGATATCTAAATATACAAATGCACGGGTTTCAAAGCGGTTGCGCTCATATTGCTTGAGCCTTTCTGACAATTTCTCAAACTCCTGCCGCAGTTGCCCCGGCTTTGTGCGCAGCGAACTGCGTAAAAATTTAAATACTTCCTCTTCCACCTGGCTAAGGCTTTGCATACCCGACATAAAGCGGTAAACAGATTTTGTAAGGTATTCCAGCAGCTCAAAATTACCCAGCTCATAATGCGCTATCAGGTGCAGCAGGCGGGCATAGCACTGCAGGTCGGTACGCAGGTCAACTTTAAGGTTAATGATCTTGTTGAGGTAATCAATGGCTTTGTCGTTATCGCCGCTGCCAAAATACAGGCAGGCGATTTTGTAGTAAAATACAAGCACCCGGTGTCTGTCTAAGTACAATTCATATTCCTCCAGCTTGGCCTCAATTTCGGGTACCAGCAGCAGCCCCTCATTAAAACTGCCCTTTAAAAAATGCAGGTTGATCCTTGCCGTAAAAAGGTACACAAATACCTGTATCCTGTTGTTGTCATTATCCTGCACAATACTGGTTTGAGCAAACTCCTCAAACTGGCCGATGGTTTTTTCCAGCCCGGCAACATTCCCCAGGTCAAAATGTGCACCCATCAAATTGTGCATGCCCTTGATGAAATGCCCGGTTTCAGCCTCCTGCATTTTTGGCTGTTCAAAAAAGAGATTGGCCCATTTTTGAGTATAGCGGTAATACTGCAAAAAATCAAGGCGTATAAATGCATTCCAGCACCAGCACTGGTAAAGATAGAGGCGCTCGTAAAACCCGGTAGCTTCGGCAGCATGGGCGGGTAAGTTCTGTTCGATATACCCATTAATGGCTACCTGGTCGGCATTGTTGCGGGCATGGCCGTTTTTTATGTACCAACTGTACAACTGCAGCGCAAGGTTGGAGAGTGTATTTACCAGCGCCAACTGGCTGCTCACCGCATCAGCCTCGGCCGCCAGCATGGCTGCACGGTCCTGCATACTGCGGGTAATAAAAAGGGTTTCAATTTTCTTTTCAAAAAAAAGCACCTGCTGCAGGTAGGTAAACTGGTTGTAGCTGCGTGCCTGCTCCTTCATTTTATCCAGCACTTTAAGGCTTTGATGGTACAGCCCCTTATTGTACAGGATACGGGCATGATCCATCTGTTCATGCAGCTGCATATCAATATTATCATCCTTAATCAGCCGCAGGCTGGATAAAACTTCTTTATACAGGTGTGCCTTTAAGTTAGACAGTTGCTGCTTTTTTATCTCCGGATTCTTAGCCAGCAGAACCGCCTCATCGTATACCCCCATTTTGTCGAGGGCATCAAAAAGCTGAACAATCTTTAAGTCTTCACTGGAAGAATTGCGGGTAATGTACAGCTTAAAGTTCCGCTTTTCTGACTTTTTAAGCGACTTTACCAGTTGAAAAAGATTATCCGTTGTGCGGTTAGGCATCGTATTTATAATATTTAAAATCCTTTACTGTATTCACTTTCAGGCTGCTTCAGCCATTTTAAGCGCTGTAAGTTGATGCTTAGTTTGATTTTTTACGGCTGCAGAACAGCAATACTTTTATCTGCAGGGCTTACATCAATGCTGATGCTGAAAGGCATTACAAAAATAGGCAACTGGCTGTTCTTTTAATAAAATTATAATACTCCGGACATGGCTTCAGACAAGATATACATATTTGATACAACGCTGCGGGATGGCGAGCAGGTTCCGGGCTGTAAATTGGTGACTGCTGAAAAAGTAGAGCTGGCACTTCAGTTAGAAGCGCTTGGTGTGGATATCATTGAAGCAGGTTTTCCGGTATCCTCACCGGGAGATTTTGCATCTGTGGAAGAGATTTCTAAAATTATAAAGGAAGCAACCGTTTGCGGCCTCAGCCGTGCGGTACAAAAAGATATTGAAGCCGCCGGGCAGGCGCTGCGTTATGCCAAACGCCCCCGTATACACACAGGCATTGGCACATCTGACCTGCACATAAAGGCTAAATTTAATGCCACAAGGGATGAAATACTGCAAAGAGCAGTACAGGCGGTAAACTGGGCCAGGAATTATTCGGATGATGTGGAGTTTTATGCTGAAGATGCAGGCCGCACTGATAACGACTACCTTGCCCGGGTAATTGAAGCGGTGATAAAAGCGGGTGCCACCACGGTAAACATCCCGGATACCACGGGCTACTGCCTGCCACAGCAATATGGCGAAAAGATTGCATGGCTGGTAAATAATGTCACTAATATCGACAAGGCAATCATTTCCTGCCATTGCCATAATGATCTTGGCCTGGCTACGGCCAATTCCATTTCAGGGGTTATCAATGGTGCCAGGCAAATAGAATGTACCATCAACGGCCTGGGCGAAAGGGCCGGTAACACTTCGCTGGAAGAAGTGGTGATGATTATCAAACAGCACAGTTACCTCGGCTTTTTTACCGGTGTTGATGCCAAACAGCTCAACCCGCTGAGCCGCAGGGTAAGCGATACCATGCGTATGCCGGTGCAACCCAACAAGGCCATTGTGGGCAGCAATGCATTCTCTCACTCATCGGGTATACACCAGGATGGATTTTTGAAAGATTCGCTTACGTACGAAATCATCAACCCGGAGGAAGTGGGTGCCGACAGTTCGAAAATTGTACTTACAGCAAGGAGCGGCCGCAGTGCACTGGCATTCCGTTTTCAAAAGCTGGGCTATGAATTTGACCGGAATGATGTGGATGTACTGTATAACGAATTTGTAAAAGTAGCCGACAGCAAAAAAGAAGTAAATGACGAAGATTTAAAGATACTTGCCGGGCAATACCAGGCAGCGGTAGTAGCGAATTGATGATTTTCTCATGGCCGTAGTTTTAGTAAGCGTGGCAGTTAATGTCACGCTTTTTTCCCGGCCCATTTCAAACTGATGAAAGGACAATTTTTTTAAAATGATTTTAAACTGATGACAACAGGAATACAGAATAATATTTTATCAACCGGAAAACCAGGGCTTACCCTGTTTGAAAAAATATGGGCTGCCCATGCTGTTAAGGAAACAGCAGACGGACCAACCGTACTGTATATTGATAAACATTTTATACATGAAGTAACCAGCCCGCAGGCATTTGCAGGTATTGAAAAAAGAGGGCTGAAGGTTTTTCGCCCAAAGCAAACGGTGGCTACTGCCGACCACAATGTACCCACACTCAACCAGCACCTGCCTATTAAAGAAGAACTGTCACGCCTGCAGGTGGAAGCGCTGATAAAAAACTGTGCTGCACATGATATTGAACTGTATGGCCTTGGCCATCCCTACCAGGGCATAGTGCATGTAATTGGCCCCGAACTGGGCATTACACAACCGGGCATGACGATTGTATGCGGCGACAGCCATACCAGTACACACGGTGCTTTTGGCGCTATTGCTTTTGGCATCGGTACTAGTGAAGTAGAAATGGTTTTTGCCTCACAATGTGTATTGCAGACAAAACCAAAACTGATGCGCATCAATGTAACCGGCACTTTGCAAAAAGGTGTTGGTGCAAAAGACATTATCCTGTACATCATTGCAAAAATTTCGGCCAGCGGCGCCACAGGATATGCGGTGGAATATGCCGGCGAAGCCATCAGCGCATTGTCCATGGAAGCAAGAATGACCATTTGCAACATGAGCATTGAAATGGGTGCAAGGTGCGGATTGATTGCGCCGGATGAAACAACTTATAAATACCTGCACAACAAGCCTTTTGCACCGCATGGTGAGGACTGGGTAAGGGCACTGCAATACTGGGAAACCCTGCATACTGATGACAATGCGGTATTTGACAAAGAAATAGCTATTGATGCATCGGCCATTGAGCCAATGATTACTTATGGCACCAATCCCGGTATGGGGATACCGGTTAACAGCAGCATACCGCAGGATACGGCATTGAATGAAAATGAAAAAGCATCTTTTGCAAAAGCCATGCAGTATATGGGCGTGCAACCGGGTGCTGCCATCAAGGGACAAAAAATAGATTACGTTTTTATAGGAAGCTGCACCAACAGCCGCATTGAAGACCTGAGGGAAGTAGCTGGTTTTGTAAAAGGTAAAAAGAAGGCTGAGGGTGTGGAAGTATGGATAGTGCCCGGCAGCAGGCTGGTAGAGCAGCAGGCCATTGAGGAAGGGATTGATAAGATATTTGAAGAAGCAGGTTTTGTATTGCGCCAGCCCGGCTGCAGTGCCTGCCTGGGCATGAATGAAGATAAGATACCGGCAGGCAAATACTGCATCAGTACCAGCAACAGGAATTTTGAAGGCAGGCAGGGCGCAGGCGCCAGAACATTGCTGGCCAGCCCTTTAACCGCCGCGGCAGCAGCCATTGCCGGTGTGGTAACCGACATCAGGGAGCTGATGGAAAACTAAAAGAATAAAAAGAGATAAAGATGAGTGAAATGAACAACAGTAAAGGATTTGGGGGTGTACTCACATCCACCTTTGTTCCGCTAAACAGGGAGAATGTGGATACTGACCAGATTATTCCTGCAAGGTTTTTAAAAGCCACTACAAGGGAAGGGTTTGACAAAAACCTTTTTCGTGACTGGCGGTACGAAAATGATGATGATACAAAACCCCGTGCAGATTTTGTTCTGAATCAACCGCAGTACAAAGGCAGCATACTGGTGGCAGGCAAAAACTTTGGCTGCGGATCCAGCAGGGAACATGCGGCATGGGCCATTGCCGATTATGGATTCCGGGTGGTGGTGAGCAGTTTTTTTGCAGATATTTTTAAGAACAACGCACTCAACAACAACCTGCTTCCCGTAACCGTAAGTGATGCATTTTTGGCAAAAGCATTTGAGGCTTCTGAAAAAACCAATGATACATTGCTGATTGTTGACCTGGAGCAGCAATTGATTAAATTGGCAGCACCATCGGGAGATATAATCATAGAAGAGGGATTTGATATATCCGGCTATAAAAAAACCTGCCTCATTAATGGTTTTGATGATATTGACTACCTGCTAAACAGCATGGATGAGATAAAGGCATTTGAAAAAAAAAGTGATGGTGTAACCGGTGGCCATCATGACCACCTTGAGTTTGATTCAGAAAATAACCTCATAGCCTTCAGGCACACAAAAAAACAAAGCGTAAGAAAATTCAGTTCAATATACTAAAATAGAATGAGCGGAACAAGCAGCTGATGCTGCAAAATTGTTTCCGCAAATTTCAGTCGAAAAAACAAAATAAACACATGAAAAAAAACATAACAGTAATACCGGGCGATGGCATAGGGCCGGAAGTAACTCAGCAGGCCGTAAGGGTGCTGGATGCGGTAGCAGCCTTATACGGCCATGAATTTAATTACTCGTACTGCTTGATGGGTGCAGATGCCATTGACAAAACAGGATCACCTTTACCGGCACAGACAATTGACTCCTGTATGGAAACCGATGCTGTTTTATTTGGTGCAATCGGCCATCCGAAATATGACAATGATCCCACTGCTAAAGTGAGACCCGAGCAGGGTTTGCTGGGTTTGCGCAAGGCATTGCAACTGTATGCCAATATCAGGCCCATCACCACATATCCTTCGCTGCACCATTTATCTCCGTTAAAAACAAAAAATATCACCGGTGTTGATTTTATCATCTTTAGGGAATTGACCGGGGGAATATATTTTGGTAATAAAACCACCAGTGAGGATGGCACAAGTGCATCGGATGACTGTACTTATACCAGGGCGGAAATTGAGCGTATTGCTCACCAGGCATTCAGGGCAGCACAGCAGCGCAGAAAAAAACTGACCCTGGTTGATAAGGCGAATGTGCTGGAAACATCAAGGCTTTGGAGAAAGGTAGTACAGGAGATTGCAGGAGAATACAGCGATGTGGCAGTTGATTTTTTATTTGTGGACAATGCGGCTATGCAAATCATCCTCAACCCCAAACAGTTTGATGTGCTGCTTACCGAAAATATGTTTGGTGATATACTGAGTGATGAAGCAAGTGTGATCAGCGGATCGCTGGGCCTGCTGCCTTCTGCCTCCATCGGCAGTAAAACAGCACTGTTTGAGCCCATTCACGGTTCATACCCACAGGCTGCCGGTAAGGATATTGCCAACCCGCTTGGCTCCATCCTTTCTGCCGCAATGATGCTGGATTATTTTGGCCTTACAGAAGAAGCAACACTGGTAAGGGAAGCAGTAAACTGGACACTGGGCAATTCGTTTGTTACAAAAGACATTGACCCGATGAACTTTTACTTTACGTCAACCGTAGGGGAACTGATCAGTGATTACGTAAGCGGAAAAATTCCCGGTTCAGTAAAACAGGAAAATATAGAGTTGAGAAAATCAACCATCATATAAAAGAGGTGCTGGATAAGTGAGCGGAACATGTTAAGAACGATTGCCTTTGCTGTAAATATTAAAAAAAGTTCTTTGTTTATTAACAAGGCGGTCGTATATTTGATTAAATAAGTAAGCCTTCATGCGCAAGCAACAGATACATAATGTCATTTCTCTTATCACAAATATTATTGTGGTGATTGTCATTATTATTCCTGCACTGCATGGAGGTAAAGTCACTGTATAATCTTAAAAAAAGATACACGACCCGCCTCCAACGAGGCGGGTTTTTTTATGCCTTTAATGAACAAAAAAGATAACATAGTATGTATTACAACGAAGAAACGATCATTTATTTCAACGGGGCATTTGTAAAAGCTGCCGATGCAAAAATGGACCTGTACAGCCAGAGCCTGCACTATGGCTATGCTGTGTTTGAAGGAATAAAATCGTACCAAACCGATAATGGCACAAAAATATTTAAAGCCAAAGAACACTACGACCGGCTGCGGCATTCGTCACAGGTAATGCAGATGCCCTTTGATACCAGTACAGAGGAACTGACAAAGCTTACCTATGAGGTGCTGGAAAGGAATAATTTCTCTGATGCCTATATCCGCCCGGTTGTATTCTGCTCACCCAATATGGCCCTTTCAAAAGGCAGGGAAACCTTTTTAGCCATTACGGCCTGGGAGTGGACAAACGGCTACCTGGCCAATAAAATGCGATTGATGACTTCCTCCTGGCAAAGGCCGAACCCCGGTGCATTTCACATAGAAGCAAAGGTGAGCGGACATTATGTAAACTCTATCCTTGCCTGCCAGGAAGCCAAGGACAAAGGCTTTGATGAAGCATTGCTGCTGGATATGAATGGCTTTGTAGCTGAAGGGCCTGGGGCCAATATATTTTTTGAAAAAGACGGCCATTTGTTTACACCCTCAAAAGGTAATATCCTGCCGGGCATTACCAGGGCTACGGTGATGGAAATATGCCGGGAGCTGGATATTCCTGTTACGGAAAAATTATTTACCCCGCAGGAAATGCACGGAGCAGATGCTGCTTTTTACTGCGGTACTGCTGCAGAAATTGTTCAGCTGGATTCATTGGACAATATCCCATTTGTACAACCCTGGGAGCAATCACAAAGCAGCAGGGTACAGCAGGCATACAGCAGGCTCACCAAAAGGTTGCCGGTAAAAGTTAACAGTGCGGAAAATGTATTGGTATAAAAAATAAAAATGGAAGCAATCAATAAATATTCAAGAACAATTACACAGGATGAAACACAGCCTGCGGCACAGGCCATGCTGTATGGCATCGGGCTTACAGATAAGGACCTGGCAAAAGCGCAGGTAGGCATCTGCAGTATGGGATATGATGGCAATACCTGCAACATGCACCTGAATGAACTGGCACAGGAAATTAAAAAGAGCGTATGGGAAAATGATCTGGTTGGGTTGATATTCAACACCATTGGCATCAGTGATGGTATCAGCAACGGTACGGATGGTATGCGCTACAGTTTAGTGAGCCGGGATATCATTGCCGATTCCATTGAAGCGGTAATGGGCGGATTTTATTATGATGGATTGATTGCCGTGCCGGGCTGTGATAAAAATATGCCGGGCAGCATTATGGCCATGGGCAGGCTGAACCGCCCTGCTATCATGGTATATGGCGGCACCATTGCCCCCGGTCATTACAAAGGGGAAGACCTGAATATCATATCCGCTTTTGAGGCATTGGGTAAAAAAATTGCAGGACAGCTGGATGAAAACGATTTTAAGGAAATTATCAGGCATTCCTGTCCTGGTGCAGGTGCCTGCGGGGGCATGTACACCGCCAATACCATGGCCAGCGCTATTGAGGCATTGGGCATGAGCCTGCCTTTTTCTTCCTCCAACCCTGCTTTGAGCGATGACAAGAAAAAAGAATGTGAAGATGCAGGGAAGGCCATACGGCTGCTGCTGGAAAAAGATATTAAGCCCTCTGATATAATGACAAGGAAGGCTTTTGAAAATGCCATTACCATCATTATGATACTTGGTGGCAGCACCAATGCAGTACTGCATTTGATTGCCATGGCAAAAAGTGTAAACGTGCCACTATCGCAGGATGATTTTCAAACCATCAGCGATAAAATACCCGTGCTGGCCGATTTTAAGCCAAGCGGAAAATACCTGATGCAAGACCTGCACCAGTATGGCGGTGTACCTGCTGTAATGAAATACCTGTTCAGCAAAGGGCTGCTTCATGGCGATTGCCTGACCGTAACCGGAAAGACTGTTGCTGAAAACCTGGCCAATGTGCCAGATCTTGACTTTGTTGCGCAGCAAATTATCCGCCCGGTTGAAAACCCCATAAAAGCAACAGGTCACCTGCAGATACTCTACGGTAACCTGGCCGCTAAGGGAAGTGTGGCAAAAATCAGCGGTAAGGAAGGAGAAAGCTTTACCGGCCCTGCAAGGGTGTTTGACGGAGAACAAAAACTAATTGCAGGCATTCAAAGCGGCCTTGTAAAAGCGGGTGATGTAGTGGTAATAAAAAATGAAGGGCCAAGGGGAGCGCCAGGTATGCCAGAAATGCTCAAACCCACATCGGCCATTATTGGTGCCGGGTTGGGTAAGGATGTGGCATTGATAACCGATGGCAGGTTCAGCGGTGGTACACATGGTTTTGTGGTGGGGCATATCACCCCGGAGGCTTTTGACGGAGGCCTGATTGCCTTTGTTGAAAATGATGATATGATAGAAATTGATGTGGCATCAAAAAAAATAACGCTCAGGGTAAGCGATGAAGTAATTGCGGAACGTAAGAAAAATTGGGTGCAGCCGGCATTAAAAGTGAGTAAGGGGGTTTTGTACAAATATGCCAAATGTGTGAGCAATGCTGCTGAGGGTTGTGTAACAGATGGTGAGCAGTAAATCAATGCAGTTGAGTTAAGAAAATGGCTAATCCCGAAGGGGTTATAGATCTGGATAGCAGGAAAAAATAAAGTCAACGATATTGAATAGTATGTGATTTGTTAATTTAAAATAAAGTGTATGGAAGCGCTGCAGGAAACAGTAACAGCAGAAAAGGTAGAACTGAGTATTAATGTGCCGGTAGTTGAAAAAAAAGAAGTGACCGGATCGGTGGCTTTGCTGGAAGGATTGATTGCTGAAAATGTATCGGTCATCTTCGGGTATCCCGGTGGGGCCATTATGCCTGTGTACGATGCGTTATACGATTACAGCGATAAACTGGAGCATATTCTTGTGCGTCATGAGCAGGGCGGCATACATGCAGCACAGGGCTTTGCAAGGGCTTCAGGCAGCGTGGGCGTGGTATTTGCCACCAGCGGGCCCGGTGCCACCAACCTGGTTACCGGCCTTGCAGATGCAATGATTGACAGCACACCGCTTGTATGTATCACCGGCCAGGTATATGCACACCTGCTGGGCACCGATGCCTTCCAGGAAACAGATGTGATCAATATCACCACACCCGTTACCAAATGGAACTGCCAGGTAACAGATGCTGCAGAAATTCCGGCTGTACTGGCCAAGGCATTTTATATAGCAGGTAGCGGTCGGCCCGGCCCGGTATTGGTGGATATTACCAAGAATGCACAATTACAAACCTTTGCATACGAAGGGTACAAAAAATGTACGTATATCCGCAGTTACCGGCCATCGCCCATTGTGCGCAGGCAGTATGTGGAGGAAGCTGCAAAATTGATCAATGAAGCAAAAAAGCCGTTTGTGCTCTTTGGTCAGGGTGTTATACTTGGAAAAGCCGAAGCCGAATTTAAAAGTTTTATTGAAAAAGGAGGCCTGCCGGCGGCATGGACATTGTTGGGATTGAGTGCTTTACCTACCGATCATCAATTAAACGTGGGTATGCTGGGAATGCATGGCAATTACGGGCCCAATGTACTAACCAACGAATGTGATGTGCTGATTGCTGTGGGTATGCGGTTTGATGACAGGGTAACAGGCCGCCTGGATAAATATGCAAAGCAGGCAAAAATCATACACCTGGATATTGATCCGGCAGAGATTGACAAGAATGTAAAGACAACAGTAGGCGTTTGGGGAGATTGTAAAACAACATTGCCCATGCTTACAGAATTGATTGAAGCAAAAACACATGCTGCCTGGCTGGAAAAATTTCATGCACATACAGCCGAAGAAACAGCAGCTGTCATTCACAGCGATTTAAACCCGGTATCAGGCGAACTGACAATGGGTGAAGTAATCAAAAACCTGAATGAACTCACCGGCGGTGATGCCATTATTGTTACCGATGTAGGTCAGCATCAGATGGTTACCTGCCGCTATGCACAATTCAACAAAAGCAAAAGCAATATCACCAGTGGCGGCCTGGGCACCATGGGCTTTGCATTGCCAGCGGCAATCGGTGCAAAGTTTGGCGCACCGCAGCGGCCGGTAATTGCCATTATTGGCGACGGCGGTATTCAAATGACCATCCAGGAGCTGGGTACCATCATGCAAACCGGCATCAATGTAAAAATCATCATCCTTAATAACCGGTTTTTAGGGATGGTGCGGCAGTGGCAGGAGCTGTTTCACCAGCGCAGGTATTCATTTACCGATATACAAAGCCCAGATTTTGTTAAAGTGGCAGAGGGGTATGGTATTGAAGGCCGCAGGGTAAACGACCGGGCAGTTTTAAAAGACAGCTTAAACAATATGCTGGAGTATGAGGGGCCGTATTTAATGGAGATTATGGTAGGCAGGGAAAACAATGTATTTCCTATGGTGCCGCAGGGTTGCAGTGTTTCAGAGATCAGGTTACGTTAAAAGAAAAACAGTATGACAAAGAAAGAATTTACCATAACAGTATATACAGAAAACCAGGTGGGTTTGCTTAACCGCATCGCCATCATTTTTTCAAAGCGCAAAATCAATATCGTAAGCCTGAACACATCACCTACGGAAGTGGAGAGTGTGCACCGGTTTACCATTGTTATCAATGAAACAGAGGAGGTGCTGCGCAAGCTTTGCAGCCAGATAGAAAAACAGGTGGATGTGCTTAAAGCGTATTTCAATACCGAGGATGAAATTGTGTGGCAGGAGCTGGCACTGTATAAGGTAAGTACGGATGCCATTGCCGAAAAAGTAAAAGTAGAAAGGTTGCTGAGAGAGTTTGGTGCAAGGGCTGTGGTAATACGCAAGGACTACACCGTTTTTGAAGCTACCGGTCACCGTGAGGAAACGGATAAGCTGGTGGAAGTGCTGAGTCCCTACGGCCTGATTGAATTTGTACGCAGTGCGAGGGTGGCCATCATCAAAGCAAGTGAAGGTTTTCATGAAAGGCTGAAAGAATTTGAACAGCATGCGCCCGGCGAGGAAGTTATTGAAAATGAATACCTGGGAGAAAATGAAAAAGTTTTCAGCATGTAGTACAGGTAACTCTGGTTGGTGTCCCCACCGAACGGAATGGACAAAACAATATCATTTCACTGCCCTGGTCGGTGTCTGCACCGAACGGAATTTATTAACAAGCAATATCAGTAAAAATAAAAACAATGCAATGGCACAACTAAATTTTGGAGGGTCAGTAGAAAATGTAGTAACAGCCGCTCTGGTCGGTGTCCCCTCGCAGCCCCGGTCGGTGTCCTCACCGAACGGAAAGAGCAAAACAATATCAGTAAAATAAAAACAATAAAATGGCACAGTTAAATTTTAGAGGGTCAACTTAGCCGCCTTGGTCGGTATCCCCACCGAACGGAATGTATAAACAAACAATATCATCTAATATAAAACAATAAAATGGCACAATTAAATTTTGGAGGGTCAGTAGAAAATGTAGTAACTCGGGAAGAATTTCCGCTTGACAAAGCAAGAGAAGTATTGAAAAATGAAACCGTAGCGGTAATCGGGTACGGCGTTCAAGGCCCGGGACAGGCACTTAATCAAAAAGATAATGGCATCAACGTAATTGTGGGCCAGCGTAAAAACTCCAAAACATGGGACAAAGCGATCCGTGACGGATTTGTACCCGGTGAAACATTGTTTGAAATTGAAGAAGCCCTCGAAAGGGGAACCATCATATGCTACCTGCTGAGCGATGCTGCCCAGATTGCCCTTTGGCCAACAGTGCAAAAACATTTAACTCCCGGCAAGGCGCTGTATTTTTCTCATGGGTTCGGAATTACATTCAATGAGCAAACGGGTATTGTTCCTCCCAAAGATGTGGATGTGTTTCTGGTAGCACCAAAGGGTAGCGGCACTTCCCTGCGCAGGATGTTTTTACAGGGGCGTGGGCTCAACAGCAGTTATGCCATTTTTCAGGATGCCACGGGCAGGGCTTTCGAAAGAGTAATAGCGCTTGGGATTGCAGTGGGTAGTGGTTACCTGTTTGAAACCGATTTTAAAAAAGAAGTATACAGCGATTTGACTGGCGAAAGAGGCACATTGATGGGTGCCATCCAGGGAATTTTTGCGGCGCAGTACCAGGTGCTGCGTGACAAGGGGCATTCACCCTCTGAGGCATTTAATGAAACAGTGGAAGAGTTAACGCAGTCGCTGATGCCGCTAGTGGCCGAGAATGGTATGGACTGGATGTATGCCAACTGCAGTACTACAGCCCAGCGTGGTGCATTAGACTGGTGGAAAAAATTCAGGGATGCCACCGCTCCTGTATTTAAGGAACTATACGAAAGTGTGGCCTCCGGCAAAGAGTCTCAGCGATCTATCGACCTTAACTCTCAACCCGATTACAGGGAGAAGCTGGAAGTGGAATTGAAAGAACTGCGGGAGAGCGAAATGTGGCAGGCAGGTAAAACAGTACGTTCGCTGAGGCCCGAAAATCAACCGGCGGTAGAGGAAGCAGCTGAACTGGAAGCAGCAGAAAAAAAATAATGGAAAACCAATCACTCAATACAAACACATTCAGTCAGGCAACGGCGGTAAACGCTATTCCTGATTTTAAAGCAGCAGCCCTTCGGTTAAAACAGGTGGTTACAAAAACACCGCTTAGTTTTAACCAGGGTCTGTCGCTTAAGTATGGCTGCAATGTCTTCCTGAAAAGAGAAGACCTGCAGGTGGTGCGCAGCTACAAACTGCGGGGTGCTTACAATATGATGTGCAGCCTTTCGCAGGAGCAGATGCAGAAAGGCGTAGTATGTGCCAGTGCAGGCAACCATGCACAGGGCTTTGCGTACAGTTGTAAAAAACTGAAGATACAGGGTATGGTATTTATGCCGGTGATAACGCCCAATCAAAAAATTCAGCAGACAAAAATGTTTGGTGGCGACAGTATAGAAATACGGCTGGCAGGTGACACATTTGATGATTGTGCCGAAGCGGCAAAGCAATATACGCTGCAGCATCAAATGACATTCATTCCCCCGTTTGATGATATACGGATTATTGAAGGGCAGGGAACTGTAGGCGTTGAAATTCTGGATGAACAACCTGATATTGATTATTTGTTTATGCCGGTTGGCGGCGGCGGCCTCTCAGCAGGTACAGGTTTGTATTTTAAAACCTGCTCACCGGCAACAAAAATAATTGGTGTGGAACCGGAAGGAGCCCCATCAATGTATGAAGCATTAAAAGCGGGACATCCTGTAACCCTGGATAATATTGAACGCTTTGTGGATGGGGCCGCTGTAAAAAGAGTGGGCGACATTACTTTCCCAATATGCAGGGATGTGCTGGACGATATGCACCTGGTGCCGGAAGGAAGGGCATGTACTGCCATTTTAAAACTGTACAATGAAGATGCTATTGTTGCAGAACCGGCAGGTGTGCTTGCCATAGCCGCATTGGAGGATTACGCAGATGTGATAAAAGGGAAAAATGTGGTTTGCATAGTGAGTGGTGGTAATAATGATATTGACCGCATGCAGGAAATAAAGGAACGCAGCCTGCAGTATGAGGGGCTTAAGCATTATTTTCTGATCCGCTTTGCCCAGCGGCCGGGCGCTTTAAAAGAATTTGTAAACCATGTACTGGGTGATGATGATGATATTACCAGGTTTGAATACATGCAAAAGCACAACAAGGAAACCGGTCCGGCACTTGTTGGCATTGAATTAAAAAAGAAGGAAGATTATGACGCCCTGGTGGTAAAGATGAACAGATATCATATCAATTATACAGAACTTAAAAAAGATGACAATGCATTCGGGTACCTGGTATAACCCGGAAGCCGGGTGCATTTCAAATTGTTGCTTTATTGTTGTGGGCGGTGGAGACACCGCCCACGGCTCACTGCCCTGGTGGGTGTCCTCACCCACCAGCGACAATTTGACATGCACCCTAAAACTTAACAATACAATTCAAAAGCGTATGCAGATAAATGATTCTCCGCAATTTCCTGCCCGGAAAGAAGCAGCACAGGGTTTGTACAATCCTGCTTATGAGCATGATGCTTGTGGTATCGGTTTTGTTGCACATATCAAAGGAGCAAAATCGCACCAGCATATCAGTGACGCCCTAACGCTGCTCGAAAACATGGAGCACCGGGGTGCCTGCGGCTGCGAAAGCAATTCTGGTGACGGTGCAGGCATCATGATACAGATACCGCATGAATTCTTTCTGGATGTATGCAAAGGACTTGGAGTGCAATTACCGGCTTTTGGCAGGTACGGTGTTGGTGTTATCTTCTTTCCCAAACAGGTACGCTTAAGGGAGGAATGCAGAAAGATATTTAACGAAGCTGCAGCCGAACTGGGGCTGGAAGTACTTGTGTACCGCAAAGTGCCCGTTAACCCGGATGGTATTGGCGCAACTGCATTAAGCGTTGAGCCGGAAATGGAACAGGTTTTTGTTGCCTGCCCCGATCATATCAGTCATGCAGATGACTTTGAACGCAATCTGTTCATCCTCCGCAATTATGCAGCACACAATATCAGTAAAAAGGTAGCAGAAGATGCCATCGGGTTTTACATTGCTTCCCTTTCACACAAAACCATCGTATATAAGGGCCAGCTTACCAGCAAGCAGGTAAGGCATTATTTTAGCGATCTTACCAATAAAAAATTAGTGAGTGCATTTGGCCTGGTACATTCCCGCTTTGCCACCAATACATTTCCTTCCTGGAAACTGGCACAACCCTTTCGCTTTATTGCACACAATGGCGAAATCAATACACTCCAGGGTAATGTAAACTGGTTTAAAACAGGTGAATATGGTTTTACCACCCCGTACTTTTCCAAAGCAGAAATGGATATGCTGCTGCCCACCATCAGCGGGGTACAATCAGATTCTGCCTGCCTTGATAATGTGATAGAACTGCTGTCGCTCACGGGCCGCAGCCTGCCGCATGTAATGATGATGCTGATACCCGAGGCATGGTCGGGTAATGAACAGATGGATCCGGTGAAAAGAGCTTTTTATGAATTTCACGCATCCATGCTGGAGCCCTGGGACGGACCAGCCTCTATTTCGTTTACAGACGGAAAGATTATTGGTGCTACCCTTGACAGAAATGGCCTGCGGCCTTCAAGGTACTGTGTAACGCATGATGACCGTGTGATTATGGCATCAGAAACGGGCGTAGTACCTGTTGACCCGGCAATGGTAAAAGAAAAAGGAAGACTACAGCCGGGCAAAATGTTTGTGGTGGATATGGAACAGGGGAGAATTATTGGTGATGATGAAGTGAAACAGACCGTATGCTCACAAAAACCTTATGGCGACTGGTTGAATAAATACAAAATCAGGCTGGAGGAGCTGGAAGAGCCGAGGGTTTCTTTCACCCACCTTTCGGATGCTTCAGTGTTAAAATATCATAAAGCATTTGGCTACAGTACCGAAGATATTGATACCATCATCAAGCCCATGGCATTGGATGCCAAAGAGCCGCTTGGCTCCATGGGTACAGATACGCCATTGGCTGTACTGAGCGACCAGCCGCAGCACCTCAGCAGTTATTTCAAGCAATTGTTTGCACAGGTTACCAATCCACCTATCGACCCCATCAGGGAAAAAATGGTGATGAGCCTTTCCATTTTTGTGGGCAATATCGGCAACCTGCTGGTAGAGTCGCCCATGCATTGCCATAATGTGGCTTTAAAGCAACCCATCCTTACCAGTACCGAGCTGGAAAAAATACGAAGCATTGATACCGGCATCTTCCAGGCAAAAACTCTGCAAACTTATTTCAGGGCTGATGGAAAACCCGGCTCATTAAAAGACGGGCTTGAGCGCCTTTGCCGGTATGCAGAGGATGCCGTGAATGACGGCTTTGAAGTATTGATACTCACCGACCGTGCTGTTGACAGTGACCATGCATCCATACCAACCTTGCTGGCTACCGCTGCAGTGCATCATCACCTCATACAAAAAGGATTGCGTGGGCAGGTGGGCATTGTGGTTGAGGCAGGAGACATATGGGAAGTACACCATTGCGCCTGTTTGCTGGCATTTGGTGCTACTGCCATTAATCCCTACCTGGCATTGGCCACAATCCGCAACATGAAGAATAATGGTGTGCTGCAGACTGATCTTACCTGGGATGAACTGCGCAAGAACTATATCAAAGCCTGCTGCGATGGGTTACTGAAAGTGTTCTCCAAAATGGGCATCTCCACCCTGCAATCTTACCAGGGCGCACAGATAATGGAAATATTGGGCCTCAATAAGGAAGTGGTAGACAGGTATTTTACCGGTGCCACATCACGCATAGAGGGTATTGGCCTTGATGAAATTGCCAGGGAAGCACTGGCAAAGCATTACTTAGCTTTTTCCAAAAAAGAAGCACCGGTTAACAGGCTGCCTGTTGGTGGACAGTACCAGTGGAAGCGAAAAGGAGAGTTTCACCTCTTTAATCCGCAAACCATACACTTGCTGCAATATGCCACCAGCAGAAATGATTATGAAAGTTTTAAAAAATATTCAGCACTGGTAAACAACCAAAGCGAAAAAGCATGTACCCTGCGCAGCCTGTTTGAGTTTAAAAATAACAGGGCCGCCATTTCCATTGATGAAGTGGAACCGGCAGAAAATATTTTCAAAAGGTTTGCCACAGGTGCCATGAGCTTTGGCTCCATCAGCTGGGAAGCACATACCACACTGGCCATTGCCATGAACAGGCTGGGCGGCAAAAGCAATACCGGCGAGGGGGGAGAAGATGAGCGCCGTTATACAAAACTGACCAATGGCGACAGTATGCGCAGTGCCATCAAGCAGGTGGCCAGTGCCAGGTTTGGGGTAACCAGCCTCTACCTTACTGAGGCCGATGAATTGCAGATTAAAATGGCCCAGGGTGCCAAGCCCGGCGAAGGCGGCCAGTTGCCCGGTCATAAAGTGGATGAATGGATTGGTTCTGTTCGTCATGCTACTCCGGGTGTGGGGTTGATATCACCACCACCACACCATGATATTTACAGTATTGAAGATTTATCGCAACTGATTTTTGATTTAAAAAATGCCAACAGGGCGGCAAGGATCAATGTAAAATTAGTAAGCAAGGCAGGTGTGGGTACCATTGCAGCAGGTGTGGCCAAGGCAAAAGCAGATGTAATATTGATCAGCGGGCATGATGGCGGCACCGGTGCTTCGCCGGTAAGTTCCATCCGCCATGCCGGTTTGCCCTGGGAGCTTGGCCTGGCCGAAACACACCAGACACTGGTGAAAAATAAACTGCGCAGCCGTGTGGTGGTACAGGCCGACGGGCAGATGAAAACAGGAAGAGACATTGCCATTGCCGCATTGCTGGGTGCCGAGGAATGGGGCGTAGCTACCGCAGCGCTGGTGGTGGAAGGGTGTATCATGATGCGCAAGTGCCATGAAAATACCTGCCCAGTTGGTGTGGCCACACAAGACCCGGAGCTGCGCAAACGTTTTACCGGCAACCCGGATCATGTGGTGAATTTTTTCAGGTTCATGGTGCAGGAGCTGAGAGAAATCATGGCATCGCTGGGCTACAGAACAGTCAATGAAATGATTGGCCAGGTGGACAACCTGCAGGTAAGGGAAAACATACAGCACTGGAAATTCAGTAAGCTGGACCTGTCGCCCATATTGTACAGGGAACCATCCTCTGCACATATTACTTTGTACAACAGTGAAAAGCAGGATCATGGACTGGAAGAAGTGCTTGACTGGAAACTGCTGGAAGCAGCAGCACCAGCTATCAGCAATGGAGGAAAAGTTACTGCAGCTTTTGAAATAAAGAATACAGACAGAACTGTTGGTACCATCCTTTCCAATGAAATAACTAAAAAGTATAAGGCAGCAGGTTTGCCGGATGATACGATACATTTTACCTTCAACGGTACAGCAGGGCAAAGTTTTGGTGCATTCAATACCCAGGGCATCACATTGGAACTGGAGGGCGATGCCAACGATTATTTTGGCAAGGGACTCAGCGGTGCAAAGCTGATCATCTATCCTTCAAAAAAAGCAACTTTTACGGCAGAAGAAAACAGTATCATCGGCAATGTGGCTTTTTACGGCGCTACTGCCGGCAAGGCTTACATAAGAGGCAAAGCCGGTGAAAGGTTTGCGGTACGCAATTCGGGAGCCGATGTGGTAGTGGAAACCGTAGGCGACCACGGCTGCGAATACATGACGGGCGGCCGTGTGGTGATACTGGGCAGTACCGGGCGCAATTTTGCAGCAGGCATGAGCGGGGGCATTGCATACATATACGATGTAAAGGGAAACTTTGCAGAAAACTGCAATAAAGAAATGGTGGACCTTGACCCTGTGGATGAAGCAGATGCAAAAGAACTGCAGGAAATGATTACGGCACATTTTAACTATACCGCAAGCACAGTAGCAAAATTTTTGCTGGATGATTTTGAGAATCAATTGCAGCATTTTGTGAAAGTGTTTCCGAAGGAGTATAAAAAAGTGTTGATAGCAAAAGCAGGTGGTGTAAAGCAGGTGGTGTAAGTAGTTAAGCATGTTCAAAGTTCAGGGTTCAAAGTGGGCTTCCTCATCTACGAACCAACTTTGAACGGCCTGTTATCTGTGTACAGTTAACTGTTCATTAATAATAATCGTTGTTTAAAAGAAAATATAACATGGGCAAAACAACAGGGTTTTTAGAATTTGAAAGAGAGCTCCCGGTCAAGAGACCGGTGGAAGAGCGGATTCATGATTATAAGGAATTTGTACACCGCTACAGCGATGAGCAGCTGAACAGGCAGAGTGCCCGCTGCATGGACTGTGGTGTACCCTTTTGTCACAATGGTTGCCCGCTGGGTAATATCATTCCTGAGTTTAATGATGCGGTGTACAGGCAGCAGTGGCAGGAGGCTTATGATATTCTTGTATCCACCAATAATTTCCCGGAGTTTACGGGGCGTATTTGCCCGGCTCCCTGTGAGAGTGCCTGTGTGCTGGGCATTAGCCAGCCTGCCGTTGCCATTGAGGAAATTGAAAAACACATCATTGAAATTGCATTTGACAAAAGCTTTGTAAAAGCACATACACCCAACAGCCGTACCGGCAAAAAAGTGGCCGTGGTGGGCAGCGGGCCTGCGGGCCTGGCAGCAGCGGCTCAACTGAATTATGCAGGGCATACTGTAACCGTATTTGAAAGGGATGATGCCCCCGGCGGATTGTTACGGTATGGCATACCAGATTTTAAACTGGAAAAATGGGTGGTTGACAGAAGGATACAACTGATGGAAGAAGAAGGCGTGATTTTTAAGTGCAGGATGAATGTGGGAGTAAACATTGGCATCAACGATTTGCTGCGGGAATACAATGCCATTGTACTGGCTGGCGGCAGCACCGTTCCCCGTAAACTGGACATTCCGGGCCATGACCTGAGCGGGGTGCATTTTGCCATGCCATTTTTAAAACAGCAGAACAAAAGGGTAAGCGGTAGGGAAATTCTGGACGGCGCTTCTATTGAAAGTAATATTCATCCGCAGCATATTTCTGCCACGGGAAAAAATGTGGTGGTGATTGGTGGTGGTGATACCGGCAGCGATTGTGTGGGAACTTCCAACCGCCAGGGAGCCACATCGGTTACCCAGTTTGAACTGCTGCCCATGCCGCCGACACAGCGAAATGAGTTTATGCCCTGGCCATCCTATCCCATGACGCTGAAAGTAACTTCCTCACACGAAGAAGGTGCCGACAGAAAATGGGCCACAGCCACCAAGGCGTTTATTGGTGATGACAACGGCAATTTAAAAGCACTGCAGATTGTTGACCTGGAATGGACCATCAGCGATGGCCGCCCGGCAAGGTTTACTGAGGTGCCCGGCAGCCAGAGAGAAATACCCTGCGAACTGGCCCTGCTGGCCATGGGCTTTCTGCATCCCCAATACGAGGGCCTGCTGCAGCAACTGGAAATGGAGCTGGATGAGAGGGGCAATGTAAAAGCTACTGACTACGCTACCAATATCAACAATGTATTTACAGCAGGAGATATGCGCCGGGGCCAATCCTTAGTAGTATGGGCCATCAGCGAGGGTCGTGAATGTGCCAGAAAGGTGGATGAGGCGCTGATGGGGTACTCAACTTTAGAGAGTAAAGACAAGCAGTTTATGTTGTGATGATTTATACAGCCAGTGCAGGGCCTCATTTAACTGGATAATTATTTTTTACAACTCAATATTTGTATTCTCTTTTTTATATTTCCCCATATTCCGGAGCAATTCGTAATTCAGTTAATGAATGCTTTTACAACAAGAATTCATCAGCATTTTCAGGATGTATAATATGAGTTACAGCTGTTGGGTAAGCGTTACTAAAAGCCCTGCTCAGCCCGCCTTTTGCCCTGATATTCCATTTACATTCAAAAGCAGTAACAGTTCCATTGGCATCTTCAATATAATCTACTTCCTGCTGCGCCAGTGTTCGCCAAAAAAAACGGGAAGCATATTGCCCGGTATTGTTCAAATATTTCATCCGTTCGCTGATGAACCAGTTTTCCCACAACTGCCCCGTATCATTGCGCAGGTTTACGGGATTAAATTGATTAATCACCGCATTGCGTAAGCCATTATCGTAAAAATATACTTTGTAGCTTTTCTTCAATTCATTCCGCAGGTTGCGGCTAAAAGCGGGTAAGCGAAAAACTATAAACGCTTTTTCTAAGAGGTTGATGTATTTTTCAACTGTTTCGGAATTTAAACCGCACAGCTGCCCCAGTTCATTATAGCTTATCAACTGTGCTGTTTGAAATGCCAAAGCCTGCACTAATTTTTCTAATTTATCCGGCTTTTGTATCCGCTCCCAGGTAAGAATGTCTTTATACAGATAACTATTGGCTAATTGTTTTAGTGCAGCCTGTTCATTACCCGGCGATGTTACTATCTCAGGATAATATCCATAAAGCAAACGATGGTATAACAACCTTTTTTCTTCCAGCAAACTGGTATGCGCCACCATTTCGCCAAAAGACAAAGGGTATAAATGATATTCCCATTTGCGGCCGGTAAGTGGTTCGTTTATTTTATTAGCCAGCTCAAAGGCTGATGAGCCGGTGGCAATTACTTTTACATCTTTTATATTATCTGTAATCAGTTTTATACAAATACCGATATTTTCAATCCGCTGTGCTTCATCAATTACTACCGTTTTATTGCTGCCAATTAAGGAGTTAAGTTGTGTTGAGCTGGGTTTTTCCAATAAACTTCTTATATCTGTTTCATCACCATTCCACCAGGCAATGGGCTGCTGTAATTGAGGCTGCATCAGTTGCAGCAAAGTACTTTTGCCAGTTTGTCTTGGGCCAAGCAAAATGATTGCTTTGTTATCTTTCAGCTTTGCGGCAATAGTGGCTTCAAGGCTTCTTTTTATCATTATTACGGTTTTACCCGTAAATTTAATAGTTTTTTTTCGATTTTACCCTGAAAATATGATTATTTGCTGTCCTTTCTCCAACCACTCAAACGTTTTTCGCCTCTTATACCAATTACATCTACGAATTATACCAACTGTTTGTGGTACTGGCGCTACGGTCAGTATTGTTCATATAATACCAATTGTAATTATAAAATAGCTTTGGGCTATTTTATAATTTGATAATGGTTAATGCCGGTACAACAAATTAATAGTACAATAAGGCGAAGCCGGGATTGGACTATATAATTTGTATAATCAGTATAATATGATGACGAGGCAGCACTTGTCACACCCGGACCGGATGCCCGTCATCCTGACCGCAGCGTCGGGAGCGTTTTGGCCGACCTGCTTTGGGTTAGCTCAGAAATGATCGGACTATCTAATAAGTAGCGACGGTATTATTAGTTGGTAAAAGTTTTAAAGATTCCTCAAGCTTCATGTACGGCATAAGTATTTGCGAAATTTTATACTGGTGAAGTACAAATCATTTTTGTTGAAAATCAAAGAGTTAGAAAATTATCGCCCTAAAAACAGTTACCGTAATAACTTGCTGTGTGTGTTTTTGTTACCAGTTTGCTCTGTCAAACTTAGTTTTCCCCGTAACAGTAAAATTCTGTTTATTAGTACCTGGTCATGCAATTTTTCTTTGTACCGAACGTGGCAGAAGGCAGAATAAGGCGCTGATGGGCTACCCCAACCTTGAAACAAAAGATGAAAATTTTCAAATTTTTGTCAAATAATAAAGTGTAATTAATTATAATATGTATTTTAATGCATTGTTTTTCAGTATTTTAAGTAATATTTTAAACATATTATATTTATTTTACTATTACATTTTTGCAAACGAATAGCCATAATTTTAGTAGATTGCATTAAAATAATACATATAGTATATTTTTTAATGTTTAATAATTAAAACTGAATTATGCGCAAGTTAACATTTAAGCAAATTGCCCCATTCCTGGTGCTGATAGCAGTTGCCATTATTGCGGCCTTTGTAAAGCCCGTGGCAGATTATGTTCCCGGCGAAAAGGATCCACAGTATAATCCCGCCGATATTGCCTGGGTACTTGTTTCTACCGCATTGGTTTTTTTAATGACACCCGGTTTGGCATTTTTCTACGGGGGTATGGTGCACCGTAAAAATGTGATTTCCACAATGATCAAGAGCGTGGTAGCTGCTGGTATTGTGGGTGTATTATGGGTTGTTTGCGGTTTCAGTCTTTCCTTTGGTGAGTCCATAGGCGGTTTTATTGGTAATCCCGGTACCTATGCGTTTTACAAAGGGGTTAATTCCGGACCGGCCTGGCCCGCAGCCAATACCATTCCATTATCTCTTTTCTCTCTTTTTCAATTGATGTTTGCAGTGATTACACCCGGCCTGGTAGTAGGTGCCCTGGCTGAACGGGTGCGTTTTACTGCTTATATATTATTTACCGTTCTTTTTTGCCTGCTGGTATATGCGCCCGTGGCACACTGGAGCTGGCATCCCAATGGCTTTTTAGCCAAAATGGGCGTACTTGATTTTGCAGGTGGAACTGTTGTGCATATTACTGCGGGTTGTGCAGCTTTGGCCGGCGCACTGGTATTAAAACGCAGGAAAGTGCATATTGAACACAAAGAGATTCCACCGGCCAATATTCCCTATGTACTGATAGGCACAGGGCTGCTGTGGTTTGGCTGGTTTGGCTTTAATGCCGGCTCTGCAGTTGGTTCCAATTCATTAGCAGTAAACGCATTTGGCACTACCAATACAGCCGCAGCGGCAGCTGGCCTTTCGTGGATGTTTTTTGATGTACTGAAAGGTAAAAAACCCTCTGTACTGGGCTTTTGTATCGGTGCGGTAGTGGGCCTGGTGGCCATTACACCCGGTGCTGGTTTTGTGGGCATACCCCAAAGCATACTGATTGGTGTGGTGGGAGCCCTTATTTCTAATATAGCCGTGAGTATCAAGCAAAAGTCAAAGCTGGATGACACACTGGATGTATTTCCCTGCCATGGTATTGGTGGTATGGCAGGTATGCTGCTTACCGGTGTTTTTGCGTCAAAAGCTGTAAATGCCATTGGAAATGATGGTTTGGCTTATGGTGGCGGTGCATTTTTTCTTACACAATTAAAAGCCATGGCCCTTGTAGCCGGATACAGTTTTGCTGTTTCCTTCGGCATATTCAAATTCATCAACTTTATACTTCCACTGCGTGTTACTGAAGCCGAAGAAGAAGAGGGCCTGGACGCCACCCAGCATGACGAAAAGTATACACAAGGTACCTTGCTCGTTCATCAGAACGGCATATTGAAGGAAGAGGTGGCTGCGCAATAGAAAAAACAAAAAAGGTACGGCATAATAAAAAGCTTCTCGACAAAGCTCTTAAGCCGTACCCTTTATTAATACTTAAAATCAATTACAATGTTACAAAAAATTTTTGCAACAGGAACATTCCTGTTTGCTGTTTTGAGCTCTTTTGCTCAAATAGCCTCCATTGCTGAACCTGTAAAACCTGCAGAAGCTCCGGCTGCAGAAACCACACCTCCTGATAAAAAACCCTTCCTGAACATTTCTGGCTCGGCTGATGTATACTACCGGTATGATTTTAACAAGCAGGTGGGTAATAACAGAACCAGTTTTACCAATACGCACAACGATTTTGCACTGGGCATGGCCTCCGTTAAGTTTGAGCATACCGGTACTAAAGTTGGGTTTGTGGCCGACCTGGGTTATGGGCAAAGGGCAAAGGAATTTGCCTACAACGATGAAGGTATTACACAGGCTGTCAAGCAGTTATACATCACTTATGCCCCATCCGACTGGCTCAAATTTACTGCTGGTACATGGGCCACACATGTGGGTTACGAGCTGGTGGATCCGCAGCTTAACCGCAATTACAGCATGAGTTATATGTTTACCAACGGGCCATTTACCCATACGGGCCTTAAAGCAGATGTAACAAAGGGAAAGCATGGCTTTATGCTGGGCATATCCAACGCCACCGATTACCGCACCCTGCCGGCTGGCCAGATGGACAAGAAATTTGTTATTGCACAGTACAGTGTTGCCCCATCCGAAAAACTGAAACTCTACCTGAATTATGTTGGTGGCCAGGGACCCGACACTGCAAAGTCAAGCCAGTTTGATGCTGTTATTACCGCAACGGTAACAAAAAAGTTCAGTGCCGGATTTAATGGTACGGTGTACAGCTCCAAGCAGTGGGACGGTGCAAAAAGCATCGATTCAAAAAAATGGTGGGGCGCTGCGGTATACCTGAATGTGGATCCACAGGACTGGTTTGGCCTTACCCTGCGCAGTGAGTTGTTTAATGATAAGGATGCGCTGAAAGGGTTTAACAGTTCACTATTTGTTAATACGCTCTCGGCCAATTTTAAAGTGGAGGGTTTTACCTTTATCCCCGAAATAAGGATAGAATCTGCAGACAATACAATTTATGCAGACAAGCTTGGTGCTTTTACCAAAAAGGGAACAGCCAGCTTTTTACTGGCGGCTGTATATAAATTCTGATAGTAAAATTTTTCATATAGCAAGCAATCGTACAAACCCGCTGTTTCTACAGTGGGTTTTTTTAGCTTTCCATAAATAAGGCAATGAGCATCACCAATTACGGGCGTTATATCGCCCATCAAAACTTTAACAACTCTTTAATGGCTTTCTCTTTATTTTCAGTGTATGATTAAAACAACTGCCTTGTTGATGCTGCTTTTTACAGGGTTTTGCGTCAATGCACAATATCCCTGGAAAAATTTAGTGCTGGAAGGTGGTGGCATCAGGGGTATGGCCTATAGCGGTGCCATTAAAGTACTGCACGAAAAGGGTATTTTACCGCAAATTGAAAAAGTAGCCGGTACATCGGCAGGCTCTATTGTGGCCCTGCTCATCAGCCTGGGGTACACTTCGGGAGAAATAGACTCCACCATGCGTAACCTGCATATAGAACAGTTTAACGATGGCGGCGGCGGCCTGCTGGGCAAATACAAGAGAGCGAAAAGATATTATGGCATTTACAAGGGTGATACATTTGAAGCATGGCTGGAAGAAAGGGTGGCAGAAAAAACAGGCAATCCCCTTACGAATTTTGCACAGCTGGATTCACTTACAAAAGTCAGCGGCCGGTTCAGGCAGTTTTATTGTGTGGGTACCAATTTAACAAAGCAGCAACTGGCTGTTTTTTCTGCTGGTACCACGCCATCCATGCCGCTTAAAACAGCCGTTCGGATCAGCTGCTCTATCCCTTTTTTTTATGAACCTGTACTGCTGGACAGTACTGGTTCCGAAGCCAGGGAGCTGGTAAGGGGCCGCCACTACGATGTGTATGTGGATGGCGGCATGCTGGCCAATTATCCCATCAACATTTTCGACAGCTGTAAAAACGGGGGCAATCCCCTGGTGTGTGATAGTGTAATACACAATTATACAACGCTTGGGCTGAAGCTGGAAAGAGATGAACAGGTAAAAGAACTGACTTACTCCACCAATATCCCTCCTTATCCTGTCAGCAGCCTGAATGACTATTTTGGTGCAGTATTCAACCTGATGATGGAAACCATGAACCGCAAGCCCAATTTGGAAAATGAAAAGAACCGTACCATCTACATCGGCTATGGCAATGTAAGCAGCAAACCACGCAAAATGAGCAGTAAGGAAAAACAGCTGCTGTATGAAAATGGGGTGAAGGCAGCCGAAAGCTTTTTCAGCAGTATAAAAAAATGAATCACCTGAGTTTGGATATTTGTGAAGGCAGTGCTTTCATTGATTGAGCAGCCCGGGAAAAATGCCTGGTTGAAATTTGTTGTTGAAGCTATGAACAAAAATTGAACGCCCAGCCGGAACTGCTCCTGCTTGCGCTGGCCCTTCCTGCTTTTGTAAAAACTTTTGCTGCAGGATGTTTTATTTTCTCAATTTGATTTTTTTTGCTTTTTCACCCCAATTATTCAGTTGTTCCAAAATAGGTTGCAGTGATGCCCCCAGCTTAGTCAAAGCGTACTCAACCCGTGGTGGCATTTCAGGAAAAATTGTCCTTGTAATAAGTCCGTCTGTTTCCAACTCTCTCAAATGTTGTGTTAGCATTTTTTCACTTATTTGAGGAATGGCTCTTTTCATTTCACCAAAACGATATATTCCCTCGGTCATTTTCCAAAGTATGGCAGGTTTCCATCGTTTTCCCATTAATGATAACGCAAATATAAACGGGCAGTCTGATGCTAATGCCTGTTCGTTTTCTGAATTAACCGAATTTTCTTTTCTCATTTATACTTACTTTTTAGTAACTACCCAACAATTTAGTAACTACTTGCAAAAGTAATCATACCATCATAGCTTTGCAACTCAATTTTTAATTCAAAAGTATATGAACATTGGTTTTATAGGTGCTGGAAATGCAGCATCAAACCTTGGAAATTTATTAACGAATGCAGGTCATTCTGTACAATACGGCACACAACATCCAAATGAAAATCAGGTATCTGCTTTAAAAGCGATTTCATTTGGTGAAGTGGTTTGTTTCGCTATTCCTTTTTCTGCAATGAATGAGGTGTTGACCAGTAACAGAGAAATTCTCAAAGGAAAAATTGTGGTGGATATTACCAATGCTATCAATATTGCCGATTGGTCTCCTTTATTCTTAGGTGAAGACAGTGGTGGCGAACAAACGGCCCGTATATTACCCGAAAGCAGGGTGGTAAAAGCGTTTAATACCATTTTTGCTGATGTGATGAAAGCAGATAAGCAAAAATTTGACGGTCAGAAATTAACAGCTTTTATTGCGTCTGATGATGCAGCAGCTGCAGCAACAATAAAAAAATTAGCCGATGATGCCGGCTTCAATGGTTTTATTGTTGGTGGAATTAAAAATGCCCGGCATTTAGAAGCAATGGCTCATTTGAATATTGCTGTTGCTTTGGCTGGTGGTGGAACAGATGCCGGATTTACATATTTCCAACGCAAAAATTAAGAAAATGTCAAAACCCGCAATGCAAACCTGGACGGATGCCTGGCACAATGCAGATACCGAAACTTTTAAGAATGTCTATTCAAATGATGCCTTGATTTTCCCGCCCAACAAACCAGCCATTCGGGGCAATGAAAATATTCTTGATTTTATGAAAGGCGGTTTAGGTAAAGTTGACGTGATTTTTGAAGCAGAAAATTTATTTGTCAGCCAAAATTTAGCTTTTGAATTTGGTGTTTTCAAAGATGTGGAATTATCAAGTCGGAAAGTTACAGGCAAGGGTGACTATGCTGTTACCTGGATTTTAGAAAATTCTGTTTGGAAAATCCAGTGTCATACCTGGTCAATGCCTGTCAAATATTAAATTTATCCACGAAATATAAGCCACTTGTCTGTAAAAGCCAAGTGGTTTTTTGTACACTGCTCGTAAAAAATTGCCATCAACACGGTGATCAGGCCGGCATCAGGCCACCACACCCTGCTCAGCCAGTACTTTTTTGATGGCTGCGGTCATCTGCGCTGCCTTTGCTGTAATTTGCTCCTCCGTCCATAAAAGGCTGATAGCGGTGGAAACACAGCGGCCCATAATGGCATGGCTTGCACTGAAATCTTTGGTGGCATGATGTATCACAGCAGCTTTCATGTCGGGATGCAGGCTGTTGAGGGTCACTGCATTTTTAAGATGATCCCATTTGGTGATATAATGCCAGTTATTGTCGAACCAGTAAAAACTGCCTGCCAGTATGCCCTGTGCCTTCATTTCGGCTACAGCAGCACGGGTAAGTGCTTCTGTGGGTAAAAACCAGCTGAGGAAGGTGCAACTGTCGCCGGCAGGGTCGGGTACACGGCGGAAACTTATTTCCGGTACCTGTGCCAATGCGGCTTTCAGCTGGGCATGATTACGGCGTTGTATGTTCAGGAAGGTATCCAGTTTTTTAATCTGTGCCACACCAACTGCGGCATTCAGTTCGCTGATGCGGAAATTATACCCGATAAAGGGGTGCAGGTCGGCACCACGGTCGGCGCCTTTATGGTCGTGACCATGGTCGGTATAGCCATCACATTTTTCATAAATTTCCCTGTCATTGGTCATTACCACACCGCCTTCAGCACAGGTAATGGTTTTTACAAAATCAAAGCTGAATGTGCCGGCGTGGCCAATGGTACCCAGCATTTTTCCTTTATAAGTGCCGCCAATACTCTGGCAGGCATCTTCCAGTAAAATCAGGTTGTGTTCGCTGCAAATTTGCTGCAACGCATCCAGGTCGGCCATGCTGCCGCACATATGTACGGGCATTACGCATTTGGTGTTGGGTGTAATGGCGGCCCGCACAGCATCAGGGGCAAGGGTAAGTGTATCGTCTACATCCACCATTACGGGTATGGCACCCACGCTCAGCACAGCTTCAAAACTGGCAACAAAAGTAAAGGAAGGCATAATTACTTCATCGCCATAGCCAATACCAAAGGCAGCCATAGCAGTAGTAAGTGCAGCTGTGCCGCTGCTCAGCAGCATGGCATGGTTGCAACCAAAGGTGGTACACACAGCTTCTTCCATCTCCCTGGCTTTCCAGATACCTTTGCGGGGGCCATCAAAGCCATACCGCATTAAAATACCTGTTTCCAGTACATCATTTACTTCTTTGCGCTCTTCTGCGCCAAATAATTCAAAACCTGGCATATCGCTTTCATTAAGAGTGCAAAGGTAGCCATTTTGGAGTTTAACAAGGCCAATATGCACTGCAAAGCAAAAAAACTAATGATTGTTAGTTTTTTTATACTTTTGCAGTCAAAATACTTGTTATGTCAGTACAGGATATGGAAATGCTGTTTCAGCAAAAAATAGATGCAGAAACCAAAATTGAGCCAAAGGACTGGATGCCGGATGCCTACCGCAAGACCAATATCCGGCAGATTTCGCAGCATGCGCATAGTGAAATTGTGGGGATGCTGCCCGAGGGAAACTGGATCAGCCGGGCACCTTCGCTCAAGCGCAAAGCTATTTTGCTGGCCAAGGTACAGGATGAAGCAGGCCATGGCCTTTACCTGTACAGCGCTGCCGAAACGCTGGGCGTATCCCGTGACCAGATGGTGACCGACCTTAACAGCGGCAAAGCCAAATACTCATCCATTTTTAATTACCCCACGCTTACCTGGGCCGATATGGGAGCCGTAGGCTGGCTGGTGGATGGTGCTGCCATTCTGAACCAGGTGATGCTCTGCCGCACTTCTTACGGGCCTTATGCAAGGGCGATGGTGCGTATTTGCAAGGAGGAAAGTTTTCACCAGCGCCAGGGCTTTGAAAGCCTGCTGGTTTTATCCAGGGGCTCGGCTGAGCAAAAAGCCATGTGCCAGGATGCCATTAACCGCTGGTGGTGGCCAAGTTTGATGATGTTTGGCCCCAGGGACAGTGAAAGCACCAACAGCGACCAGAGTATGAAATGGAAGATAAAACGCAAAACAAACGATGAGCTGCGCCAGCAATTTGTAGATATGATTGCCGAGCAGGTGAAAATACTGGGGATGACATTGCCGGACGATAAGTTGAAATGGAACGAAGAGCGGAAGCATTATGATTTTGGTGAAATAAACTGGGAAGAATTCTGGAATGTGGTAAAAGGGAACGGCCCCTGCAACAAACAGCGCCTGGCCGCCCGTAAAAAAGCACATGATGACGGAGCCTGGGTAAGGGAGGCGGCAATGGCGTATGCGGAGAAGAGGGCCAGAAGGGTGAATGTTGCATGATGGATAATTATTGATTACTGATTATTGTATGGCAACTTACAATCACTTTTATGATTTACCGGTTTATAAAACATGCAGGGCCTTCAGGAAAAAAATTGCAGATATCGTTAGCAAGCAATTTCCCAAGCAGGAAGAATATCGTCTAAAAAGCCAGGTATTGGAAGCAAGCAGGTCGGTTACAGCAAATATTGCTGAAGGTTTTGGAAGGTTTCATTACCAGGAGAATATACAATGCTGCAGACAGGCAAGAGGGTCATTAGCAGAAACATTGGAGCACATGATTACAGCATACGACGAATCTTATATTGAGAAAGAAATGCTTGCAGCCATTAACAAGGAATATAAAGTATGCCTGAAAGAACTGAACGGGTACATAAAGTATCTGAAGGATGCAAAGACTGCCAATAATAATAAGTAATAATTAATTAATAATTTTTAAGATGAATACATTTATAAAAAAATTCTACTACGGAGATATACCGGAGGACAATGCAGGCGGGGCTGGTGCAGAAAATAATACAGTTAAAGAAAATGAATGGCCTTTGTGGGAGGTGTTCATCCGCAGTAAGCAGGGGCTGGATCATAAGCATGCCGGGAGCCTGCACGCAGCCGATGCGCAAATGGCCATCGAAAATGCCCGGGATGTGTACACACGCCGCCAGGAAGGGGTAAGCATCTGGGTGGTGGAGAGCAAATACATCCACGCCACCAATCCCGACGAGGCCGGAAGCCTGTATGAGCCTGCCGCTGATAAAGTGTACCGTCATCCCACCTTTTATGATTTGCCGGAAGCGGTGAAGCATATGTAGGGAGTTTGGGTATTGCGGTTTTGGGTATTTTGGTATTTGAAACTGTTTACTGAATTTGAAAAAATGCTGATATGGATAACGGTTTACATTATAAAGGGGGCTTTACCGAGCTTGATGCGTGGAAAGAAGCAAGAATACTTAAACAAGGAATCATAAAAATAACAAAACAGTTTCCTGCTGAAGAAAAATATAGTTTAACTGACCAGATTAAGAGATCATCCCGGAGCGTTACAGCAAACATTGCAGAGGGTTATGGCAGATACAATTATCAGGAAACGACCCAGTTTATCAGGCAGGCAAGAGGCTCTTTATCCGAAACTTACGACCATTTGCATACAGCCCTGGATGAAGGATATATTAACAAAGAAGTTTTTAAAAAATTCGAAGGGCAATACCAAAAAGTACTTAAGCTTATAAATGGATACATTTCATTTTTACAAAAATCAAAAACTGGTAAATGATAATTGGTTCTGCAAATACCCAATTACCCAATACCATAATACCTGAAATAATGAATCAACTTGTTTTCTATACCCTCCACCTCGCAGACTGCACCCTTATCCTCTCACAACGCAACGGTGAGTGGTGCGGGCATGGTCCCATACTGGAGCAGGATATTGCCATTACCAATATTACACTGGACCTGCTGGGGCAGTCGAGAAATTTTTACCAGTATGCAGCAACCTTGATTGGCGGCGGGGCAACAGAAGACAGCCTTGCGTATTTCAGAACGGAAAGAGAGTTTAAAAACTGCCTGCTGGTGGAACTGGCCAATGGCGACTGGGGGCAAACTGTATTGCGCCAGTTCTTTTTCAGTGCATACCAGTTTCTGCTGTACGAAAAACTGCAGCATAGCAAGGATGAGCAGCTGGCAGCCATTGCAGCCAAGGCATTAAAGGAAGTAACCTATCACCTGCGCTGGAGCAGCGAATGGGTCATTCGCCTGGGCGACGGTACGGCTGAAAGCCATGCACGCATGCAGGCTGCACTGGAGGCATTATGGCCCTATACCGGAGAACTGTTTCTGCCTGCTGACTATGAGCAGCATTGTGCTGCTGATGGCACAGGTGTGGATCCTGCTGTAATAAAAACGGCATGGGAAAGTAAAGTGGAGGAGGTGCTTGCAGAAGCCGGCCTGGCAGCAGCAACTAAAGATGTACCTCCCGTTTATATGCACACAGGCGGCAAACAGGGTACACATACTGAGGCAATGGGATATATATTAACTGAACTGCAGTATCTGCAGCGTACTTACCCGGGAAATGAATGGTAATATTTTTTACTGAAGCCTTGCTGTTGTTCTGAATGATAATATCCGGGCAGATTGTTTTTTGAGGTTGATTTTGTGTAATTTGTTGGAAATTATTCTTATGAAGCAGCATATATTACTTTTCATATTCATTTCAGGTTATATTGTTTGCCATGCACAAACACCCGTTATTCGTTCAACTCCACCTGTAAGGCAGGTTTCGGTAATCAATAATGGCAGTATTACCAACCGGGCTAAACCGGATACTGTACCCCGGCTTGCGAAGTTTGGTGAAACCATACAATCACCGGCTGTAATGGATGCTTTGGCAAACGCATTTTCCTTATTGCATTTTTCTGTGCTGATACCCGCTGCCAAAGAGTTTAATGATTACCCTTACTGGGAATTCAGCAAAAACTATTCAAAAGAAATCAGCGATAACCCGCTTTCAAAAAATTGGGAAAAGAATCTTACCTGGCGCAAAATTCCCGCAGGGGCAGTATATGGCCGCTGGGAAATTTCATTGCTTCCCTTCCCCCCCGGTAACGACCCGGGTTTTTCAGGCATCATCAGAACCGGTATTGTGGAAACAAAAGGTGCCGATTCTGTTTATTTTGCCATCAATTATACCGATGATGCCAATATGCGGTCAAGGGGGCTTACACAAAACAAAATCAGCACGGAACCGGCTAATCAACTAAAACTGCGGAAAAAAACACCTGTAACCGCCGACCCAACTGCGCCGGAGCAGAGAGCGAACATCTACATTAACCAAACAGGCAGCAATGTATTAACCGCTATGAAACTACTGAACGCAGACACCCGTAAGTTTTATATACGCATTGTTCCCTTAAATATGGCTAAACAACCCATGGGCAAGATATCCAACGATTTAACTGTACAGGAGGTTAAGTTTAAAGCCTGGAAGGAGGCTGCTCCCCAAAATTATCTTTCATCTGATTATACAATTACTGCTGTAAAATATGTACCCATCCATTATCCTGAAGCAGCATTTGCAAACTGTACCATCATTACCAGCTACAACAAAAAGCCGGATGCCAGTAAACCCAAGCTGCCCAGCGGATTCGGATTATCAGATAATGAAGTTTTTGGTATGAGTGCTGAAAAATTTGAGGCCAACTTCCAGGCTAGCTTTCCGCCGGGTACGGTACTTTGCCCGCAACCGCCCAAGGAAAAAGCCTGGTACGAAAAGGCATTTGACGGGATTGCAGGTTTTGTAACAAAATCAATAGACGGGGCCGCTGGTTTTTACAATGAAACCAAAAGTTATTTGAAAGATAAGTTCAGGGAAATTAACTGCAATGCCAATTTAGTAACCACTGTTGTAAACCCTGTAACCAAATTACAGGAAGCTGCCGGGCCTGAGGTTTGCGGGTTAATAAGCGAAGCAGCATTTGATTATGGCATGGCTGCTGTTGGTATACCACCTTCACTGCCCACCACCGATGACCTTACCCAACTTGCCGAAGGACAGATTGTAGAGCTGGCATGCGATAAAATGGAAAGTGAAACAGGAGTGCCTGTGCCGGATGAAGCAAGGAAAATTATTCAAAAAGAATTTCATGACAAGGTAGTAACGCAATCTAACAAAGGCATTGTAAACTGCGGAAGTTTTAATGTAAAGCCCCATCCACGGGGACAGTTTCAAACCGCATATCTTGTAATTGAAGTAACCCGTACAGGCATTGCCAGTAAAGACAGGGGAATTGCCGGTTTTTGGGTAGAAGATAAAACCACCAGGACATTTAACGCCTGGAACCCGGCAGAAAAAAAATCACAACCTGTTGATTTGTCTATCAACCTGTTTGAACATACATCCACCCAGGTGCCTTTTTTAGAAAATATGGGCGATAAGACAACTGTGTATGTAGTACTGAAGCCCCAGGAAAGCTATACCTGGAACGATAAAAACTCCGGTGTATTGAAGCAGGTAAGCAAGAGCCCCCCAACCGGTGATTATTACACGCCGCCAACACCTACTTATGAAGGCTATGCCCACACGCCGGGCTTTCAATTATTAAGTAATGGAGGCAGCATCACCAATTTTTCATTTGGTCTCAAACTAATGCCGGGCATACAATTAAGCTTTGTAAATAAATAATTGAATGATTGACGAATCGGAAAAAATATGGCTTATACTCCAAACAGTTAGCGACCCCGAAGTGCCGGTATTGACCATACTTGACCTGGGTATAGTGAGGGATGTATCTGTCAGCAATGATGAGGTGCTGGTAACCATCACCCCAACCTACACTGGCTGCCCGGCTATGGACATGATATCCATGAACATCAGGCTTGCATTAATGGAACATGGGTATAAAAAAGTAAAAATTATTCCGGTATTATCACCTGTATGGACTACAGACTGGATGAGCGAAGCCGGCAAAGCCAAACTGCAGCAATATGGTATTGCGCCACCCATGGGCAATGCAGGTTCCATTCCTGCCGATGGCATCGAATGCCCACAGTGCCATAGTACCCATACAAAACTGCTGAGCGAATTTGGCAGCACTGCCTGCAAGGCCCTTTACCAGTGCCAGGATTGCCGGGAGCCCTTTGATTATTTTAAATGCCATTAATGCACTGTGTAAGAAAGTAATGCTGCAGGCTTTTTCCCGGCTAAATGGAAAAAGCAAGTATCAGCTCATTGTTAACCAGCAGCTGCTTAATGTTTTTGATTTGGCTGTTTTTGATGAATACTTCGCTGGTAATTTCAACACCATTGCTGTTCATTTCTATCCTTTTTTCAGTTACAGACAATGCTTCATTTTTTACCAGCTGCAGTATGCTTTCTTTTTGTTCAAAATCTTTTTTGGCAATGGTAAACTTTAATTGCCTTGTTTGGGAAGATGGGCTGGTAAGCTTGCCAATAAGCGGTGTGGCAATTACAATAATAAGGGATGATGCCACAAAAGTGGCAGCCAGGTAAAATTCGCCAAACCCAATGCTGGTCCCAACCGCAGCCGACAGCCAGATGATGCCTGCTGTGGTGAGCCCGGATACGCTGAATCCATCCCTGAAAATGGCACCTGCCCCAATAAAGCCAACACCGCTTACGATGTAGGCAGCCAATGCGGTAGGGTTTGCAGTATCAAGCTTCATGGAAATGATGGAAAAAAGTGTGGCACCCAGGCAAATAATGGTGATGGTTTTAAGACCAGCAGCCTTGTCTTTCAATTCTCTTTCCAGCCCCAGTATCAATCCTGCGGCTACAGAAATGAGCGCTTTGTACAGGTCCATCAGTTCCCAGTGATCATGCATACAACTTCGTTATTGGTTTCAGCAGCTTATTTATATCATGTCTTTTTCAGCAATTGTTCTTTGCAGCTCTTTTGCATCCTGCAGCGGCCGGAAAAGGTTTACCATGATGGCGATTCGTATGATAATGCCGCCAATAATGGCCCTGCCTGCTCCCTCTGCACCATCCGTCATACCGTTTACCACAATGGCCAGTAACCAGTGTGCAATAAAAACTACTATGCCAATAATAATGGCCGTGTAGGGTTTCTTTTTAGTCCACAGTGCCAGCCCGATAAAAATACCGGCCATCAGCAATGCAAAGCCCACAGTGATTGCTTCAAACCCCTCAGAAGATCTTATCAGGCCGATCATTTCCCAGAAGAACAGGAGACCTGCCGTCCAGAAAAGGGCATTGCGGGCCCTTCTTACTCCCTGCTCATATCCTTCCATTTCAATTTGCCTTACATCACTCAGGTAATCGGTTACCTCGTTGGTGGCAGCCGTGTTTTCTGTACCGGGTTGATTTGTTTCCATATATTTTTTGATTTCAACTGTGTATTATGGTACAAATAAACAAAAAAAGCCGCAATAACTAAGTTAATGGGTGCATTTCAAATTCCCCGAGCAGCGGGGCTGCAAAACTGCAGCAATAACCAAAATACGAAGTATGAATGATGAATTACGAATGTGCGAATTTGAAACTCATCAATCTTTTTCGCCGCCGCTTGCGTCTTTGACCAGCGGCGAACGGATTTTCTATAATGCTGATTATCAATTTAATAGGGGCAGGTTATATATAATTTTCGCCTGTCGTTCTGGTTGTGGTCGGTGGGGACACCGACCACGGCTGTCTGCCCTGGCTGATGTCTCCCCAGCCAGCGAAAATTTGAAATGCACTCCTGTTAATCTGTTGTGTTACCTGCTTCCCTCCTGCAGCGGAATGTCTCTTTTCAGCATTTCATCCCTGTTGGCAATTTCCCAGGCTGTGTGAAAAATCATCAGCACTCTTTTTTCATACAGGCCCCAGTTAATTTTATCAACGGTATCTGTTGGTTTGTGGTAATCAGCCTTCAGCATCCCGTCGTAAAAAAATAAAATAGGTACCCCTTTGCGGGCAAAATTATAATGGTCGCTCCTGAAGTAAATCCTGTTCTGGTCATTGGGGTCATCATATTTATAATCAAGTACCAGGTTGGTGTATTTGTTATTTACGCCTTCATTTATTACCGGCAAATCGCTGCTTAGCTTATTGTGCCCTATCACATACACATAGTTGAGGGTGTCATCTTTTTTGCGTTCGGTATCTATCCTGCCAACCATGTCCGTATTCAGGTCAACACTGGTTTTTTCCAGCGGAAAAACCGGATGATCACTGTAATATTCACTCCCCCACAAACCTTTTTCTTCGCCGCTCACCGTCATAAATACCACGGTGCGCCTCGGTCCCCTGCCTTCTGCTTTGGCTTTGGCAAATGCTTCGGCCATTTCAATCACAGCCACGGTGCCGCTGCCATCATCATCGGCACCATAATATATTTTTCCATCACGCATGCCCAGGTGATCGTAGTGCCCGGTTAAAAAAACAATTTCATCTTTTTTATCAGTACCCTCCACATAGCCAAGTACATTGCTGGCATTAATTACCTCCCTGCTTTTGCTGTAGTCAAACACAAATTTTGCTTTGCTTTCTTTTACTGCTTCTGCAGCCAGTGGCATACTTGCTTTTGCTTTTTTCAGCAGGCTGTCAAATACCGGGCTGCTCATCAAATTTCTGGCTGCTTCATGCGAAAGGGTAATGGCGTTTACCCCCTCTTTGCTGCTGCGTGGATAATATACATTGGTTTTTTTTGATGATTCAACCAGGCGGGGATTAAAACTTTCAGTAGTGGGGCTGATCATAATGGCACCCGCAGCACCTCTTTCTTTTGCCAGCTGCAGCTTGAGTGACTGACCCATCATGGTCCAGTCCGAAGGGCGCTTGCCTGCTGTAACCAGGTAATTGCCATCCAGCTTTGGTTCGCCTGAAAAAAATACCACTATTTTTCCCTTTACCTTTTTGCCGGCATAATCATCATATTTATCAGTACTGATGCCATAGCCAACAAATACAATTTTTTTGCTGCTTATTTTTTGGGTGATATTGGCAGTAAGCGGAGCAATATAATCTTTACCATATTCAAGCGCTTTACCGTTGAGGGTTAAAGATGAACTGCTCATGGTATCCCTGTAAAGCGGGTAAAACTGCTGGTAACCGTTTAAGGCTGCGGCAGGCTGCAGGCCCATTGCCCGGAACTGCTGCTCAATATAGGCTGCGGCTTTGCGCTGCCCCTCAGTGCCCGTTTCCCGGCCCTGCATTTCATCACCGGCAATAATCGTCAGGTGCTTCTGCAGATCGGCAGTGGTAATAGTGGCCGCATACTTTGCCGCATCGCCTGTTTGTGCACACAATGTGCCAAGGGCCATACAGGCACAGGCTAAAAGTGAGAATCTCTTCATGCTGATTTTTTTCTAAATATCAGTTATTATGCAATAACTGCGGATATATTTTTGATGTACGGTTTAACGGATGGCTTCTGCTGTATTCAGCAGGCAATTTTTTTCACCCTGGTTTCATGCCTTCCGCCCTCAAAAGGGGTACTCATAAAAAGGTCTACCATTTTTTCAGCCAGGCCTTCTCTTACAAAGCGGGCAGGTATGCAAATGATGTTTGCATCATTGTGCTGGCGTGCCAGTTGTGCCAGTTCTTCTCCCCAGCAGATGGCGGCACGTACACCCTGGTGTTTATTGGCTGTAATGGCCACACCATTGGCACTGCCGCAAATAAGGATACCGAAAGCTGCTTCTCCGTTTTCAACAGCCTTTGCCACAGGGTGTGCAAAATCAGGATAATCAACAGAATCTTTTGAGTGTGTGCCAAAGTCGGTAAAAGCCACAGATTTGCCTTCCAGGAAGGAGATAAGGTCTTCTTTATAATCGAAACCGGCATGGTCGCAACCAATGGCAACGGGTAATTGTAAGTTAAAAGCAACCATGATGATAGTATATTAGTTATGTAAAATTACAAAGAATAAAGCAGTTTGCCTTAGCAGCCTCAACTCCACTCCTTATCTTTTTTGGCCCTTTGCCTGTCTACCCTGGCAGTAAGCACTATACTTATGCCATATAGTAAAAACAGTGGAATGGCTACAATAAACTGGCTTGTCCAGTCGGGCGAAGGGGTAATAATGGCAGCCACCACCAGGATGATTACCACGGCATATTTGAAGTACTTTTTTAAGAAGGCCGATGTAATAATGCCTATTTTGGCAAGTACATAAGCCAGTACCGGCAACTCAAAGGCAATGGCACAGCCCAGAATCAGGTTGGAAAGGGTATCAGTAAAATCCTCCAGTGTGGGTTTGTATTCATTAAGCCCCTGTGTACCAAGGTGAAAAGAAGCAAGAAAGTTAAAAGTAAATGGTGCCAGTAAATAATAGCCAAATGCTGCACCGGCAAAAAAGCAAAGTGATACCCAGAAAATACTGCCCCGGGCATATTTAACTTCTTTGGGCGAAAGGGCTGGTTTGATAAAGCGCCACAGCTCCCAAAACAGGTAGGGAAAAGCTATAATGATGCCGCCAATAATAGAAATGTTGATGGCTGTGCTGAACGGGCCGGTTACGGTGGTAAACTGGAACTTTATGTCTACCGGCGGCATGCACAATGCATCGCCAATATGCAGCCAATGGCCAAATTTGCACAGTGCGGCATAGCTCACAAAGTCTTTTCTTGCCGGTGCCTGTATTACGTTGTCAAAAATCCAGTCGATAAAAACAAAAATAGTGATGCCCGCCAGCAGGATGGCAATTACTGCCCTTACAATATGCCAGCGCAGGGCTTCCAGGTGGTCAACAAAGCTCATTTCGGCATTTTCGGGCGTTTCACCGCCACGGATGCGCTTAAAAAAAGACATTCTTTCTGAATCTGTAGTAGCCAATGTATCCTGTTGTTTTTGCGGCAAAAGGATGATTTTTTTAAGATCACCTCTTACTTGCCTGTTTTACTTCAATAACCCATCCGGGGCATATTTTGTGCAAATGTAAAACACTTATACGGTAACTGACTGCTTTACGTTGCCGGTACGTTTTAAAACACCCCAGCGTGCTTTTGTAATACATTAAAAGTGAAAGAGCTGGGCTGGCCGTCAATAATGCAATAACCGGTATAGTAAAAAACAGCTTTTCATTTGCCGGCAATAATGCTGTGACAAAATAATCAGGCCATAATTGATGAAAATGTTCAAAAACATCAGTTTCCGGGAGCCCATTTCCAGTCGGCTGCTTAAAAAACCACCGGCATTTATCATTTCACCCATTTTTTTAAAAAAGGCAGACTTGCTTACAAAAAGTAATGACAATAGAGTAAGTATGGTGTGCAAAAGCAAATGAACTGACTGTATAACGGGCATACATGGAGCTTGAGCAAACTGATAGCCCTGCATTTTGCCAGTAATACTACCTGGTAAAACTACGATGTGGATAACTTTTTTGAAAAAATTGCTTTTGAAGATAATCTCTTGCCGGAAAGGCTTTTGAAGAACTGTGTAAAAAATGGACCGGGGCCTTCTGTTATCACAGATGGAGGGATGTGCAGCAGACTTTCTGTTGCCTGCAGTACAGTTTGTTTTCTCAAAAAAGAAAATATCCGTTAATTCTCTGCTGTTTTCATTGTCTTTTTCAGGAAAGGACAAAAAAAGCCCCGGTAGAAACCGGGGCCGCTTACCAAAACTAACTGCTTATGAGAAAATTGACTTTTTTAATGTCTTCTGTATATATAAACGCAAATTGAGTGCCATAAGTTGTATGCCATATGTTAAGATTTCCTTAATGTGGCAGTTTTTTAATATATTATAATAAATCAAGTTCCGTAACATTCCTTTATTTTTGTTCTGTGAGAAAACTAACCTGCATATTGGCAGCTTTCCTGATATTACTGCTGTATTTGACATCTGATGCACAAACAGGTTTAAATACACGAAATGCCATTTCAATAAAAAAGACTTCCGGAAGTGTAAAAATTGACGGTGTGTTGAGTGAAATTGACTGGCAACTGGCTGCTCCTGCCCGTCAGTTTACACAAAATTTCCCTACAGATACTGCCCTGGCTGTCGGCCAAACAGAGGCCAGGATATGCTATGATGACGAAAATATTTACATTTCTGCCATCTGCTACCAACCCAAAAAGTATACTGTACGCACTTTAAAACGGGATTTTGAGAATACCGGAACTGATATGTTTTCAGTGAATATTGACCCTTTTGGCGACAGGCTTAATGGTTTTTGCTTTGGAGTAAATCCCTACGGTATTCAAAAAGAAGGACAAATATTTAACGGTAATTCGGTTAATACTGATTGGGACAACAGGTGGCAATGTGCTGTTAAAGCCATGGACGACAGGTGGGTGGTGGAAATGGCAATACCCTTTAAATCGCTGAGGTACAAGGTGCTGGAGGGGAATAATTCCTGGTACATCAACTTTATCAGGAACAATGCCACACAAAATGAACGCAGCTCCTGGATACCCATCAGCCGTAACCTGCTGATGACGGATATCAATTTTACAGGACAATTGATATGGAGTGCACCTCCTCCTAAAACAGCACCCAATATTGCACTGATTCCCTATGTTTTATCAGAACTGAACAAAGACTTTCTGGCAATGCCTGCCAAAGCGGCACAAACAAAGGTAAATGCCGGGCTGGATGCTAAAATTGGTGTTACCCCTTCACTTAACCTTGATTTGACACTTAATCCTGATTTTGCCCAGGCCGATGTTGATAAGCAGGTAACTGATTTGAGCAGATTCGAGCTTTTTTTTCCGGAAAGAAGACAGTTTTTTATCGAAAATGGTGACCTTTTTGGCAGTTTTGGCTCTTCGGGCGGAGATATGAACCCATTTTTCTCAAGGCGAATTGGACTAAATGAAAATACCCAAACCGGGTTAACAGAAAAAATACCCATCATTGCAGGGGCCAGGCTGAGCGGACGCATCAATAATGACTGGCGTATTGGCCTGTTAAATACACAAACTGCTGCTTTTAAAACCGACAGCTTACCCTCTACCAATTTTTTAGTGGCAGCCATACAGCGGCGGGTTTTAAAAAGGTCGAATATCGCTGCTATTTTTGTAAACAAAGCAGGTATAATTGATAAGAATACCAAGACAGATTACAACCGCTTTAACAGGGTTGGTGGCCTTGAATTCAACTACGCATCCGAATCGGGCACCTGGTTTGCCAAAGCTTTTGTGAGCAGCTCTTTTCAGCCGAAGAAAATAACCGACCAGGTAACCGGCGGGCTGGAAATGGGACATATCAATGATAAATTCCTGGTGTCGCCTGCTATTTATTATGTAGGTAAAAACTACAATGCCGAAACAGGATATGTACCCCGTACCGGTATCATTCAGCATCCCATGACCTTCAGCTGGTTTTTTTACCCCCGGGGAAATGCAAATAAAAAAATCAACTATATCAGCCTGGGCCCTGATTATAATGTGGTGTATGATAATTTCATAAAGAAGTTTACCGATTGGGAAAGCGGGCTTTATGGCAAAATTCTTTTTCAGAATACCGCAGAAATAACAGCTGCACTGGTACGCTGGGATTATACCCGGTTGTTTAACGATTTTGACCCTACCAACAAATACAAGCCTGGCTTTAATGTGTTAAAGGCAGGCACTGCTTACCAGTATTTCAGCAACCGGATAGGGTTTAAAACAGATAACAGGAAATTGCTTACGCTGGAGGCACAAACAAAGTTTGGCAGGTATTTTAATGGAAATATCCGCACAATACAGTCTGCCCTTGCGTACCGCTGGCAGCCATACGGGATTTTTTCGGTTGATGCCAATTATACCCGCATAAGGCTTCCGCAGGGTTTCAGCCAGGCCGATTTCTGGATCATTGGTGCTAAATCGGAGATCACTTTTACAAAAAATATTTTCTGGACAACTTTTGTGCAGTACAATAACCAGGTAAATAACTGCAATATCAACTCAAGGCTGCAGTGGCGCTTCAAGCCGCTGAGTGATTTCTTCCTGGTATATACAGATAACTATTTTGCGCTGGATGATAAGGCACTCAACTATACAGCCCTTGGCAAAAAAAACAGGGCAATAGTACTCAAGCTGAATTACTGGCTCAACCTCTGATTAAACCCAGATTTTGCAGTTGTCTGCAAAATCTGCCCGAAGGGCCGACGAAAGCCCTTTTTGGGGCTTTGTCGGGGTTAACCCTGACCAAAATGCGTAGCATTTTGCGTCAGCCGAAGGCAAATTTTGCGATAGCAAAATTTGGGTTACAGCAAATCTTTTACCACACTGGCTACAATAAGCGGCTTGCCAAGTGTATAATAATGCAGCACCGGCACACCAAATTTTTTCAGCTCCACCGATTGATGCAGCAGCCATTCCTGGCCCACTTTTTCCACATCTTCATCCGTTTTGCACTTCATTATTTCGCTGGAAAGCTCATTGGGAAGGTCTATGTGAAATGTTTTGGGCAGTACCGTTAATTGTTTTTTACTGTACACCGGTTTCAGGCCCGGTATGATGGGTACTGTAATGCCATAATCACGGCAGGCTTTTACAAATGAGTAGTATTTCTCATTGTCAAAAAACATCTGGGTGATGATATAATCAGCTCCTGCATCCACTTTTGCTTTTAAATACTGCAGGTCGCTGTCCATATTGGGTGCTTCAAAATGCTTTTCAGGATAACCGGCCACACCTATACAGAATTTTGTTTTGGAAGTGTCTTTCAGGTCATTTTCCACATACACGCCGGAGTTAAGATTGGTTACCTGTTTCAGCAGGTCAATAGCATATTTGTGTCCACCGGGTTCGGCTTCAAAACTTGTTTCATTTTTTGCCGCATCTCCACGCAAAACCAGCACGTTGTCAATGCCAAGATAATGCAGGTTGATGAGGGCATCTTCTGTTTCATTGATGCCAAAACCACCGCAAATCAGGTGGGGAACAGTATCTACATTGTATTTGTTCATAATGGCAGCACAAATGGATTCGGTGCCGGGTCTTTTCCGCACCACTACTTTTTCAAAAGTGCCATCAGCTTTTTTCTTAAATACATGCTCGCTGCGGTGATAGGTAACATTGATAAATGAAGGGCTGAACTCCATCAGGGGATCAAGATGCTTGTACAATGATTGAATACCTTTGCCTTTGATAGGGGGTAAAATCTCAAATGAAATAAGCGTACTGCCCTCCGGGGCACCATTGATATGATCTATTACTTTCATGCTTGCTGTTAATTACTGCAAACATAAGCAAGCCTGCATACATTATCAAAGTCTGTGTATGTTTTAGCGCTAAAACAGGTAATTGGTAAATCAAAAAACCACATTCACCAATTCCCAGCGGAACCTGCGTGTGGAAACCATCAGCAAAGTGTTGAGCTGCCATACTTCTCTTTTAACTAACCAGTAAGCAGCATTGTAAAAATTATACCCGGTAACATATCCCCCGGCAGTGCTTTCGTACATTGTAACCTTGGTATCGGCAATAGGTGCAGCCAGCAGCGAATCAACGGCTTTTACAGTAAAAGTTTCGGTGGCTCCATTGTTGTAGGCAGCATAGGTTTCATTAAGTACTGCCGGAAACTTGCACAATAACTGAGATGCATTATTGGCATACTGGTACAAGCCACCTGTTTTTACATTGAGCAGCAGCCAAGGGGCATTTGCAGGGTCAGAAATAACGAACCATTTATCTGACCCGATGGTCCTTTCTTCGGTAATGGTATATACCTGATCTACGGATGTTAATACCACCCCGCCCGGGCTGAAGGTTTTATACCGGTAGGTAAACTTGGTGCCTACCCTGGGGGAGGTGGGTGCCGGCTCGGGGGTACTGCTTTTTTTGCTGCACGACAGGCTTACCAATACTGTAATTAAAAGGAGGGCAAGAAAACGCTTCATAAAAAATGATAATAGATGACGAAGTATAAAACAAGGCTAAAGTTAAGCCAAAAGCAGTCATTTTGTTAAATAAAGCACCATTGCAGCATGAATGTATGCTGTATGGGCTATTTTTGCCCAAATATTTGAGGTGAGCTTAACTATACAAACCAAAGACCTGGTTAAAAAATACGGGAGCCGCACGGTGGTAAACAATGTTTCCTTTAACGTGAAACAGGGCGAAATTGTAGGGTTGCTGGGGCCAAACGGAGCCGGAAAAACCACCTCCTTCTACCAGGTGGTTGGCCTGGTAAAGCCGGATAGCGGCGATGTTTTTTTAAACGATATCAATATCACCCGGCTGCCTATGTACAAAAGGGCCAAAATGGGTATTGGCTACCTGCCGCAGGAAGCCAGTGTATTCCGCAAGCTGAGTGTGGAAGATAATATAACTGCTGTGCTGGAAATGACCAGCTTAAAAAAGCAGGCACAAAAGGAAAAACTGGAAATGCTGCTGGACGAATTCCGCCTGCAGCATGTACGCAAAAACAATGGCGATACCCTTAGTGGTGGCGAACGCAGACGTACCGAGATAGCCCGTGCACTGGCTGTGGACCCCAAGTTTGTATTACTGGATGAACCCTTTGCCGGTGTGGACCCCATCGCCGTGGAAGATATACAGGCCATTGTGGCCAAACTGAAATACCGCAATATCGGGATATTGATTACCGACCACAATGTAAACGAAACACTCTCCATCTGCGACAGGGCCTACCTGCTGATTGACGGTAAAATATTCAAACATGGTACCGCAGAGGAACTGGCTGGTGATGAACAGGTGCGCCGCCTGTATCTTGGCCGCAATTTTGAACTGAAGCGCAAAGATTATCTGTATGAAAACGAAGTAAACAAACAGGCTCCCAGGATAGAGAACATTATCCGCAGCCTTGAGTCGAACGTAGTTGAAATTGATAATGTTTTGATAAAGTCCGGGGCGATAGAAAAAAGTATTAACAGTCAATATTCATCCAGAGAGGAGGAAACAGGCATCAAGGCAATGCTGCACTCTTTTAATGAGAACCGCACTTACCTGGAAACCTATGCTGCAGAAAACAATCTGGCTGATGTGCTTGAGAAACTGGAGGCGCTGAAAAACTTCGACGGCACCCTTGATAACCTGAAGGCAGATATCAATTCAATCCTGTTTTACCTGAAAGCATCACTTCATTGAGACAATGTATGTTGTAAATGGCCGCTGTATCAAACTGTGCGGGGGGTACGTGGCTGGCAGCATTCCGGGTGCAATAGCTTTAAATACTTTTTACTTGTCAGTATGTTTTTCTATCTTGCCACTGCATGAAGCTGCTCTCCCCGGCAATATCAAAACTGGCCCGTATGCGCTTTTGGCGTATTAAAAACTGGAGCGACCACCCCGTGGCGGTCCAAAGGGAGGTATTGCAGGACCTGGTAACTGCGGCACAATATACCGAGTTTGGCAAAAAATACGGGTTTTCAAAACTGTTTTCCATCAAAGAATTTAAAAAGCAGGTACCCATACAGGATTATGAGCTGCAAAAATCCAGCATAGAGCGGATGATGCAGGGGGAGGAAAATATTTTGTGGAATACCCCGGTAGCCTGGTTTGCCAAAAGCAGCGGTACCACCAGCGATAAAAGCAAGTTCATCCCTATCAGTGATGAAAGCCTCAGGGAAAATCATTTTAAGGCATCAAAAGATGTGCTCACCAATTATTACAACAACTTCCCCTCCAGCGACCTGCTTACCGGCAAGGGACTGGTGGTGGGAGGCAGCCACGAAGTGAGCAGGTTTAATGAAGATATACAGTATGGCGACCTGAGTGCTGTGCTGCTGCAGAACTCACCATTTTGGGGGCATTGGCTGCGTACGCCGGAGCTGAGTATTGCCCTGCTGGACGAATGGGAAAATAAAATTGAGCAATTGGCCAGGATAACCGCAGATGAAAATGTAACATCGGTAGCAGGTGTGCCCACCTGGACGCTGGTGCTGATGAAACGGATACTGGAGATAAAGGGCAAAAAAAATATCAGGGAAGTATGGCCCAACCTGGAGCTGTATATCCACGGCGGTGTTTCGTTTACTCCATACAGGGAGCAATTTAAAAAAGTGATAGGGGCAGACATTAACTACCTGGAAATATACAATGCCAGTGAGGGCTTTTTTGCGGCGCAGGAAAAACCGCAGGATGAAGGAATGCTGCTGTTTACGGAGCATGGAATTTTTTATGAGTTTATGCCCGTGGAGGAGTATGGTAAGCCCAACCCGGAAACAGTGGGGTTGAAGGATGTGGAGAAGGGGAAAAACTATGCCCTGGTAATAAGCACTACCGGTGGCCTTTGGCGCTATGTGGTGGGTGATACGGTAAAATTTGTATCATTAAATCCATACAAAATAACTGTTAGCGGCAGGCTGAAGCATTATATCAATGCCTTTGGCGAAGAAGTGATGGTGGACAATACGGATAAAGCCATCGCCATCGCCTGTGAAAAAACAGGAGCACAGGTAAATGATTATACGGCAGCCCCGGTGTACTTCAGCGATAATGGTAATGGTGCACATGAATGGCTGATTGAATTTGAAAGGGATCCCGGCGATAATACACTGTTTGCAGCAATACTTGATACAGCCCTCAAAAGCGTCAACAGCGATTATGAAGCCAAGCGGCATAAGGATATTGCCCTGGGGATGCCCATTGTACGTATGATGAAAAAGGGAACTTTTAAAAACTGGCTGCGCAGCAAGGGCAAGCTGGGCGGGCAGCATAAAGTGCCCAGGCTCAGCAACGAAAGAACTATTGTGGAAGAAATCATCAAACTGCAACCGGAGTAATGAATATACAAGGCAGACTAAAAAAACTGAAGCCGCTCCACTGGCTGTATAACCTGCTTAATTATAAAGCACTGCTGCATAACCGCAGCGCCTACAGGCAGTTTAACCTGCAAAAGCCGGTTTTTGCTTCTCTTTCCAGTAAGAATTTTCCTGATAAAACATCAAAAGCCTGGTTAGATACCGGTGATGCTGCACAACTGGTGCAGCAAAAAGAAGGGTTTGATGCATTCTCCCCCGCTGTGCAGCAGCAATTGACTAACTGGTCAAAAAACGGGTTTATGATACTTGGAAATTTTTTCAGCAGCAGTACTGCCGATACCATTAATAAAGAAATTGATGCCCTGATAGCCGAAAAGAAAGTAACCATTACCCACGACAATAAAATCGCCTTTGCCAATAAGCTGGTGCCGTCCGTTAAGGAGGCCACTTATAATAAGGAATTGGTTACACTGCTCAGTTTTATTTTAGGTAAAGAGGTAGTACCGTTTCAAACCCTTAATTTTTTGCATGGCAGCGGTCAGCGGGCACATTCCGACAGTATACACATGACCACTTACCCGCTGGGTTATTTGATTGCAGCCTGGGTAGCGCTGGAAGATATACACGAAGACAGCGGCCCTTTATTTTACTACCCCGGCAGTCACCGGCTGCCCTACCTGCTCAACGAAGGTTTTGGGAACATCAGCAGCCGGTTTTCGCTGGGCAATAAAAACTATGCTGATTATGAGGATGTAACGCAGGACATTATTGCAAAGAACGGCCTGCAGCCAGCCATTTTTTTACCCCGGAAGGGTGATGTGCTCATCTGGCATGCCAACCTGATACATGGCGGTATGCCGGTGAGGAACAACAGCCTCACCCGCAAAAGCATGGTCATTCATTACTATGCCAAAGATGTGATCAAATACCATGAGATTACAGAAAGGCCCTCCTTATTGTAAAGATTAGAAATACTCACAGGTTTATTTTATTTTGCAGACAAATTTTAAAATATAACGAATGAAATTGCTTGAAAATAAGACCGCTATTGTAACAGGTGCTGCCCGTGGTATAGGGGAAGGCATTGCCCTGAAATTTGCCGAAAATGGATGTAATGTGGCTTTTACCTATGTGAGTGACAGCAGCAGGGAAAAGGCTGCAGCGCTGGAAGCCCGGCTTACAGCCATGGGGGTAAAAGCAAAAGCTTACCAAAGCAATGCAGGCGATTATGCCCAATGCGAAGCGCTTGTAAATGATGTACTAAAGGAATTTGGTGCCATAGACATTTGTGTAAACAATGCCGGCATCAGTAAAGACAACCTGCTGCTGCGCATGAGCCCCGAGCAGTGGAACGAAGTGATACAGGTAAACCTCAGCAGTGTGTTTAATATGACCAAGCAGGTGATAAAACCCATGATGAAGGCCCGCAGCGGCAGCATCATCAATATGAGCAGCATTATTGGCGAAATGGGCAATGCCGGCCAGAGCAGCTATGCCGCCAGCAAGGCAGGTGTAATTGGCTTTACCAAAAGTGTGGCCAAGGAACTGGGAAGCCGCAATATCCGCTGCAATGCCATAGCACCAGGCTTTGTAGAAACCGATATGACCAGCTACCTCAAAGAAGGGGAAGGAGCAGAGAAATACAAGGCAACCATTCCGCTGGGCAGGTTTGCTACTGCTGAAGATATGGCCAATGTAACTTTGTTTTTAGCCAGTGATATGGGCAGCTATATTACCGGGCAGGTAATTAGTGCTTGTGGGGGGTTGAATATTTAGAAAGAAGATGACAGTTTAAGGCAGACAGTTGACAGGGTACGGTGGGCAGGTTCAAAGTTAAAAAAGTTCAAAGTTGGGTAATGCGGAGGGGGGCATTGCTTTGAACCTTGAACTTTGAACTTTCAACCTTGAACCATGTATTTCAACTTTGAACTTACTAAAACAAATAATGCTGTAATAAAAAAACCGCAGCGCCCGACAGGTAACCTGCCAGTGCCAGCCAGCCAATTTTTTTAAGGTACCACATAAACTCAATTTTTTCAAGGCCCATGGCTGCTACACCGGCTGCCGAGCCTATGATGAGGCAGCTGCCACCGGTACCAGCACAATAAGATAAAAATTCCCAAAAGTAGTGATCGGTTGGATAATCGCTCATGCTGTACATGCCCTGTGCGGCGGCCACCAGCGGCACATTATCCACCACGGCAGAAAGCAGCCCTGTAAGTAAAGTGATGATGGTGATATTGCCAATGGCACTGTTCATGGCAGCGGCAAGGCTGTTAAGCACACCTGTAGCCTGTAATGCACCAATGCTGAGCAAAATACCCAGGAAAAAAAGGATGCTGGGGGTATCTATTTTGCGCAGGGCATGGTTTACTGACAGCAGCCCTTTTTCTTCCTCATCCTTACCACTATGTATCATTTCGGTAATCATCCACATAATACCCAGCCCCAGCAATATGCCCATATAAGGCGGCAAATGGGTGATTGTTTTAAATATGGGAACAAATAAAAGGCATCCCAGGCCAATCCAGAATACCGTATTCCTTGCCCGGCTGATGGTGGCAGCAGGTTGCTCTTCGCCTGTATCAGGGCCTCTTTTGATATTTCCCTTTATCTGCCTGCTGATGATAAACGTGGGTACCAGCATACAAACAAGACTGGGAATAAATGTTTGCAGTACAATATTGGCAGCAGTAATCTGTCCGCCTATCCACAGCATGGTGGTGGTAACATCACCCAGCGGCGACCATGCGCCACCAGCATTGGCTGCAATAATTACAAGTCCTGTAAAAAGTAAGCGGTCCTGTTTGTCGGGTATTAATTTGCGCAAAAGCGATACAAGTACGATGGCGGTTGTAAGGTTATCTAAAATGGCAGAGAGAAAAAAAGTGATAAATGCTACCAGCCAAACCAGTCTTTTTTTATTGGTGGTGCGTATCCGGGCTGTAATCAGTTCAAATCCGTCATGCGCATCAATCAGTTCTACAATAGTCATTGCACCCAGTAGAAAAAATAAAATGCCCGAAACTTCGCCCAGGTTTTTTTCAAGATATGACAGCGCACTGTGTTTGTCATCCGAAAAAAGGGCAAATACCGTCCAGCAAAGCACACCTGTTACCAGCGCAGATGCAGCTTTGTTGATTTTAAGCGGATGCTCCAGTACAATGGCGGCATAGCCAAGTATAAAAATGATTGTGATGATTGGTATCATGTGTTTGTAAAAATACAATTATTTACAACGCTGCTGCTGAAAGGGTATGCAATGGTTTTGCTTACTTTTTCAATACGGCAGTGTAAATCTAAAAGTAAAGGCTGGTGGTATTGCAGCTTATGATGATACAGTTGTGCAAGGTGTATTTATTGTATACCTTTGTAAAGGTGAAACAAATTCTTACCATACTGCTGTTTGCTGCTGCCATCGTGTATTTTACTCCTGCAGGGCAACTGTACAGGTTTTTGAGCGGCGCCACAATCAGCCTTGTTACCGATGCGGACCAGGCTGGTGGCAATGAAAAGGAAGATGACTGTTATCAGAAACAGTTGTTGTTTCAGCAGGCAGCAGTGCAATTGTATACTCCCTTCCTGCTCTGTAAATGTCCAAAAGTACCCAACCCGGTTGTTCTTTTTTCAATACATCCGTTAAAGATAATACCCACCCAGCCCCCCGAAATACTGCATGCCTGACGATTTTGGTAGTGTGTTAGTTGAATGTTTTTTTTGGGTATGATACCCGGCAGTTGTTAAAAAATGCTCCGGCCCGGGCAAAATGCAGCATCACAGCAAAACACAAAACAATTCATGGCTTCCGTAGAAAAGGTATTTGTTCATCAGCCGGGAACTACCGCAATGTTTTAATTGTTTTCTCTCATTCATATTTCTGTTTAAATAAAATGAAAAAGTATTTTCAAAACCTTGGGGCCGATTTACCGGCTTCCATCGTGGTTTTCCTGGTAGCGCTGCCGCTTTGCCTTGGTATTGCCCTTGCCTCCAATGCCCCTCTTTTTTCAGGCATCATCGGGGGTATCATCGGGGGTATTATTATCGGCGGTATCAGCGGTTCGCAATTGAGTGTAAGTGGTCCGGCAGCCGGCCTGGCACCAATACTGGCCGGTATACTGGGTGCTGCCACCAATCCCATGCCCTTTAGCAGTTTTCTCATGGCAGTAGTATTGTGCGGCGTATTTCAGCTGGCATTTGGTTTTTTGCGGGCAGGCATTGTGGGCGATTATGTGCCTAACAGTGTTATTAAAGGAATGCTGGCTGCTATCGGTCTGCTGCTTATTTTCAAACAGTTTCCGCACCTGATAGGTTACGATAAGGATTTTATGGGGGATGAGGCTTTTGAGCAAAAAAATAAGGAAAATACCTTTACTTCCATTATTAACTCCATCCGCTACAACACTCCGGGTGCTGTGCTTCTTGGCAGCTTTAGCCTTGCATTTCTCGTATTGTGGGAAAAAATCACCGGGGGTGCAAAGGGGTTCATAAAATTACTGCCTGCATCACTACTGGTTGTACTGGGCAGTGCTCTGGCCAACCAGTGGTTTATCAGCAACGGGTCTTCCCTGGCCATTACAGAGCCAGAGCATATTGTAAGCCTGCCTGTTGCAGGCAGTGCGAAAGAGTTTTTCGGATTTTTTACCTTTCCGGATTTTGCTGCAGCAGGTAACCCGCTTGTTTGGAAAATGGCCATTACCATAGCCCTTGTAGCATCGCTGGAAACATTGCTGAGTATAGAAGCAGTTGACAAATTAGATGTTTTACGCAGGGTTACACCCAATAACCTTGAGCTAAAGGCACAGGGAGTCGGCAACCTTATCAGCGGATTGATTGGCGGCCTGCCGCTCACCAGTGTGATAGTACGCAGCAGTGCCAATGTGAATGCCGGGGCTCGTACCAAATTATCTGCTGTTTTGCATGGTATCCTGCTGCTCATTTGTGTAGCTTTTATTCCCCGCCTGATTAACCTCATACCCAATGCTGCACTGGCCGCAATCCTGATTTATACAGGGTATAAGCTGGTGAAGCCCTCTCTTTTTAAAACTTTTTATCAAAAGGGATGGGATCAGTTTATACCATTTGTGGTCACTATTGTGGCTATATTGCTTACCGATCTGCTGGTGGGGGTGCTCATTGGCATCGGGGTTGGCTTGTTTTATGTGATAAGGAGTAATTTCCGCACAGCTGTTTTTGTGGTAAACCATGAAAACAAGTATCTTTTGAGGTTGCGCAAAGAAGTGTCTTTTTTAAACAAGCCGGTTATCAAGCAAAAACTGGAAGCCATACCCGAAAATGCTTTTTTATTGATTGATGCGGCACGGGCCGACTTTATTGACCAGGATGTGGTGGAAGAAATCAATAATTTTATGACACATGCACATTTGAAAAATATTTCGGTGGAGGTAAAAGCCAGTCAGCACAAAACAATATCAAATCTATTCAATCAACAAACCGAAAAAATAAGTATATGATGAATGTATATGAAAAGTTGCTGTTACAAAACAAGGGATGGGCAGCAGAAAAAGTACAGGATGATCCCGAGTATTTCTCCCGCCTTTCGCATCTGCAGGAGCCTGAGTTTTTATGGATTGGCTGCAGCGACAGCCGGGTACCTGCAAATGAAATTACCGGAACAGACCCCGGAGAAATTTTTGTACACCGCAATATCGCCAATATGGTGGTGCATACCGATCTTAATATGCTGAGTGTGCTGGAATACTCAGTCAATGTTTTGAAGGTGAAACACGTAATTGTATGCGGCCATTATGGTTGCGGCGGTGTAAAAGCTGCTATGACGCGGCACAGTGTGGGCATCATCAATAAATGGCTGCGCAACATCAAGGATGTGTACCGGTTTCACCAGGAAGAAGTGGAAAGCATTGCAGATGAGGAGCTGCGCACCAACAGGCTGGTGGAGCTGAATGTACAGGAACAGGTAATGAACCTGGCCAAAACCTCTATCATTCAGCGGGCATGGAAAGAAGACAGGCGTCCGCATTTGCATGGCTGGGTCTATTCATTAACCGATGGCATTATCAAGCCTGTTACAGAAATGCCGCCCAATACGCATATTGATCCGCTGTATGAGTTCGATAATTTATAAAGAGCGGAGTGCCTAAAATTGGGTGATCAGCCCCCAGTACAGCGGGATGCCCAGTGTAATGTTGAAAGGAAAGGTTACGCCAAGGGCCATGGGAATGTATAAGCCGGGATCTGCTTTTGGAGCAGCCAGGCGCATGGCGGCCGGTACAGCTATATAAGAGGCGCTGGCCGCCAGTATGGCAAGTAAAAAACGGTTGCCCGGCTCAATGTTAAAATAGTGTGTTATCAAAATAGTAATACAGCCGTTAACGGGTGGGATAACTAATGCAAAAATGGTAACAAACCAGCCGTAGTTTCTGAATGCTTTAAATCTCCTTGCCGCCAGTATACCCATTTCCAGCAAAAAAAGCGACAGGAAGCCTTTGAAAATATCGGATGTGAATGGCTTGATGCCCTCTGCCTGTTTACTGTCTGCTATGATGCCTATAACGAGACTTCCAAGTATCATCAGTACAGAACCGTTGGTAAAAGACTCTTTAATGAGGTGGGCGGTACTTTGTTTCTTTATTTGTTTTTTATCGTAGCGGCGCATAAGCATTACTCCGATGATGATGGCCGGGGCTTCCATCATGGCCATAGCTGCCACCATGTGCCCTCCGAAATTTATTTTTTCTGCTTCAAGAAATGCAGTGGCCGAAATAAAGGTAACTGCACTCACTGAGCCGTAAGCAGCTGCAATGGCACCGGCATCAGAAACATTCAGGCGGCGTTTGAGTATAAAAAAGCAGTAAAATGGTACAGCACAGGCTATCAGTATGGCAAACAGCAGGGTAATTATTATTTCCTGTGTAAGGCCGCTGTGTGCCAGCTCCTGTCCACCCTTGAAGCCGATGGAAAAAAGCAGGTACAATGAAAGGAATTTTGAAGTGGACTCAGGTATCGCAAGATCGCTTTTAAGAAAAGCAGCCAGCACGCCCAGTAAAAAAAACAGCAGCGTGGGGTTGGTGATATTACTGATGATTGTATGATTCATGTTGAGTAGTTGATAACAAAAATCACGCAGCGGTGACTGTTTTGAGGCGCAATGTACTGATTATCTCTATAGTTTAGCTTACAGCACAGGTCCCTTTTTTCTTTTACTGAGATAGGCGTGCCACAATAAAAAAGCTGCAATGGTGCGGTAAGGCGTCCATCTTTCAGCAATAGCCAGTATTTCCTCCCGGGTAGTATGTTTGGGCAATTGCAATACGTCCTTTGCACTGTTGATGAGGGCAATATCGCCCACAGGAAATAGATCGCAGCGTTGCAGTGCCATCATCAGGTACACATCGGCCGTCCAGTTGCCAATGCCTTTTACCCGGGTAAGTGCAGTTCGAACTTCCTCATCTGTGCAGGCGGCCAGTTTTTTTAAATTAATCTGTTTGCTGATGATTGCTTCGGCCAGGCTGCGGGCATACACGGTTTTCTGCCTGCTGAAATAACAGGCCTTTAGTTCTTCATCTGTCAGCAGCAGTATTTTTTGAGGGGTTACAGTACCAATTTTTTGCCTGAGCTTATCAAAAGCCGCTTTTGCCGATGCCAGAGACACTTGTTGCTCCAGTATGAAAAGGATGAGTGATGAAAAGCTGGCAGGCCTGCTCCAGAACGGAGGGTAACCATATTGTGTAATAATGCCTTTGAGCTGTGCATCCTGTTGGGCCAGCTTATCACAAAGCCGTTGGAGGGTTTCGCTGTTGAATGACTGCATTTAATTTTTCGCCTTGAATTTTCCGATGGCATTGCGGGTAAAATCACTCAGTACCAGCCTGCCGCTGATGGCCGCTCTTTCTTTGAGCAATTCATCCCAATAGTCAGTTCCTTTCCAGAAAACCTTTTTCATTTCGGCCATCGCATCGGGGCTGCTGTGTGCCAGGGTATTGGCCAGTTTATCAATGGCTTCGTCCATATTTTCTATTGATACATGGGTTTCAGCAAAAAGCCCTTTGCGCTTTGCCCAATCGCTGCTGCGCCAGTGCACGGCATCAATGGATAACTGTGTAAAGGCCGATGTGCCCATTTTTCTTTCTACAGCAGGGCCTACCACAAAGGGGCCAATGCCCACTGCCAGTTCGCTCAGTTTTACCTCGGCGGCTTCGGTGGCAATGGCATAATCCACTGCGGCGGCAAGCCCCACGCCGCCGCCCACACATTTGCCCTGTATGCGGCCAATAATGAACTTGGGGCATTTGCGCATGGCATTGATCACATGGGCAAAACCGCTGAAGAACTTTAATCCCTCAGCTTCGGTTTTTATTGCCACCAGCTCGTCAAAACTGGCACCGGCACAAAAAGTTTTTTCGCCTGCGCTGCGCAGCACAATCACTTTTGTATCATCATGCGTACCTGCAAAATGAATTTCCTTTGCCAGTTCCTCTAATATTTTACCCGGCAGGCTGTTGCTCTGCGGGTGAAAAAACTCAATGGTGTTGATGCCGTGTTCAATGTGTGATTTTACGTATGCTTCTGCCATAATAATTGTATTAAAGGATAAAGATACAGCATCACTGCTTTTTTGTACCCGGTTGGGCAGTTGTATTTTTATATCCCGGCCCGCAAAATACATACTGTTTGTTGAAGGTGGTGTTACTAAGAATCTTAATCCGTATTTTTATCCCGTATGAAAAATTGGTCGGTTATAAAAAGATATTTGCGCTCCCAACTGCTGTTTCAGCGGGAGGAGGAGTTTGGTGAAACCTACAAGGAAGTGGCTTCGGGTGCCCATTTCAGCGGGTTCAACCTGTGGATACTGGGTTTTGCCATGGTGATTGCCTGTATTGGTTTAAATACCGACTCCATCAGTGCAGTAATTGGTGCCATGCTGATATCGCCTTTGATGGGGCCAATCGTGGGCTTTTCATTCGGGCTTTCGCTCAATGATGCCATGTTAAAAAGAAAGAGTATCCGCAACTGGTTCTGGATGACGCTGATCAGCCTGGTTGCGTCAACCTTATTTTTTTGTATCAGCCCTTTTGATAACGACACAGCAGCGCTGGCTTCTTTTAAAAAAGCGACCATTTTTGACATTCTGCTGGCTTTTTTTGGCGGTATGGCAGGCTTTATCGGCATCGTGAAAAAAGAAGGCACCAAAGTAATTGCTGGTGTGGCAGTGGCCACGGCCTGTATGCCTCCGCTTTGTACGGCAGGGTTCGGGATTGCCAATGGAGATTATGCTTTTTTTATCGGCGGCATGTACTTTTACCTTATCAATTGCTTATTTATCGGCCTGGCCACATTTATATTGTCCCGCCTGGCAGGATATCACCTGCCCGGTGGCGATAATGCCCCAAGGGTACAGGTACGCCATTGGCTGTGGACGGTATTTATTATATTGATGCTGGTGCCCGGCGTTTGGATTGCCTGGCAGAAATGGGAGGAGCAGCATACGGCACCTGCAAAAACGATCACCGACAGCCAAAGGATTCAGCAATTGGAAAAACAGGTGCACCGGCTCGATTCTGCGTTGAAGATAATGGAGCTGCCAAAGCCCTGAATGGTGACTGGTATTATACCAATTACACATACGAATTATCCCAACTGCTTGTGGTATAATGCCGACCTACTTTGGATTAACTCAGAAATGATTGGACTATTTAATAAGTAGCGTCGGTATTAATTGCCGCTTTGCCGCAGAAAGGCTGCAAAGTCCTGCTTGCGCTCCCGGGCAATGGTAATTACCTGGCCGTTTACCAGCGTAGCTTCGGTGCCATCGGCAGCTACTGATTTTATATGCCGGGCATTGGCAAGAAAGCTGCGGTGTGTGCGGAAGAACCCTTCACTTGCGCCAAGCTGCGTTTCGTAATCTTTTATGTTTTTGCTTACCAGTATCTTATTACCATCTTTTAAAAAAATATTTACATAACTGCCTTCGGCCCGCAGGTGGGTAATGTCTTTAATGTCTATAAACAGGCTACCCTCACTCACAGGTACCACAATCCTTTTTATCTGCTGGTCTTCAAGGTTGGTTTTAAGGGTTTGCAGCCGCTCTTTTATCAGGCTGTTTCCCCTTATTCTTTCTACTTTTTCAATTGCCCGGATGAGTTGGTTAATCTGGAGTGGCTTAAGCAGGTAGTCCACTGCACTTACCTGGAAGGCTTTTAGTGCAAATTCATTGTTGGCCGTTACAAAAATCACTTCAAAGTTAATCTCATCAAAAAATTCCAGTAACTGAAAACCATTGTATCCGGGCATTTCAATATCCAGGAACACTATATCGGGCTTAACCCGCTGTACTAATTTCACCCCCTGCACCACATCGGGTGCAGTATCGGTTATGGTTACATTGGGGCAGTACTCTTCAATAAAGGCAGTCAGTATCCTTCTTGCCTTTGCTTCATCATCAATAATTACGGCTTTAAGCATATACTGTTTTTTATTTACGCCATCAATGTGGTAAAGATATTTTTAAAATGAAAGCAAGCCAAACCCTGTGGCTCAGCTTGCTTTTGTATTTACAGGAGGTTTAATGGTTTATTCATTTACTATTGCTTTTGAATCACATTAGATCCCGGCTCTGCAATTACAGCCGTACAGGAAAAACACTGCCAGGCCGACCATACTTCCTTGCCATTATCACATTTTATCATTACACGCCAGCGGAAGCAATCATATTGCGGCATGCGGATGGACGATAATGCAAGTGAATTAGTACTGGTAATGTATATATTGCTGCTGGGCAACAATGTTGTGTTACAGCAGGTTCTGTCATTATAGCTTATTTCCACTGCATAGGCCGGAAAACCGGAAACGGCATCCCAATTGAGTACATTTCTGCGGCAATCGCTTTTAAGATTTACAGGTGCAATACAGGGCTTCCATACAGTATCCAGTATGCTGCAGTCAATTGGCCCGCAAAGTTGGCATGATGCTTTTGGAAGGGCGTTGCAATTGCGGCATATGCTCTGCCCGTAGCATACCGTTCCGCAGGGGCTTTTTACACGATGGATGATAAAATAGTGCAAGCCATCTGCAGCAGGTGTGTATGAAAAATTATAGCCTGCAGCCTGGAGTATGGAAGTGTAGGGGCCACCGGAAGCGTTGGGGCTGCTTAATACATACCATTCATGTGTAACCGAAGGGTTGTTGCTGTAGTTAAAAGCCCCGGAAGTGGTGATGGTGTACTGGCCTGCACTTAGCGGGTTGGCACCCAGTTGAAATGCGGCGGAAAACTGCTGCTGTGTGCCCGGGCCATTGGGCCAGAACTGGAATGCAAGGCAGCAGTCCACCTGGCTGGCGCTGGTATCTGCTTTTACAGCCGATTTGCTCAGGCCGCTTTGGTATTGCACCCGCTTGATGCACACATCGCCGCATTTTGTACGCACTTTGTGTATTACGGTATAAAAAAGCCCGTATTGCGCATTGCTGAAAAGTGGTACAGTAGTTTGTGTGGTGGAGCTTAGGCTGGTTACCGGTGTATAGGGCCCACCAGTTTGGTTGGGGCTGCTCAGCACATACCACTCATGCACGGCATTAATGCTGGCATAAGTATTAAATCCTTGTGCTGTAAGCGAATAGCTGGCAGCAGCTGGTGTAATGTCAAGCAGGTAATTGGGTTTGATGTAATCGTTGCAGCAGATTACTTTAAATACCTGTTCCCTTGGTGTCCATCCAATGCAGTTGGGTGCATTTTGTATGGCCAGTTTAATGGAGTATTCGTAGCCGGGTTCAAAATACACTGGTGCAGTAAGGTTGCGGAAGGCTTGCGAAAGGTTTACTATGCCTGCCTGCCCCTGCGACCAGCCCAGGCCTGCATACCAGGCAAATGCTGCCGTACTGCCTGCGGGCCTTCTCCATGCATCAATAAAGTAAGAGTTTTCGCCGGTGGAGGCTGTACCGTCAAGATACACATCTTCACCAAGGCAAAAAGTTGTTTTAGGGGTACCTGCTGCATCTTCAAAATTAAATACATTGCTGGCTGCCGGCAGTGTAAAGGGTGTTCTTTGTTCCTTCCACTGGTAGCAGTCGTGCATAATACCGTGTTTGATGTAGTAAAACTTGCTGAAGTTGGTAATGGTAAAAGTGGTGCTGGTGCCATATTGCATGGCTCCAATTTGGCCAATAGTTGCGCCATCGGTGGTATTGCCTGCTGCGTTTGTTTCCATCAGGTACCATTGGTGGGTAGCTGGGTCGGGGTCGGTAGCCGTAACGGTTACAGAATAAACCCCGTTGTTGCAGGCGGTGCTGATGGTAAAGCCTGGCGAATCGTTGGGGTCGCAGCAGCCTGTGGTAACGGCGGTTATATCATTGTTGATGCCGGGTTGTATTTCGGCAGTGGTAATTACCTGGCCTGTGCCTGGCACATTAAAAGTGGCTACCGCAACAAGGTCGTAAGAAACGCCATTGGTAAAAAAGGAGGCAGGGATGTTACCGGTATATGTACCATTACTATTGGTTACAGGGGTAATAGTGGTTACTACAGTGCCATTTCTTCTTAGTTGAACCGTAAGGCTTTGTAAGGTAGCACCTGCCGTGGGTGGTGTGGCAAAAGTACCGCTGAAGCCGATGCCATTGGTAAAGCAATTGTCGGTAGAGGTAATGGTAAGGGCACCATTGTTGCCCCTTGAACTGCAACTGCTGCAAATGTCATCAATGTAAGCATATCCAAAATGCCCGGTTTGGCCGCAGTCAGCCGCAATAAACTCAAGGGTAACCCGCTGCCCCACAAACTGTGACAGGTTGAAACTGGCACAGGTCCATGGTTGCCACAGAATATTACTGTTGCAGTTATTTCCACCGGCCTGCAGGTTGTTTTGCGAAGGGTCAAAGCAAATTTGCTGAATAAGCGCACCGGTATTTTCATTCCTTATCCTTGCAGTAAAAAAAGGATTTTGGCCGTTACTGCCCGGGTGATTTGGATTTTGCATTACTACTGCATACCAGAATGTAAGCGTTGTTGCGCTGGCATCCACCACAAAGGTGGTAGCAGCTTTATCAGCCTGGGCACCATAGGCACCGCAGCTTCCTCCAGAAGCATTCAGATGAGAGTTGATACGCAATGCGCCGTTGCCATTTCTTGTTCTGCTGAGGCCCGGTACAACAGGGTCGGCTCCGGCGGTTACTACCTGCATCCTGTTGGCAACATTGCTTACAGAGCTGCCTGCTACTGTTGGATTCCAGGTCATGCCATTTACGAAAGCGCAGTTATTGCTTCCACTGCCGAACTGGCTACCAAAATGGGTAAATGCATTATTGCCATTTTCAAAACCGCCATTGGCACAAAGGTTTTGCCCGTTACCAACCAGTCTTTTGGTGATAGAATTCTCATATTCAGGGTTCGCTTTCCAAAACTGGTTTTCAGTATAAAAAGCACGCAGACTTTCAAGCTGTTTTTTTTGCTCATCTGCTGTGAGGGTTTTGCCATCTTCACTAACGGCAGCCTGCTGCACAATCAGTTTTTCAATATCCGGCGGAAGAGGCTGGTTCTTTTTTGCAGTGAGGTAATTGTTTAATTCCTGTTTTATTTTTTCGGTTTGTGCAGAAGTTACCGGCTGTGCATTGATATTCAGCATGCATAGCAGGAAAACGGCAAGCGTTATGAAATATTTTTTCATTTTATTACTGTGTTAAGATTCCCTACTCTGTTAATTAAAGGCTTTTCGGGTTTCGCCTGTTTACCGGTATATTATGATGATGCAGCATACCGGATTTTTTACTGAATGACAATTTGGTTTTGATTGATTTAAGCCTGGCTTTGATTGTTAACAGAACAAAGTTGCTGCAGGCAGCAGCGGGGAGGGTGCCTGGTTTGTGAACGGGGGAATTGGGTTTGTGAATTGTAAAAGATACCACAAAGCGGGTATGTGTAAAATGACCTATTTAACTGCTGCTTGTGGTTAAGATGATAAGGGTATGTTTATTTCTACCCTGGTGCCTGCAGCATTGCCATGCTTATCGGCCAGGTCGTAATAAGTAATGGTAATGGGGTACTCCTTGCCATGGTTGAGCAGCTCCAGCCTTTTTTGTGTGGCACCAGTGGCAAAGGAAGTGTGTTTTTTATAGCGTTGTTCATTTATTTCGCTGCTGCGTTTGCGACCAATGCCGTTATCGGTAACTGTACAGCATAAGGTATATTCATTTTTCATGCTAAAATGTATGGCCAGGTGTTTTTCTCCCTGCCTGTGCAGCAGCCCGTGTTTTATGGCGTTTTCTACATTTGGCTGAATAAGCATAGCCGGCAGGTATATATGTGTTTTGTCAACTGTGTCATCTGCCTGTATTGCGTAATTAAAATGTTCTTCAAAGCGCAGTGCTTCCAGTTCCAGGTAAAGCTCCAGCATTTTTATTTCATCTTCCAGCAGCACTTCCGGTTTATTGCTCATGTCAAGCGTCATACGCATCAGGTCGGCAAACTTACCCATATACATATTGGCCTGCCTTTTATCATTCAGCAGGATAAATTCCTGTATGCTGTTGAGGGCATTAAACATAAAGTGAGGATTCATTTGTGCTTTGATGCCGCTGAGCTGGCTTTGCTTTAATTCACTTTCAAGTTTGGCAAGTGCCAGCTTTTCATTACCTCTTTTTTTGATACGGCTGATACTGTTTTTTACAAGCCAGAAGATGACCACAGCAAGCAGCAGGATGCACAACGCAATAAACCAGGCTGTTTTGTAAACGGGCGGCCTGATGGTAAAGGAGTAATAAACCGACGGGCCAAGGGTATTGCCTTTGGCATCGGTAAGGAATACCTCAAAAAGATAACTGCCCGATTGGAGCGATTTGTATTCAAATATGGCATGATCAGCAGTGGTTATGGTAAAGTCTCTGTCTGCCCCTTTGAGCCTGTACCGGTAACGCAGCAGGCTGCGGTTGCTGTACACAGGTAAGTCAACCTTAAACGTAAAATCGTTTTCATCAGTATTAAAACTGCTTTGCAATGAATCAACAAACCGGCCGTTACAGTAAACCCCGTACAGGTAAATCCCCTGGTTATCATTTTTTTCAAACTCAATCGTGTCGGGTATGGAGAGCAGCCCCTTGGCTGTGCTGATGTACAGCAGCCCGTTTACCAGTGTTATCTCATTTATCTTGTACGAAGGAAGTCCCAGTGTTTTGTCAACCAGAAAAAATGCTTCTTTGGCAATATCAAAATACTGGAGCCCCCGGCCGGTACTGAGCCACAGATGGTTGCCACTGCCGGTTATTTTGTAAATGGTATTGCTGGCCAGCCCGTCTTTCAGTAAAAACTGTTTTAGCACTTTTTCATCTTTGATAGCGATAAGTCCCTGGGAAAAAGTGCCTGTCCATATTATTCCGTTATGGGCGCAAAAGTTGGTTGCGTACACGGGCTCACCGTTTAAAAGAATCGCTGATTTGTCATTCTCCCTGAAAAGTGTAATGCCATTTTTATCGGCACCCCAGATGGTTTCCCTTTTTTCATCATAATATACTGCTCTGCCCCGCTCTTTGCTGAATAGCAGGGATTGCTGTGGCCATGGCATGGATTTATCGAAAACAGTCACAGTATCGTACTGCCTTACCCAGCCCGGGGGTATCCGTTTGCTTACCGGGGTTTTATCGAGGCTTACCAATTGAATATCAACCGGGTTGGCCAGCAGGGCAGCGTTCCATTTAGGGATATATACCATGTCCTTGGTGGCATAGCCAACACCTCTGCCGGGCCTGAGTGCAGTGGTGTTTTCAGAAAATGGGGACTGGTAGATGCTACCTGCATTTTGCCAGTTGAGCAATTGCAGCTGCGGGCTGTAAAAAAGCGACTGTGTTTTGCTCGCCATACTGTTGGCAGGTTGTAACATGCGGTATTGCAGCTTTTCGTTCAGTAATCCCACTGCTCCATCCAGGAAGCCGATAATCAGCTGATTTGCCGGGCCTGTGCAGATAGTGCTGATTTTGCTGTAATCCACGCCCGGTTGTTGTGCAATAACCTGTTTTAAACCAAGTTTTGGAATAAAATAGATTCCTTCCGAAAGGGTACCTACCCATAAGTTGCCTTTGTTGTCTTCGCAAAATGCACTGATGGTCTGCCCCTGGAAAAGTTGTACAACCATGGTGGGCGCTGGCTTCTTTTCGTCAGAAATAAAGAGTCCATTATTGGTGCAAAAAGCCAGGTGTCCGTTTTTCAAAGGCACCACCATCTTAAAGCCGGCCAGGTTCAATGTGCGTTCTTCTGCAAAACTGCCTCCGGTAAGTTTGTACAGGGTATTCATCTCCCTTTCGAAATAATGGATTTGATGCTGGTGTTCAAATATGAACCCGGAATGATAATTACTAAATGTATCAGCGATGCTTTTTTTATAAAATGCAGCCCCCTGTTTGCTGTAAGCTGCCGCCACACCCGGGTTGGGATAATTGCCCTTTAAAACCGTTGACCATAACCTGCCATCTGAGGCAAAGAAGGGATTAAGGGAGCCCTTTGGCAAAATGGTATCAAAATAATAGTTGGGCCGCTCTTTTGCTTTTGTATGAACCGGCCGGTAAATCATCAGTTCATTCTGTTCGGAAGTAACGACCAGCTCGTTGCCGGGTCCTGTTACAAACGGGGCATTACTGCTTATCCTTTTTGGCCCGGGCAATTGAAAGAGTTCCAGTGAGTCATTGTGTACATAAAAAAGCTGACCATTGAAATTGAGCACCCAGATACGGCCAAAGGCATCTTCTTTTATGCAGCCGGTGGATTTGGCTTTTAACTGCGGATTAGAAAAATACTGGAACGATTGTCCGTTGTAACGGCAAAGTCCGCTGTTGGTACTTATCCAGATAATGCCTTTGCTATCCTGAAATAAGTAATAGATTTCATTGTCCGGCAGGCCATCATCCTCGGTAAGATGACGGTATACGGGTTGCTGTGCAGAGCTATGCAGCGATGTCAGTAAAAGAGTGATATAAATAAGGATTTTAAACAATGAAATGTGAAGGTAATAGAACAAGCTATAAACTATTTATATTGAATTCTGTAAAGTGCTTTTACTTTACACAACTGATATTTTTAAAGAACTACTCTTAGTTTTGGGATTACCAAAGTTCATTAAGTATGTTACTAAACCTATTTGCGTCCTCGAAATCTTGTTTAAGTTGTTCCACATCCAATAGTTCAATGAATTCGTGGGAGTTTTTTAATTTAGCGTATGCAAATCTCTTATCTCGCTTTCTATTTTCTTTTATAAACAATCTCGATAGTAACAATAACTTTTCTGAGGGAATAGGTATTTCTGAAGGGTGATTGTAGCGGGTCATTTCACTATGATTTAATACATTTCTATCAATAGTGTACAATGGAGACTGAATAATACCCAATTGTGAGATAATCCATGCTTCAATCTCCTGTACAAAAAAATAAATTTGGTGATCTTGTAATGATGGTATGTTTTGTATAACATTTTGCCTTACTGTTGTTTGCTCAGAGGGAGGTCTGTCAAGGTCTCGCCAGTAAAAATTAACATCATTTGCGTTAACACTCCTTTCTGTAGAAACAGGCCCCATTAAATGGATAATTGTTTTTATTGATTGGTTGGTAAACTTTGAGAAGAGTCTGGTAAAAGCTTGCCGCAATAGATTATGATTGTTAAGAACCTTAGGGTTGTTCTGTTGAGGATCATTTGCTCCAATACCTCCTTCAACCAGGATATTTATTGTTACCATCTCACAGCACCTATTTGACCGCTCGTCCAGCGATTTCCTAATAACTCTGTTGCTTCCTCGGTGGTTCCTTGCCTCACAGTTGTTCCATTGATGGCATCCTTTTCAAAGATTAGTAAATCGTCTTCCTCAAAAAGGTTCAGTAGTAATGGTGAGTGTGTAGAAATAAATAGCTGTCTATTAGTAGCCATAACCTTCATTTTATCTGCAATTATACTTAACATGTCAGGGTGCAGGTTGCTTTCTGGTTCGTCTATGCCAATCAAATAGCCGCTATTGGAATTTAGAAGTATGGCAAGTAGTAGCATGAATTTAATTGTGCCTTCTGACAAGTATTGTATAGGTACAGCCCTATTTAAACCACTCTCCCTTACAAGTAGTAGAGAATTACCAGCTACGTTTTGAAACAATATATCATTGGTTGTGCTACTGATTTGATTAAACTCCCTGCGGAATTCATCGAATTTCGATATATCATTTGCCGACATCTCATTTAAGATATGCACCAAATTAGTTCCATCCGATTGCAACATTCTATCAACCGAGTATGGAGCTACTTTTCTTATTTTACTGTCCGAAGAAAGATCAAAATACTTGTAAATGGAAAGAGCGCTTACAGCAACTTTGATTTTATGCAGATAAAGATAATAAAGCCTGTCTGTTTTATCCTCAAAAATTGAAATCTTACCATCCATGTTTAACTGCTCCCGAACAATTTGCTGCTGCTCGGTATCCCTCGCACTCACAAAGCCATAACCGTTGGTCACGTTTGCGTATACAAACTGCTGTCCATTTTGGTTGTTCACATATACTTTTTCGCCTATGTAAAAAGAGGTTTCACCCAGTTTGTAAATGATAAGCTCATAAAATGGATTTGAATTAAAAGGATTTGGCGTATCATTTACTGCATTAACCACATTATGGTCAAATTCGAATAGAAATGAAATGGGTTCATTACCCGCTATAGCATAATTGCGCATACTTTCATAACCACCTAACGAAGCTACTATTTCTTGCAACTTGTTTTCTGCAACTGTCTTGTATAAAAGTTCTATGGTTTTTAAAAAATTTGACTTTCCAGCACCGTTTATCCCAACCATAATATTTATTCCATGGTTTGTATTTATCGTAACCCCTTGTCTAAAACTTAAAAAATTACTTACTGTAATTGACTTTATCATGTGTCAAAGTTATGTAATTTATCACTTACTTGCCACCATCGTCAAAATAGTAGCCACACCTGTTATCTCACCCGTCTCATCAATCATTTCCACCAGCCATTTTACAATGCCTTTTTCAATATCATCGCCTCTTTTGAAATCTTCCGGCTTTTCAATTACTCTTTTATCGTTGGGCAGTTTTTCTTTACAGGTAAAGCGGATATGAATTTCGCTGCCGGGATATACTGGTTTGGTAAAGCGCAGTTCATCAATGCCATAATTCAGTAAAACCGGGTTCTTTTCGTACCTGTCAACAAACAAACCAGCTGCAATGCTCATGATGAAGTACCCATGAGCTACCTGCTGTTCAAACATGGTGCCGGTAAAATCGGTTGTTTTAATATGTGCATAAAAATGATCGCCGCTCAGGTCGGCAAACCTGTCAATATCCTCACTGGTGATGGTTCTTTTTTCGGTAATAATCTGGTCGCCAATCTCCAGCTCTTCAAAATATTTTTTAAAGGGATGCTTGCCGGGATCCTTACCTTTTGCATTGGGCTGGTAAATGCTGGTCACTTCTGTAAGCATGGTGGGTGAGCCCTGTATGGCCGTGCGCTGCAGGTAATGCTTTACGCCCCGCAGTCCGCCCATTTCCTCGCCACCGCCTGCACGCCCCGGACCGCCATGTACCAGCAGGGGCAGAGGTGAACCGTGTCCCGTATTTTCTTTGGCACATTCGTTATTCAGTACCAAAATACGACCATGATGCGATGCCGCACCAATAACGTATTGCCTTGCAATGGAGCTGCTGGCTGTTACGATGGATGAAACAAGGCTGCCCTTGCCCAGTTTGCTCAGCGCAATGGCTTCATCTGTTGTTTTGTAAGGCATAATGGTACTCACAGGGCCAAATGCTTCAACATCATGTACTTCTTTTGAAGTAAAAGGGGTATCATTCATCAGTAATATGGGAGCAACAAAAGCACCTTTGGCAGCATCCGCATCCAGCACTTCCACACTGTCCAAACTGCCATATACGATTTGAGAGGAGGCCAGCAGTTTCTGCACCTGCTCTTTTACTTCGCTGCGCTGTGTTTCACCTGCAAGTGAGCCCATGCGCACTTTTTCGTTCAGCGGGTTGCCAATTACGGTTTGCGACAATGCTGCTGCAATTGCCTGCCACATATCTTCCATCCTGTTTTCGGGTACAAATATGCGGCGGATGCCGGTGCAGCGCTGCCCGGCTTTCAGCGTCATTTCTTTGCGTACTTCCTTTACAAATATATCCCACTCCGGCATGCCCGGCACCACATCATCACCCAGTACAATACAATTGAGCGAATCGGCTTCCATATTAAAAGGGGTGTTTTCCCTTAAAATATTCGGGTTGGCTTTCAGCATTTGCCCGGTATAAGCCGAGCCGGTAAAGGTTACCACATCCTGCGAAGTAACATGATCCAGCAAATCACCTGCACTGCCGCAAATAAGCTGCAAAGCACCTTCCGGTAAAATGCCGGATGCAATGATTTCTTTAACCACGGCTTCAGTAAGGTAAGAAGTTACCGTAGCTGGCTTTACAATGGCAGGCATACCTGCCAGCAGGTTCACGGCAATTTTTTCCAGCATGCCCCACACGGGAAAGTTAAAGGCATTGATATGGATGGCCACGCCTTCTTTAGGCACCAGTATATGTGTACCCATGAAGGTATTGTTTTTGCCAAAGTTGTGGCTTTCGCCATCTACGCAAAAGGTTTCATTGCTGAGTTTGCGGCGCAGGGACGCATTGGCAAACAGGTTGCCGATACCGCCCTCAATGTCCACCCAGCTATCGGCTTTGGTAGCGCCGGTTTGGTAACTAACAGTATAAAATTTATCTAAGTGGTTGCGCAAATGAAGGGCCAGCGCCTTGAGCATATTGCCCCTTTCGTGAAAAGTCATTTTTCGCAGGCCAGGGTTTCCAATGCTCCTGGCGTATTCAGTAATGGCTTTAAAATCCAGCCCCTTTGTGGTGGCGGCAGCTATGGGTTCGCCTGTTACCGCATTAAATAAGGTCTGTCCGTCGCCGTCGCCGGTTATCCAGCTTCCGGTAATATAGTTCTGTAATTTCTGCATAGCAATCTGTTGAGGGTGCAAAGCTACAAATCTAATATGGGATAGATTTTGTAAATTTGGGAACTAAAAAATTATTGTATGAGTATTTTAGAAAAAAGTATGAGTATTTTAGAAAAAAAGGCAATCGCCTTTGAAAAGTTAGCAGCCTTGCAGAATGAAGCGGTAATTGATGAAATACTGGCTCATTTAGTAAAGTTGAATAGTGAAGAAAAAGCACGGGTGTATAATTTATCCAAACATATCGGTTCTATTGGAGAAAGATATGCTGAAACATTGAAAAAACTGGCTCAATGATTTTACTCGAAGATATTTTACAAGTTCACCAGTATTCGATTGATAATTTCGGTGGGAGTAACGGCTTGAGAGATAAGGGAAGTTTAGAATCGGCCATAGCCCGTCCTTTCCAAACATTTGATGGTGAATATTTGTACCCCACCATTTTTGATAAAGCTGCTGCCTTAGGTGAAAGTCTGATAGTAAATAACGTGAGTTTTGTGTCTTGTCTTTAAAAAATGGACGGCAACCTGTCTAAAAAAGTATAGCTGCACAGCCCTGCATATAAATTAACCAACGCATTGATTGGACTTCTGTGCCTTGTATGCTCAATGTCACAGACAGTTT
>JANMIG010000058.1:0-40302 GCA_031375675.1 Chitinophagales bacterium
CTGTCTGGCCATATTCTTAGCTGGTAAGTCGCACTATTGCTGGGATTTATTCCACTGCTGTGACCAATTTCATTTTAGCCAGACAGGGAAATTTTTAGCTTTTTTTTCCGCAGCCCTTGATTTTTGGTGCTTTTCATCAAGTGGCACATCCCGGCCGCAGCGTCGGGGGAAAAGCACAGAAAACGATCAGAAAAGTATTCCGGATTAATTGCTCAGCGATAAAATCTAAAGGCAAATTACCAATTCAAATCTTCCGAGCAGTTGTCATCTTTTACCAACGGTGTGAAGATTCGTAGATATCGTTATTGAAGCAGTTTTGCAGTCCCGCTGCCCGGGGAATTTGAAATGCACCCTCACCAGAGAATGCTCAGCCGGGTTACTCATTTTTATTTATCTTCATCGGTCAAATGATCAAAACAATGGAACAACTGGTACCTTATCTTGTTATTGCAGGAAAATCCACAGCCATATACGTTTTCATTATAGCTGCCATCAGGCTGTTTGGCAAAAAAGAACTGGCACAGCTTTCCGTGGTTGACCTGGTGTTCATCCTGCTTATCAGCAACAGTGTGCAAAATGCCATGGTGGGCAGCGATTCTACCCTGCAGGGAGGCATAGCTGCAGCGCTGGGATTGTTTACCTCCAATTACATACTTAAATTCCTGCTGCGCAAATCTGCCAGATTCAGCAAGGCGGTACAGGGTGAAAAAATTGTACTGATTCACGATGGCACCATATTGCGCAAAGGCATGAAAGCCGCAATGATGGGCAATGATGAACTGGAAAGGGCAATAAGAGAGCATGGCATAAGCAGTATAAAGGAGGTAAACCTGGCCATACTGGAAGTAGATGGCAATATCAGTGTACTCTCAAAAGATTATACCCATAAAACAGTAAAAAACCGGAAGAAACCGCAGCTTTCCCACAATCCCTGAGAGCAGGTGAATGAAGAATTAAAAATTGTGGCCCGTTCCGGTCAACTGATACCATTTTGACTTATAAATCAGACCGGGAATAAATGGTATAATGTGATGAAGAAGCAGAGCTTGTCACACCAAGACCGAAGCGTCTTGGCCGACATGCATTGCGTTTCACTCTTTATCTATTGGTCTGTTTTCAATGCTTCGTCGGTATGATTTACGAATCAAGAAGCTTGAATGACGATTGTGGCGAACAATTGCCTGTCTGCTGTCATCTGTGCCCCGTCAACTGATTTACGAAGGAGGAAACAGGAATGCCGAATGCAGCAACCCGCTGGCCCTCTGCTGCCAACTACTTTACGAATGCACAAATGGCGATGATGAATGGGCTAACCGCACTTTGAGCTTTTCAATTGCTTCACCCATTTCTATATTTCAAATAAAACCGGGCTGTTCACCATTTGATACCGCTGGTTAAGCAGGCTGGCATTAATGAATTGTGTACCATCCCTGTGTACCTGCCCATAGGCCTCATGTATATGCCCGCAGATATGCACCCTGGGTTTTATCTCATTTACTTTTATCAGCAAATCATCACAACCAGCATGATAGCCCGTTACGGTTGTATCATGCATCCCGAAAACAGGGCCATGAGTTATCAAAATATCAGTTCCTGCCGGTATTATGTCCCAGTGCTTTTGTATATCCGGTCCCCTTTGCCGGTTAAAAGCCCAATCGTAAAACCAGGGTGTAATGGGTGAACCCCAGATGCTGATGCCGTTGATAGTGATGCCGCTATCGTTGAGATAAGTTACACCTGCGGGCATCTGTTGCTGTATCAGCTCAGGCGCAGTGTTTTCAAAATAAAAGTCGTGGTTGCCTGCGATGAATATTTTGTGCTCAAAATCCTGCACTGCAAACCAATGGAGAAAATCAAGCACTTCTGCAGGCCTCCCCCGGGAAGAAACATCGCCTGCATGCACCAGCACATCACCCGCTGGTAACAGGAGCTTGTTGTGCTGCCCATGTGTATCTGAAATAATGGTAAACCTCAAAATAGTATTATTTTTTTACGTATTGATTTGCCCTTATATTTTCCGCAGCCAGATTTACGGTTTCAGTTATCCGCTTCATTTTTGTGGGCAGTGTTTTAGCACCCAGTATCCATTGCAGAATGCCTTTTTTGGCTGATGGAGGAAAAGCATGGAAGTTAACCGCCGCTTTTTTATTTTCCCGGAACATCGCTTCCATTTCCGCAGGTATGATAAGTGCATCCACTTCATCCAGTGCGGCCCAGCTACCGTTTTGCTTTGCAATTTCGATAACCGCCAGCCCCGCCGGTGCCATCAGGCCCTGTTGCAACAGGGTTTCCACTTTAGCCTTGTTAATCAAACTCCACACGCTTTTTGGCTTACGCTTCGAAAAAAACTGGTAAAAACTTTCATCATCCCGCTTGTTGGGTTTGCTGTCAATCCAGCCGAAGCACAGTGCTTCATCTACCGCTTCGCTGTAATAAACAGATGGTATACCTGTTTGCTTGCGGTAAATGATCAGCCATACAGATTGCTCCTTTGCATGATGCTGCTCCAGCCATTTACGCCAGGCTTTACGGTTTTTTGCATAAAAGGTTTTTACGCCATTTTTTAATTCCATGATTATTTTGACTAATTTTAAAAGCCTGATTAAAAATAACAAATATTTCAACAGTGCCTGCTCAAATATACATATGGTAAAATTTACTGCCACTATAAAAAAATTCGGGCAGCAGGGTGAAAAGACCGGCTGGACATACATTGCCATACCGCAGGACAGTACAGACAAACTGGTACCCGGCAATAAAAAGAGCTTCAGGGTAAAGGGCAGGCTGGATAACTATGCATTTACCGGAATAGCGCTGATACCCATGGGCGGAGGCAGTTTTATCATGGCACTTAACGCCGGTATAAGAAAGTGCATAAAAAAGAAACAGGGCGCCATGCTGGCGGTTGAACTGGAAGTTGACCTCCAGCCTGTTGAAGTGCCTGAGGACCTGGAAATTTGCCTGGCAGACGAACCCCGTGCACAGGAATTCTTCAGCAACAAACTGCCCCGCTCACACAGAAACTACTTTATAAAATGGATTGCAGGCGTAAAGTCGGAAGAAGCCAGGGCAAAGCGGATAGCCCGTGCCGTTAATGCACTTGCCCGGGAAATGAACTTTGCCGAAATGCTGCGCTGGGAGAAAAACAACCGCCCTTTTTAGCTGAAACGGCCCCGATTCCAAATCTTTTATGATGTTACGTATTAAAAACCTATCTTCACAATATATTTAATACCAATACAGATACAATGGATGCAACACACACTGGCACCGTAAAATTTTACAACGCCGAAAAAAGATTTGGGTTTATAAAGCATGATGATTCCAACACGGAAACATTTGTACATGCCAGCGGCCTGGTTGACCAGATAGCCCAGGGCGATAAAGTTGAGTTTGCCGTTCAGGACGGACAAAAGGGCAAGACTGCTGTTAATGTTCGACGTGTAAGTTAAAACTCAGCAATTACTTATTTCCCCAGGCTGCGGTACCCACTGCAGCCATTTTTTTGCCTGTCCTGTTATACCATGCCGCCTGTTTTGTCATCACATGTCTTTTTTTGTCACCGCCATCATTTCACGCTGCCCTTCCCTCTGCAAAAAAATCACAATACTGAAGTCTGCCACTTTTGCCCCGGCGGGTAAATTCAATTCCAAAGTACCCGTATTTTGCAAAGCCGCAATGGTTTTAAAGTCTCGTACCACATTGTAATTTAGCAGGTTAACCCCACGGTTTTCGCCTGCCCGGATGGCTGTCTGCACCTGCCGCTGCACCAGCGCTGCATTGATAACAGCCTTATCGTAACTACCCGTAATGTTATAACTGAAACTGATGGCCCCGGCTTTTGCAACTGCATTATTGATACTAACCGTTGTTGTTGATTGAACCGCCATTGCACGGCTCACTGCCGCTGCTATTGTTGATGCGTCACTCCCCACCATTTCTTCCCTGCCATTTACAACAGCCTGCGGCGTATACACCGTTTCACTGTTAAAGCGGTCGGCATAAGCCCTTTGCCGGTCAGAAAAGGCAGCATTGCTGAAGGGATCATGCCAGCCCAGGCGGTTCCAGTAATCCACATGAAAGGCAATGGGTATAATATGGTCATTACTTCCGGTAGCATAGCTTCCAAGCAAGCGGTCGGCCGCCGGGCAACTGCTGCAGCCCTGCGAGGTAAACAGCTCCACCAGGGCAAACCCCTCTGCTGTTTTTCCAGTAACCGGGTTGGCTATTTTGTTACCATCAGCTGATGCTGTTATAAAAACAAGTATAAGGGATGCTGCTGCAAACAGGAGCAGGAACAGAAAAAACCTTTTCATGCACTATATTTCGGTGATATACGCAACAGGAAAGTTGACGGTTTGGGGGCAGGAGCAGCTTTAACTTTTACGAAGCATCTGGTAATATCCCGCCGCAGTAACCATACAAATACCCCCGGTGATCCACCACAAGTTATTAAATCCCACTTTGTAAGCAATCTGGGTACCGGTGCTGCTGCCGATTACCTGTGCTGCACTCCAGGCCATGGTGTACAAGGCAGCATATTGTCCCCTGTTGGATTCATTGCTGCGTGCAATATAGTAGCTGTTCATAAAGGGCATGGCCACCATTTCGCCAATGGTTATCAGCAGGGTGGAGATAATGGCTACCGTTAAGCCGCTTGAAAACGGAAGGTTCAGTGCTGCATAGGAGAGCCCTGTAAGTATGGTTCCATAAGTGATCAGCTGCAGGTAAGGCCGCCTGCCTTCCAGCTTAAAAACGATGACCATTTCAAATAATGCGATGATAATTCCGTTGAGCGCCATTACCACACCTATCCAGAATTCATTGATGTGCAGCTCTGTTTTAAAAAAAAGGGGTACAGTGGTAAACAGCTGGAAAAAACAGATGGCAAACAGTACTTTGAAACCAATATATATAAGGTAGGTTCGGTCTTTATAAGGTGAGCTGCCTGTTTTGCTTTTCCTGGCTACTTTTTTCTGCTGCGTTACGCTTACACGTGGCAGCAATATCAGCAGCATGATCCCTGCAAAAATATTGGTACCACCATCTACCCAAAACAGCCATTTGTAACTGACTGATGCTAAAAATCCACCCAGCGCACTGCCAAAACCCCAGCCAAGGTTGATGGCCAGCCGTATCAGCGAAAATGACCTCGTCATATTTTCAGCCGAGCTGTAATAGGCAATAGCAGTGGCATTGGCCGGCCGGAAAGATTCATTGATCATGCTCAGCAGGAAAGTGCAGGAGCAGATGCCCATGAATGAATCCATTTGCCCGAGTAGTATAAATAAGGTACCGCCACCAAAGAGCGCTGTTAGCTGCATGGTATAAAAACCGATCCTGTCGCTGAGCCAGCCACCAATAAAAGCACCCGTAAGCGCTCCCAGGCCGTAAACACCTACTACCGCACCCGCCAACGGCATGCTGAAGCCTTTTTCCTGTGTGCAGTAAAGGGTCATAAAGGGCAGCACCATCGTGCCAGCCCGGTTAATCAGCATTACTGCACTCAGCAGCCAGATACGCTTTGTTAATCCGGTATATGCATTTTTATATAAACTGATCGTTTGAGAGAGCATAATAAAAGCAAAGTTATTCAATATCGCAAAGATGATTTAACTTTATTTCAGCAATTGAAAAAGCTCATCTCCATATTACTCATTACAGTATTTTTTACTGCACAGTATGCAAGGCAACTGGCTTACCTGGAATGTAAACTGGTTGAATTGTCTGCTTCGGCTGCAGTAAGTTGTGATTGCGAAAAGATAACTGACATCAACAAAGCTGCTGATGATGGTGTGCCAGCTTCAAAAAGCCATACACATATTATCATGGATGAGTTTTTCAGTAACCCAGCTGGCGAAGAGGATAACCGTACCGGTTTTTCGCTGCCCGGTAAGCCGGTTGTACATTATGAAGAAACGATGTTGAACGGCATCAGCAATACTCCCTACCGGCCTCCCGGTGCATAACAGCATTACAATCTGCTTTTACTATTTTCCCGGCAATTGCGGGGTGGCGCATGTGTGTACCTGCCTGCCACAGACCAGTTTTTTAAATTCATTAATAAATTTACTCCAATGACTAAATATTTTTCAGCAGCTATCACTGCTGCTATACTGTTTTCCTGTTCTCCCAAAATGCAGTTATCAAAAAATGAAATAACTGATGCTTCGGGAAATAAAATGCTGCTGGGTGTGTGCAGCAAAAAAATGCTGACCGCAGTCCCCTACAGCGAATGGTTTACTAAAAATTTTGATAATTATACTATTGATACCAATACCGCCAGCCAGCTGAAAGACAAACTTAAAGGCAAAACCTTTACCATTTTTATGGGTTCCTGGTGTGGTGACAGTAAAAGGGAAGTACCCCGTATTTATAAGTTGCTGCAGCATTGCGGTGTAACCGAAACACAGGTACAATTAGTAATGGTAAGCAACAGCGACAGTGCCTATAAGCAAAGTCCCACTCATGAGGAACGAGGCCTGAACATTCACCATGTACCCACCTTGATAGTGTACAGCAACAATACTGAAGCAGGACGCATTATAGAGTCGCCTGTGCAGAGCTGGGAAAAGGATTTGCTTGCCATCTGCAATGGAGAAAAATACACACCACACTATGCCGGGGTGGAATACCTGGAACAGCAGTTTGCTGTATTGGGGGTGGATGGTGTAGAGAAAGAGAGCGCAGGAATGGCCACGCAATTAAAGCAATTACTAAAAAGTGAATTTGAAGTATCGGCTTATGCCAGGATTAAAAAAAACACCGGGGAGCCGCAAAAAGGCATACTTGCTGCAAAACTGAATACCATGGTTTTTAATGACAGGGCAGATGCATGGTATATATTGGGGGCTAATTACCAGGCTGCAGGCAATATTGCAGCGGCTAAAGAGAACTACAATAAGGCACTGGCATTAAAACCGGGTCATGCAAACAGTACTCTGAAACTGGCAGAACTGGAAAAGCAATAAGGCCTGATATAAGAAGATACAGCATGTGTATGCTGCAAAACCAGCTTGCACATGCTGTATTAAACCATACTGAATTTTTCTGATTTGGGCATCTGGTGAAACCCTGCGATGAAACTTTCAGGCGGGGCCGTAATCTTACGCTGCGCAGTATCCATCCAAGCCCCGTCAATGGTAAGTACGGCTGCTATTGTGTGCCCGTTGATGATGATTTCATGCACCATGGTCCATTTACGGAAATCGGCAGAAACCTTATCCAGCATTACATTTATCTCTACCTCATCACCAAATTTTATCTCTTTTTTAAACAGGCATTCCTCCCTGAAAATGATGGGCCCGATATGCTGCTGCTGCATCACTGCCGGTGTAATACCCTGTTCGGTTAAAAAAGCCATGCGGCAATAAGCCCCAAAATCGTAATAACAGGAATGACGCAGGTGAAAATTGGGATCAAGGTCACTCCAGCGGATCTCTACTTTTTTTGAATAGTTCATAAGCAAAGTTACGGGTTGTTTTAGTTACGGGTTGATGCCGTTTTGATAATTTTCACCAATGTGCCAACCCGCAACTAAATTAACCAGCATAACCCGCAACAAAAAAACTAAAACAACCCGTAACTTATATCTTAATATAAGTTAAGCACCTTCCCTTTGGGATATTTCACACTGTAACTGATGCGTACTTTTTTACTTTCCCCGGGTGCCAGTTCCAGCTTCCAGGTAAGCACACCAATTTCGGTATTGTTAAGTGCTTCGCCGCTTTCGAGCAATTCCACTTCTACATCTTTATTGGTACTGATGGGGTACTGGTCTTTCAACAACAACCGGATGGTATCTTTTTTATTGTTCTTAACTGTCAACTGATAAGTGATTTTTTGCAGTTTGTTGCTGCCCAAAAATTTCACACTGCTGTAGTCCATCAGTTTTTCCCTTTTTATCACCACCCTTTTGTCCTTGCCCATAGTAAGGTTGAGGGTATCAGCAGTATTGGCCGGATCAATAAATGTTTTACCGATATAAGTGCCTTCAAAAATGATATTGGCTTCGCCGGGCAGCAGGTTCAGTTTTTCCCAGTCACTTATTTCCGCCAGCAGGAATGCATCCTTATCCAGCTTGGGCACTGAGTAATACTTGTAGGCAGCCTGTACCGAAGCCTCCTTCAGCGTGGCAACCTGCTGCTTGCCATTGGTGGGCACATCATAGGGCAGATCAATATCATAACTGATGTCCAGTTCATTATCGGTAACGGACACATAATCTTCCAGGCCATCTTTGAGGGTGATTACCACTACCCCATTGCCGGCCCTTGAACCATAAATGGCAGCTCCTTTTTCACCCTCCAGCACTTCCACATTCTTAATGGCATCAGGATTCAGTTTACTGTAATCAGAGGCGGACATTTCTGCTCCGTTAACGATGTACAGAGGCTGGCTTTCCTCTTTGAAAGCCCCCTGCCCTCTGAGCCTTACTGCAGATGTAACAACCACTTCACTCAGGGTTTGTGCACCGGCGACTCTGCCAGTTAAGTCATTACTCATTGACTGTATACTGTTCATGCCCAACTGCCTGTCCATTGACCGTACAGGGTTGATATAACTCAAAAACCAGCTGCGCAGTACCGGGGCATTGCCGTATTGGGTGGGTGTGCTGGTACTCAGCGATAGCTTCACCTGCTTCCAGTCGATACCCGTTGTTTGTACAATTTTTGCCTTATAAGTGATCTTCATCGGGTTCCTGATATCATCCACTTTGATATCGTAATAGGGCGACCAATAAGCGTTTTGAGTAATGTAAGAAATGGTAAATTCATATTGCCCTGAAACAGCAGAAGATAATTGCAGGATAAGCCTGCCGCCGCTTTTGGTATTTTTCTTCTGCTCTTCAGCAATCTGCCTGTTCAGCTTATCAACAACGAGCTGTATTTTTTTCTTTTTGTCCTGCAGTGCAGACAAATCATTCTGCAGTTCATTTGATTTCAGCTTGTAATAGTCCATCAGCTTTACCAGTTCAGCCACACTAAGGCCGGTTTGCGATCCCTTGATTTCCTTATTGGCCTTCAGCACACTCAGCAATTCTGATGTGGTGGTGATGCTTACATCCAGCCTGGCAATATCACCATTGATTTTTTCAAGTGAATCTTCCAGCCTGTTTACCACAGGATTAGCCACATCCGGCTGTAAGTAATTGTTGCTGAACTCCACGCCCAGTATGGTTACGCTGGCAGGACAGTTTACCTGTATGCTGTTTACATCCACATAGCTGCTGATACCCTGAATAATCAGTTCGCTGTTGCCCTGTTTTAACAAAGCTTTGGCATTGTGTGTGAGTTCGGCTCCGGTACTGTATACGGTGGCCGTTTTTAATTCGGCCGGAACGATGTTCTTCTCTTCACTGGCATAAGTAATTGTGCTGGCCAATAGCAGCAGGAGGGTGACTAATTGCTTCATAATCGTATTTTTCATCAGGATGCAGGGGAAGAAAAAATTACATAATTGGATGATTGGATGATATGCTGATGTGATAATGGGGTTATGCGGTAATGGCAGTTGAGTGGCTTAAAGGTTGACTGGTTGATATGCTGATTCGTACCTGGAACCAGCTTTTATTACACAAGGCTTTCAACCAATCAACCTGTCAACTAATTACCTTATCAACTTCTTTACCGTATCATTAAAAAACTTCCTTTCATGGTTTTAGGCACACCAAAATAATCTGCATAGGTAATAAAGTAGATATAGGAACCGGCAGCTTGCTTTACCCCTTTAAATGTTCCATCCCATTGCACCCCGTAACCATTGCCAAGATAAACCCTTTGCCCGTACCTGTTGTATACCTGGAAACGCATATCCCTTATGAAGGATGAATATACAGGCCGGAAAAAATCATTGCGCCCGTCGCCATTGGGAGTAAAAGCCGATGGAATAAATACATTGTTGCAGCGGGCTTCGTATTGGATGGATAATATGGCGGTTGAAGAATCCACCACACAATCCCCACGGTTCAGCACTTTGATATTGTACATACCTTCAGTAAGCCCGCTTATCAATTGACCATTTGCATAAAAATTGCCATTAACAGCAATCCTGTACGGGTTCTCCACTCCTGTTACACTGGCCCTGATGGTACCACCAGAAGGCTCACTGCAATCAGGGTTGGCAGCAGCAACGGTGGTAAATACGGGTGCTTTTGTATAGGGCAATACCACCAGCGTTGTATCCCAAAAGCAGCCATATTGGTTGCGGATACCAGCAAGATAATTACCCGGGGCAAGGTTTGCAAAACTATTGTTACTGCTGAAAGCTCCCCCATTTAACTGGTATTGAAATGATGCCGCAGGGGCCGTAGCTGTAATGCTGATGCTGCCATTGTTGACAAAGCATACCTGAGGCTGTACCTGTGTGCTCAGCGATGGTTTGGGGTCAGTAATATTGCTGATTAAAATAGTTGTATCATAAAAACAAAATGCCCCACGCTTTGCTTTGATATTGTAAACGCCGGGAGCAAGGTTATAGTAACTTACTTTAGGAAGAAAAGCTGCGCCTGCCAGGCTTGTTTGTACACCTGTGGTATCGCCACCTGCCATAACCAGTTTTATAAAGCCCGTATTGTTACCACAACGGGCATCATCAAAATCTGCCCGCTGTACAAATGCAGCCGGCTGAAGTACCAGTGTTACAAAAGTATCTTTGCTGCAGCCTGCTGCATCTTTTACATTAAACTGCCAGGTACCGGGCTGCAGGTTGCCGAATGTGCCATTTTGCTGCTGCATACCGCTGGCTACCTGGGTATAAGTAATGGGCAGGTGACCGGTAGATGCAGAAAGTGTTACCGTACCATTGTTCCCATCACAATTATCAGGGTCGGTTTTCTGAATATTGATTACAGGGTTAAGCCCTGCTGCAATATTGATCACCGTATCCGTAATGCAGGTACCGGCCTCCAGCCTGATGGTATGCGGGCCGGTTGGCACATTGCTGAAAATACCCGTTGAATTCACAATGGTGTTATCCAGCGTATAAGTAGTGGTAAAGCCTGCCAGGAAGCCTTGTATACTGACGCTGCCTGTAAGTACCGGCGGACAGGGCTGCGTAACCTGCAGGCTGCTGATGGTGATGCCTGCATTAACTCCGCTTTCGGTGGTGCTGCCTGCATCATATATGTTCAGCCCCGGCATGGAGCAGGTATTGCCAATTACTGTTTTATTTAAAAGGTCAAGCTCGTACATAACGGTGCTGCCTCCAGAAGGTGCCAGCCCGAAATACCGGCTGTTGCCGCATATAACCGGGAAGGAAACAAGGCCGAAAAAGCCTATGCCATCTGTATTCATGTAAAGTGTGCTTGCACCGGGGTTTGCAATATTTACCTCATAAATAGCAGCGGGTATACCCGCCATCAGCATTTTACCATTAAAGAAAACAAGGTCGCCGGCACTGCTGAAAGGCATGGCACCGAGATTGGTCAACTGGTTGAGATAGGGGTCGTAACGTACCAGCACATTACTGGCAAAATACAGGATACCATTGGGATCTACCGTCATGGATGTGTAGTTGCCCACGTTAAGGTAGGTTTTACAGGTACCCGGCATGCCAATTTGAAAACTCCGCAGCACCCCGCCCGAAAGGTAATAGATGGTATCCTTATATACGGCCATGCTAAAAGTGCTGTTACCGTAAGTGGCCGCACATTCATTGGTGAGCAGTATATTGCTGCAGTTGCCGGCACCGCCATTGAGCTCATAAAACGCATTGGGTGTATTTACAAATACCCGCTGCGCAATTGCCATACTGTTTAAAGCAAAGGATAAAAAAGCTGTAATCAGGAACCTGTAAATTTGCCGCTTTTTGCGCATTGATTTGTTTGAAATAAAGGGCAAAAGTAGGGATAAATGGGGTAGAGTTGGCAGGGGTGCATCCCAAATTGTCGTTTTTCGTTCTGGTTGTGGTCAGTGGGGACACTGACCACGGCTGAAGGCTGAGAGTACATGACATAAATACCCAATACCCAATACCCAATTCCTAATAACTAATTCCCAATTCCTATATCTTAAACTTCATCTGCTTCACCAAATCCTGAAATTGGCTGTTCTCCCGTATATGCGGGTCCCAGGCAAAGCCCATATCAATCAGGTCCAGTTTTTCGGTAATGGTGGCTCCCTGCTTTCCGGGCTGGTTGGCAAGGATGAATACGGTATCGGAAATGGCCAGAGAGTTTTCAATATCATGGCTCACCACAATCAATGTACTCAGTTCATGTATGGTGCTTATTTTAAGTAACAGTTCCACCACTTTATCAATCACCAGCACATCCAGGCCGGAGAAGGGTTCATCCAGCAAAATGAACTGGTTGCCGGTGAGTGCCTGCTGCAGTATGCTTACCCGCTGGCGCTGCCCGCCGGAGAGCTGCATGGGATATTTGTCCAAATGTTCTTTCAGGTTAAATTTATCAGCATAATCATCCACAATTTCTTTTTTCTGCTGATCGGTATTTTTTTTATCCCGTTCCAGGGCTATTAAAAGGTTTTGCCTGATGCTGCGGTGGTTAAACAGGATATAGTTTTGAGATACCACGCCCACTTCACCTTCCTGCACCTTGTGCATATCAACACCTATCTTTACCACGCCTGTAGTGGGCTGGTTAAGGCCTGCCAGAATTTTGAACAACTGCGTTTTGCCTATGCCGCTACGGCCAATCAAAGATACAACCTGGCCCTGCGTAACCTCCGGCCTGGTGATATTGTGCAGCTCAAAATTAATGTCACGCAGTATTACCTTATCACCATATTGCAGGCTGACATTTTCGGCCTTCAGTATCAGCTCATTCTTCTGGTAAGTCATTGTTTTCTTATTTGCAGTTTAGTGTAAGGGAAAAGCCAGTGGCGCAGTACGCCGAGGATATAATCAAAAAATACACCAATGAGAAAGATGATGAACAGTACACTGAACACTGTAGCAAGGTCAATATACTTGTTCGATTTTATCAGCATGGTACCCAGGCCGCCTTCGCTCATACTCAATCCTTCCACCATGGTTATCATCATCCAGGCAATGGCAAAGTTCTGCCGCATCACTTCCAGCACCTGATCGAGGCGTCCTACAATTATCACTTCCCACAGGGTACGCCACCGGTTCATGCCCATAGTAGTGCACAATTCAAACTCCTGTTTATCAATGGCATCAATAATAGACAGAAATGATGTGACAAAAAACGGCACAATACCAAACAACAGTAACCCCAGTTTAAGCTGGCTGCCGTCTGTAGTTAAAAAAGTAAACAGGAAAATGAGGCCCGTTAAAGTAAGGTAGCGGCACTTGATTACAAACTTTGCCAGCGGCCTGAAAAAAGGAAGGAGTGAAAGATAACTTATCACCAGCGACAGTACCAGCGCAATACTCATACCCTTGAGCGTAAGCATCAGGCTGCTCATAAAATTATCCCAAAAGTCCCTTGAGTTGATTATCTGTAATGCCCTTGCCCCTACTTTACCGGGACCGGGTATCAGTCCACCGCCGCTCAATTGCCAGATAATTAATGCCAGCACAATCTGTACAAAAATGAGTATGAGCATATTGCGGTTGCTCAATACACCAAAAGGCTTAAAAATATTATTCATCATGGCAAATTTAAAAAGAGGGAGCCGAAGCTCCTCCTTGCATTATCTTGAAAATTACTGACCAAGTACTATCTGCACCCTTCTGTTCTGTGCCTTGCCTTCCACCGTATTGTTATCGGCTACCGGTTGGTTGCTGCCCATGCCCTTGCTTTCCAGCCTGTTGGCTGCAATGCCCTTACTGGCCAGGTAACTTCTTACACTGGCTGCACGCTGCTCACTCAGGGTTTGGTTGGCTGCGGCATTGCCCACATTATCTGTATGGCCGTACACACCCACTTTCAATCCTTCGGCAACTACAGAGCTTTTCAAAATTTCATCCAGTACGGCATACGATTCGGGTTTGATGATGGCACTGCCTGTTTCAAACTGTATCTGGAATGATTTGGAAGAAACCTTATCGGTAATAGTGGGTGCATACTTAATATCTATCGCCTTGCCCTGCAATAATTCAGGATGATTGGCTATAACAGAATTTAGGAATGATTTGTCCACCACTTTTGTGTACTCGGGATATTTTGGTATCAGCGCAGGATACATTTTGGAAAGGATATCTCCAAAAGTGTTGTAAACAATTTTGTAGCGGTCAACCTTATCAGCGCCCAGGCCAAACATATTGGCCGCATCGGCCAGGTTAAAGGCCATGGAGCCACCCAGCTCCACATCATTGCCCTGTATGTCTTTTTCTGTTACCCCGTTGTAATATTTCAACCAATAAGCACCATCTTCTTCATTGTACACTTTGGCACTTACTTTGGCAGCCAGTTCCTTGGCATCTGTGTAGCTGCGCACCTGGTCGCCTGCCTGTGCCAGTGCCATAATCAGGTTTTCAATATCAGTGCGGTGGTCGTTGGCAAATTTGCGGATGGTGATGGTGATATTCGGCATCTGCGAAGCATATTGCTTGGTAGAAGCGATATTTACCAGGCCGCCTTTTTTCTTAGCAATGTTTACATCGCCGGGTGTCCAGGTGGCAACTGCATCCACCCCCACAGTAGTATCCTTACTCACTTTCTTACCGTTCTCCACAAAAGCACGCTTCTCCTTGTAACCGGTAATGTACTTATTGGCTGCATCCAAAAAGTCGCTGGCTGCCACCAGGTTCACTGCATTGCGGTCAAAAGTGGTTTCATCAGGATTTACCTTGATGCCGTTATCGCCTGCCCATTTCAGTAAAATATTCATATCGCCATCACGCAGGTAACAGCTAACCGTTTTGCCTATGGCATTCTTAGGATCAGTCTTCCAGCTTTGCGGCCCCATCAGTTTATCTTCGCCATAGCTTTTGCCCATGGTATAAAATGCCACCGGCTGGTATTCGGGGCCGAGCGGCTCCAGTGCGGTAACCAGGCCATTAAAAAAGGCCGGCATCCCGTCACCCATGTAGGAGGCAAAAACACCTTCGGTACTGGGATTGTTTTTATAATCGGATGCAAACTTTACAATATCAGCAATGGATTTATCACAATTGTCCTGGCGGATGATGTTGATCTGCAGTTTTGCATTGTCTATCAGTGAGCCCTTGGTAGTCATGGGGCCACCATTGGCAAACATCAGCGGAAACTGTGCGTTCCATGCCATTACTTCCCACTTGATTTTGGTACCGCCATTGGCACTGGGTACTTCACCTGGCAGGGGCAGCTTGGTAGCCGTGGTACCCTGCAGGGATGCTTCGGGTACATCGGGCAATACCACTTTACCTATTTCGGTAGAAGGAGCAGCTTCTTTGGGACGTTTATCCCACCACAAAAATTTTGCAGCAGCCAGACCTCCCAGTACAAGGGCAATACCCAATAGTTTTCCGGATGTTTTAACTTTTACTCCCATCGTATTTCAGTTTTCTTTTTTTAAATTTTTATTCTTGTTTTAGTTGTTATCGTCAGCTCAGCAGGTCATTGTAATTATCTGTTGCTACCTTACCCGGTACCACCGGTGCATTGGATGGTTGCCATTGCGGAGTAAGCTTCAGCTCTTTCTCCACATCAAATGTTTCCAGCATTTTCAAACCTTCCACTTCGTAGGTGGCATTGTCCAGGTCGATACTGCGCATAAAGTCAGTGGAGTAGCTGATGGCTTTCTTCATATTGGCCAGCTTACCGGCAATATCATCTTTCAGGTATTCCATGCTTTGCTCCACCATCAGTTTCTTTTCGGGGTCGCCTTTAAAGATTTTTAATGCAGAGTTGAGCGCTTTATTACCCGATGTAACTGATTTATACAGGTCTTTTTTCAGCTCCAGTTCATTGCGGGCATCTTCAATAAGATAGCCACTGTTTTTGTGCACCTTGGTGAGGTAATCGCCAATTTTAGCAAGGCTGTCACGTATAGGTGCCAGTTGCTTGATGTATTCATTAATGCGGGCCACCTGCCTTGTAGCATTGCCCAGTTCGGGCATCATGTTGTTTTCTTTGGCAGCCTGCGCACGGGTAAGCATTTTGCTCATCTCCCCTTCTTTTTCCTTAATCTTCAGGTCAATCTTTTCCTTCTGCCCGTCTACATCCACACTTTGCTCGTACAGTTTTTCACGCTGTTTTTCCATATCACCAATATAATCTTCGGCAATAATAAAGGGATCCAGTTCTATTACCAGCCCAACTAACTTTTTCATGATGATTTCGTACAGGTAAAAAAGGCTGAGCCGCAATTTTCGGTGGGTGATGCAGTATAAAAATATACCAAGGCATACCAGCGCTATGCTGAATTCAAGGGTATTCCACACCATTTTTGTAAGAATGGGCACTACAAAGTAAGCGATTACACCAATCAACCCCAGGCCGATAAAAATTCCAAATTTACCTCCGGGCCTGTTCCAGTAAGATTTCAGTTTGTCCTGCGCACCCGCAGGGAAAATGTTTGTATCCATTGTTGTTGTTTATAAATGAGTTTTAATTTTCTGCATATCGCTGTTCAGCATGGCTGCCATGGCATCGCAGGCAATATTGTAGCCGTTTTTGTTATTGTTCAGTTTGGCTTCCTCGTCAATTACTTCTTTTTTCAGTGCCACTGCTTTTGCATTGTTCTCCTCTATTTCCTTTGTAAGCCGCTGGATCATTTCTGCATTGGCAGCATTCTTTTTTTCCAGTTCGGTCACGGTTGCCTTTCTGCCTTCAATATCAGCCTGGCTTTTGGAGTTTACTGCCTGCTGAAATTCGGCCCTGTCCTTTTCTATGATCTGCTGGTACAGTCCGGCACTTTCCAGCAGTTTTTCCTTGGTAAGCCCCTGTACCTGGAGGGTGGCAAACACAGCCGTCATCCTGGTTTTATCATCCGGCACTGCTGCTTCCAGGGTTTCCATCATTTTCCAAAATTCATAATAGTCCGGGCCGGGCAGGTTGGCTTTGTCAAAAAGCTCGGAAAAATGCTTTTCAAACTTGTCTGCATCAGCTTTACTGAGTGTGCCGGGAGCAGTTGTATAATGTGAAGCCGGAACCGATGGATCAACAGGGTTCTCCTGCACGGAAGATTTTGGTTTTACCTGCAGTGGCAATCCATCTTCGCCCCAGCTGCCTGGTTTCTTTTCTTCGGGCTCAAATTCTACAAAGAGCCCAAGGGCTTTTTTAAAAATATTCGACATGTCCGTTCAATTTTCTGGTTAAAAATAATTAAATAACTGATGTACAGGGATAAAATTTTACAGTACACCTCTTTCCAACCTCAATTCCGTTCGGTGAGGACAACGACCAAGGCTGAAATTCTGTCACCCCTTCGGGGTTTTGTTTCTCATTCTGCTACATTTCCTATAATAATGCCACCCCTTCGGGGTTGGTAATTTATTAAGTTGATGGCAATGGTGAGGACACCGGCCGGGGCTGAAAAATAATTAAAGAGCTGATGCACAGGGATAAAATTTTACAGTACACCTCTTACCACCCTTCATTCCATCCGGTGATGAGACCGACCAGGGCTAAAGTTCTGTCACCCCTTCGGGGTTTTGTTCCTCATTCTGCTACGTTTTCTATAATAATGCCACCCCTTCGGGGTTGGTAATTTATTAAATTGGCGGCTTTGGTGAGGATAATTCCGTTCGGTGAGGACACCGACCGGGGCTTTAAAATTTTTAGCCTGCTTTTCCCCTGCCTATTCTGTCCGGTGAGGACACCAGCCAGGGCTTAGCGGATAATGATTTTGCAGTACCCTCTTCCCACCCTTCATTCCGTTCGGTGAGCACACCGGCCAGGGCTGAAAAACTGCCCCCAACCATATTGGCAGGGGCAGTTTCATGGCTATATCAACAGTTACACAGGGTTTTGCGTATTTTCATCCACCGCCTGCTGCTTCTTTCCTACTTCCTCCAGCAGCTTCAGCCCCAGCAGCCCGCTGATACCGCTGTTCGCAGCATCACCACCGCCGCCAATCAGTACATCCGGCATTATTTTTATTTGCTGGCTGCCAATGGCTTCCATCACTTTCAATTGCGTAAAGTTGTTGCCACCCATGGCTTCCACCGACAGTTTGTACGACTCCGCATTTGATTTACCAATGGCCAGTATCTTTTCCGCTTCTGCATTACCGGTAAGCGATATCCTTTCTGCCTCGGCTTTTGCCAGCAATTCAATCTGCTCAGCATTTGCCTTTGCCAGCAACCTGGTTTTTTCTGCCTCACCACTAGCCAGCAGTTTAAGCCTGTCGCCCTCTGCGGTTGACTGCAGCCTTACACTATTTGCCTCACCGGTGGCTTTTTTTACCGATGCATCGGCTATGCGTTCGGCAATCACCACACCCTGGTCGGCTTTTACAATCTCTTTCTGCATTTCGGCAATAGCTGTTTCTTTTTCCAGGCTCTGCCGGGTTTCTTGTGCCTTCATCTCCGTTTCATACGTAATTTTCTGCTCCTCGGCCAGTTTACGGTCGGTCAGGGTTTTCATCAGGCTTTCTGGCGGAACAATGTCGCCAATCAGCGTATCCACACCAAACACGTTGTACTGCTCCAGCACGGCACCAATATGCTCCCTTGCACTGCTCTGGCGCTCCTTACGGGTACCCAAAAAGGCAATCACATCACTGTCCTGCGCACTGTTGCGGAAGTAGTTACCAATAGTTGGTTCCAGCACCTGGCTTACCAGGTTGTTCATATTACCAAATCGGGCAATCACTTTTGGTGCTTCGTAAGTGGGTATATGAATGATCTGCGATACGTCGAGGTTAAAAGGGAAACCATCTTTACTGCGTACGGTAATGGTACTCAGGTTCTTATCCAGCTGGTGGCTTTCGCTGCGGGCACTTGCCCAGTTGAGCACCAGGTTGGTGGTAGGCACCAGTTCCACTTTCATAATATAAGGGTTGATGGGATATTTACCCGGGCCAAGCGGCTCTGCCCACACCCCTTTTTTGCCCCTGCTTACTATATTACCATGCTTGAACTCCACACCGCTGAGGTCCTGCCCTTCTTCGCCCACAAAACTGATGACCACCCCTACATGGCCGATGGCTATCTCTGTCATTTTTACCATCTCCACACTGGCAAACCAGGGGTTTAAAAAATAAGAACCTGCCAGTATTACCTGCTCCTGCAGGCCTTTGTAGCCACCATTTTGCATAAACAGATCCACATCCTGGAACTTATTATGCCCTTCAACAATGCGGCCTGCTATCTGCTGCTCTTCCAGCGGCTTGCCCTCCTGCGTGGTTACTATGCCCACCGCATTGTCGGGTATGCTGGTCATATCGGTTATTTCCACATCAAACAAAAAGGTGTTGATACGGTAGGAGCCCGGGCTGATGATGGCGGTTTGCCGTCCTTTACGGCCACCATTGTTTAAAAAAGCCACGGCATCCTGGAAGCTGTCGCAATCTACTTTGCGGCCAAGGATAAGGCCTGTTTCCAGTTCGGTACCGTCTTTTGCCAGTACCAGCCCCAGCTTGCCGGTAGGTATTATGGTAAATGACTGGAAAGTGATTTCGTACTGCCATATCCATTTGGCAAAATAAATACCGGGGGGCAGGGTTTGTGCCTGAAAGCCTGCTTCTCCTTCTGTAGCCAGTATACGGCCTTCGGGCAATTGCTGTTTACCAAAAAGCACAAATTTTTTGGTTACCAGGCCAATGCGGTCTTCGGGTACTATCACCACCCCGAAAAACACCCGCAGGATAAATTTGTAAAACAATAGACATAATAGTGGTATGCCGATGATCAGCGCCCACCTGAGGACTTCATTTGATTCCATGTTGGTTGTTGGTTTATGTTGTTAAAAAATTTTACAGGATTGCATGTAAGCAAGCGCAGCAACAATCACGACTTGTGAGAGAAAGCCCGACTTACTTACAAATGAATGAAAGTGAATGCCTTATGTGGCAATGGTACGGCCGGAAAACAATTACGGTTGGGTACCCTGGTTACAATAACGGTGGTGGAGTATTAAAATTGGTGAGTATATAATCACTGAGAAAGAAAACTACCTTTTCGGTAAGAAGTTTCATTGTTGTTGGTTTGATAGAGCAAAGATTATATACCTGCAGTTGCTGCAAAAGGGAAATCGGGATGAGTGGTAAATGGCCGGATAGTGTATCCGGAAAAAGAGGGAAGAACGAATTTTGATGTGCTGATGTGCTGATTTGCTAATTTGCTGATGGGATGATGTGCTGATAGGCTGATGGGTGCCAAAACGCAGCAGTTGGGAGCTTCAGCCAGCTAATGATTCCTACCGTAATCCGGCTTTTACAACGGGGGCCAGCTGCTCGGCCCATTTGCTGTACATAAGCCCGGAGGGATGAAGATTGTCGCTGGCCAAGAGGCTTGTATTACCGGCTGCCAGCCTTGAAATGGGGGTTATATCAATATAATTGACCCCAAACTGCCCGGAGACCTGCCTGTTAATGAGGTTAAAAGAATCAATTTGCAGGGCTATCCGTTGCCTGTCGAGTCCGCTGGCAAATGGTGTAACACCCCAGTCGGGTATAGAAAGTACCGTTACCCGTTTGCTGCTATTACCGGAATAAGCCAAAGCTTTTTGCAGAAGATTGGTTAACTCAGTCCTGTATTCTGATTGGCTGCGGCCCTGGTACTGGTTGTTCACTCCAATCAGTAAGGTTACGATATCGTAGTAACTGCGCTGCGGCGGGTTGCTGCTCAGCCTGGCAAGCAGGTTGCCGGTTGTCCAGCCGGTTTGTGCAATTATTTCTGGAGCAGCACACTGGATGCCATCGTTTTGCAAAAAGCGGGCTGTAAAATTTGGAAACCGGTCATTTTCCGGCACACTTTGACCAATCGTATAAGAATCACCAAGGGCAAGAAAGGTTTTTATGGCAGTATCAACTGGTGTTAATTGCACTGCAGCCTGGGGTGCTGTGTTGCTTTTACCGCAGGCCATTGAAAACAATATTGTAACCAATAAGAAGCTGATCGTTTTACCCATGATATTAAAAAGCTGATCCACGCCTTTGGCGGGACAAGTTGTGCTAATGTGCTGATGCCGCTAAGGCACAAGTTATGCTGATGTGATAATTCGTACCACTCTGCTGCAATTTGAACTTATCAACTATTCGACCCTGAACTTATCAACTTATCAACTACTCAACTTTGAACCACTCAACCTTGAACTTATCAACCTTGAACTTTTGAACCTTGAACTTATCAACTACTCAACTTATCAACTACTCAACTTTGAACCACTCAACCTTGAACTTTTGAACCTTGAACTTATCAACTACTCAACTTTGAACTTCTGAACCTTGAACTTATCAACTTTGAACTTACCAACTTCAAAACTCCCTACCCCATCAGCAGCCCGGCAATGGTAGCCGAAAGATACGAAGCCAGTGTACCGCACAAAAGTGCTTTCATTCCCAGTTTCACCAGATCAGGCCTGCGCTCAGGGGCCAGCTCGCCTATACCGCCGATCTGCATGCCCACGCTGGCAAAGTTGGCAAAACCGCAAATGGCAAAACTAGCTATCATTACGGCCTTGGGCGACATTACATTTTGCAATCCCTTTACTGCCACCCCGGCATTATTGGTAACGGTGGTATTGGTTAAGTCGTAAAAAGCTACAAACTCATTCAGCGTTAATTTTTTCCCCATCAGGGTAGCCACATTGCTCACATCTTCAGTAGGTACACCCATACTCCAGGCCATGGGCGAAAACAGTTTGCCAAAAACCCAATCTAATGTAAGGGAAAAGTCGAGATGACAAAGCACTCCTATTTTAGTCAGCAAAAAATTGATCAACGCCACCAGGCCCATAAAGCCTATCAGCATGGCGATAACGTTAACCGATATCTTCATACCATCACTGGCACCATGTGTAATGGCATCAATCATGTTCTGGTAGGGCGATTTTACTTCCAGTTTTACCTTACCCATGGTTTCGCTGACTTCGGTTTCGGGCCATACAATTTTAGATATCACCAGGGCACCGGGTGCAGCCATAATACTTGCGGCAAGCAGGTAACTGGCCGATGCACCAAAACTTACATACACTACTAATATTCCACCTGCAATACAGGCCAGGCTGCCACTCATACTGGCCAGCAATTCGCTTTTGGTCATCCCTTTCAGGTAAGGCCTTATCATCACCTGCGCTTCTACCTGGCCCACAAAGGCACTGGCCACATTACTGAGTGCTTCTGCACCACTCACCCTCATAATAACGTTCATGGCCCTGGCTATAATACTCACCAGGCGCTGCATGATGCCAAAATGATAAAATATGGCAACCAATATGCATACCAGTATGATGGTGGCCAGCACACTGAATCCGAATACAAAAACGCCGGGCGTACGGTAAGGAACTGCCCCACCCGGGCCATCTGCAATCAATCCCCCGTACACAAAACTTGCTCCTTCATGAGCAAATTCTTCGATATGCTTCATTTGATTGCCCAGCCATTGAAATGCATTTTTGATTGCATCAACTTTTAAAATGAGTACGGCCAGCAGGCTCTGCAGCAATAAACCACTGATTACCAGGCGGTAATTGATCTTTTTTTTGTTGTTGGATACCAACCAGGCAATGCCAAGTATGAGTACGATACCAATAAGCCCCTGAAATCGTTGCATAAGCAGTTATTATCAAATTTAGGCGGAAGATAAATAGTTTTAGCTGATAACAAGTAAAATGGCTTTGAAAAATGTTCAAGGGAAGTTGAGAATTACTGACCATCATTCAACAAAATACTTATCAACAATATGGGCAGAAATAATTCATTTGCTCAAATGTGTATTTTTTGGGCCTTTGGGGAGATTGGCATAAATTAGCAAATTATTTTAGGGGGAAATTTAAGCGTATTCGTTCTAACCGACACTACCTGCAATTTTTCCCTGATTTCAACACTAAACTATTGGTAATGAAAAAATTTTATCTATTATTGTTTTTACCGTTTGCAGCAGCAACAAGCGCCAGCGCACAAACTGTTGTTTCTGAAACACTTAACGTAAGGGAGCTGGAGGCTTACGAAGCAGCGCATCCTGAATTGCTGGAGCGCCAGTGCCGTACCTGTCCGCTCAAAGAAATTGATGGCGGCTGGAAAGGTCTGAAAGACATGCCGGCTTCTACCAGGAACGTGACTACCCTTGCCACCCTGATCAGGCCATACACACCCAACACACCGGCTACGCCGCTTGCCAACTCTCCTGCTCCTATCCAGGATTTTCTTGGATATGTTGATCCGGGTAATACCATTCCGCCGGATACACATGGTGCAGTGGGCATCAACCAGGTAGTTACAGCTACCAACGACTTCCTGCGCATTCACAACAAAGTAGGTGGTGCCATTATCAGCAGTGTTAGTCTTTCTACCTTTACCGGTATAGCCAATACCTGCGACCCGTATATCAAATTTGACCCCTACACCAGCAGGTGGTGGATGAGTACCATCGAGTGTACTGCCGCAGGCAACAGGATTATTCTGCAAATTTCCAATAACAGTGACGCCACAGGCACCTGGAGGAGGTACACATGGATTACCAACTCTCCTGATGGCTCTATATTACTGGATCACCCTTACCTGGGCTTTGATAACCGCCTTGTAGTGGTGTCGGGCCGTAAATTTGTGAATGGTGCCAGCTTTACAGGTCCTATACTTTTTGCTTTTGACAAGGCCAACCTTCTGGCTGGTGGTACCGTAACTTTTGGCACCAATGCACAGGCACTGGAAAAAACAACTGCTGATGGTGATTCTCCACTGCCGGTAACTGTTTATGGCCTTACAGCTCCTTCAACTGACTTTAATATACTGCAGCAATGGAGTAGTACTGCCGGACAAATCAGGCTTTCTAAATTAACAGGTAATATTCCTTCCCTGGTTTGGAATACTGCTGGTGCATTTTTCCCTACTGCACCTTCTGCTTATAATGGAGGTAACCTGGGCAATGCTGCAGAACAGCTTACTGAAACAAGGAAACTGGCTACAAATGATGGCCGTATCAGCACAGGTGTATTGGTAAATGGTTCTATCTGGTGTGCCCAGCATGTTGGTTTACCGGCTACCGGTACGGCTACAAGTACGGCCATACAGTGGTGGCAGCTTAACCCGGCTAATGGTGCTGTACAGCAAACAGGCCGCATTGGTGGTGCTGCCGGCACATGGCGCTACTACCCCGGCATTGCAGTAAACCCCAGCAATGATGTGATTATCGGGTACACTGTTTCTACCAATACCACAAGGGTTGGTGCGGCATACAGTACCCGCAGTGTGACCACTCCCAATAATACAATGGATGCAGAATTCCTGTATAAAACAGGCATAGATACTTACTGGAAGGACTTTAACAGTGGCCGTGCCCGCTGGGGTGATTACAGCCACAGTGCTGTTGACCCGGTGGACGGTTCATTGTGGACGGTACAGGAATATGCAGCCGCAAGAACAGGCACTACAGATGCAGGTTCTAAGTATGGTGTATGGTGGGCACAGGTATTGATGCCTTCTGCCCTTGTAACCCGTGATGCTTCGCTGGCTGGTGTGGTACAACCTGCTGGCGGCAGCCGTACCTGCGTGGTACCCATTACGCCAAGAGTTACTGTAAGAAATGTTGGTACTGATACGCTCAAAACAGTGAGCATCACGATGCAGCTTGATGCCAATACGCCTTCTGCCCCCCAGGCAGTTACGCTTGCAGCACCGGGCCTTCCTTCATTTGCATCGCAGGATGTAGTGCTTACCACCAGCCTTAACCCCACTCCCGGTACGCATACCTTAAAAGTATGGACAACATTGCCCAATGGTGGCAGCGACCTGCGCACCGGCAATGATACTACCACCATTACCTTTGCCGTTCAGGAAACCATTGCCACTCCATTTACCGAAGGTTTTGAATCAACCACCTTTCCGCCTGCCAATGGCTGGGGATTGATTAATAATGATGGTGGCCTTACCTGGACACGCAGCACACTGGCGGCTAAAACCGGTGTTGCTTCACTGCGTATCAATGCGTACAATTATACGGCCCGTGGCCAGATAGACATACTGCGTACGCCCAAGATTCAGCTGACAGGAATCGACTCTGTTAAAGTAAACTTCCAGGTAGCGCATGCCAGGTTCAGCGCCGCCTTCAGCGATTCGCTGATGATTGTTTACTCAGAAGATTGCGGTGTTACCTGGAAGCGTACTTCCTATGCACAGGGAGGCGCAGGACTTGCCACCAATGGCGGCGCTTTTGTAACCGGTAACTTTACCCCTACTGCCGCCCAGTGGAGGGCTGAGTCTGTGGTACTTTCCACCTGTAATATTACTGCCGACAATATCATGATAGGTATCCAGAGTAAAAACGATTTTGGAAACAATGTATATGTGGATGATTTCTCGGTAACTACAGTGGCCAGCTATACCTACAATGCAGGTATGGTTTCCATCAACGAGCCATCAACCACTTTATGTACTACTACGTTTACGCCAAAAGTAACCATCAGCAACCTTAGCGCAGGGCCGCTTACAACTGTGGCCATCAACTACCGTGTGGATGGTGGTGCTGTAAGTACCTTTAACTGGACAGGTAACCTGGCAAGATGTTCTACAACCGTAGTTACATTAAACCCCATCACCTCAGTTCCCGGCAACCATATATTAACGGTGTACACCACCAACCCCAATGCCAATGCCGACCAGTTCACTTTAAATGATACAGCTGCAAGGGCATTCAGTATTTCGCCGATTGTGGCTACACCGATAGCTGAAGGTTTTGAAACCACTACCTTCCCGCCAACCAACTGGAGTGTACAAAATCCTGATGGTTTGATTACATGGGCCAGGTCTACAGCCGGTGCCAGAACAGGTACAGGTGCTATGCTGATGAACAATTTTACTTACTCACCCAATACAGTTGACAGGTTCTTCTCTCCCGTGGTGCAAAACAGCGCAACATTCGATTCAGTGTTTGTATCATTCGACTATGCTTACATGCAGGGTGCACAATACCCCGGTGCTACAGCAAGGCCGCTGGATACCCTGGAGCTGATGATTACACAGGATTGCGGTGCCACTTTCAAAACCATCTGGAAAAAATGGGGTGAGGACCTGCAAACAATCAGTGACCCCAACTATTCCAATGCACTTGGCTTTACGCCACGCAGCGCTGGAGAATGGAAGAACGGAAGAATTTACCTGAGCCCGACTGTGGGTACAGGCAACTTCCAGGTTTATTTTGTTGCAAAAGGCAATAAGCAAAACAATATCTGGATTGACAATATCAATATCAGTTCCAAAGTATTGCCCAAGCGCCTGAAAGACCAGGGATACCTCATCTATCCAAGTCCGTTTGCCAATGCATTCAGGATACACCACTGGCAAAAACCAACTGATTTGAAAGCTGTACAGATATACAATGCAGCAGGCCAATTGGTTTGGGATAAGAACTACTCAGGTGATGCTGATACTGAAATTGCAGTTGACCTGAGCAAATTAGCAAAGGGTGTGTATGTGCTTAAAATGATGTACACCAGCAAAACTGTGGTAGAAAGATTAGTAAAAGAATAAGCTGATTCAATACTAAAAAAAAGCCGCTCCGGAAGGAGCGGTTTTTTTATGTGCTGTTAAATACAGTCTATACAGGAATACAATGTCGTTTAGTTAAGGATATTTCAAAAAACAGAGTATCCAATTCCAGTTCCCTCTCCAGCCTGCCCCGAAGAATTGAGGGGGAGAGGGGTTGGGTCGCAGACTGCGATTGCAACATCGCAGGTGAGGTCTTGGTAAAGCTTAACTTAACGACATTGAATTAAAAATTAAAAATTCCGCCTGGCCCGTTGCCATTTCCGGTCACTCAGTTGAGGTAATCGGTCGCTCAATCAGGAATACAAGTAAAACAGTAAGCCGAATCAGGCGTAAGAAAAAGACTGTCATGTAATGTAGCAATAACAAAAAATGGAGGCAATATGACCAGGAATAAAGGCCCGGGATGACAATCAAAACCAGTAATAAGAAAAAGAGCGGTAAATCAATTTTACGGGTAAGCAATAATACCGTAATCTTGTACCAGGAACTGAGGAAAACAGGGACAATGACAATTTTAAGTAACACCAAAATCTGTCAAGTAATTTTAGGGTTAGTGGGTCAGCCCGTTGCCTTTTCCGGGGAGTCCGTTGAGGCAATCGGTCAGCCCGTTGCCATTTCCGCTCAGCCCGTTGCCTTTTCCGGTCGCTCCGTTGCCTCTTCCGCTCGGCCCGTTGCTTCTTCCGGTCAGCCCGTTGAGGCTATCGGTGACACCGTTGCAGATTCCGGTCGCTCCGTTGCCTTTTCCGCTCGGCCCGTTGCCTTTTCCGGTGCCATTTTGTCGTAACAGAAGCCAAAACAGCCTTAACGGAGCCAATTTTTTTGCCAACGGGCGGCATTTTTACCCCGGCTAAAGGCAATACTGCCGCAACGGGGCTGGCGAAAGCCTGTAAAATAGCCCGGCTTTTTATAACTCCTGCATAATAAACCATGGCTTAAGCCCATCCCTCCGCTTCTTGAATGAATTTTGCTATTGCTGCCCACAGACTTGCTACTACGGGATGCGAAGTTTGGTGTAAATAATATCAGAGCCGGTTATTATATGCTGCTTTTAACTTGTTGGTGGTTGAGTACTATACAGCAGCAGTACAACCTGACGCAACAGGTTCCTGCACCAGGCGGAATTACAAAATGTGTTGTGGCCAAAAAAAGATGCTAAAAAGGCGTAATCTATTGCTGTTGCAATGTAGCCTGCATTTGGTCGTTTAATATTTGAATATGATTAAACATCCGTGAAAATATACCCGCCTGCAGTTCTAATACCCTTCGTTGTAGGGCAATGGTTTCTTTTTGCCCCTCGGCAATCAACCGTAGTTCTTCTATGGTTTTTACAGCACGTTTATTTACCCTGTCCTGTTCGTCCAAATCTTTTTTCAATTGCCTGTTTTCGGTTTGCAGTTGTTTAATGGTCATATAGTGTATTTTTGATTGGTTAAAATCCTGTATCTTAGCTATTGCTGTGGCAAAGTTGGCAACGGCATTGCTGCTGCGCAAAAAAACAGCCCGGTAAAATCGCTGAGATTTCAGCGGATTTATGTAAAAAATTAACAAATCAGTAAAAATTTAAAGATCATGCTGCAAGTAGGCCAAAACATCCGCCGCATCCGGGAATATAAAAACCTTACCCAGGAGTGGGTGGCCGAGAAAAGCGGCCTTAGCGTAAGCACCTACGGCAGTATTGAGCGGGGCGATGCCGATGTGAATTTTCGCAAGCTGGCGGATATTGCAGAGGCGCTGGGCGTTCAGGAAGAAGATATAATCAGCATGGGCGGTAATGTTTTCAATAACACTTTTAGCAACAATGAAAACAGCGTTATCGGCATTAATAATGGCAGTCCAGTATTTAGTGTTGATAAGGCGATATTGGAGAAGCTGCTGAAGGATAAGGATGAGGAGATTGCTTTTTTGCGGGGTTTGGTGGGAAAGGGGTGATAAACAACATTAATAACAATTATCCAAAAAATGTAACGATTAATGAATTTGGTAGTATACATAAATTAATGGCTACACAAAATGGTAGAATTTTTATACGATGTTCCAAACGTTTTATACAAGTATCGAGATTGGTCAAATTCATTTCATAGACGGCTACTCTATAACCAAGAACTTTATTTCGCTTCTGTAAATCAATTTAACGACCCTTTTGATGGAACAATACCTTTTCGCTATGATAATAGAGAATTAACTGATGACAATATATTCTTGAAATATTATTCCATTACCAAAAGGGAATATCCGGAATGGACTGATGAACAAATCCATCAACACTGTTTTGAATATCAAAGTAGAGGCTATTTTAAAGATGAAAAATATGTTGAAGATTTCCATAACGACACCCTCAAAGAAATCAATGAGAAATTTGGGATTGTTTGCCTATGTAAGAGAAGAGATAATTTTCTACTATGGTCTCACTATGCGAACTCCCATTCAGGATTTTGTATAGGTTTTGATAAGACCCTACTTTTTGAAGATGCTCAATCACAATTTGCCCACATCCAATATCAAGAAGATTTACCTACATTCAAATTGTTTGAGACTGTAACTGATTATTTTACCAAACTTATAGGTATAAAATCAAAAATTTGGGAGTATGAAGAAGAGTATCGACTAAGTAGAATAAATTTTGCTAGACAGAATGCTATTCTGAGGAAAGAGACGATTGTTGAAATTTTGTTTGGATGTAAAATGAACCAAAACGAAAAATTCGCTTTGTTAGATTTTATCCTACAAGAATATCCGCATACGGAAGTATTCGACTCAAAACTTTCAAAAAACAAATTTGAAATTGAGATAATCCAAATAAGATAACTCCCATTTGGCACAAGGTTACCATACAATCAAAACGCCGCAGCCATCCAACGAATTAAAAAGCTGCTACAGCCTCAAGTAGCGCAAGATTGCCTTTCCCGGGGACTGCCGCCGCTATGTAACGCATTGAAAAGCTGCTGCCTGGCGCAAGCTTCCGCATGTGCCGGTAAAAGGTCTTTTCTGCCCCCAGTTGGTGTTTGCCTGCATCTACCTATCCCCCTGAGCCGCCGTCTGGTCTTTGACCAACGGCCCCGAAGTGAACGGGTATAAGGGCTTTTCATTTAGTTGCACCATGCTTTGGTTGTTGGTCGGAGACCAGACAACGGCGGCAGTGGGTGTATGCTTTTTAGTGGAGCTTATGCTAAAGCGGAGCATTGGGGTTCTCTCCCAGTTGGTGTTTGCCTGTATCTACCTATCCCGGAGGCCGCCGTCTGGTCTTTGACCAACGGCCCCGAAGCGAACGGGTATAAGTGCTTTTCATTTCGTTGCACCATGCCTTGGTTGTTGGTCAAAGACCAGACAACGGCAGCAGTGGGTGTATGCTTTTTTTTCGCCCCTGTTGGTATTCGCCTACTCCCTCCTATTCCGGAGGCCGCCGTCTGGTCTTTGACCAACGGACCCGAAGTGAACGGGTATGAGGGCTTTTCATTTCGTTGCACCATGCCTTGGTTGTTGGTCGGAGACCAGATAACGGCAGCAGTGGGTGTATGCTTTTTTAGTGGGGCTTATGGTATTGCCGTGCATTGGGGTTCTCCCCCAGTTGGTGTTTGCCTGCATCTACCTATCCCCTGAGCCGCCGTCTGGTGTTATCACCAACGGCGCCGAAGCGAACGGGTATAAGTACTTTTCATTTAGTTGCATCATGCTTTGGTTGTTGGTCATAGACCAGACAACGGCGGCAGTGGGTGTATGCTTTTTTTCTTGCCGCTTGTTGGCAGACAGTTACCAAACAATAAAATCAATTCCCCCTTCCGCCCATCCCAATGCCACGGTCTGACAGACCCGCCGGAACGTGGTTTTGTTGCGCAAGACTTTTCGGGCGGGCCATGTACTGACCGGGCCGGTTGCAGCTTGCGTTAGGCATGTGCGCCAGTAAAACCTCAGCGGCTGTGGTGGTACTGTGGCAGAATGAGCTGATTAACATTTCACCGCTATCAGTAATTGGTAAAAGACCACAGGATGTATAATAAAACATATCAACGGCTTATACCCAAAATTGTTACCGGATTGTTATGCGAATGTTACGGCAATGTTAGTATGCACATAAAGTTGGCTCTTTCACACATTATAAAGGTGTTCGTTCACATTTGCCCTGCAATTGTAGTTTGTAAAAGACCAGGCGATAGCAAAGCAAACATATCAACTGCATATGCCCATAATTGTTACCGGATTGTTATGTGAATGTTACCGCAATGTTACTATGCACATGTACAAGGCGGTTTATAACATTATGAGGTACTTCTTCCACACTACCCCCCCAGCTCCATCACCTTTTCAAAAACCGCTTCATACGCTTTATTAATTGTAGCAAATTCTGCCGCAAAGCGGTAAATTTCAAACTGCAACAACTGGCACACAAGATTTACCTCTACATGGGCAATTCAGATATATTTATACCCTGTTTGTTGGTGCTTATGCTTGCGCCTGAACGCAACAAATTCCAGGCGACATTTGACAACGACCTGATTTTTCCGTAAATTCGCTAAGTGAAAAAGGACAAAATAATTTACCTGGATTTTGAGGTTGACAAGCTCACTAATTCGATTGAGAATTCGATTTCGGGGGAGGTTTTTGACACTTTGATTATACAATTAAAACCCGAAGACGGGAAAAGCATCAAAAAAACTGAATGGGTTTTCAACTGGCAAAATGAACTTAAAGATAAAACAAAGCAGGTTTATAAGTTGACTACTATGAGCAACCCGAAAATCATTCACGGGCTTATCAGTTTGACTGACAAAGGAGACCATATTTACATGGACTTGATTGAAAGTGCTAAATTCAACAAAGGAAAAAATAAGCTTTATAAAGGTGTGGCAGGAAATCTTGTTGCATTTGGCTGCAAAATGTCCTTTGAGAAAAAGTATAATGGGATAGTTTCATTTGTTGCTAAAACACAACTTATTGAACACTACGAACAAACACTGGGAGCAAAACTTTTTAGCGGCAACCGCATGTTTATTGATACCAGAGAGGCATTTATTTTGACAATTAAATATTTTAAAGACTTTATTTTATGATTAACTTTAAAAAAATGGACGACAAGGACTTTGTGTTTGTGAACAAGCCTTTGAGCGAAAAGGATGAAAAAGAATTCAGTGCTTTTTTGAAAGCACGTAAGACCAAGGTAAGAAAAGCCCGCATCACTAAAAAGGCAAAAATCTTGCAAGACTAATAGTACTAACAACTGACGCCGACCTGGCTATCAAATGACATCTTGCTGTTTGGCCGGTCGTGCAGTGGCAAACATGTCAACCGCTTATCCCCATAATTGTTACGGAATTGTTACGTGAATGTTACGGCAATGTTAGTATGCACATTTGCAAGGCTGTTGCTAACATTAAGAGGTACTTCTTTCACACTACCCCTCCAACTCCATCACCTTCTCAAAAGCGGCTTCATACTCTTTATTAACAGCAGCCAGCTCAGCCGCAGCTTTATTGTAATTGGCTTCGGCCGCTGCGAATTTTGTTTTATCAGCATAAATATCCGGCTCGGTAAGGGCCGCTTCAAGGGTGGCTTTTTGTTTGGTGAGTTCGTTTATTTTTTCCTCCAGGCGGGCAAGGTTTTTTTGCGCTTTCTGGAGTTCACGCTGGGCTTCTTTTGATTTTGTTACGGGTTGATTTTGTTGTTTTTGTTGTGGGCTGGAAGGGATTGAAGTTGACGGTTGACGGTTAACAGTTGACTGCGCTTCGGAAGAAGGCTTACTGTTTTTTGCTGCATTCTGCTGACCGGACGAAGCCGTGCCTGTGGCCTGTCCACTGTCCCCTGTCCCCTGTTTCTTCCCTCCTGTCCCCTGTCCACTGTCATCTGTCTTCTTCTTCGCCGCCATCCTTTCCTTCCACTCCATCCACTCATCATAGCCGCCGTTAAACTCCTTTATCTGGTAATCTTCTATCTCCCATATCTTATTGGCTGTTTTGCTTACGAAATACCTGTCGTGACTCACCAGGATAAAACTGCCTTCGTATTTGTTGAGGGCTTCTATCAGCAGTTCCACACTGTGCATGTCAAGGTGGTTCGTAGGTTCATCCAGCAGCAGAAAATTGGCTTTGCTCACAATCGTTTTGGCCAGTGCCACACGGGCTTTTTCACCACCACTCAGTACCTTTATTTTCTTACTTACATCATCCCCGCTGAACAGGAAGCAACCCATCAGGCTCCGCAGCTCCAGGTCGGTTTTGCCGCTGCCACAGGTGCTCATCTCTTCCAGTATGCTGTGGTTTACATTCAGCGCTTCCAGCTGGTGCTGGGCATAAAAAGAATCCACCACATTATGGCCCCATACCCTTTCGCCCTCAAAGGTTTCGGCACCGGCTACAATGCGCAGCAGGGTACTTTTACCCTTACCATTGGCCCCTATCAGGGCAATTTTATCTCCCCGGTTTATTTCGGCACCGGTATTTTCTACAATTTTAACTGCTCCAAAGCTCTTGCTGATGTGTTTAGTGGTACACAGCACCCTGCCTGGCTGCTTGTCAATCGAAAAGTTGATTTTGATATTGGGCCGCTCCAGGTTGGTATCTTCTATGCGCTCCAGCTTATCCAGCCTTTTTACAATACTCTGCGCCATGGCTGCCTTACTGGCTTTTGCCTTAAAGCGCTCCACCACCCTTTCTTGCTGGCGGATATAATCCTGCTGGTTTTCGAAGGCACGTTTCTGCATTTCGATACGCAGGGCCTTTTCGGTTTGGTAATAGGTATAGTTACCGGTATAAAAATGCAGCTCCTGCTGGTACAGTTCCACAATCTTGTTCACCATCCTGTCCAGGAAAAAACGGTCGTGGCTCACAATCACCACGGCCCCCTGGTAATGTATCAGGTATTTTTCCAGCCATTCAATACTGGGTAAATCAAGGTGGTTGGTAGGCTCATCCAGCAGCAGCACATCAGGTGCCATCAGTATCATTTTGGCCAGCAATACCCTCATGCGCCAGCCCCCGCTGAATTCCTTGTAAGGCCGCTGCAGGTCGGCATTGGCAAAACCAAGCCCCTGCAATATCTCTTCTGTACGGTGATGAATGCTGTAGCCGTCCAGTACATCCAGTTCATGCAGCAGCTCGGCGTATTTATGGCCCAGTTCATCTGTAGGATTGGCTTCCAGCTCCTTACCCAGGTCTTCCAGCTCTTTTTCCACCTGCTGTACCCGTTCAAAAGCGCTCATGGCTACCTGCAGGATGGATTCATTGGTATCAAAGCTCAGCAGGTCCTGGTGCAGGAAGCCAATAGTGGTTTCCCGGCCTTTTTCCACAGTGCCCTTGCTCAGGGAGTATTGGCCTGTTAAAACCTTTAATATGGTAGATTTTCCTGTTCCATTGTAACCAATCAGCCCGATACGCTCATTTGGCTGTATATGCCAGGTGGCATCTTCAAAAATCACTCTTGCGCCAAACTCAAATGTGGCATTCTGCAGTCCTAACAACATAATATAACCCTGAAATTTGTGCGAAGCTACGGAAAATCGGGTGATGGGTTGTGAGTTATGGGTTATGAGTTTTTTTGCGGGGTAGTAAGTTCAAATGTTCGTGAGGCTAAAGCTAAGGGTCCTAAAGGTCATGGCGTTAAAAAATAAGCATAAAGTTGCTATAGTAGCATATTGGTGCATTCCAAATTGTCGCTGGAAAAACGAGTGATGAGTTAAGAGTTATGGGTTATGAGTTTTTTTGAGGGGTAGTAAGTTCAAATGTTTGTGAGGCTAAAGCTAAGGGTCCCAAAGGTCTTGGCGTTAAAAAATCAGCATAAAGTTGCTGTAGTAGCATATTCGTGCATCCCAAATCCCAAATTGTCGCTAGTGAGTGAGGACACTCACCAGGGCAGTCAGGTGATGGCTTTAACCCATAACTCATAACTTATAACTCATAACTCTCTCAAGGCATATTATCACATTGGCATATTAGCCTTACCTTTGCAATCAAAAATTGTACATATATGAAGAAACTGGCAGCAATACTATTTTTAGCCCTGGCGGCTTTTGGTGTTTATTGGTTTTTCATCCGCAGCAAAAGTAGTGGCGACAGCGGCCCCAAGCAGGAAGCGCTGAAAGTAGGTAAACATTCTGCAGCTTTTAATGATACAGTTACCAACATGCTTACAGCCTACCTGGACATGAAAGCGGCTTTTGTAGAGGCCGATTCCACCGCAGCAAAAGCAGCCTGCCGCAAAATGCTGGCTGTTACGGATAGTTTTAAACTGACCGAACTTCAAAAAGACACGACTGATATCCTTGCTACAGCAGCCGATCACCTGTCGAATATAAGGGCCAATGCACTAAGCCTGCTCAATCAAACAGATATTACCGAAATGCGGCAGGACTTCAGGATGGTGAGTGAAAGTGTGTATCCTTTCCTTAAAACCATCAAGCATGAGGGTAAAAAACTGTACTGGCAAAGCTGCCCTATGGCTTTTGGCGAAAACAAAGAAGGCAACTGGATCAGCAATACCAGTGAAGTGGTAAACCCCTATCTCGGTAAAAATCACCCTGAATTTAAGGCTACCATGCTGCATTGCGGGGAGGTGAAGGATAGTTTGCAGTAGGAAGTTGATAGTTGATAGTTGATAATGGAGAGTGGAGAGTGGAGAGTTGAAAAAGTTCAAAGTTAGAAAGTTCTGGGTTCAAAGTTCGAGGGGCATTCAACGCCCAACGCCCAACGGTCAACGGTCATCGTTTATCGTTATAAAAAGTATCTGCATGAAGCGTTTGATGATTGTTCTGATTTTTCTGTGCCCTGTATTGCTGGCGGCGCAAACCAAATATACCCTTAGTGGCTATGTAAGAGATACCCTGAACGGCGAAACCCTGATTGGTGCCACCATTTCTGTAATGGGACAGAGCAAGGGCATCAGCAGCAACCAGTATGGCTTTTACTCCATCACACTATTGCCGGGCAAATACACACTCGTTTGCTCATACGTAGGTTATGTACCCCAGGTGCTGGAAATCAACCTGACGGACAACCGGCAACTGAATTTTGACATTCTGCATAAGTCCACCACGTCGCAGGAAGTGATTGTAAGCAGCAAACGCAGGGATGCCAATGTAAAAAATGCCCAGATGGGCCGCTTCAGCCTGTCGCAGGAACAGATAAAAGCCGTGCCGGCATTTTTGGGTGAAGTGGATCTGTTAAAAACAATACAATTACTGCCCGGCGTACGCAATGCAGGTGAGGGCAGCGCAGGTATCTATGTGCGTGGCGGTGGTCCCGACCAGAACCTGATTATGCTGGACGATGCTGTGGTGTACAATACCGGTCACCTGTTTGGTTTCTTCTCCATCTTTAATTCGGATGCCATTAAAAATACCACGCTTATAAAAGGCGGTATGCCGGCACAATACGGCGGCAGGCTGAGCAGTGTGCTGGATATTTCTATGAAAGAGGGCAATAACAAAAAATTACAGGTGGATGGCGGTATTGGCCTCATCGCTTCCCGGCTGTCTATTCAGGGGCCAATCAAAAAAGACAAAGCATCCTTTATCATTTCTGCCCGCAGAACCTATATTGATGCATTGGTAAAACCTGCCATCAGCAAAACCAGCCAGTTCTATGGCTCGGGCTATTATTTTTATGACCTGAATGCAAAAGTGAATTACCGTTTTTCAGAGAAAGACAGGCTGTACCTGAGCGGCTATTTTGGCCGTGATGTATTTGACTTTAACAATGGCCGCCGCTCTTTGAAGGTAAATATACCCTGGGGCAATGCCACCGGCACCCTGCGCTGGAACCATGTGTTCAACAAGCGGCTGTTTGCCAATACCACTGCGGTGTACAACGACTACAATTTTACCTTCAACGCTGCGCAAAACACTTTTGCTGTAAAACTGGCTTCGGGCATCAGGGATATAAGCCTTAAACAGGATTTTGACCTTTACCCCTTTACCGGCCATAAAGTGAAGTTTGGCGGACTGTACACGTATCACCGTTTTACGCCCTCTGTTGTAAGCGGACAGCAGGACTCAATCGTATTCAAACCCAATAATGCACAGATAAAATATTCGCATGAAGCAGCTGTGTATTTACAGGACGATTGGGAAATTAATGATAAGCTGAAAATAAATGCAGGTATCCGGTACAGCATGTTTCAGCAGATTGGTGCTTACAAGATTTATACAACGGATGCCAATGGCAACCGCTTAGACAGTACGGTGTACAAAAAAGGACAGCCGGTTAAAACCTATGGCGGCTTTGAACCAAGGCTCACTGTACGCTATGCGCTGAATGATGAAACTTCACTGAAAGGTTCAGTTACCCGCAACCTGCAGTATATTCACCTGGTAAGCAATTCAGGCACTACCCTGCCCACCGACATATGGGTGCCCAGTACTTACAAAGTAAAGCCGCAGATAAGCTGGCTGTATGCAGCAGGGCTGTTTAAAAACTTTAAAGACAATATGTACGAAACCTCCATTGAAGTGTATTATAAAAACATGGAGAACCAGATTGAATACCAGGAAGGCTACACCCCCAATACACTGGAGGACACGGAGAACTTTTTTACTTTTGGTAAAGGGTGGAGCTACGGCACGGAACTGTTTGTTAACAAAACCAAGGGCAGGCTCACCGGCTGGATTGGCTATACCCTCAGCTGGACCTGGCGCCAATTTGCACAGCTGAATTTTGGTGATAAATACCCGGCCAAATACGATCGCCGGCATGATATGAGTGTGGTGGGTGTGTACGAACTGAGTAAAAAATGGAAACTGAGCGGCACATTTGTATACGGCAGCGGCAATGCAGCCACCCTGCCCCAGCGTTTTTATATTGTGGGTGGAGTACTTTCGCAGGAATACAGCCGCATTAACGAGTACAGGCTGCCCTCCTATCACCGGCTCGATTTTGCGGCCACACTTACCCCCAAAAAGAATGAGCGCCGCAAATGGAAAACGGAATGGGTGTTCAGCATTTACAATGTGTACAGCCGTCAGAACCCCTACTTTGTTTACTTTGACCAAACGGGCAGCCCCTTAGATGGTTCATTGAAAGTACAGGGTAAGCAGGTGAGCATCTTCCCCATTATACCGGCAGTAACCTGGAATTTTAAGTTTTAGGAGATGGGGTAACCGGGATTGGCAAGTCAGTTTGTTGACTTGCTTAACAGAAGCTTATTATTCAGCAGCCATAATTTATTATCCCCGCCAAAAAATAAATCCGGATGACCATGATAATTTGTATCAGTGTTTAATAGCTCATTTTTAACATCCTTATCCAACCAATCAAAATTAAAATCCTGTATGACTGATTGCTGTTTAGGATAATCTGCCAAAAAATATTTCGCTTTCATTTGTGCAAAACTTGCTGAATCAAAATACAGGATGGCTTCTAAATAACTATCCGAAGGCCCGGGAACAGATATGCGTTGGTTTTTCCCGGAATTGTCGAAAAAAGAATACCTGAATTTAGTATGGATGGGCTTAAAAAAGGTAATATTAATCAGCCTGCCAAGTTTAGCCGTATCATTTGAGGTGGTTACAGATTGATTGCCATTAATTACAGTGCCCCCATCTTTTTGTGCTGACCGTTGCACACATGAAGCCATCATCATCAACGGCACCAATATGTAACGCATTTTTTTCATGCCGAAAAAAGTGTTTGTTTCTGTAAAAAAGTTGCCGGAAAATATATCTCAGGCAGTAAATACTCAGAAATTGGTTTAAAGAGTTACTTTAAAATAAGCCCTCTATTTTGTCATACACTATATCAGCAACCTTTGTTTTAATTCATCCACGGCTTTCTGCCAGTCCTCATAATCATCCGATTCCTGCCACAACTCTTTTAATTCAGAATTGTCCTGCCTGCTTACGATGTCAATGGCCTGCAGGGCCCTGGCAATCAGCTCCGGGCTGATGCGGAGGCTGCTGAACACTTCTGTATCTTCAGGGTAAGCCCTGCTCTTTTGGCCCTTTGCAGCAGCAATCACTTCAGCTGCGGCCAGTACGGCAGCACCTTCATCCGATTCAATAAAATCATCAGCAGCATCAGCCACAGCTTTAAAGGTATCTTCCAGCAGCTGCACTGATGGCTCCATACTGAAATCGTATAACCAGTCCAGCGCTGCATCATTGTCAAAATGTTCTATGCTCCAGGCTCCCATGTTGATATTTGTTTTGTTCTGTTGGCAGTAAAGGTATTAAAGTTCAGAAAGTTATCTTGTCTTTTTTGCAATACCAGTGGGGCTCGCAGCAGGTTCTTTCACAACCGGCATAATAATAGGCCGATTCATCCATCTCCCCCACCGGCAGGCCATACAATATGGGAATAACATTTCTTTTCTTTTTACAAACCGGGCAGGTACTGTTGTGTTCACTGGCATCATAGCGGCAATAAGGCGGCAGCTTTACTTCAATAGAAACAATGGCTGAGTCCCGCAGCTCTATTGAGTTAATCACAGTATCGCAGCTGCCCAATATTTCCATGCGCAGCCTGTATTTGGCCGGTGTTAATTTTATGGTGAAATGACCATTTGCATCCGTTTGTAAAAATTGGTATTTACCATTCAGCTTTTTTTCTTCAATTGCAATAAAAGCTGATGGAACAGGCTCCCCGGTTTTGCGGCTGATTACTTTACCTGAAATTACCTGTGCTTTACCGGGATACCCGCAGCACATGATAAGCAGCACTATGATGTGTAATGGCTTCATAAAAAAAGGATGCAGCGCAAGCCGCAATTGCACAACTTTAATTTGCTTACTGCCAGCTATGAATTTTTTTGATGAGCATTTAACACATCCCTCACTGTTGTCCATTGCATATCCGGGTAACGCTGGTTAGCGGGATTATCCAGCCTGGAGCGCTCATCTGTCATATTGCGCATGTACTGCATCCCCTGCCAGGCAGGATAGAGTTCATTCGGGCCGGGAGCCAGTATACGGGCAATCTTTATGATAAAACTGAGTAGCCCCAAACCACCTGCACGGAAAAGGCGGAATTTTTTACCGCTGACTTCAGTAACAATTGCCTTTATTTCACGGGCACTGCATTGGTCACCTGCAATGCTGAGATAACGCGGCGCTGACGGATCAAATGCAGCAAGGGCAGTATATGCTGCGGTATCATCCATTGTGGTAAAAACCATCCGGTGATCGGCTTTACCCCAGTAAAGCACCAGTTTTTGTTTGAAGAGTATCAGCGGCATCTGGCCCGTAAGCATATCAGCAAAAGCGCCATTGAAAATACTGGTAGCTTTAATGGGTGCTGCATCAAGGCTTCTATGAAATTCCCTGCGCAAATCAAGGTTGCGGTTCTCTCCATCAGCAAATTTTGTAAAATCCAGTGAGTAGTCAGACGGTATAAAGCGGGGTACCCCGGCTTTAACTGCAGCCTCCAGCAGCACTTTCTGCAGATCAATGATTACTTCATGCAAACCAGACAAAGCAGAAACCACACAATCAGCACCGCTCATTTCAGTAGCCACTGCAGCCATATCCAGCATATTTACTTTTGACACTTTTGCCCCAAGCTTAACCAGTTCATTCACTTTAGTGCTGTCGGCCGATTCCCTTACGATGGCCCTTACTTCTGCTCCATTTTTAAGTAAGGCAAGCACAATTCTTTCGCCAAGATTACCAGTTGCTCCGGCTACCACTATTATTTTTTTCATTTGATGTTAAAAGTAGGGCAAGTTTTTCTTACCGTGAAAATTATCCAGGAGACTGTAAACCAGATTGTGTAAACATAGTTTTAGAGCCTGCACCTGGTATTAAAGATAACTAAATATTGATGAAGAATAATTCCCCAGTTTATAATAGCTCCCGTCCAGCTTTTTTCGACATTCACTATTGACAGAA
>JANMIG010000062.1:0-99970 GCA_031375675.1 Chitinophagales bacterium
TAGGCTCAAACCTTTGCCGACAGCTTCTTTCAGATTCGCAGTCACCCGCGACACCCTTGCTTTTGGCTAATGATACGCACTGCAGCGCTCATTCGGGACTTACACCCTATAGCTTAATGAACATGCCTGACACACAAAAAGGACCAGGGTGGAAACCCTAGTCCGTTTTTAATCCGTACCCTATGAAAACTGACGTAAAATTACATATTATTATCAAATTATTAAATTGTTTCTCTGGTTTTTTGTCATTAAAAAGCAATTAAAACAGGTTACCCACATTTAATCCCCCGATTTGGGCCTTAACCTGGTTCTCGATTTATTGAAAATGTTTCTTCCCTTATCAATATTTTTCCGCAGTTGCTGCTGTATCTCTTCCGGCTGATGAATAAAATCAAGGCATTCCCTGCTGCAGCATCCTTCATAATCAGTGCTGCAGGTGGCGCATTGAATAAACAGGAGGTGACAGGCACTGTTAACGCAATTGGTATGAGTGTCGGCAGGTTGACCACACTGGTGACACCTCGCTATGATATCAGGCGTAATCCGCTCCCCCAGCCTGTTGTCAAATACAAAATTTTTACCGATAAATTTACTTTCAATACCCGCTTCCTTTACCTGCTTTGCATAATTGATGATGCCACCTTCCAGGTGAAACACATTTTTAAAGCCATTGTGCAGCATAAAGGCGCTGGCTTTTTCGCAGCGGATACCGCCTGTACAGTACATGATGATGTTCTTGTCCTTTTTGTCCTGCATCATCTCCACCGCCACAGGCAGTTGCTCCCTGAAAGTATCAGACGGTATTTCCAGGGCATTTTCAAAATGGCCCACTTCGTATTCATAGTGATTGCGCATATCTATCACCACAGTATCAGGGTCTTCCATCAGGGAATTCATCTGCCCTGCATTTACATAATTCCCTTTTTTTGCCATACTGAATTGCGGGTCGGTGATCCCATCTGCCACAATCTTTTCCCTCACCTTAATTTTAAGCACCCAAAAACTTTTTCCATCATCATCCACTGCTATATTCAGCCTGATACCATCAAGCGGTGCAAATGAATACAGGAAATCCCTGAATGCCTCAAAATTGTCAGCAGGAATGCTCACCTGGGCATTGATGCCCTCATGCGCCACATATATGCGCCCGAAAACCTTTAACTGGTCTAAGCCGGTATACAAGTCATCCCTGAACTTGCCGGGATCGTCAACAGGAAAATAATGATAAAATGAAACAGTGGTACGTGGTGCCGTTTCTTCGTATAATTTTTTTTTCAGCTCCGCCTGTGAAATGCGGTTATGCAGTACAGCCATACTATTGAAATTTGAACCCCGCCACACGAACGGGGTAATTATAAAATTGGACACTTGCAGGGTGAACCAAATTTCTGCTGCAAAGATAAATAAAAAACACAGTGTTGTGTATCCTGATTGGATTAGCTCACGGTAACAGGGATTACAGTTAACAGTACGCAGTTAACTGTACGAGGCGCACTGTCCGAAACTGCTTAGCGCAGTTCCAGCACCTGCATACTCATACCGGGTATTTTAACTTTTCCGGTCAGGGGCTGAACTGATCCGGATATTATATCCCTGCCACCCGAAAAGCCCCTGGTGCGCTCATCAAAGCGGCCAAGATCAATTTCTTTTGTATCGGGCCCCTGGTTCATGATGCACATAATAGTTTGCTGTTTATCGTACCTGAAATACACATATACTCCATCTTCCGGCACATACTGCATCAGTTTTCCAGTTTTGATAGCAGAAGAATTTTTGCGGAAATTGGCCATTTTTTTTATGTAATTGAACAGGCTGTTCTCTTTCTCTGTTCTGCCTGCTGCGGTAAATTTATCAGCAGCATCGCCGGGCCACCCGCCCTGGAAATCCTTACGTACATACCCATCGCTTGGGCTTGTAACTCCGGCCATCAGTATCTCGTTGCCATAATACATCTGAGGTATACCCCTGAAAGTAAGTAACCAGGCAAAAGCCATCTTATATTTAGCAGTATCTTCATTCAGTACCGAATAAAAGCGTGGCAAATCATGATTATCTAAAAATATCACCTGGCGCATCGGGTCTTTGTACACAAAATCCTGGGCTGTGGTGGTATACAATTTATTTACCCCTTCCGTCCACCCAAAGTTTTGTGTTAAAGCCGCCTGTATACCGTAAAAAAGTAATTGAAAATCTGTTGTGGCCTGCAAATTACTTTTATAAGGAATATTGTATTTGTTTTCAGTGAAAAAGCTCTGGTTGGGTACCCCATGCACCCAGGTTTCACCAAAAATAGTAATACCGGGATACTCATCGTACAAAGCCTTGTTGCACCAGTTCATAAACTCAAGGTCATTGTAACTGTATGTGTCAATACGCCAGCCGTCAATGCCAAACTGCTCCACGGTCCAGATAGCGTGTTGTATCAAAAACCTGGCTACATAAGGATTGTTTTGGTTGAGGTCTGCCATTTCAGGCACAAACCAGCCATCACTCATTTTCTTTTTATCAACCGAAGCACTGTAGGGGTCAAAAAGAGTTTGCTCCTTGTAAGTTGTATTGGTATAGGCCGGCCACTGGTGTACCCAGTCTTTCATGGGCATGTCTTTGATAAAAACGTGTTTGATATCCACATGATTGTATACAGCATCCTGTATTACCTTCATTCCTTTTGCATGTGTGGCATCAATGAGCTGCTGGTAGGCTTCATCACCGCCGATGCGTCTGTCAATCCTGTAATGATCGGTAAAAGCATAGCCATGCTCAGTACGTTCGGGCCTGTCGTTTTCAATAACCGGGTTGAGCCAGATGGTTGTTACACCAAGGTCATTTAGATAATCCAGGTGGTTCTGCACTCCTTTTAAATCGCCACCGTGCCGGTTGAATACGCTATCCCTGTTCAGCGTTTGATCAAGCATACCGGGCACCCTGTCGTTGGAAGGGTCGCCATTGCTGAAGCGGTCGGGCATGATAAGATAAACCAGGTCAGAAGAAGTGACACCCTGTGCAAATTTTTTCCCATTTCCGCTGCGGCGTTGTTTTATCTCAAAGGGTATTTCCCCTACACCAGTAAAGCCATTAACAGTAATTTTTGCCATGCCTGGTTTCACATTGGGGGCAAGTACCAGGTCGAGAAATACATAATTATTATTTTCCACCCGGTTTACTTTAGCCAGGCGGATACCGGGCCAGGCAATGCTGAAGCCCGACGCATTGGCAATAGCATCACCATGCACCATTATCTGCACCTTGTTCCACTTCATGCCAGCCCACCAGTTGGCAGGGTAACAATTGTAATTGTTATTTTGCTGGGCAAAAAGGCTGCTGCCCAACAGCAGTAAAAGTGAGAACACCGTTATTCTTTTCATGAACTATCCTTTTTCTGTTTTATCCTCTTTAATAAAAAAATAACAAATCATTGCGGCAAGTATCAACATGCAGCCACCAATCTGAACAGCAAGTACACGGTCGTTATTAAGTACATGTTTCATAATGGAGCCAAAGCCGAATGAGGCAAGTATCTCCGGTAATACAATAAAGAAATTGAATATGCCCATATATATACCTACCCTGTTTTTAGGCAGGCTGCCGCTCAGCATAGCATAAGGCATGCTCAATATACTGGTCCAGGCAATACCCACACCTGTCATAGAAAGAAAAAGCATATTGGGATTTTCTACCCAGCCAACGCTGATCAGCCCCAGTGCGCCACAAAGAAGGCAAACAGCGTGTGTGAGTTTACGGCCCAGCGCATCCGCAATAAAAGGAAGCACAAATGCAAAACCAAAAGTAATCACATTGTAAAAAGCAAGGGTGAGGCCTGCAAAATCAGCCCCTTTGGCATATAAAGGGTCATTGTTATCTGTACCATGAAACACATTCACGGCTACAGCTGTTGTGTAATAAAACCACATGAGGAACAACCCCGGCCAGGTAAAAAACTGCACAGCAGCCAATATTCTCATCCGCTTTGGCATAGTCACAAAAGCGGTAAAGAAACTGCTGATACCACTTTCTTTTTTCTCATTCTCCGCTTCATCAGGACTGTCATACTTTCCGGGTGGATACTCTTTTGTTGTAAATACAGTATATAAAACCGCAGCAAGAAAGAAGAATGCCCCGGTATAAAAACTCCATTTGATATTATCAGAAATCATTCCTTTTACAGAAGTATTTTCCTTACCAAATATATTTTTGAATATCCATGGCAGTGCTGACGCAATACTTCCCCCAAGCCCGATCATTAAACTCTGCATGATAAAGCCCCTGTTCACCTGGCTTTCGGGCAGCTTATCCGTAACATAGGCACGGAATGGTTCCATTGACACATTACCGAAAACATCCAGTACCCATAACAATCCTGCGGCCATCCACAAAGTGCTGCTGTAAGGCATGAAAATAAGTGCGATGGAACTCAATATGGCACCAATTAAAAAATAGGGTCTTCTTCTGCCCCATTTAGGATGCCAGGTATTATCACTTAGGTAACCAATTATTGGCTGTACCAATAACCCTGTAAGTGGTGCCGCCAGAAAAAGCAATGGCACTTCATCTGGGTTTGCGCCAAGGTTTTCGTAAATGCGCCCCATATTGGCACGTTGCAAATCCCATCCAAACTGGATACCAAAAAAACCAACACTCATGTTGATGATTTCAGAAATGGGTAAACGTGGTTTTGTTTCTTTGCGCAAATCGTTAAGTACCGTCTTATTGTAATCGGACATAGCAATCATTTATAGTTTCAAGCAATATCGTGTACTTTGTACACATTTATAAAAATACAATAAATAATCTGCCATGAGGCAGATTATTCTAAAAGTTTATATTACATATCCGTCAGGAATAATGGCTCCTTTTTTAATCACTACTATCCCTTCCTTTACTGTATACAGGGCATGGTCGCTGTCGGGCAGGTGAGCTCCCCCGTTGATGCGTACATCATTACCCATGCGGCAGTTTTTATCGATGATTACATTTTTGATGTAGCAGCGGTCGCCGATGCCCACTTTGGGAATACCCCTTTCGGCAGCATGTTCAATTTCAGAAAGTGTTTCATAATAATCGCTGCCCATAATATAGCAGCTCACAATCGTAGTGCCTGCTCCTACACGGGTGCGTATACCCACCACACTGTTTTCTATGCGGCTGGCATGAATGATGCAACCTTCAGCAATGATGGTTCTTTCCAGGGTAGTACCGCTGATTTTAGCCGGTGGCAGCATACGGGCCCTGCTGTACACCAGGTGCTTGTTATCAAACAGGTTAAAGGGCGGAATTTCCATGGTAAGCGCAAGGTTGGCTTCAAAAAAGGAGTAAATATTCCCGATATCCGTCCAGTAACCATCGTACTGGTAACTTACTACTTTGTATTTATTGATAGAAGTAGGGATGATTTCCTTACCAAAATCAGTCGCATCTTTTTTCTCTTCATCCAGCAGGCTGAACAGCAGCTTGCGGTTGAAAATATAGATGCCCATGGAAGCCAGGTAATTGCGTCCCTGCTTTTTCATTTCCTCCCCGGTATCGCTTAACCACTCGGGCAGCAGTTCCTTGGCCGGCTTTTCAATAAATGAAGTGATGTAGCTGTCTTCATCCGATTTTAAAATTCCGAATTCCGGCGCTTCCCTGTCGCCTACTGGTATGGTGGCAATTGATATGTCGGCACCTTTGGCAATATGCTCATCCAGCATGGCACCAAATTCCATCTGGTACAGCTGGTCGCCGCTGAGGATAAGTACATAATCAAATTCATTGTTGCCGATATGGCGCAGGCTCTGGCGCACGGCATCGGCAGTACCCTGAAACCAGGTGGGGTTATCGGGCGTTTGCTCTGCGGCCAGTATATCTACAAATCCACTGCTGAAAGCACTGAACTGGTAAGTATTTTTAATATGCTTATTCAACGAGGCCGAGTTGAACTGCGTAAGCACAAACATCCGGTTGATATTGCTGTTGATGCAATTGCTGATAGGTATGTCTACCAAACGGTATTTACCTGCAATGGGTACGGCAGGTTTACTGCGGGATGCTGTGAGCGGATACAACCGGCTGCCGGCACCACCTCCTAAAATTACTGCTACTGTTGATTTGCTTATCATACTCCTGGTTTTTTATTTTGTACGCCTGGTTTGTGTACACACAATGATACAGGGCGGTACTGTTTATTTTAGTGAATTGTATACATGTATATATTTGGTGGCACTGTTCTCCCAGCTGAAATCCATCTCCATCATCTGTTTGCGTATGGCCGACATTTTTTCTGCATCTTCGTACAATTGCACACCCCTGTGAATGGAATAGGTAATATCCCACACAGAGGCATTGTTGAACCGGATACCATAACCACCCTCATCTCCAAAATCAACAACGGTATCTTTTAAGCCGCCGGTGCTGCGTACCACAGGCACAGTACCGTACCTGAGGGCATACAACTGGTTGAGGCCGCAGGGCTCCACCCGGCTGGGCATCAGCAAAAAATCTGCACCGGCATACATCTGGTGGCTCAGTTTTTCGTTGTAGCCAATAGTGGCATTGTAATAGCCCACAAAACTTCCCCGCATGGCTTCCAGCTGGCTTTCCACTGCAGGGTCGCCACTGCCAAGAATTAAGAAATTCATCCGGCCCTCTGTATGGTACAGTGAATCATATATGGCCTGCGGTAAAAGATCGGCTGCTTTCTCCCCTACCAGCCGGCCAATAAATACAAAAAGCGGCTTTTCAATATCAAGCCCGTATTCATCACAAAGCTGCTTTTTATTGAGTTGCTTACCCTCATCGGCATCCTTAGTACTGTAATTGTCCAGTATATAAGTGTCCGTTTGCGGATCCCATACGGCATTATCAATTCCATTGAGTATACCGGTACATTTACCCTGCTCATACTCAAATAGTTTTTCCAGTCCGTTGGCGCTGAATTTAAGCTCTTCCATATAGCTGGGGCTTACTGTGGTAACCTTCCATGCACATTTTATACCACAGGCAAGGGGGTTGATGGTATTGTTCCAGTCAAGGTCGCCCCATCTCCAGGTATCCCATGCTGGCAGGTAACCGGCTTTGTCCCAGCCCATCCATCCCTGGTACTGGGCATTGTGTATGGTAAGTACGGTGGGTATGCCTGCCAGGTGCCTGTAAGCAAAGCAATGCTGCATCATAAAGGGTATCAGGGCTGTATGGTGGTCGTGTACATGCACCACGTCGGGCCTGTGCTGCCATTTGCTCAACCAGTCCACCACGGCAATCTGAAAAGCGGTAAACCGCTCTGTATCATCATCATAGCTGTAAATCCTTTCTCTGTCAAGCAGGCCGTTGATATCAACCAGGTAAAGGTCAAAACCGAGCTTGTTGGTTTTTTCCTTAATTACAGTATAATCAAAATAGTATGTACCCATGGAACATGCACCTTTGTGCACCACTTCAAACTGGTTTTCGTACAAGAACTTGGTGCGGTACATCGGCATCACCACTTTAGCCACATGGCCCAATTGGTTCTGGTATTTGGGCAATGCACCCACCACATCTCCCAGCCCGCCTGCTTTTGCCACCGGGTAACACTCAGCACTTACATGAATTATCTCCATAAAAACTATTATCGGATTCAAATTAAGCACTAATTGGCAGTCAACAAAAATTAGTTTACTTTTTTGTAGTTAAAATAATTAGTTTATTTTCATCCGATAAAACAAAACCAATATGAGTAGCCAACAGACAAAATGGTCACAATTCGGCGTTTTAATTAGTGTTTTTTTCTTCTGGGGATTCGTTGCGGCCAGTAATGACATTCTCATTCCTGTATTTAAGGACAAATTGCATTTGACCCAGGTACAGGCCCAAATGGTATCTTTTGCTTTTTATGTTGCCTATTCAGTAGGTGCATTGATTTATTTTTTTATCAGCAAGGCCATCGGCCAGGATCTGCTCAACAAAATAGGATATAAAAACGGTATAGCAGCCGGCCTTTGCCTGTCAGCATTAGGAACCATTCTCTTTGTACCAGCGGCCAGCATGGAATCTTTTCCATTATTCATTACAGGCCTGTTCATTGTAGGTTTGGGTTTTTCACTGCAGCAAACCGCAGCCAATCCACTGGCCATCAATATGGGATCACCCAGTACCGGCTCCCAGCGTTTGAATATGGCGGGAGGGATAAATAACTTTGGTACCACTATTGGCCCGCTGATTGTAAACCTGGCTATTTTTGGCAGTATCAGTTCAGCCACAGTTGCTACACTTAGTTCTGTAAAAACTCCTTACCTTATTTTAGGTGGTGCTTTCCTTTTAGTGGCAGCCATTTTTTATTTCTCATCAGTACCAAACAAATTACAGGTACACAGCGAAGCTGATGGAGGAACTGCAAGTAATTGGGTTGACAAAGGCTCTCCTTTTAAGTATCCGCAATTACTGATGGGCATGATTGCCATTTTTGTATATGTAGGGGTGGAAGTGAGTACCGCCGCTAACCTGCCTGAATATATGAAACAAAAATTAGGTACTCCCACTAATGAAATTGCGCCGTATATCTCCCTGTACTGGGCCAGCCTTATGATTGGCCGCTGGACGGCAGCTTCGGGTGCTTTTGGATTTACCGGCAGTATGAAGAAAATCTTACCAATACTTATGCCTTACCTGGCATTTGGGGTATTTTTGCTGGTAAATGCTATTGCCAAACACAACTTACAACCCTTTTATGTATATGGTGCAGTAATAATAGTAATGATTGCAGGTAACTTTGCCAGCAAGGGCAATCCAGCCCGGCAACTACTCATTTTTAGTGCAATGGGTATTTTGGCCCTGCTGATTGCTATATTTTCTCCCAATCACCAGGTTAGCGTGTATGCGTTTTGCAGTGTTGGACTTTTCTGCTCTACGCTTTGGCCGTGTATATTTACACTGGCAATTGCCGGTTTGGGCAAGCACACCAATGAGGGGTCTAACTTTCTGATATTTATGATTATGGGTGGCGGTATTGTAAGTATTGCACAAGGGTTCCTTTCATCAGATAGTTATCTCGGCATCAGCATGTCTTACTTTGTGGGAATTGCCTGCTTCATCTACCTGATTTATTATGCCTTACGCTCTACCAAAGACCTGAAAGCACAGGGTATAGATCTTGATGAACTGGCTAAAGGAAGCAGCAGCGGACACTAATCAATTAATACAACTTCCCCCGCTTAATGAACGGGGGAAGTTTTTCTAACATATTTATTTCAGCAGTTATGGCAGCAAAAAACGAAGATTACGCAATTGGCATCGATATTGGCGGTACCAACACCGTATTTGGTGTGGTGGATCACAGGGGTGAAATTCATTACCGTGGTGCCATAAGCACCCGTAAGCATGAAACCATTGAGCCCTATATTGATGAGTTGTATGAGGCATTGATGCCTGCCATTGAACAAGTTGGCGGTATCAGCAGCATCAAGGGCATTGGCATTGGCGCTCCCAATGGCAATTATTACAAGGGCACCATTGAATATGCTCCTAACCTGAAGTGGAAAGGCATTGTGCCGCTGGCGCAGATGGTATCAGATAAATTTGGCGTACCGGCAGCACTCACCAATGATGCCAATGCTGCAGCTGTTGGAGAAATGATGTATGGCGCAGCCCGCGGCATGAAGGATTTTATTATGATTACCCTGGGTACCGGTGTGGGCAGCGGTATTGTGGCCAACGGGCAGCTCATTTACGGGCATGATGGTTTTGCAGGGGAACTGGGCCATACCATTATTGTGCCGGGTGGCCGTCTGCACGAAGGCACGGGCCATCACGGCAGCCTGGAAGTATATGCCAGTGCTACCGGCGTGGCGCTTACTGCCATTGAATTTTTAGAGCAGCGTAAAACAGAAGACAGTCTGCTGCGGAATTATGCCAGGGAAGAAATTGACAGCCGCATCGTGTACGATTGTGCGATGCAGGGTGATGCCATTGCTAAGGATGTATATAGTTTTACGGGCAAGATTCTTGGCGAAGCCCTGGCCAATTTTGTGATGTTTTCCTCACCGGAAGCCATCATCCTTTTTGGCGGCATGACCAAGGCCGGCGACCTGATACTTAACCCCACCCGTGAGCATATGGAAAAGAACCTGCTGCCCATTTTCCAGAACAAGGTAAAACTGATCTTCAGTGAACTGAAAGAAGCTGATGCAGCTATCCTGGGGGCCAGTGCGCTGGTATGGGAACTGAAGTAAGGCCATCTCAATAAAACATATTTTCATCTAAAAGACCCGCATCTGGCGGGTCTTTTGCTATTTTATATTTTGATTGTATCATCCGATCAGCCGCTTACATTCTGTCAAAAGCCGCTCCCTGTTAATGGCCGCTGTACCCACTTCTTCACACACCAGTCCGCCGGCAATATTGGCAACAGCAGCCATAAGGGCCACATCTTTGCTGGCTGCATACACCAGGGCTGCCACTGCAATCACCGTATCGCCTGCGCCGCTTACATCGGCAATATTGCGCAGGTGCGGAGGCAGGATGGCCATATTTTTTTCCAACTGGCCCGGAGCTTGCTGTGCATAAAACACGCCTTTTTCGGAAAGGGTGATAAAAGAAATTTGGTGATGAAGCTGCTCTTCCAGAAGCAGGTGCATGTCTTTCAGCAGTGCTTCTCCGGCGCCATCGGCAATGATGTTGAGCGCTTCCTTTACTTCCTTTAAGTTGGGCTTGAAAATATCAACGCCCCTGTATTCAAAAAAGTTTTTTCGCTTTGGGTCCACTGCGGTGATGATATGGTGCTTTTGGCAAAGTTCAATCACCCTGGTAATCACACGGGGTGTTAACACGCCCTTGTTATAATCTTCCAGTATCACCACATCCGGGCTTTCTGCAGCAATAAAGTCCTCAAACGCATACAGCAGTTTGTCTTCGTCAGTGCTGCTGATGTCTTTGGTGGTTTCTGCATCTAAGCGCATCATCTGCTGGTTGCGGCTGATGATGCGTATTTTATTGGTAGTGATCCTTTCTGTGCTTTGAACGATGTGTTTGCTGTCAATTCCCTTTTCGGTCAATAAAGTTTTCAGCAGGTCGCCATCATCATCTTTGCCCATTACTGTAATGGCATAGGCTTTAGCCCCCATTGAGGCAATATTCAGTGCCACATTGCCTGCTCCACCAATACGGTATTCTTTTTTATCCACCGATACCACCGGCACAGGCGCCTCCGGTGAAATACGCTCCACATGGCCCCACCAGTAAGTATCCAGCATCACATCGCCCAGCACAGCCACTTTTAACTGCGCCAGTTGGTGAAACAATTTATCAAAATCATGCTGCATAAAATCTGCACTTTTTTCCCAATGTTGGTATTTAAGAATATTTTTTGCCACTAAAATAAAGAAAAGTTAACAGTATCACAGATGACAGTTGAAAGTTGAGTGATGAGGGCGAAAGAAAAGCTTCGACCTTACCAACTTTGAACTTTAAACCTTTATAACCTTTGCACTCCCCTGCGGTTCTTTGCGCCCCTTGCGATACTTTATCTTTTTTTGTTTGATACGGCAATATAATAAACAGGAATGCCGATTAAGGTAATGATCAATCCCGGCCAGGTAAACTGCGGTTTATAAATAATGAGCAAGATACAGAACGCCAACCCAAGCAAAATATATACAACCGGTAATACCGGGTAACCAAATGCCTTGTAGGGCCTTTCCATATCCGGGCGTTTTTTACGCAGGATAAAAATACCGGCAATGGTGAGTACATAAAATATCACCACTACAAAGGATATCATGTCCAGTAACTGCCCATATTTTCCGCTCAGGCTCCAGGCACAGGCAATGATGCACTGTATCCACAATGCCCACTGCGGTACTGCATTTCGGTTAAGCTCCCCGGCAGGCTTAAAAAACAATCCATCCTTAGCCATGGTATAATACACCCTTGCGCCGGCCAGTATCAATCCATTGTTGCAACCAAAAGTTGACACCATTATCAGCAGGGCTATCACCACCGTTCCTGCAGTGCCAAATATCTCCTGCGAAGCAGCCACGGCTACCCTGTCTTTTGCAACAAATGCAATCTTATCCAGGGGTAATACAGAAGTGTACATCAGGTTGGTAAGCACATAAATGACCGTTACAATCAATGTGCCCAAAAAAAGACTGAGGCCAATATTGCGTTTGGGATTTTTTATTTCACCTGCAATAAAGGTAACATTGTTCCACGCATCGCTGCTGAATACAGACCCCACCATGGCGGCAGCCAATGCACCCATCAACAGGGCTCCTGAAATAGAAGTTCCTGCAAAACCAGCGTCAGGATTACAGGCATCTTTTAAATTGAGGTTATGTGCATCCCAGGCATGCATCCAGTTGGCGCCAAATATGCCTTTGTTCATACCATAAATAAACCCAAAAATGATGAGGCCAAACAGTGCCAGCAGTTTGGCCGATGTAAACACAGTTTGTATCAGCTTGCCAAGTTTAACACCCCTTGTATTGATATAGGTGAGAAAAACAATGATGAATATGGATGTTACCTGCGCAGCATTGATGGCAAACAGGTATTTGGCCTTTCCACAGGCATCCACCCCATCAGGTATGGTAAACAGCAGATTGTCTTCGCTTAAGCCTGGTATAAGGTATGCGGCAAATTTGGCAAATGCCACACCCACAGCAGCAATGGTGGCAGTTTGTATCACGGTAAAAAAACTCCAGCCGTATAAGAACCCTACCAGCGGGTTATAGGCTTCTTTAAGGTAAACATACTGCCCTCCTGCTTTGGGATACATACCGCTGAGTTCACCATAACTCAATGCGGCGGTAAGCGTCATAAAACCGGTGATGAGCCATACTGCTATCAACCATCCTGCGCTGCCCACATTACGGGTAATATCTGCACTTACAATAAAAATTCCGGAACCGATCATACTGCCGGCCACTATCATGGTAGCGTCCAGCAAGCCCAGTGTGGGCTTAAAAGTATTGGTTGTTTCTGCCATAAAAAAATCCCGTTTTGATAACGGGATTGAAGATATATTTTTAAGCGGGTATAAAAAATTTTACTGCTTCTTTTTTTTGTCCATCTCGTTCAGCCCGCTGATGACAGCACTGGTGATATCGAGGGTTGAATCTTTGTAAAACATAAAAGCCGGCTCGTAAGAAAGGATATAATCATACTTTTTATCCTTATTGAACTCCATCAGAAAATTCTGAACATTCTTGAGCACATTGGTTTTCATATTGTTCGATAACTCAAACAACTGGTTGTCAAGCTCCTGTTTACCCCTTGCCAGTTCCTGCTGCATATTGTCCATTTCCTTGCCTGCTGCTTCCTGCTCCTGTGGCGTCATGCTTTGTGCCCTTTGCTGCAGTTGCCCGGCCCTTGCCTGGAACCTTTTCTGTTTCTCCTCCAGCGCCTGTGTTCCGGTTTTCTGCCTGCGCTCCAGTTCATCTTTCAGATTTTTGTAATAGAGATATTTTTCATGCAGCGAATCAATTTCGATGTAAGCTATATTTCCATGTGGTACGCCTGATGTACCCGTATTCTTTTCACTGCCTGATTTTTTATCTGTGCCTGATGCTGCACTTTTTTTCCCAGAAAAATTATAATAATAGAGGTAGCCTACTGCTGCCAGTAAAACCACATTTAAAATTGTAGAAATATTCTTCATTACATTCATTTATTAAGGGGGCAAGATAGCCAGAAACACAGATTTGACAATGCTTTTGGCTAAACTTTTAGAAACAATTAACCAAAAAAGCCACCCGGGGGCAGCTTTTTTGGTTGGTAGTATTTTTTTGTTTGACCAGCTTTATTCTTCTTCATCAAAGCTCATCGCTTCTTTGGTGGTCATCAGCAGGTCATATTCTTCCTTGCTGCCTACAATCATATTTTCAAATTCCTTCAAACCGGTACCGGCTGGTATCAGGTGACCGGTGATAACGTTCTCTTTCAAGCCCATCATCAAATCGGTTTTACCATTGATGGCAGCAGTACTCAGCACCTTGGTTGTTTCCTGGAACGAAGCTGCAGATATCCAGCTATGTGTACCCAGTGAAGCCTTGGTAATACCCAGCAACAGCGGACTTGATGTAGCCGGCTTGGCATCCCTTGATTCAACCAGCTTCTTATCCGTTCTGCGCAGTACAGAATTTTCTTCACGCAGCTCACGTACGGTAACTATCTGGCCCGGCCTCAGTTTTTGGCTGTCGCCTGCATCAGTTACTACTTTCTTATCGTATACATAATCGTTCTCTACGTTAAAGTCAAACCTGTCTTCGGTATCTCCTTCCAGGAATTTGGTATCACCTGCATCTTCAATAGTTACCTTGCGCATCATCTGCCTTACTATCACCTCAATGTGCTTGTCGTTGATCTTCACACCCTGCAGGCGGTATACTTCCTGAATTTCATTCACCACATATTCCTGCACTGCAAACGGCCCCCTGATTGACAGGATATCCGCTGGTGCAATCTGTCCATCCGACAATGGTGAACCGGCTTTTACAAAGTCACCATCCTGTACCAGGATCTGACGGGTCAAAGGCACCAGGTATTTGCGTACCACACCGTCTTTGGCTTCCACAATAATCTCCCTGTTACCACGCTTGATAACACCAAAAGCTACCACACCATCAATTTCGCAAACCACCGCAGGGTTACCCGGGTTCCTTGCTTCAAACAGTTCAGTTACCCTTGGCAGACCACCCGTAATATCCTTCAGTTTGCTGAGCACCCTCGGAATTTTCACCAGTACCTGTCCGCTTCTTACCGTATCGCCTTCTTCCACCACAATGTGTGAACCCACAGGCAGGTTATAAGATTTTTTATCCTTGCCTTCTACAATGATACTGGCCAGTTTGGTCTTATCCTTTGTTTCGATAACTACTTTTTCCTTATGCCCGGTTTGTTCATCTGCCTCATCACGGAAGGTAACACCTTCTAACAGTGCATCAAACTTAACCGTACCCTGTATTTCAGCAACAATTACGTTGTTGAACGGATCCCATGAACAGATAGGATCGCCTTTGGCAATTTTCTGCCCGTCTTTTACCAGCAGGTTGGCACCGTAAGGTATATTATTGGTAATCAGCAGCCGGTCATTCTTCACATCCACTATACGCACTTCACCCGTACGGCCAATTACAACATTTATTTTCTTTCCTTCCGCATCTTCGGTAGCTACTGTACGCAGACCGTCGAACTGGATGGTACCGTCAAATTTAGCCGGCAATTTATTTTCAACCGAAGCAGATCCGGCCACACCACCCACGTGGAAGGTACGAAGGGTAAGCTGTGTACCCGGCTCACCGATTGATTGTGCTGCAATGATACCCACTGCATCGCCACGCTGTGCCAGCACACCTGTTGCCAGGTTGCGGCCGTAACAGTTTACGCACACACCACGCTTGCTTTCGCAGGTAAGTACCGAGCGTATTTCAACTGTTTCTATACCGGCTTCTTCTATTTCCCTTGCAGTATCTGAAGAAATTTCTTCACCTGCAGAAATGATGAGTTTTTCAGTGATGGGCTCGTACACATCATGCAGTGAAGTACGTCCTTCAATCCTGTCGCTCAGTGGCTCAATCACATCCTCGTTGTCTTTTAATGCAGATGTGGCAATACCACGCAGTGTTCCGCAATCTTCTTCATTGATCACCACATCCTGGCTAACGTCCACCAAACGACGGGTAAGATAACCCGCATCCGCCGTTTTAAGGGCCGTATCCGCCAGACCCTTACGGGCACCGTGGGTACTGATGAAGTACTCCAGTACGTTCAATCCATCCTTAAAGTTTGACAGAATCGGGTTTTCAACGATTTCACTACCGGTAGAGCCAGATTTACGTGGCTTGGCCATCAATCCCCTGATACCTGCCAGCTGTTTTACCTGCTGCTTGCTACCACGGGCACCGCTATCCAGCATCATGAACACAGAGTTAAAGCCTTGTTTGTCATTCGCCATTTCACGTATCAATGTCTCAGTCACTTTTGTATCCACACGGCTCCAGATATCGATAATCTGGTTGTAGCGTTCGTTATTGGTGATTAGCCCCATATTGTAGTTGTCCCACACTTCATCCACTTCCACCTGGGCGTTTTCAATCATTTCCTGCTTGGCATCCGGTATGATAAGGTCATTGATATTGAAAGACAGACCGCCCTGGAAAGCCATGCGGTATCCCAGTGTTTTAATATCATCCAGGAACTTGGCAGTAGCCGGTACGTTGGTCCATTTGATGATATCACCAATGATTTCACGAAGCGATTTTTTGGTGAGCAGTGCATTTACAAAGCCCACACCTTTTGGTACGTGCTGGTTAAATATTACACGGCCAACCGTTGTTTCAATCAGTTTTTTGGTGAAAGTACCATCCTGGTTGCGTATTTCGCCCCTTACTTTAATACCAGCATGAAGGTCTAACTGCTTTTCGTTGTAAGCAATAATCACCTCTTCTGCTGAATAAAAAGTTTTATTCTCACCTTTTACTTTTTCTGTTTCTGTAGACCTTTTACCCTTGGTGATATAGTACAGACCCAGTACCATGTCCTGAGAAGGGAGGGTAATGGGCGTACCATTCTGCGGGTTAAGGATATTGTGTGAAGAAAGCATCAGCAACTGGGCTTCCAGTATTGCAGCACTGCTCAAAGGCACGTGAACCGCCATCTGGTCACCATCAAAATCCGCGTTGAACGCCGCTGTAACGAGCGGGTGCAACTGTATCGCTTTACCTTCAATCAGTTTTGGCTGAAATGCCTGTATGGACAACCTGTGCAGCGTTGGGGCACGGTTGAGCATTACCGGGTGACCTTTCAGTATATTTTCCAGGATATCCCAGATGATGGCTTCTTTTTTATCTACCAGCTTACGGGCACTCTTTACAGTTTTTACAATACCTCTTTCAATCAGCTTGCGAATGATAAACGGCTTGAACAATTCAGCCGCCATATCCTTAGGCAGACCGCACTCATGCATTTTCAATTCAGGACCTACCACGATTACCGAACGACCGGAATAATCCACACGCTTACCCAACAGGTTCTGGCGGAAACGGCCCTGCTTACCTTTCAGCACATCGCTCAAAGATTTCAGTGCACGGCCACCTTCAGCCTTAACGGCATTGGATTTACGGCTATTATCAAATAAAGAGTCAATCGCTTCCTGCAGCATACGCTTTTCATTGCGCAAAATCACTTCAGGGGCTTTAATTTCCAGCAAACGCTTTAAACGGTTGTTGCGGATGATTACCCTGCGGTACAGGTCATTCAGATCGGAGGAGGCAAAACGGCCACCATCCAATGGCACCAGCGGACGCAGTTCAGGCGGAATAACAGGAATATATTGCATTACCATCCACTCGGGACGGTTGTCAATTCTTGTTTGGGCATCACGGAAGGCTTCCACCACGCTCAGGCGCTTTAGGGCATCTGCCTTGCGCTGCTGGCTGGTTTCGGTAGCTGCTGCATTTCGCAGGTCGTAACTCAGCTGGTCGAGGTTGATGCGCTGGAGCAGGTCATGCACCGCTTCTGCACCCATTTTAGCGATAAACTTGTTGGGGTCTTCGTCGGGTAAAAACTGGTTGTCTTTCGGCAACGCATCTATAATATCTAAATATTCTTCTTCAGTCAACAGGTCACCAAAGTTCTGACCTTTATCGGCACGGATACCGGACTGGATTACCACAAAACGTTCGTAGTAAACAATGGTCTCTAATTTTTTAGAGCTCATACCCAGCAGGTAGCCGATTTTATTGGGCAGACTTTTAAAATACCAGATATGCACTACAGGCACCACCAGTTTGATGTGGCCCATACGCTCCCGGCGTACTTTCTTTTCAGTAACTTCCACACCGCAGCGGTCGCAAACGATACCCTTGTAACGGATACGCTTGTATTTACCGCAGGCACACTCATAATCCTTTACCGGTCCAAAAATCCTTTCGCAGAACAAACCATCTCTTTCAGGCTTGTAAGTACGGTAGTTAATGGTTTCGGGCTTTAATACTTCACCATAACTTTTCTCCAGTATTGAATCCGGAGAAGCAAGACCAATGGTGATCTGTGAAAAGGTAAACCTGGGACGATTTTCTTTTTTGAATGCCATATTATTGGGAGATATTTTTAAAATAGTGGGCAAAGGTAAGTAAAATATCAATGCAAAACGGGGTTTTTGCCCTTAAAACAGCTTAAAGATGAGGGTTTTGGGGATATGTGGGTAAAAAAAAGGGGGATTTTGGGCCGATTACCTGGTAATGGATGTTTTTTGGCCTGGAAGTATTGGGGCTTTGAGCAATGAGAGGCAGGTTTTATATTAGATTTTTACTGCATATTTTTAGTGCGCAGATGTATGCCGTACTTTTGCAGAAATAAAATACGATGGCTATTTCAACAACCGACAAGGAATTAATCAGGTATTTTGCCCTGCTTGATGAACCGCAAAAAAAATCGTTGCTGGAAATGATGAAGACTTTTTTATTGCCAGGCAAAGAAACCGGGCAGCAAATAACCATTGAACAGTATAATAAGGAATTAGACGATGCAATGGAGCGCATCAATAATGGAGCATATACTACACTGGAAGAACTGGAAAAAGAAATGCACTCATGGTAGAGAAAAAGCCGCCTGCCCTGCCTTTGAACTTCATAAGTACAGGATTACATACGATGGAGCGTTGGGCGATGACCGTGATGGGTTATGAGATATGAGTTATGAGTGCTTCAACCGTTACCCAATCCCTAATCCTCGATTCCCCGACAAGTTGCATCACCTCTAAGGAATCAGCACTACTTGTCCCAGCTATCCGGGATTAGCATAACTTGTGCCGCCATAGCGGCATCAGCACATTATACCCACCACCATCACCCTATCAGTGCAAACAGCTCCGCCTCTAAGGAATCAGCACATTAGCAAATCAGCATATCAGCACATCAACCCTGGTTTCCGGAAACAAAAACTCCTTCTTCACCCGGTACACCCGGCCAATCAATTGCTTTTGGGCATAGCTCAGTTGCTGCGGGTTGTTCATTTTACGGCGGAACGCCTCCGGGCTTATGCCCAGCAGCTTTTCTATCTGCTGGCGGTAGGCTTGGGCATCATCAATATCAAGGCTGTGGTGGTATTCCTTCCAGCGGTTGGTGGGGGGTGTATTTTTGTTCATTAACGGTAGTGTTAAAAATTATTGTATTTTAGCATTAACTTGTTACAAAGTTGTAACAGGTCGTGCTGGCTACCAAAAAAGCAGCAGGTAAGTTTCTCAAATAAAAACGACAATTTCTCAAATAAAAGTTGAGATTGCACCATTAACAATTATGAGCATGATAGAAATAGGTAATAATATCCGCCGCATAAGGGAAATTAAAAACTATACCCAGGAAGCCATGGCCGATAAAATTGGCCTTAGCGTTACTGCTTACGGCGATATTGAAAGGGGCAAAACAGATGTAAACTTTACAAGACTGAGCCAGATAGCCGAAGCACTGGAGGTAAAGCCGGAGGAGATTGTAACCTTTAGCAGCAATGTGTTTAACACTACTAATAATAACCATGAAGGCAGTGTTGTAAATGGTGGCGGCAGCGGGCCAAGCACATTTAATATTACTATTGACAAAGCTGTTTTTGATAAGATTATTAAAGACAAGGATGAGGAGATTGCTTTTTTGAGGGGGCAGTTGCGGAAGGGGTAAGAGGCAACTGATAGGTTCACACAATTGCTCAACACAGTATGAAAGATAAAATTTCAAAAAGACAGTGGGAGTTTTACCACCAAAACAAAAAGGCTTTAGTTGACGCATACTTAGCTGATTTCCCCTGCCATATTGACCCGGATGCTATCCGTGACCGCTTTGCACCAATTGGATATGACAGGACTAATGTTCAAAGATACCAGGGCATTTGCAAAGTTTTAACAGCAGATATTTTTCACGAAGCGCTTGTAAGAAATAAAACTAAAGTAAACAAAGTGATTTTTGCGGCGGGGCTGCCTGCCACCGGCAAAACAAGCCATTTAAAAAAGATGGCCCATAAAGAGTTGATTTATGATGGCACTATCAATGATGAGCAAAAATTTATTGATTTTGTTACAACTGCCCTTTCACTGGGCTTTAAAGTGGAAGTTTTTGTGTACAGTGCCAATGCTTCAAGGGCATTTAAAAGCAACCTGCAGCGGGGCGATACCACTGGAAGGTATGTACCTATTGCGCACTTTGAAAAAGTGGCCCGCACCATCAATGGCCGGGAGGCACTGGTGAAAAAACACTTTAACAGCAAAGTAAAATTCCGTAACTTCGAATATACCAATTTTGAAGGTACTCAAACAAAGTTTTCACCTTTAATTGTAAACAGAAATGAGCTTGAAAGAATTGCAAACAGACATAAATTTCCAGGCAGTCAAAAACTTCAGGAAGTTATTGGTTAAGGAGAAGAAAAATCTTTTAAAGAATGACGCAGTTGTAACTGAGCTTTTCAGTTTGAAGGATTTGCTGCTTAAGCTGGAAGATGGCGTAATTGAAAAACGGTCAGTAAAAGCAGCGAAGGAATTATCAAAAATGACCGAAGAAGATAGAAGGATACTGTCTATGGCACCTGACGAGAAAAAATTCTTTCTGGCTTATAAAACAAAAAACCCGGAGAACCCTTGGGCTTACTTTGCGGCATATCAAAAAAAACTGCAGCGGGAATATAAATTGAAGCAGAAAGAACTGTCTTGAATGAAGTGCCCTTTTGCGTTGACAGTCTTAATATGCTGATGAAAAATAAGGATGAGGAGATTGCTTTTTTGAGGGAGCAGTTGAGGAAGGGGTGAGAGGCAAAATACGGTGGCTGTTTTTACTCACCAAAATTTGTTTTATAAAGGCAGCTTAGATTGGTAGTTATTGCTCCAACGAATTTCCTTTCAATAACCGGCTTCATTGTCGGCGCTGCGCACCCAACGAAGTCTTAGTTGTTCAAGTAACTATTTCGTAAGATATAATACTCGACAAAATTCTTCTTTTTGAATTCAAATGGATTTTTGACTTCTCCTTTATTAAATTTATTTTTATAAGTGAGTTTCTTTGAAATTTTTCGGCTACATGGTTTTTTATTGGAAAATGATATATTTCGCCATTGTCAATTTTTTGTGCATATCCAAAATGACCAAAATTATTTATGACTATTGCATAGTTATAAAAGTATGGTAGTAAATTTAGTTTGTTGATCCATTTTACAAGGCCAGATGTTTTAAAGTGGGATTTGTCTGAATGAAAAATCTTAGTACTTATATCCGCAATATCTTTAGGAGTCAGAAGATTGAAAATTTCATGAAAGTATCTAAATGAGTTATTTGTCAATTTCTGCACTAAACATTGTTTAAATCCCTTTATAAGGTCTCCTGAGAAAACTTCCTCGGGGTATTTTTCTCTATACTCAAGCAAGGTGTTTATTTTTCCATCCTCTATAATATTCGGAATTATCGTTTTGATAAATTCACTTGTCGTTCTTCCATCTATTATTTGGGGCGTTAACGAATCTAAGTAAACTGACAAAAGCCTGTAATATTTTTTTGCCAAAAGCTTTAAAAATAGTTTATCGATTGCTTCATTTATATCGATAATTTTATGAATAGAGCTAATAATCCTTAAACCCCCATAAAGTTCGGAACCCTCATTAAAATTGGCAATTTCTTTTAAAATAATATCCTTTATCTCTTCATATATAGTTTTTTCTGGAATTATTTTTGCCAATAATTCACAGGCTTCTATAAATACTCTGGATATTACGTTCTTTTGACTAATTATTTCAAGCGTCTTTTCTTTTACTGTGCCAAAAGCTTCTTTTGAAACTCCTAGTTCATTAATAATATATAGATCATCACTTTCCACAGTGTCACCCATGAGAACAATCTGCGCATTTGCCACGACAGGACTGTTAATAAAGGATGAACTGTTTGGTTTTCCAACAAAAACCTTCAAGCATTGTCTTATTCTATTTTTACCGGTAAGTCCAAAATTTAAAAGTTTTGTGGCAATTATTTCAGGCCTTTGACATTTATTTAATGCAGTAGTAAAAGAATACTTTCTTTGCGCTAGGTGCTTCACTACCAATCTAAAGGAATCTGAAGTTGAAAGTTCAAGTAAAGCCGTGATAGTCTCGAACTCAGTTTTGTTCTCATTGTTTAAACGTCTTTCACATTCGGTATATAGTTGTAAAACTACAACATTTGAAACTTTCGCTCCTGCGGAAATACAACGTGCAGCAAGGATGATATTATTTTTATAAATAGAATCAAGCAGTTTATCAGGATTGTTCAATATGCACGACAAGATTATTATTGACTCAATCCATTCAGGCTTAATATCATCGAAAATCTGTTCATTTTTTCCTAAGGCAATATCCTGTTTCAATTGAATAGCTGTAAAATATTCTAATACCAATTCATGGAAAAAACTAATTTGTTTATTAGCATTAATTATTAATATTCTATTGTCCAATACTTCATTTAAGAACTGAATTGGGCTTATTTTTTCATTCCAATAATTAATCGATTCCGAAAAAATGAGTAATGCTTCATCTTGTTCGATTGATCGAAGAGAATTTGATTTCATCTTGAAAGCTAAAAAAGAAAGTATTTTCTCCTTCAAAATTTAATTGAATTGCACCTTCTTTTCCTTTTCTCTTTCATATATCCATTCAATGAACCGCTTAAATAATAACCCAAAGTTGGATTGCATTTGTCCTCTTACTCCAACTTGTATTATCATCTTTAATAGCATAGGATTTCTTGCAAAATCCAAAAGCAATCCATCCGACTGCACTATTTGATCAAATATGGTTGTAGCTTTATTTTGATTGCTAATATATTTATTGATGTATATTTCTATTTGCTCAATACTCAACGGAAGTAACTCAAAAATCTTGAAGTCTAAAATCTTTGTAAAGCCATATCGTCTTGAAGATATTATGAGTGAAAGATCTTCAAAATCCAAAAGCATGCTTTCGATTTCTTTTTGAATATTAACCTGAATTTCATTTGGCAGTTCATTTATTCCGTCAATAAATATTTTTAAATTATCGTTACGAATTAATGAATTGAAGTTTTGCAAATCAATCTTAGTGGAATTTAAAATATACTCTTTTATGGAGATACTTGTTGTGAGAAGCCTCGCCTCAACTATAATAGGTATTTTTTTATCTTTTAGAAATCCATTGTTTAATATTTTGTTTGCCTCGTAAAATAAGTAGGCCTGGATTGAAGTTGTTTTCCCTGAACCAGGTTCGCCTATCAACCACAGACATGAATTGTCTTCAATCGCCTTCAGAACTGGCATCTTTATTATTTCCTTATCCCCTCCGTTTCGATTTTCAAAAATTTCTAGAACTTCTAAATCTGCCCATTCTTTAGATGACTCGATAGATTCTTCAGAATCGATGTTTACGAAAAAATTGTTTTGTCTTTCATAGTCTGTTTTTAGATTTTGCAAATACCCAAAAACAGGATCCACAAAAGGCCGAATTATTGCAATATTCTCCTCGATTGCAAAAAAATACGCTGAAATACAGTCCCTAAAGTGTTTAAATAATTCATTCATACTCCTACTGGGAGTGAGATGAACCTCATTTCTAAGTTGTCTTATGTTGTCATAAATCTTATCTCGAATATTAACGGAAGTATAGGAAAAAGTAACAATCGGAGCTAATAGATTGGGAATGGAATTGTCACGTGGATTAACCTTCTCTACTTTGCCTTCAAGTAGCTTACCCATAGTTGTTGAAAGAAGTCCTAAATATTGAACCCCATTTCCTTTATATTTCAATGGTTCGCTATTTCCGTATTTCAATTCAGCAATGAGTTTTAAAAAGGATTCAAATCCAGTAGCAATATTTTCAATTGCAGTATTTAAGCGTTCAACTTCTATAGTATCATTTGAAAATTGTAACAATGCCGGTAGAATTTTCTTTCCAGTTTCTTCTATTTCTTTTTCCTGTGGCTGATATATTAATAAGTTTAAAAAGGTATCAGTTAATTCATTTAAATTACAGAATATATAAGTATCCAAAACATCATCTGGATTTGTTGCAATTGATACTTCTCTAAATAAAAAGTTCCTCAGTTGTTCAAGATTCCCCATAGTTGTAATTTATAGAAATTATTGGCCTAATTGTATGATTGCATCCAAGATAAGAATTGTCTTTCTGTCTATAGCATTTTCATTAAGGATATAAGGCTCTCATAAAATTACCACCAACTCGTTCATTGTCGCACCTTATTATTACCAAATTATTAATTATCAACATTAATCCTGTTGGGCAAATATTCGTTTGCATATGTTTATATACAGCTATTCACGCAATGAACACCCCTCTTCTATTCTCACTAAACAGGAAAACCTCCATTTTCTCTCCGCAAAAAGTATTGCATTGGATATTTTTGCAAGGCTACTGGCAATTGTGCTGGTTAGGCTAAGTGTCGGTAACAGTATAAAATTAGGGTATTTTTTAAAACCCTGTTATAAAAATTATTGCTGGCCGGGGTAAGGCAACCAGACAGTATACCGAACGGGCGACACAAACTGTGGTCCCGACCATAGGTGGGGATCCGTCTGACCGGGGTGCGGCAGAATGCCATACCGGACAGGAAATTTCATGTTGTATTATTTTGTTATTAGTGAAGAGAAACGTTTACAGTTGACAGTAGACTGATTACAGCTTTCCGCCTGTTAACCGTCAACTGTCCTCTGTCATACCCTTTCATTAACCGGCTAAAATGCGAAACCTTCCCCCCTCCATTTCAAAAACTCCCCTTTTTTCCCGATATTTGCCCAATCTCCAAAAAATGAGCGTTTTAATAAAACAGGCCCGCATCATCTGCCAGGGTTCCGCCTTTAACGGACAAATCAAAGACATTTTTGTTGAAAATGGCATCATACAGTCAATGAATGACAGCATTACCACCAGCAGCACTTACGAAGTAAATGAAAAAGGTATTTGTGTAAGCATCGGCTGGATGGATGTTTTTGCCCAGTTTGGCGATCCCGGCTTTGAATACCGGGAAACCATTGAATCAGGCGCTGCAGCTGCTGCCGCTGGTGGCTTTACGGATGTACTGGTAATGCCCAATACCAGCCCGGTGGTGCACAATAAATCGCTGGTAGGCTATATCTTGCAAAAAGGGGCTGCTTTACCGGTAACCATCCACCCGGCAGGAGCCATCACCAAAAACAACGAAGGAAAGGAACTGGCCGAAATGTACGATATGCGCCAGGCCGGTGCTGCTGCATTTACGGATGGCAGCAAATCCATACAATCACCCGGACTGCTGCTGAAAGCACTGCAATATGTAAAAGCTTTTGAAGGTACCATCATACAGGTACCTGATGACAAAACCATCGGCACCAATGGATTGATGAACGAAGGGATTACCAGCACACAGCTGGGGCTGCCGGGCAAACCGGCCATTGCAGAGGAACTGATGGTGGCCAGGGATATTGAACTGCTGCGCTACACAGGCTCCAAACTGCATATTACCGGCATCAGCACACAAAAAACGGTGGAGCTGATTGCGGCAGCAAAAAAAGAAGGGCTGAACATTAGCTGTTCCACAACTCCCTATCACCTGTATTTTTGCGAGGAGGACCTGGTGAGTTATGATACCAACCTGAAAGTAAACCCTCCCCTGCGCACCCGTGCCGACATGATGGCCCTGCGCAAGGCATACAGCGAAGGGCTGATTGATTGCATGGCCAGCCATCACCAGCCCGAACACAGCGATGCCAAGGATTGTGAGTTTGAATATGCTGCACCGGGTATGATCGGCCTGCAGACAGCTTTTGCCACCGCCATCACCGCAGGCATCAGCGTTGAAAATTTTGTGGCCATGCAAACCACAGCTGCACGCAGCATTTTTGGTCTTCCGGTGCCAGAACTGAAAGAAGGTGCCGCTGCCTGCATCACCATTTTTAACGCGGAGGCACCGGCTGGCTTTAGTAAAGAAAAAAACCAGTCACAGTCTGCCAACTCACCATTTTTTAACCAGCCGCTTAAAGGACGCATAGCAGGCATCATCAACGGCCGCAACGAAATTATATATGCTCAATAAACTGTCCGCTGCAAAAAAGGGTTTGATTACAGGCCTGGCCATGATATTGGTCTCATTATTATTTGCACTCAATAAACAACTGGCACCTGTAAGCGGTATCGGCCAGTATGTTATCTATTTCATTTACACTGCCGGTGTTATATGGACGATGACCGTGTTTGGAAAAACCCAAAAGCATGGCAATACTTTTAAAGAGTTTTTCAATGAAGGATTCAGGTGTTTTATTGTGGTAACATTACTGATGGTGGTGTACACATTTGTTTTTTCAAAGTTGAATACTGATTACCGGGATGCTACAGCCAGCCTGATGAGGGACGACCTGCTGAAACAGGGCAATTCCACCCCGGCTGAAATTGAGAGCCAGGTGTCGGCGATGAAGCGTAATTTTGCCCTGATGATGACGGCTCCGGCCGTTTTTTTCTATTTGATTATTGGTGCATTGGTGGCTGCGGTTACCAGTGCCTTTATAACACGTAATAAAGACTGATATGGATCTGTCAATTGTAATACCGCTGTACAACGAGGATGAGTCTTTGCCGGAACTGATGGCATGGATAGAACGGGTGATGAAGGAAAACAATTACAGCTACGAAGTCATCATGGTGGATGATGGCAGCACCGACAATTCATGGGATGTGATACAAACACTCCGTGCAGGCAACCCCTGCCTGAAGGGCATCAAATTCCAGCGCAATTATGGCAAAAGTGCTGCGCTGAACGAAGGCTTTAAAGCGGCACAGGGTGATGTGGTGATTACGATGGATGCCGATATGCAGGACAGCCCTGATGAAGTGCCGGGCCTGAGAAAAATGATTGTGGAAGATGGGTATGATATGATCAGCGGCTGGAAGAAAGTACGCTACGACAATACGTTTACAAAAAATATTCCCTCCAAATTTTTTAATGCTGCTGCCAGGCGTTCATCAGGCATCAAACTGCACGACTTTAACTGCGGCCTGAAGGCTTACAAAAAAAAGGTGATCAAGAGCATTGAAGTGTACGGCGAAATGCACCGCTACATTCCGGTACTGGCCAAGTGGGCAGGCTTTAGAAAGATTGGCGAAAAAGTAGTGGAACACCGGCCACGCAAATTTGGCGTAACAAAGTTTGGCTGGGAGCGTTTTATCAATGGCTTCCTGGACCTGTTCAGCATCATGTTTGTGGGTAAGTTTGGCAAGCGGCCCATGCATTTTTTCGGGCTTTGGGGTTCGCTGGTGTTCTTTGGCGGTATCTGCATCTGGATATACCTGGGCATTGCCAAATTTGCCTTTAAGCAGTACAATATGACGGACAGGCCCTTGTTTTATATCGGCCTTATTTCGCTGGTGATTGGTACACAATTGTTCCTGGCAGGGTTTATTGGCGAACTGATTTCCCGTAATTCGGCAGAAAGAAATACTTACCTGATTGAAGATAAACTGGGACTGGAAAAACCGGCTGCGCAATGAAGGTGGTGATTATTGGCCCGGCGCATCCGCTGCGTGGCGGCCTGGCCTCTTACAACGAGCGGCTGGCAAAGGAGTTTGCCAACAATGGCCACGATGTTTCCATTTTTACTTTTTCCCTGCAATACCCGGGCTTTCTTTTTCCCGGTACCACACAGTTCAGCACTGAGCCACCGCCACCCGGCCTTGATATACAGGTTTGCATCAATTCCATCAATCCATTCAACTGGCTCAAAATTGGCAGCAGGCTAAAAAAACTGCGGCCCGATTTGATTGTTGTACGCTACTGGCTGCCCTTTATGGGTCCCTGCCTGGGAACCATTTTACGCAGGGTTAAAAAGAACAGGCATACCAAAGTGGTGTGCATTGCCGATAATATCATTCCGCATGAAAAAAGACCGGGGGACAAACCCTTTACCAAATACTTTATTCAACCCGTCGATGCTTTTATCACCATGAGTGAAAAAGTGCTGGCAGACCTTAAGCTGTTCAACAACACCAAACCAGCCCGCTTTGTGGCCCATCCGCTCTATGATAATTTTGGTGAGAAAATCAGCAGGGTTGCGGCCCGTGAAAAAATGGGTATCCCCACCACAGATAAGGTAGTATTGTTTTTTGGCTTTATCCGCAAATACAAAGGGCTGGATATTTTACTGGATGCCATGCAACTGCTTGCTGAAAATAAAAGCCCGGCAACTGCCGCCATCAAACTGCTGATAGCTGGTGAATATTACGAAGACAGCAAACAGTATGAAGCACCAATGAATGACCCTGCCATTAAAAACAACCTGTTTATACATACAAACTTTATAGCCGACAGCGAAGTGAAATATTATCTGTGTGCTGCTGATGTGGTGGTGCAGCCCTACCGCAATGCCACCCAAAGTGGTGTTACACCCCTCGCCTATCATTTTGAAATACCCATGATTGTAACCAATGTGGGCGGATTACCTTCGCTGGTGCCGGATGGTAAAGTGGGACTGGTGGCCGAACCCAATGCACAGGACATTGCTCAAAAGATACAGGAGTATTTTACCATTGGCGAAGCACATTTTATACCCCATCTGCAGGAAGAAAAAAAGAAATACAGCTGGAAGGTGATGATGGAGCAGATAACAGGTATAGTGTTTGGTTGACAAATTCAAAGTTGTAAAGGTTGAATGTTCCCGGATTCTTAAGGTAAGGGGAACCAGAAATACCATTCGACCGATGACTCCCCCTGCCGCCATTCTTTACTAAACCATTACATAGTAAAATAATAAATAACTTCATTACCCAAACCGGTTAGCATCCTCGTGACACAGGACTCAGTTATACTCGATTACGCAGCTAAACCATAACTCTACAACAAGTAACAAATAGCACCAGAGCTGCAAGGCTGTTAATTAAACCGCTGCACTATGATGCAGTACGCTGCCCTATGGCCTGCTTTTATAAAACCACCAGCATGTTTAAAGAAGCAAATAGTAACCAGTATAGTCCCTGGTATTAATTACCCCAAACATCTACCACGTCAGTAGTAACCCAGCAGGCAGCAGCAGTAAAATTCAGGTAAAAAGATTCTTCCGCTATCCTTTTTTGAGCAGGAGCTATAAAAGTACAAGCTTTATTACAGGCCAGTGCCAGCCCCGTTGCAGCAGTATAGCCTTTAGTGATGGTAAAAATGCCGCCCGTTGGCAAAAAACTGGCTCCGATAATCCACCACTAACCCTGCTAAAGGATGGGATGGCAATATCAGTGGTACAAAACAAAACCAGGGCACTTATGTGTGGATGGTGGAAGGAGTTGACTATAACGGCAATATCATCACTAAGAAAGGCTACGCTGTACTAATAAGATAATACCCTGCAACAGTGTAAGCGGCATAGCTTTGCCCACAGGCAATCGCCTTTAGTCAATTTCAGCAACAGTAAAACCTTGAAAAAAATGAAAAAATATAATTTTTTTGTTCACTCAAGCAGCTGACCGTATATTTGCAGCCCGTTTGAGGAATTAGTTCAGTTGTCAGATCGTCCCGATTGGGCGGGAAGATTAGCGGTTCAGCATTTGGAAATAAAAGCAGGGGAATTAGCTCAGTTGGTAGAGCGTCCCGATTGGGGCGGGAAGGTCAGCGGTTCGGCATTCGGAAATATAAGCAGGGGAATTAGCTCAGTTGGTAGAGCGTCCCGTTTGGGGCGGGAAGTTCAGCGGTTCGGCATTCGGAAATAAAAGCAGGGGAATTAGCTCAGTTGGTAGAGCGCTTGCATGGCATGCAAGAGGTCAGCGGTTCGACCCCGCTATTCTCCACTAAATTAAAGTCGTCTATATGACGACTTTTTTATTTGTACAACAACAATTCGCTCAGTTGGTATAGCGTCCCGCTTGGGGCGGGAAGGTCAGCGGTTCGACCCCGCTTCACTCCACCAAGCCAGATAAGGGTTTCAAGCGATACAAGTTTGAACCCCTTTTTCATTTGCACAAGATTTGCACAAGGAAGTTTCAGGAGCGGTTCAATAATTTTTGAAAAGGATTAATGCCGTTGTAACAGTTCCTGCATAAGTTGGGTCAGAGAAATTGCCGTGATGCCCTGACCTAGTGAAAAGCTTTCGTTTCCGGCATAGACCACATAACGTTTATCCGCTTTGATGTCATCGCATGCCGTATAAAATCCTTTTGATACAGTCGGAGCCGAACTGCGCTTGATTTCAATGGCCCATTTTTCAGTCATCGAAAATTCTAGAACCAGGTCTATTTCGGCACCACCGGTTGAACGGTAAAAATAAGGTTGTCCATGAACCGGTAAAACCGACAAGATATTTTCAATCACGAAGCCTTCCCAACTGCCACCCACAACGGGATGCCCCAGCAAAGAATTATAATCGCCGATATTCAGCAACGAATGAGTGATGCCACTATCCCTTATATAAATTTTAGGCGAACGCACCAGCCGTTTACCGATATTAAATGTCCATGGACGCAACCGGCGTACCAGCAGTAAATCAACCATCAAATCAAGATAACGACCCACTGTCATACCAGACACTTCAAGGTTACGGGCCAGTTGGGCTGCGTTGATGACTCCGCCCTGGTTATGCGCCAACATCGTCCAGAAACGGTCCAGTGTTTCAGCCGGAATGCGGGGGCCCAGTTGCGGAATGTCCCGTTCAAGATATGTTTTGATAAAATCACGCCGCCAATTCATACTCTGCGTGTCTGAATTCGCCAACAGGCTTTCAGGAAAGCCGCCACGTAACCACAACCTGTTCATGCTATCCCTATCCTGGGGAACAAATTCCAGCGCATCAATCGGGTGCAGTTCAAGATAAGCAATGCGACCTGCCAGCGATTCACTTGACTGCTGCAACAGGTGCACTGACGCAGAACCCAGAAATAAAAACCGCCCGGTTTTATTTCCCTTGCGCCGTTCCTGGTCAATAATACCCCGCAGCGGCGCAAAAATTTCCGGCAGGCGCTGTACCTCATCAAGAATAATCAGCTTATCGCTGTTATCCGCATAAAAGGATTCGATGTCCTTAACCTTCTGCAGATCAAGTCGGTTTTCAAGGTCGAGATAAATGGCTGGCATTAACTCAGCCAGACCAAGCGCAAGGGTTGTTTTGCCAACCTGGCGTGGACCTAACAAGGCCACAGCCGGATTTTCCGCCAGAGCCTGTTTTACTTTTGTTTCGAGTCGTCGCTGTATCATCTATGCAAATATAACATGAGATATTACATTTGCACATTTTAAGCTGTATAAAACCGCATTTTTGGGTAATTTTGGTAATTATTTGGATAACAGGACGGTTTTAGGGAGTCTTCGAAAGCCTTGCACCCTAACATCTGATACCAAATTCGTAGAATTGGCGAACTTTTGAGCCGAATAAATTGGTTATTCGGCTCAAATACAACAAAATAATGAGCCAATTAGTAAAATTATTCGGCTCGCTATTCTATAAAAATGGTAAATCCGGTGCAAAATGACAACCATGAGTTAACTACCCTCAACTGTATTAAAAGGTCGTTTTCAATAAAAATATCTTTATTGCAGTAACCCTTCAAACGCCCTCAATTCCTCCACCAAAAAGTTCGACCCCGCTTCTTTCCACCAAAGCGGCAGCAGCATCATTACTGGTGAAATTGCCGCTTTTATATTGACTGCAAGCCACCACCCTTTTGCTGTAGTGTTCTGTAAAAAAAAGTTTATTACGCAAGCGTTGCGAACCTGTTCAAGGGGTATGATTTTTTAGATACCCAAGCCTGCCCTCTGCTTCTTTGTAAGTTTTTTACAGCCAGCTCATACGATTCATCAATCCATTGCATTACCAGTGTATCAGCAATGGTATTATCCATTACTATAAGCGTCCAAAGGCGCTCACTGAAATAAACATGTTTTTTTAATGCCGGGTATTTTGCCCTTAATTCATCAATCATATCAGCATCACAGCGAACACTGATGCTTTTGAATTGGGTTACATCAGTTGCAGAAACCATTTTACCGTCTACTTTAAATACCATTATATCAGGAAGTTGCGGAAAGGGAAAACTTTCTGTTACTTCTTTTCGTCATCCAGGCATTGCAGTAAGCTTCAATACTCACCCGTGACTTTTACTTCAGTATTTCAATCGTGTACTTTTCGTTTTTCGTTGCAGTTTTCCACTCATCCGTTCTGAATGGCACAGCAGGAAACCCTTCTCTGTTGTATAAATTACATTCTGTGGCATCGCCAATCCAACCGAAATGTATGGCAACAGGGGTGCTTACTTTTTCGGATGAAACAACTACCCTGCCATTTTTTATGGCTGCTTTGGCAGAATAAAAAACACCATCAGCCGCTGCAACCTCAAAGCCCCTTATATAGCCATATTTGTCTGGTGTGTATAAACCTGTTCCGGTATGGCTGAATGACAAAATCATTTCACTGCCTTTTACTTCCATTGATGTATAAACAGGGCCATTGCAAATCATTTTCCTGTCGTACAAATCATTCAATGCAAGGGCAGCGAGCCTTTTCCCCACATCCTGCTTATTGGTTGGGTGAATATCGCTGGGGTTAGCAACAAGGTCGGTGGTTACTACCATACCTGTATTGGGCAGGTACAGGGTTTTTGCCTGCGCTTCTCTCAGCTCGGCCCAGCCACAACCATCATTGCTGTTGCCGGCAGCAACAAATGATGCCAGCTGAACATAATAAAAAGGGAAATCACCCTGCCCGAATTTTTTCCTCCAGTCACTGATCAGCAGGGGAAATGCCTCCCTGTATTGATAAGCACGCCCGGCATTTGATTCACCCTGGTACCACAATGCACCTTTAATAGCAAAAGGAATCAGCGGGGCAATCATTGCATTGTAGCAAAGAGAAGGCAAAGAATTTTGATTGGGTGTATTAAAAACAGCCTCTACCTGGAAGCTCCAGCTGCCACCAAGTGCAACTGTTTTGTTGCCAAGTACAAGACTGAGCCCGGCAGCGTCGCCGTAAATTCCCCCGCCTCCACCATGATCAACCACCCTTACCGCTATTACATTCCTGCCCGGTTGCAGTATTCCTTTTTCCACCGTGTAACTCCTCACCGCATCCCATTGGCTGGTGCTGCCAACTTTTATGCCATTGATATAAGTAATGTCATCATCATCAATTTTACCAAGTGTAAGCAGGGCCTTGCCATTAATGTCCTCAGCTGACAATTCAATTGTTTTCCTCAACCAAACAACACCATCCAGCTCCCCAATGCCTTGCTGTTCCCATAATTGCGGTACATTCATTTTTGGCCAGCGGGTATCATCCAGCCCAGCTGTTGAAAACTGCGACACATCAGGGTGCTGTAATGTTGTTTCCTGCATGGCTGCTATTTTTTCCATAAGGCCATTGTATCTCAGCTTGCTCATGGAATCCAGGCTGATTACCGGCATACCTGCTATCATTTCCTTAAACCCACTGCTGCTTTCAAATCCCTCCCTGCTTATCCATGTTTCAATATTGGTACCTCCCCAGCAGGTATTAATCAGGCCAACCGGTATTTTTATACTGTCATGGATGATCTTTGCAAAAAAATAACCCACACCCGAAAAATCAGCTACAGAAGCAGGACTGCAGACCTTCCAGTCAGCAGGCTTGATATTGTCCTCCGGCAATGAGTTTACCGCACGCTGAATTTTTATCTGCCGGATAAGCGGATAACCAGCGGCAGCCGTTTCTTTTTTTGCGTTATCCGATTGCGCAACTGTCCACTCCATATTGGATTGGCCCGTGCAAAGCCATACATCCCCCACCAGCACATTTTCAAGCTGGATGGTATTTTTTCCCGTAATACTCAGCTGAAAAGGTCCCCCGGCAGTTTCCGCATCCAGGCGAACCATCCATCTGCCTGTTTTATCTGCCTTTGTACTTTTTATTTGCCTGTTAAAACCAACGGTAATTTTTTCACCCGCTTTTGCCCAACCCCAAACAGGGATGGGACTGTTCCGCTGCAGTACCATATTGTCTCCAAAAAAACCGGGCAAACTTACCTGTGCTGTTGCCGGGAGACAATATACCAGGATTATAAACAGAGATACAGAGAAAGCTCTCATTGCTCAAGCAGTTTTAAATGATAAAGTACAATTTAACCAATATTCTGATAGGTGCAAAATAGCCGGGGTGCATTTCAAATTGTCGCTGGTGAGTGAAGACACCACAGCTGTTCGGAAGATTTGTATTTACAATGTACATTCTTGTTGTCAATGGCTGACCAGTTAATTCGGAAAGCTCCATTGCCCGTTTTCTGTGCTTTTCCTTGATGAAAAGCACCAAAAATCAAGGGCTACGGAAAAAAAAGCTAAAAATTTCCCTGTCTGGCTAAAATGAAATCAGTCACAGCAGAGGAATAAATCCCAGCAATAGTGCGACTTACCAGCTAAGAATATGGCCAGACAGCAGTAACATTAATTTCATTTTTTACCCAGCCATGAAAATTTTCTTTACGCAATTTTTTCCGAGGCCCATCCATCGAAAGCGCTTTCTGAATAGGAATGGATGGGTATTTTAAATATTTGCAACTATTACTATCATTTGCCAGTTTCCTGCATGATGAAATCTTGCGAACACTTATGGTGAGGAGACTCACCAGGGCTGTCAGCCTTGGGTGGTGTCCCCACCGCCCACAACCCAAAAAAGGTGCGACAATTTGAGATGCGCCAATACCCGATCAGCAGATTTGATACCATAAAACTGCTTTTATACCGATTATACAAATTATATAGTCCAATCTCGGCTTCGCCTTATTGTACTATTAATTTGTTATACCGGCATTACTCCCGGCACCATGCCGGGATAAAATTATAAAATAGCTTTGGGCTATTTTATAATTACAATTGGTATTACTATTTTCCAGGCAATGATATTCCGGTGATAATAATAATAATAATCCCAATGATGTACACGATAACCTTCAAAAACAAAACCGCCCAAAAAGAGCGGCTTATTAGTATTCAGTTGCTTTAATATTATTGTTTATTGGCTGGTGGAGCCCCGGCCCCTGCTGCCTGTTTGGCTCCCTGCTTGTCAGGATTTGCCTCAATGGCCTTCATGGCTTCAAGATTTTGCTTCGCCAGTAAAAAGTTACTGTCGAGCGACAGTGCTTTTTCAAAATACTGCTTAGCTTCCGGCTTCCTGTCAAGATCGTACAGTGCCAGTGCATGCACATTGTACACCCCCGCCTGCAGGTAAGTGCGGCCACGTTGCTCACCCACCACATAAGGCATTACAAATTCAGGCTTGTATTGAAGCCGCTCTGCTGCCTGGGCTGTTGATACACATTCTATCAGGCGCTTGATGCTGTACTGCAACTCCATTAGCTTGTACGCATGAAAAGGACTCTGTGTTTTCTTAAAAAGTTTTTCAAACAATGAGATGGCTTCTGTAGGTTGCTGCATTTTTTCAAGACATACAGCTTTCATTTCCATCAGTGTTGCATCTTCGGGGCTGAGTGCCAGCCTTTTTTCGGCCCAGTAATAACATTGCCCGTAAGCTCCCTGCTGCATGTACAGCATAGCCAGGGTATCTGTATAGGGTGTATTGCCTTGTTCTGATACAAAATAGTTCAATGCAAGTATGGCACTGTTCACATCCCCTGTTTGTACCGCCTGGTAAAAAACTTTCAGGTGGGGATTGCTTTTTGTTGGTACAGCAGCCGCCACGGGCTTTTTACCGGGCTGTGCCATAGCTGCCATTGTTATCAGGAGTAAGGACGTTGATACAAAAAATTTCTTCATTTGATTTTAGTTTACCGGCGCAAAATAACCAAAAAGCGGCATATAGATAACGTGGTTTATTTCAAATTATATATTTGTGATTGGGTATTGGGGTAATATGGTATTGGAATAATGGGTATTAGGTATTACTCAACCCTTCACTTTCACCTCCCACCTTTCCACTATCCACTCTCAACCTATCACTCTCCACAAATTCCTGTCAACTTTAATCTGTCAACCGTCAACTGCTTACCCTTCCCATATCTCATCTTTTCCATCCAGCCAAAGCTTCACCAGGTCAGTGGTTACTGATTTTGGCCTTTCCAGCGGGAAAGCAAGAGCCCTGTCCCATATCAGGCTTGCCAGTACACCCAGGGAACGGGATACGCCAAACAAAACCGTATAAAACTCATACTCAACCATACCGTAATGCACCAGTAAAGCGCCACTGTGGGCATCTACATTGGGCCAGGGATTTTTTATTTTCCCCAGCGACTGCAGTATTGGCGGTACGGCATCATATATATTCCATACCGTTTGCACCAGGGGATCATCGGGCATATGCTTTTTGCCAAATTCCATCTGGGCAGTAAAGCGGGGATCTGTTTTACGCAATACAGCATGGCCGTAACCCGGTACCACTTTACCTTCACTCAGGGTTTTTTTCACATATTCTTCAATCTGCTCTTTTGATGGTGATTCAGTTTGCAGCTCTTCCCTCATTTCGTAGATCCACTTGATCACTTCCTGGTTGGCCAGGCCATGCAGTGGACCTGCAAGACCATTCATACCAGCGGCAAAGCTGAGGTATGGGTCGCTGAGGGCAGAGCCCACCAGGTGCGTGGAATGTGCAGATACATTACCGCCCTCATGATCGGCATGTATCGTCATGTACAGGCGCATCAGCTCTTTAAAAGTATCATCTTCATATCCCATCATATGGGCAAAATTGCCCGCCCAGTCCAGCAGACCATTGGGCTGTATATGCTCTCCATTTTTATATTTGCGCCTGTAAATGTAAGCAGCCACACGGGGAAGCCTGGCAATCAGGTCCATAGCATCATCAAATACCGCATCCCAGTATTCTTTCTTATTCATACCGGCAGCATATCTCCTGGAAAAGGTACTTTCAGTTTGAAGCGCCATAATGGCTACTACAAACTGCGTCATCGGATGTGTGCTTACAGGCAATGCCTCAATAGTGGCAAAAACATGGTTGGGCACATGGCTCCTGCGCTGCCATACACTGGTAAGGTGCTGCACATCTTCTTCAGCAGGCAGTTCACCCACCAGCATCAGGTAGAACAATCCTTCCGGCAATGGCTCTGATCCACCCTTTACCTTCGGCAGCTTTTCCTGCAGCTCGGGAATGGTATATCCCCTGAAACGGATACCTTCCTGCGCATCCAGCAGCGAAGTTTCGGTAACCAGGCCGGTAATACCCCGCATGCCCTGGTATATCTGCGAAAGTGTGACTTCGCCAATCTTTTTATTACCATGCTCTTTCAGCATTTCCTTGATGTCGGCACCTGTAGCATCTGCCTTAGCCTTGAACCTTTCTTTTATAATACCCATAAAATACGTTTATTTGCTGAATATACTGTTTAATTCCAGCACTGTTTATCGTTGTAATTGCTGCTTTGCAATAGAATTGCTGGTTAAGCTATCCTTGTTATCCGGGGTCTTACCATCATTACTATGCCCGCAAAACAACAACAACATTGATGTTTTTTAATACAATCGTTTTTAGCCTTAAAATTACGTTGCGCTGCCCTGTTAAACAAAACTTTTAAAAGAAAGTTGCAAAAAACTATTAAAGAAAGTGGTTAAAAACTATTTGGGCGCACGCCTGTAAAGGTATATAGCCAGCAGGCCAAAGATAATATTGGGAACCCAGGCTGCCAGCAGTGGCGTAAAATTACCCTTTGTGGCAAATACCAGTGAAAACCGGCTGAAGAGGATATACAGCACACTGATAACCACACCAAATGCAAGGTGCATACCGCTGCCTCCCCGTACTTTTCGGGAAGCCAGCACAGCACCAATCAGCGTAAGTATGATTACAGATGCGGGAATAGCATCCCTGTTGTACCGCTCCACCAGCAGTGTATTCAGCATCTCTGACCCACGGATCCTTTCCTGCCGGATAAACTCATTCAGTTCGGGTGTGGGCAACTGGTCCTTTAAGTATTCGTCCCTGCGCAGATCCCTTGGTTTGAAGTTGTAGGTTGTTTTTAATGTGGGCGATTTCTTCACATCTTCCGACACTCCCTTTATCCAGCGTTCGGTAACATTGGTAAGCATCCATTTACGGCTTGCTGTATCCCATTGGATACCGTCTGACCGCAGGTTATAACTCAGTTTGTTACCTTCAAACTTCTGTATAAAAAAATTATTGCCGTTTTTGGAGGCCGTATCGTAAAACCGTATCCCCGCATAGGTAAAGGAATCTATCCTGAAATAATAGTTTTGCAGGTAGGTTTTCCCACCCGATCCGGCAAAATTCACATCAATGTATTTGGCTTCAAAATCGCCCCATATCCTGTTGGCCTGGGGCACCACATAGCGGTATGCACCCCACAAAAGAGCAGCCAGCAGTAATCCACCGGCAAAGAATGGCAGCAAAAACCTTAAATAACTCACCCCGCTGCTCAAAATGGCAATCACTTCAGACCGGCCAGCCATTTTGGAGGTGAAAAAGATGACGGAAATAAATACAAATAATGGGAAGAGTAAGGCCGTAATCCTTGGAATAAAGCCAAAATAATAGTCGGTAATGATGCGTACGGGGCCTAGCTTCGACTTCACAAAATCGTCTGTTTTTTCGCTGATGTCCACTACTACCACTATTAAAGTAAGCAGCAGCAGGCAAAAGAAAAAAGTGGTGAGATACTTTTTTAATATGTAACTGTCAATTTTTTTCATTCCCGTTCACAGGCCGCAAAAATAGCTGAAAACATGCTGTAAGCGAAATGTAAAGGGATGATTATTAAAAGTTTTAACAGGAGTTTGTATATGGATAACAGCAGGCAGATAACAGTTGACAGGGTAGCCTTTATGCAGATTTAATATTTGGGCAGGCTGAACGATGACCGTTGGATAGTAATTCGAAGCTAACTGTACCCAACATGCGTTATTTCAGTTGACCATCTGTGAACAATTAAATATGTATCACATTCGCACTACGTCAATATATAAAAATTTAAAAAAGCCCAACTCAACCTGTCACCTGTCCACTGTCCACTGTCACCTGCCATCCCCCCAGCCCCGCAGCAATCCAGCCCGTTGTCCAGGCATTTTGGAAATTAAAGCCACCCGTCACACCGTCTACGTTAATCAGTTCCCCGGCAAAAAACAGTCCCGGCAGCAGTTTGCTCTGCATGGTAGCTGCGTCAATCTCATCCAGCTGAATGCCGCCACAGGTAACAAACTCTTCTTTAAAAGTTGTTTTGCCATTTACAGCAAATTCCTGTGAGCAAAGGTTTTTTATCAGCAGGTTCTGTTCTTTGGCTGGCAGGTCGGCCCAGCGCAGGTCATCATTTACACCACTTTGCTGCAGCAGGTATTGCCACAGGCGGGCGGGCAGACCAAAAGGGTTGCGGTTGGCCATTTTTTGTGCGGCAAGGTCAAAACGCAGCTGCTGCAATTTTGTGCGCAGGGTATTTTCATTAAAATCGGGCAGCCAGTTTACCAGTATGCTGAATTTATATGCACAGGCAGCAAGTGCCTCAGCTCCCCAGGCAGAAAGTTTTAATACAGCAGGGCCGCTCATACCCCAGTGTGTAATCAGCAGGGGGCCTGACTGGCTTAGCTTGCTGCCGGTTATTTTTACCACAGCTTTTTCCACACTTATTCCCATCAATGCAGTAATAGGATTACCCGGCATATTAAAGGTAAACAGGGAAGGCAATGGCGGTTCAATACTATGCCCCGTTTGCAGCAACCAGTTAAACATGGCTGTTTTGGGATACCCACCTGTAGCCAGGCAGATGCAATCGGCTTTTATGCTTTGACCACCGGCAAAGGATACCAGCCACTGTTCGTCCTGCTTTTCAATTTTTTCCACAGCAGCGTTCATGCGTATGTCCACTTTGTAGCGGCTGGCCTCTTTCAGCAGGCAGCTGATGATGGTTTCCGAACTGTCTGTAACAGGGAACATGCGCCCGTCGGCTTCCGTTTTAAGTACCACTCCCCGCTCCTCAAACCATTGAATGGTATCTGTGGTAAAAAAATGCTGAAAAGCCTTTTTCAGAAACTTTCCACCACGGGGGTAATGCTTTACCATATCTGTTATGCTGAAGCAGGCATGGGTTACATTACAGCGGCCACCACCACTCACCCTCACTTTCGACAGCAGCTTGCCCGTTTTTTCAACCAGCGTTACTGTAAGCCCCTGGTGCATTCTTGCTGCATTAACGGCGCAAAAAAAACCTGCTGCACCTCCCCCAATTACCACCAAATGTTTATTTTGCATCAAATCTGTCTGTTTTACTTCAATCCATTAAAGATAACAGGTAATCATATACCAGTTGAAAAGCAGCCTGAACAATTAAATCAATATAATAGTATGGCAGCCCCTCTTACCCCAAAGCAACTGACCGGCATTACTGTAATACCGTACGACAAGATCAGGGATTTTTTAAAAACCGGTGATATTGTTTTCTGCAGCGGCGGCTATTTTTTTTCAAAGATAATACAACGGCTCACCAAAAGTACCTGGAGCCATGTGGCAGTTATATACAAAGATGAGGACCTTGGCCGTGTGCTGATGCTGGAGGCAGAGCCGTTTGTGGGTATCAGGCTGATACCTCTGTCGAAATATTTAAGAGATTATAAAGGAAAAAAAAGACCTTACAAAGGAAAAATCTTCATCAGCAAAATAAATGTACCCGTTGAAAAGAATATGCTCAACAGGGGTATCAGCTTTGGGCTGGATGAACTTACCCGGCCCTACGACAACTGGGAGATATTCAGGATCATGCTGCGCATCCTGTTCAAAAAAGGGAAAAGAGAAAGAAACCGCAGCTATATCTGTTCCGAACTGGTAAGGGATGTGTACGCCAGGGCGGGGGTACTCATGCACCTGAAAGACAGCTATATCAGCCCTGATAATATCTGGAGCGATGCACGGGTAAACTTGAAATACAGGGTATTGTAAAGAAATTATTGCAAAAAAAGCCCCGGTTTTAACGGAGCTTTTTCATTTATGCTTGTTTTTCATGATCATTTAAGCTTCTGCAGCAGATCTCCGAAAATAAGCAGTGCATCAAACCTGCTGATGAGCAGCTGCACCCTCTTTTGACCCAAAGAAATATTATCGTCTTTACCGATGTTTTTCCAGAGCGCCTCAATCTCTTCTTCCTTAATTGTGCTGTCAATATCACCAGCAGTAATCAATCTTGCCTGAAAAGCTGCAATAATGATCTGGCTCACCAAAGTGGTGGCCTCTTTCAGCACTGCTTCCACCTCGTCTATATCAATACCCAGCTGCTGCTGTGCTTTTTGCATAATTTTAAACTTGATAGTATTTACCATCTCGTTGCGGCGTATGCTTACTTTTTCCAGCGTAACCGGGTTGATGCCACGCTGTGCGGTGATCCACTCCGTTTTTAGGGACTGAAACAGGCTTTCCTGGCTGCTCTTACCCAGTTCCTTATAAATGGCAACCGCCTCATCAAAGGCTTTTTTCAGCGCATCATCGGCATCCCCTGCCCTTTCATTGTATTTTTCCAATGCTGCGGTAAGCAACTGCAGTGCCTTATCAAGCCGCATCTTTTCATTCAGATAAAACCTTGTCATACTTCATCATTAGTCAAATTCAACAATGCGTTCGGTAACATTCCCCTTGTCATCGGTAATTTCTTTTATAAAAACACCGTCTTCTACAATCCTCGCCTTCAGGGTAAAAACAGAAGTATCGGTACTGCCATCTTTTACGGTTTGTGTTTCAGGATTGATGAGGATGTTTTCAATTTCGGTTTTTGAAACAACAGTATTCTGCTTTACAAAATCCAGCACATCTTTGGAGGTTTGTACAAACAGTTCGCCATTGGGATAAAGCCGGTTATAATCGGCCATCAGGTTATTTTGTGTGATCATCATATTGAATAACTGGCCCCATTTAACACTCACAATATTCTCAGGGGCTGATGGATCAGGGTTTTTAACCAGCAAGTCATAAAATTCAGCAATCACTGATTCAATGGTAATTGTTGCAGCAGCAGCGGCAGTTTTACCCGCAGCCTGCTTTTTTGAAGCTGCTCCCTTGATAAGTTTGCCGGATGACAGCAGCACTTGTGCATCGGCCCTGAATATGGGGGCACTCAATATGCCTGAATCAATTTTAGTGAAATCCCTTGCCAGGTTCGACCGGGCGATCAGAATACAAGGGGGGTAAAACCAAATAAACACTTAAAAGACACGACAGTATTGATTTTGGCCGGGCAGGATAGTAAGATGTTGTACGATTATAGTGCTATTAAAACAGCAGAAACGGGCTATTTTGCCCGTTTCTGGTATAATTAAGAACTACTTTATATAAAGGAATGGTGGTGTTGTGAGTCTTAAAACGGAAAAAAGGAAAAAAAAGTGTGTGTTTGGATTTTTAAGTAAATGTTACCGTTTAAAGCTGGTTTTATTACCGTTTAAAAGGGTAACAAAAAGTGTTTATTTGGTATTTTTAGGTGAATTTACAGTGCCAACTTGACAATTAGTCCGGTTTTTGGAGTGGCATTTTCTCGAATAAATGCTTCAATTTAATCAAATCACCTTTCGTTAAGGCCAGGCGCACATCGGTGGGTGCTTGGGGAAAATAATACATAGCCCAGGTAGGAAAATCCAAAGCCATAATTTTGAGCCTTTCTGATTGTGTTAAAACTGTTTTTTTATCCATTATTTATTACTCCATTATATTGCCATCCTACAATTTTACCATTTTCGTATTTCTTAATAAATTCAATCTCGCAAGATTGATCAGGAATTTTAGCATTACTGCGAATATTCGTTACAACACTTGTAACTGAGTTTTTTAAGAAAGAAAAACGTATACTATCATATTTATAATCGCTTGCAATTGGCAAATTTAATTTTCCTTTTTCAATTTCTTCGGAAAGGATTGTGCAGAATTGATTGTTTTGAAAAAATACCTCAACATATTCAAATGTGCTATTTATTATTCGGTTAGAATCGGAAGCATATACATGATTTAAGCCTATCATTTTAACACTGTAATGTTTCTGTTTCTCAATAACCTCAAACTGGTCGGCAGAAGGCCAAAATGGTAGCTTAAAAAAATATCCTAAATCATTTTTTTGATTAAGGTATGGTTCAAATTCTTTTATTAATTCTTCAATATTCATGGTTTGATATTTAATTTAAAAGTAATGAAATTTATCCAATCCTATGTTTTGGCAGCTTGAAAGGAACGCCCAACCAGTCAAAAAACTCCCGTTCGCTTTTCCAGGCTGGTGGTAGCTGTGGATTTGGTTTATTACACTCCCAAGTCATTGTGCCGTTTGTGCCTGGCTTTCCTGTACATTCATTTTCAAGCCGCAATCCATCTTCAGTGCCAACCCATCCTTTGCGCCTCCAGGCACCAGCTATATATTTTTTTGAGTACTCCCTGTCTCCAGTTCGTATAGCCAACTGCCTATAATAATCGTGTGGCATAGGCATAAATATATCCACTTCAATAGTGGTTTTATTAACCTTACATCGTCAATAGCGACCTGTAGAAGCATCACCCCTTACTTTATCGCCAATGTTTTTTACATGGGCAGCAAATGCAGGAAGCCGGATTACAGTTGTTGGCTGATCAAACAAATCATACTGCTGCAACGATAGCGGAAGGCAAACCAATTCAATATCATCCACATTGGGCATTTCACGCCTTACACTGCCAGCAATTGTTATTTTATCTGGCTCACAATTGGGCCTAAGATAATCAACTAAATCCCAGGCAATATCGAATGCTTCTTGTAAATTCATTTTTATTTAAGAAATGGTTAAATAAATTGAGGTGTCTGTTGTGTTACTTTCAAGTGAGTATTTCAAATCTGTAGGATCACTTTCTTTTAGGATTCTGAACTGTCTAACTATTGAAGTTGATGTTTGAGTAGCTATTAAAATTGTAGTTGATAGAATTTCATACTTAGTTACGAAATTTAACTTCTTAAAACCCTTTACTTCTTTCAAGAAAATATTATAACAATCAATAAATTTTTTTTGTAATTCATCAAAATGTTCATTTTGACCGTATGTTTCAAATACTACATCTTTCAGAAGCTTCAATTCGTTCATATCATTTTTATTACAAAAGTTTTAACTGCTTTGAATAACTCTTGGCAAAGCCAATCAATCGGGTACGGTGAAAGCCGATACGAAAAAAACCATAGTTGATATTAATGTACTCCGACCAAATTGGATGCTTATCATTGTCAATCCTTTGTGGCGATTGTTTAATATCAGTATATATAGTGTTTTCATCATATCCTATTACCTGGCCCACGTTAACAGCCTCTACAGTAGCGCCATTTGGTAAAGTTGTAAAGCCATTGTACTCAACTATATCACCAATCTGCACTTCCATTTGATACTATTAAATTGATTTTGCATGTACCCAGTATGTGCCTTCCTTCAGCTTCTCGGCTGCACCTTCATCAACCATTTTCATCATAACCTTGCTAAATATCAGGGAGACAGAGCAATAGCTGGTTTTACCACGGCACAGGTCATAGGCATCGGCAGTTTTTACTGCGCCAGGCTTTAAAACCCTATCTTTAATGGCATCCATAATCAATTTCTCTGTGAAAACTCTGCTGTTTCTTGGAAGCGCTTTTTCAATGTAAACTAAATGGGATACCACCAGCTTTGAATATAGGCTCCAACTCTCACCATCATAAATTGAAATTGATTTTCCTGGAAAAATACCCCTGAAAAAAAATCCGGGCTTCAGGAAGCTTTGCAGATCAGCATGGAGCAGCTCTCCATTCTCATCCAGCCAAATCATTTGTATGTCCTGCCCCTTATCTTCAAACTCAACCTTTATCCTGGCTTTACGAGTAAGCCAGTTTTTAAAAGAGCGTTGGTTTTGAAACTTCAAGTCTTTATATTGCTGTACTGGCTGCAATGGTTGATTATCCAGCAAGGCAGCTACAATTTTTATACTGTTTTCATCCTGAAATTTCATAATATTTGTTTTAAATAAATTGGTTGCAGTTTTGGATATTCTCATTTAATATATCCTCTACCAGTTTTCTATTACCCCTGATTTCTATTCCTAAAAAATCACAAATACGTGTTGCACCTAAATAATTACTGTACTTATTCACTCTATCTACAGAAAGTGTCTCATCAACGATTTTGAAAACTTGCATTTTTTCAAAATCGTTGATTCCTGGAAACAGTTTTACTATTCTTTCCTTTTTTGTCATTTGATATGCTTGAAATTTAAAAAGGAAGATCATCACAAAATGGACTGCAATGGTAAAGAGTGTAATAGCTAATACCATTTAAAATTAGTCCCCTGCATTCTAAGCATCTCCTGCCTGAAAACCTTCTCCATACCATTTTGCCTGTACGACTTTTAACCTGGTATTTTTCAAAAATTGAATACTTTGTGGTTTTGCGATTATAATTTCTCATGCGAAATAATTGATTTTGTCAGCCAAGCCCGATAGCTGGTTGTATGAGTAATCTTTGATAGTAATGTCGAAAAAGCTGGTTTCATCGGCACCATAATGCTCAGCGATGGAGAAGGTATTAGCCTTTGTGCCATGCTCATGAAAGAGCATTTCCAGTAAGAGCATAGTAAACTTGCCATACTTTGGAATGCGGATGTATGGAGCCTTATGAGTAGTGTCAATGTGATGTGCTATTGCTTTGGCCATTACGCTACAAAATTTTGTGAATTATTTATCATGTACTTATCAAGTGCCTCTCCAGCTTTTTTCATGGTTTCTATAGAATGAGATCCAATTTTTAAGTTTATAGAAAAGGCAATAACATTGCCACTATCCAATGGAACATACATCCTTGTTTTTTCGTAAGGCTTAAAGACTTTCATGTAACGATTTTGCCTGCCACGCATTAAGTGAGTGTTGCTCTCTAAAAAACCTGTTAAAATGTAATTGTACATAGTTGTCGTTTTAATTGTTCCACATTTCGGCCCGTAAATAAGTTTCCAGGTATTTCTTTTCGGCATCGCCTTTGTTTTGCATATATGTTGGATGGTAATGGTATGCCTTAACCTGGTCTTCTTCTTTCATCCGGTTCCAAATAACAAGGCTTTTCTTTTTGGAAGAGCGGCTGGCATCGTTGTGCCGCTTCCACATCATATCAAAGTTTATGGTTTGTTTCAGCTCCACACACACCATCGTTTTAATGGCTGCAGCCCACTTTAAAAAATCTTCCAGCGTCATGGGTATGTTGCTGAGTACCCAGCCAATTGCATCACTATCTTTAACCTCCCTGAATACGATGCCCATGAATGTACCAGAAGCTTCATCGTACATGTATACAATGCCCTCCTTTGTTTTTTCCGTTGTGCAAAGAAATTCTCTAATCATTTTATTTTTACAATATTACCAGCTAATAAAAATGGTTCGATGTGCATTCTTAAAAAAACGTTGTACCCGTCAGTTCTGCCCAATAATTTGTTGAGGGCATAGGCTTGAGCCATTGTTAAGGTGATGGTGGCCAGCTTGAGTTTACCAACGGGTTTGAAAAAGGTAAAAAAGCCGATTTTTTTTTGGTAGAGCTCAGCCAGTACCAGGCTTTCTACCTCCCTGCCATCAATAGGGGCCAGGGGCGCAATTTGCCTGAGCGCATTACTTAAAAAGTTCCATTTCAAGCTGTTTAAACTTAGTTTCACCGTTGTTATCATTGTTGTTAAGTTTATCCAGTTCCTCCTTTACAGGTACATTCATATAGCGAAAGAAAACGCCCCTGCTTATTTTAAACTGCGGATGAATATATGTGTTGAAAACATGTATCATACTTACACCAGGCAGCAGGTGTTTCCTGGCAGTATCCTGCACCTGCTTAATCCGCTCAAGTTTATTGCGTTTATTATATGCCATCCCTCACAGCTTTGTTTACCTTTTTAATGTAACTGGCCTTAATTCTTTCGGCCACCCTGATCAGCTTCATCAACTCAGCCACCGTATAGTCGTTGAATGGCTTTTTTACGCCTCCTGTGCCGTTGTTTTCTGCCCAGGTAATGGCATGGGCCGTTGTTTTGCCCATGCTCTTGTAAATGGCTATTATTGCCTTTCTGCAGCGGTCGGCTTGGGGGTCGGTAACTACCTGCTTTGGGGCCATTGCCTGCAGGGCATTTTCCATCTGCTTTAATTCTGGATCACTCAGTACATTGAGGCTATCGGTTTTACCCATGCTAAAATCCCGGATAAAATCCTTCCTGTCCAGCTTGCCACCGGCTTTATTAATGCTGCTGATGAGGGCAAAAATTTTACTAAACTTGCTCATGGGCTTTGTTTTTAATTTCCAGCAATGCCTCATCTGTATCCATGCCATCGTTGTACATGTAGAAGAAGTCTTTCAGGTTAACTTGATTATAGGCTTTTCCCAGCTTTTCTTTTTCTGCCTTTTCTTTCAGCTTTTCGAGCCACTGATCAAAATTTACCGTTTCTTTGTTAAATATTATCATTGTGCTGTTGTTGTTTGCGGTGGCATAGCTGACACCTGGTGATTGAATCAATTGTTGTTTTAAAAGCGTTTTAAATGTTCTTTCATTTATTAAGTATTTCCAGCTTTGCCTGAGCAGCCAGCAAATGCAGCGATATGCATATAGAGCAATCTACCCAATCATCCAGCAGGTAAATGCCATCACACATCATCATGTGTTTTAAACGCTGCTGTATTTCCCCTTTGATATTATGCATCCAGCCTGTTTGCATCAATTGCGTAAACACTGATGGCTGGTGGCCAGCCTCGGCAATCAGCTTTGCAGCCTGGTTATACCTTTTACAGGTTGCACCGATATTATCCATGTCAATCTTGCCCAGGATAAAGATGGTTTTTTGTTTATCCCTTACTGAAGGGCCAATATCATCTACACAGGTAATGTCAATCCGTTCGCTGCGCCCGTTTCCCATTTGCCAATAAGTTTCATCTTTTGCACCCATAATTGTTGTTTTAAAGTTGTTTTAAAAAGGCCCAGGCTAAGAGTAACCAGGCCGTACATTATTAACCCAAAAAATATTATTCCGCCACTTCCTGCTTATCTGCAGGTATTTCAGCATCGGTAATGCTGAGCGCCAGCACCATGCTTTTGCCGGTTTTGTCTTTTTGTATACAGCGCACAAACTCCTTGCTGCGTACCTGCATGTGGCTATCCTGGATAATTTTTACACCGTTGATAAACTTTTCGTTGCCGGTTTCATCTGCCATCTTTTTTAACTGGGCCACCCTGCTGGGCTTCAGGTTGCCTTTGCTATCCTTACTGAGCAGGCGCATAATGCCATCCACCAGGCTTTTAGTTTCTTTATCCCCTCTTGCTACCAGGTCGCTCATATACTCCTTTACCATGGCCACACCGCTGTGTACGGTATCATCGTAGCTATCCAGCATATTGTACCCTATGATGATGCTGATGCTGCCATCCTCATTGGTAAATGTGTGGCTGGTTTGCCCATCAGCCGTTGGATACAGTTCGTTTTTAAACTCCAGTACCTGTTTAAAATATTCAATTGCCTTGCCCTTGGCACCGCTTAATACGCTTGATGCCTGTGCCAGCACCGGAAACAGGTTGTTCACCTTTTCATGCACCAGCGCTTTATACTCCTTGCGCTTAGCTGCAAGCTCTTTGTCTTTTTCATTTTGCTGCTGCTGCAGTTGCTGCAGCAGATTTGCCTTATCTGCATCCGACAGATCAGCAAGGGTTACTTTTTTTGCCATTGTTACTTTTTTATAATGATTAAAATAATTGCTACCAATATGATGATGCCGAATAACATCCACACAGCCAGTACCCAAATCCATAAGGGATAAAAAATGAGTGCATTGATAAATGAAAGCCTTATTACAGCATCCATTACACTGGCTAATACACTCATCGCTTAATGTTTAAGGTGTACACTAAATCCTGCTCCAGCAGGTTATCAAACCGCATCTGCATTTTATATACTTCGTAATCAATTGGCTGGTTGTACATCTTGCTGTTTATATAATGCCAATCGTGCTGCATCCATTTCATTATCCACCAGCTCCAAAACCAGTTATGTGTTTCACCTTCAGGCGCTGGTGTTTTTATGAGCATATCCAGTACATCATCCGGCTCGGGAAATAGCTGCGCAAAAGTGTAGGCAAAGGCGCTGCCATGCTCAAACATCATATTGTTTTGCTCCACCCTGGTGAGGCCGGTTTTTTTGCATACCCACCTTTTGGCAAATAATAATTCTTCAATGGTGGTGCCAAGTTCTGGCGCTGTGTGTTGTTGTTGTTGTGCCATGGTTGTTATTTAAGTTGTTTTAATTGCTCCCGTTGTACAATGCGCTTCAGGCGGCGCAAATCTGTAGCCACACGTACCTGCACTTCTTTTTCACCCTGTTCGGTTTTTACCTTTATCATTTTTCTTACAGGCTTCAGCTCTTCAAATATGCCTTTTACCATATCCGCATCAACCAAACCGTTTACTTTGCACATCTCCCTGATGTCGTTTAAAGAACTACCCATCAGCGTCATATACTCCCTGCCGAGGCGGCTGTCAATTTCATCATACCCTTTGCCCTTCCTGGTTACACCTGCTTTTATTTCAGTTTTTAAATGCTCGGTACCTGCTACCACTACAGAAAGTACATCTTCCAACTCATTATAAAGAGGTATTAAAACCCTTTTGCTGGGTGCCTTCAACTTATCGTACTCATCTATTATCAGCAGTGGTTTCATGCTGGCCCTATCGCTAAAAAAGCCAATGATACAATCCAGTATTTCATCGTGTGTTTTAAAACCACGGCCCAGGTTTAGGCCAATTTGCCTTGTGAGGTGGTTTAAAAATTCCGTTTTGCCCCACTCCCGGCATTTGATGTAGAAGACAGCGCCACTATCCTGGTGCAGTTGAGCATAGTATTTAAGGGGTGTGCTTTTGCCTATACCAGCGTAATCGCTAATTGGCATAAACAGGCTCATGCTTTTAGCATCATTCAGCAGCTTAATAATCACTTTGCAATCGTGTGTGTTGGCAGCTATTTGCCAGCCCTTATTATCCTCACCTATACCTATGCGCCAGCCCAGCTTTGTGCCTACCTGCAGCCACATGCTGTCGCCTTTTGCCTTGTATTCGTCATTAAGCATTTGAGATAAGGTACCAGTACTAATTTCAAGGAATGTAGATACTGCCGTCTGTGAACCAAGCTGCTTTTCCTTTTGGCGGATGAATGTTTTAATCTCTTCTTTGTGTTGTTGTGTTAATTGCATCGTTTTTTATTTAATGGGTTAATTAATAACTGTCTCTAATGTCTACCAGTCCGTCTAAACTGTCCACTTCTGGTATTATGCCTGCAGCATACATTTCGCCGGTTTCGGCCTGCTCGTAGCTGCGCTTATCCATATCCCCACCCTGCATTAGGGTAAATTCGCTGCCTGCAGCCAGCTTCATATCAAGCAACTGCTCCCGCTGCTGCTGCATGTTGATTATGATGGCCTGCTGGCGCTGGTACTTGCCCCACTCGGCATTGGGGCCATATACCTGCACACTGCTTTCGTGTGCTGTACCCAGGTAGGGTTTAAGGGCTTTATCGTTAATGGCGTACAGGTGTACCACATCCAAATCCTGCAGGTCGTAACAAATGGTTACCTCCTTATGGTTGGCCACCACATTGGCATCGGCACAGCGGTAGCTGAAGGCATAGTTTTGTATCTGTATATTAAGCAGGCCCTCACCGGTAAATTTGCGCTTTGTTTTAAGGGCAAACAGGTAAATAACCTGGTTGGCATCCAGCAGGGTTACATTGGGCTTTTCGCTTTGCTGGTGCAGCCCTTCGGGGCTGTTCTCTATCATTTTGTAGCGGCGGCTGTAGCTGCTCAGCTTTGTAGTGCGGTAGGCTTCCACCACTTTGCAGGCTTCGGCTTCGGCCTTATCATAATCCCATCCATCATTTTTTGCAGCCAGCTTCATGGCTTTTATTTGCTGGTAGCTGCGGTGGCCAAACTGGTGGCGGCTGCGTATGCCTTCGCCATAATAATAATCACTGCCCATCATAAACACCTGCTGCAATGTGCTGAACCATCTTTCAATGGCTGCTTTGCCATTGGGGTTGCTGGTAAAGGTGGTGCGGCATCCCCGCTTATTCATATCAGCAAAAAGGGTTTCCATTTCGGTAGTATTGTGGCCGGGAAATTTATCCATCACCAGCTCCCACGGCAGGTAGCCTGTACTTTCTACCGCCATTTTAATGGCAGCATGCACACACCAGCGGTTTTCAGTAACATCAAAGCTGTAGCCCAGTATATCGCCACTGTACACATCCCTTACGGCTACTATGTACAAAAACACTTCTTTGCCATTGAGTTTAAAATCAATAAAGTTTACCCTTGTACCATCTACCTGCCAGCAATCACCGGCATGCAGGGCTTTTTTAAGCGTTACATGGGCCTTAACCCTATCGCCATGCCTGCTTTTGCTGCCATAGCGTGTGGGGCCGGTAATCCACTCACACAGGGGTGTTTCCATTAATTGGGTAAACCAGCGCTGGCTGGGCTCGGCCTTGCCAAACAGGCTGCACATAATGCCCACTTTACGGGCAATGTATGTATTGGTATAGTTGCAGCCGCTGCTGCGCAAATCGTACACCCAGGCTTCTACATCAGCATCGGCACCATGTGTAAGGGCATTGCTGTTGGCCTCCCTTTTAAGGTACACCAGGTCGGTAATTTTTTGCCCGGCAAGCAGGCCCTGCACCCTTGCTTTAAGGTTGCGGTAGTAAGCTGGCAGGTAGGTAGCACCTGCCTGCTGCAGGTCGGCTGCTGCACATTGGTAAAAGGAAAGGTTATTGGCTTTAATGCCGCACTGCTGTATGTATGCTGCTGTGCCTGCCAGCCCTGCAGCCGCTGCAGATAGCTGGGCCTGCTGCTTATCGGTATAGTGCAGGTAATATTTATTGTAGCCTGCTTTATGTGTGCTGATGTAGCTGGTAATAAATGTGTTGAATGGTGTGGCGGTATTGCTGCTGCCGGTGGCGGTAAGTTTAAGGTGAAGCAGTTCATCAATAGTGGGTAACTGATCCCGGTAATTATTGGGGGCTTTGTTGGGTATGTCGCTCAAGCAAAAATAAATTTCTCCATTGCTTTTGCCCCAGCGCCATGCTGCACCGGTGGCAGGCAGCCATGTTTTGCTGTGGTGGCAGGCAGGCACGGTATCTTTATACACCGACCTTGCTTTGCGCAGGTACAACTGGCTCAGCTTTAGCCAGTGGCTTACCAGCTCAGTATGCAGCCATATTACCTGCCTGCCCTCTGTTTTTTTAACAATAATATCTTTTTCAAGTATTTGCATATACTAAGCCACTTTAATCAGTTTTTCAACTTCTTAAGAATTTTCGTTGATGTAATCTGCCAGAAGTTTTACGTCTTCGTATGGCAGGTCAAGTGTGATGAGGAAAAATTTTTCATCATCCTTATTGTATCGTACGGAAACCTTCATGATGTATTCCCGGTTCCATGCTTCCAGTTGTTCCATCATCAGCATCAGGCCATTGCCGTTTGCACGAACGAACAGTTCATTTTTTTTGAATTTCCCATTAGGCTGTATTGCCTTTGCCAATATTACGATTGCCATATCATGCAGTTTTTTTAATTACTTCAATCGGTATCAGTTTTTCAACTTCTTTTATCAGTGCATTTTTTTGGTAGGTGGATTTTTGCTCGTAAAAGTTGTAACAGGTTCTGATAGTATCAGGCCGGGCGCCTTTATACTTCAGTTTTTTTGTATCGGCCATTACCTTTCGAACATAGCTGGCTGTTACATTTAATATGCCAGCAACAATCCGGGCAGTTTCCCCCCTTTCTTTTTCAATTATTTTATTGTTCCTTTGCTGTGTCCCGTTCATGAGGACAAAACTATTCGTATTTATTCGTAATTCCAAGTAATTACGAATAAAAATTTATTGTTTAACAAACCAAAACATGTATGATGTTGAAAATCAAGGATGTAAGAAGAAAAAAAAGTAAGGATTTCACGCAAAAATATATGGCCGATAAATTAAAAATACCTGTAACAACTTACGCATCAAAGGAACAGAGTAATAATTTTACATCTTCAGAGATTCAAATAATAGGTAAAATTTTGGACTATGATTTTTCAGGTATAACAAATGTTAAAAAAGCTGGAGTAAATTTTAACAAAATAGAAAGGGATTCAGTTCGTAAATTCGTTGATGCCGATATTAACCGGCGTGTCGCTCTAATATTAAACCGTAATCCCATCATGGCAGCAACAGAAAATAACGTTGCACCTGTGCCAGACACTATCGAGGCCCTTCAATACCAGGTTGAGTACCTGAGTGATCAGCTTGCCAGCTATAAGGCAAAGCTTGAAAGGGCAGATGAGCTAATAGCAGAACTTAGGGAAAATAATATATTTATTAAATCACTTTTACAAAAAAACAAAACATGAATTATCAACCTAAAAGGGCCAATAATTTAACTGGTTCAATTCAAACCATTTTTAAATGGCTTTCAAAAATTAAGCTTTGGAAGCTGGCAGTAATCATTGTATCAGTTGGAGCAATAATAGCAGTTGGATTTGCGGCAAGGGATGAAGCAAAGAAAAGGTTATTGGGAGGCCCATCACAAAGCATACCAGCAAAAAGCAATGTGCCTGCTGATTATCTGATAAAGAAAGTAGGGTATAAAAAGTGTAAGGAAGAAATTCTTACACAAATAATATCACCTGCAACAGCTAAATTCCCTGATAACTTCACTTACCGTATTGATGCTGCTAATCAAATAGTACATGTACAAGGCTATGTTGATTGCCAGAATATGTATGGTGCGATGCTTCGTACTAACTGGACTGGTAAAATTGGATACAATGCATCAAGCCCGGACGACTATCAAAGTTGGGCTATCAAAATTGTGATAACAAAATAATCCCCTCAGGAGATTCCCGCAATGTCAAAGAACTTGTATAAAACACTAAGCCTGCTTTTGCAGCCCTTTTTTGTTTAGCACAATGGTAAGCCCGGCCATATCTACCGTATCGCTTTCCTGCCCCACAGCTTCGTACACTTCGCAGGTATAGCTTAGTATATTGTAGCATACCACGCCGGTATCAATATCAGTATCATCTACACGGGTAAGCTTAGTGGTGTTTTCTGTTTCAAAATCATCCAGCAATACCTGGATGCTTTTATAAAAAAAAGCCTGCTGCAGTGCCTGCTCATGCCCGGTAAACAGCATGGCGGTATGAAACGGCTCATCAGTTATTAAATGAAAATCGGCACTTACATTGCCCACATAGTGCTGGCCCTGCCGCTTCCAGGTGGTTTTAAGGTTAATAAATACTGCAGGTGTAGGATAGTACTCAAATTTTTCAGGATCTGTGGTTTGGCCACGGTAACGGTCTACCGTGCGTACCGGCTGCAGGCCAGCATCGGTAAAGTTTTGCTCGTTATCTTTAAACAGTTGATAAATGCCTTTAAAAAATTGTACCATAGAGGTTGTTTATTTTGATGAGTTTTGTTTGATTACTTTAAGCATAGCAGCACCAATTGTTCTTTCTATCCCCTTATCCAGCACAGGGCTGGGCTTCATATAGGGCCGGGCAGGCTGGTTCATTTTGCGCCGGTGTGTGCCTACGGTAATGCTGCCAGCAGCTTCATCTACCTGCTTGCTGGTGCGGTTGCGCACATTGCCAGCCCTGGTTGTGTACTGCTCCTTTACCTTTTTAAACCTGGCACGGGTATGCTCCTTTACATTTACCGTGCCTTTAAACCCCTCGTTAAATGCTTTGGCATAAGCCTGGGTAATGCGGCTGGTGCCAATAAGGGCCGTGGTGCTGGTTACCCGTATTTTGTGTATATCCCGCTTTAACACACCACGATCAATACCAATGGCACGGCCCTTACGCCTGCCCTCTTTTTTTCGCTTAGCCCATGGCTCAGTACGCTGGCCCAGCCATGCCTGGCGTATAAAGCTTTGCTTAAAAAAATTAACTGCATACGTGGCGGCTATATGCGGCAGGCGGGGGTACAGCCTGGCCAGGCCATCCACTATGCGTACAAAGTCTCTTGTTTCCTCCAGCGTCATCATTGGCTGTAGCTTTTGGCCATGTTGGCATTAAACCGGGCAAACATTTGCTCCAGCCACTTTTCAATGTCGGCTTTGCTCATGTTGGCAAAGTCCTGGTGGTTGCTTATAAAGTCGCCCTCTATCATGGCCACTTTATTAATGTTGATGATGCGGGTTTGCTGGCCACCACTTATGCCCACACCCTTTTCATCTCCCTTTTTTTTGCCACCGCCCTTATCGCCACTTTTCATATTGGTATTAAACCGGCTGGTGGCCAGCAGGTTTTTAGCTGCAGCTTTTTTGGCATCATCAGCAGCCATGCCTGCTTCCCATCCCTTACGGTCGTTGGCCAGCATGGCCGCTTCACCATCCTTTTGTGCCTGGCTTTTGCTATCCTGCACTGCCTGGCTTAATGCAGCAAAGCGCTTAGGATCATTATAGCGCATGTTTTCCCGCTCCTGTGGGGTCATGGCATTAAAGCGCTCAGCAGCGGCTGACCTGGCATCGTTCATACTTTCGGTAGCCCATCCCTTTACTTTTTTGTATATCCATTCAATGGCATCAAAAATGGGCTTCATGGTATGCTCGTATATCCAGCTTATTTTATCGGCAAAAAATACAATGGCATCTTTAATAGCGCCCATCACTGTGCCAATGGCTTTAAATATATCGCTTACCAGTTCGCTTTTATTGGCCCACTCCATCATGGTTTTGGGTATGGCCATTATGGCGCTGCCTATACTGCTTACCACCTCCCATATACCGCTGAAGATGCTGGCCATTTTGGGCAGCACATTATCAACAATGGGTGCCAGCCAGGTACCTATGCTGCCCAGGGTTTGGTTTACAGTGGTGCCTACCTGGATGAATGTGGCATCAATGCGGTTACCAATCTGATCCCAACTATCCATGGGTGAGCCTGCAGCTTCAATAGCGGCCTTTAACTGCCCGGCGCTGTTGGTGGTAAAGTTTACCGTATCACGCAGCTTATCCATATTTTGCGTAAAGCTGGCTATGGCGGTACCGGCTTCCTGGTCAAACCCTATCTGGGCTAAAAACTTCACCTTTTGGTCGTTGTTTAGGCCATCCATCTTGCCACGCAGTTGCTCCATTATATCTACCAGGCTTTTTGTTTTGCCCTGCGCATCAAATACATCTATACCCAGCCTTTTAAGCCCCATCTTGGTATTGGTACCATTGATAATATCGTTATCCTTCAGGGCTTTAAATACATTCATCAGCCCGGTGCTGCTGGCCTCAGCATTCATACCCTGTGCGGTTAAGAAGGCATAGGCACCGGCCACCTGCTCCAGCTCAAAGCCTGCATCTTTGGCACCGGGTATAATTTTGGGCAGGTAATTGGCAATATCAGCAAACTCGGCATTGCCCTTGTTAAGCGTAGCAAACAGTACATCGTAAGTGCGGGTTACATTGGCTCCACTGCTGCTCATGGTAGCGGCTGCAGCTTTGGCCACGGTGGCCACATCGGTATAGCCAGCTTTAGCAGCCTCCAGCGTGGGCTTTAGGGCTTCCAGGCTGGCATCCTTAGTAAGGCCACTGCTTATGAGTTTGTTAAAAGCCTCCGGCGCTTGCTGGGTGGCACCGGCCATATTGCTGCTGGCTGCAGCTTCTAATATATCGGCGCTCATTTTGCGGTAGCCTGCACCGGTTTCCTGCGCTGTTACATTGGCTTTGCGCATGGCACTATCAAACTGTGCGGCCATGGCACTGGCCTTGGTATATACACCAATAAGTATGGTAACAGCAGCCACCACAAGGGTAATGGGGTTTTTAAGCAGGCCAATAGCATTGCCCAGCCCCGGTACTGAGCTGCTCATGCTCCTGAAGGCATTTACCGTACCATCCTTGAGGCTGGCAATGCGGCCCTTTATATCGGCCACATTTTTGTTAATGTGGTTTTTGGCTGCAGCCATACCAGCCTTAGCCCTGTCCCGTATTTCCAGCAAAATGTTAATTCGTGCTTGTCCGTCCATATTTAAAATTTGTTTACTTTTGCCCTGTTCATGAACCCCGGCCATTGCAGCAGCAGTGCTGCCGCCCTGGCCGGGCGCCGCAAATGATGCTTTAAAGGCTGGCTGGCAGTGCCTGCAGGCCCATACCCTTTAATGGGGCTTCATTTGCGGCTTTTTTTATGTATTAAATACCCACGCCTTACACCCGCCTCATTATCCATATTAAACCAGGTTTGCACTTGTACATTGGCACTGCCCAGCTTAGTGCTTACCACCAGGGCACCATTACCATAAAATTTTACATAGCGCTGCTGGTAATTGCCTTTGTTAAACTGGAAGTAATACACTTCATCAGGGTTGGCCAGCACATCCTGCAGGTGGGCAAATAGTTGGTGCCTGCCCTGGGCAATGTTCTTGGGCGTGGTTACATGCTTATCAAACACCGGCTGCTGCAGTGTAAGCTTGCGGCCCAGGTAATCAGTAAAGCCCATATAGCTTTGCCCCGGCTCAGGGGTGTACAGTTCTGCCACATTACCGGGCGTAATGGTTTTATCCAACTGCAGGTCTTCGTACTGATCCTTTATCTCATCATAAGGCTTTAGCCCGTAAGTGCTGTAAGGCAGTTTATTAATTTCATCACCAAGGCCAAGTTGCTTTACATACATTTCATTTGCACGAAACACGGTTTCTTCTACAGCCCGGTTGCCCGTCCATTTATCGCCCTTCTTTTTACCAATGGCCTCATAAATTTTATCGCTGGTGTACAGCTTCTCCTTATCCACCTGTTCCAGGTACTGCAGTATCTCACACCGGCATCCAATATCAAATGGTGTCCATATTGTGGGGGCCCCATCTTTAAAGTTGATTATTTTACCATCAAGCACCTGGTGGCTAAGCCTTACCCGTGCATCACCTGCCGTTTGTATTTGGCCATAAGGGGTTACCAGGTCGGCTTCTTGCATAAACTGCTGGTACCTGCTGGCACCCTGCCCCACAGCAATGCTGTGGTAATACTCTGTTTTAAGATGGTTTACATCAGCATTTTTTAAATAGGGCAGGGCCTTGTTTCTAAAATCGGTAAAGCTGCGTATGTTGTTGGCTTCCTTATCAAGCAGCAACTGGTTTAAGTAAAAAACATTTGCCTTTTCTTTTAGCCTGCTAAACTCAAACAGGTTATACTCCATCGCCGCCAGGCAGCGGTTATCGGTAGCGCTGTAAGTAAGCTCCATGCGCCGCTCACCCCATCCCTCCAGTAAGCCATCCAGCATGGCTTTGTGGCTGGCAATGCTTTTAAGCACTTCGAGCGTAAGGGTGGGCTGGCCACCCCACACAGCATTTATCATAGCATCGCTCAGCTCAGCCAATATGTTTCCCGTGAAACCAAGGCTATCGGCAACTACTAACGGTGCATGGTAGTGGCCACAGTTGGGTTTAATATAATTGGGCAGCGTAATGCCAGCCGCCAACAGGGCCGCTGCCATAGCGCTGTTGGCGGTATTAAAATTTGCAGGTGCTGTTGTGCCGGTGGGTTGCTTTTTGCCAATAATGGGTATGTTAAATTTTTCGGCCACAAAGCCATCTTCTACTTCGTAATGCTCCAGTATGCCGCTGAGTATATCCCACTGCTCTTTAAGGGTAAGGCTTTCGCTTTCATCAAACTTAAAGGCATCATCATCAGTAAAAGGATAGCCAAACTTTGCCATCACCGGCATCAGGTACCCATTTACCACAAACTGTATCAGCATCTTGTCAAAAAGGGCCAGCCCATCGTGCAGGTTGCGCTCATGCACTTCGGCCTGGCTGCGGCTGCTGCCGTCCATCGTGATCATACTGCCGCCCAGTATGCGGGTGGTAATAATCTTTAAATCCAGTTCAATACTTTTTAAAAACACATTGTAAGGGTCGCCCTTGGTGGCGCTGTCGTGTATCTTTATCTCTGTGCCTTGTGGAAAAACACCGGTGGCCGCTTCGCCCAGGCTTTTAAGCATGGCCTCCATACGGTCCAGTTCTTTTTTATCCCGGCTGTTGCTGGTGGCGGTTACCAGGTGTATGCCAAACTTTTGTGCAAACTCATCCCAGCTTTGGCGGGCATTTTTTAGCCATATAAGGTTGGGTACAATATCGTTGAGTATGCCATACTTGCTTCGGCTGTTAATGGCAATAATCGGGTTGCGTTCAAAAATTGGGTCATCAGCATAAAAGCCTTTTTCGCTTGTAATTTCAGTTTTAATAAAATTGCGCTCAGGCACATAATTGCGCCGGGGTATGTAATACCACTTCATGGTTACAGGGTCAACCAATTGTGCAAGGGTAAATTTTTTAAGGTTGGTATGCAGGAACTCGTACATGAAGTTGAAGAACCACTCCTTGTGTAAAAAGATATTGGTTTTGTCAATGGTTTCTTTACCGGTGCTTTTGCTGTACACCATGTATTTTTTGCCCAGTGTGGCAGCAAGGCGAAGCTCCATGCTTACACCCAGTATACCATCAGCATCCAGGTAATCAAAAAAATCCTGCAGGGGTTGCCAGTTGGGCTTAGGGTCTTCAATGGCCTGCAGTGCCTGCCGCCATGTATCCAGCTCCCGGCGGCTAAGGTCTTTAAACTCCTGGATGATTTGCACGACCACCTGCTTATCCTTATCGGTAAGGGTGCTGCCACCACTGGTGCTGCCCAGGGGCTTTACCAGGCTGCGGATGCCCGGTATGCGGGTGAACCAATCAGGTACTGTAACCAATTTCATACTTTATGTTTTGTGGGGCTACGCCCCGGTTTTTATAAAAAGGCCAGAAAGGCCCCAAATTTGCCCGATAATAGCACCCTGCTTTCCCAAGGGGCGCTTGTGGGGTATTTAGGCGATTTCTAACGAGATTAAACGGGTTTTAAACGGGGTCTGCCCGAAATCACCATCCCCGTTTTGCCAAAAAATGCTGTTTTACCCCTTTTTACCCCTTTTTTACCATTTTGTGGGGCGCAGGGGGCGGCTGTTAAACCTTATATCCACCGGCAGGGTATCGCCATCGCCATCCAGCAGGGGTGGCAGGCTGGCTGCCCTATCGCCCCGGCCCACTTCTTTAAGCCATGTCATAGCATCCTCATATTGCGTGTGGCGGTGTTCCGGAAGGTCTTTGGTGCCGGTTTGGCTGTACAGGTCGTAAAGGGCCAGTGCAATTACAATATGCACTATGTACAAATCCCTGGTATCGGCACCGGTAAGTGGTGCCGGTGTAAATATTATATCGCAATTGTACCGGTGGCCAATTTTTTGCCGTATGGTGGCAATGGCAGTATCTTCTGCCCTGGCCTGTGCCAGGCTTGCCTCAGTACCGGTGGTGCCGGTAAGCTGCTTTTTTATTTCGGGTTTTATCAGCCCGGCATAATCTGCTTCTTTAATAAATCTTGGCATATCAGTATCGTTTTTTTGAGTGTGTGCGTTTGGTAATGCGTGGTTCAAATTTGTTGATGTGGGTGGCCGTGTTTAATTCGGCTATACAGCTTTGCATACAGTCGGGCCCATCGTCATTCATCTGGCTTCCTTTTTCAAACCCCAGCAACTGATCTATCAGGGTTACCTGGTCGGTATTGGTTTTTTCTTTTTCGTTAAAAAATACCCGGCGTTTTATAAAGAAGCCTTCCATACTTTCAATGCGGGTAAATTTGTTTTCCTTGTTTTTTTTGTCGGCAATTACCGGTATGTAATAATTCCGCTCATCCCCTTCGGTATCAAAATCGTTGGTAAACTCATCCATTGCAAACAGACCTTCAATTTTAGTGGGTACATTCAGGTTGCCCAGGTTACGGTCTTCCCAAAGGTCGTACGTCCACTGTGCTACTTCGGTGCGGCTTGTTTGGCGGCAAAATGCTTGTATGCAGTGCAGCTCCCTGCCTGTTTTGCCCATCAGTATCATTGCCTTGTAATCGGCATTTTCTTTATAACTTAAATCGCCGTAAATAATGAGTGCATCATATTTGTGCAGTGGCAGCATCTCTTTCCACTGCATGTATTCAGCTTTAAACACTTTGCCATCTTCCACATGCGTATGCTGGTATTCACGTAAAAAGCTGCGTGGCTTACGGCGGTACTTTCGCCGCCAGTAATCGGCACTTGTTTTCTCTGGCCAGTTGGGTGTAAAGGTTACCAGGTCTTTTACTGCAGTAATGGTTAATACTTCGTAGTCGGTATATCCATTGTCTTCAATATCCTGTTTTATTGATTGGAGAAATTCTTTTTTAAGGCGATTGGTAATGGATTTTTTGTGCATATTATTATTGGCATACACAAAACGTTCAATGGCATCGTCATCACTATCGTTATCAAAGCAGCCCTCTATATCTTCGCTGATGTAATCCACACTTCCGCTCATCAGCCTGTCGTTGTTAAAGTGTGCTTTGTTGTCCACATCATCCACCACTATATAGTCGGGCCGGTTGGCACCTTCCCTGGCACCACGGGGGCTCATGCCAAAGCCAATGGCCATAAAGCGTATGCCATCGCTGGTAATAAAGTCGCCATCGCTCCAGTCGCCAATGCGCTGTTTTTTGCCATAATCCTGTGCAAGCCTTGGGTTTACTTCCAGCTCAGCCTGTATACTGCTGATGAGTTTTTTTGCCTTGGGGAATGTTTCGCCAATGAGGAACATAAAGTTGAGTTCCTTTTTTACAAACATGAGGTACAGCGGTATACCAAGGTCAATATGCACACTTTTGGCACCCCCCCTGTATATCTCGGCCAGCATCCGTATTTTTCTTTTGCCAATTATTTTGTTGGCCAGCTTTTTATGAAAGGCTGCGCTTTTCTTTTTAGCATACTTGGGAAAATAGTATTCAAACCAAAGGATGTAATCGGCCTCCAGCTTTTTCATGCGCTTGCGCTGCGCCTCTTTGCTTTCGCTGGTATCAACAGTGGCGCTTTTGATAATGGCATGGCAATGCGCATCGTAATTATCAATGAGGGCTAAATACTTTTTATTGCTTATGCCATTATCCATACAGTTCTATTGTGTGCAGCAGAAACTTTTTGTTGTGTTCTAAATTTTTTATGGCCAGCTCAGGGTTAACCTTTACCAGGTACTCATCATACAGTTTCATTACACCGGCCACCATGCCAGGGTTTATCCTGTCGCTTATGCCCTCATATACTTTGTATACCTTGCTGAGTGCATCGGTATCAATCTTGGGCTTTTCGCCCTGGATTACTAACATTAATACCTCACCCAAAATGCGCCGCATTTTTACCGGGTTGTTAATGGTATCCTGCCGGTCTTTATCCCAGCCATATTTTTGTATCCATTTGCCTACGGTGTTAGGTTCAATGCTCAGGGTGTCGGCAATTTCTTTTGCCGTCATAAATTTTTCGCAGTACATGCTTTCGGCTGCTACCCGCTCTTTAATTTTTTCTTTTCCCATTACTACAAAGATTACCAACAGCGAAGCTGTGGGCAACACATAGTCCTACGGTAGGACTAAATAGTCCTACCGTAGGACTATTGTTTGTAATGGAGCCATCAGCATATCATATTTGTGGGGCAATGCGGTACACAATCATCAATAAAGACACAGCGGAGGTAAAATTTTACGGGGTAATATCATCCTGGTGGAACGGTGCGCTTGATTATGAGCAAACACTTGCGGCCATAAAAAAAGAAGGCTGCAAAAATTTGAATGTGCGGGTACACTGCTACGGTGGCGATGTGCTGGAAGGTATTGCGATGTGGACGGCCAATAAAACCAGCGGCCTCAATATTACATTCATCATTGATGGTGTAAGTGCCAGCATGATGACGGTGGTAATGATGGGAGGCAACCGGGTGGAGATAAGCCAGCTTGGCCGGGTGATGCTGCATGCGCCAAGGGGCAGTGGTGGCGGCACCAGTAAGGAGTACTTTAATTATGGCAAGCTTTTAAAGGGCTTTGAAAGTGATTTTGTAAAAGTGTATGCGCAAAAAAGCGGAAAGAAAGAGGCTGATTGCCAAAAGTACATGGACGGCAGCGACTACTGGTTTACTGGAGATGAAGCCGTGGCCGAAAAGCTTGTGGATGCTATTACAGATGATACCAGGTTTGTAACCACTACCACTACCAAGCCACAACCAGGGCAAACCGTAGAGAGCATATTTGGCTCATTTACAGCCGTGGGTGAAGAAGACGATGTAAATCATTTAAACAATTTTGATATGACAAAACAGGAAAAAGATGCTTTAATTGCTGAGCACAAATTAACAGGTGTAACCGGCGATAGTTCAGATACTGCTATTTATGCAGCCATAAGCAATACTATAACTGCTCTGCGTACCAGGGTGGCTACATTTGAGAGCGCACAGGGTGATCAGATACAGGCGCAGGTGGATGCTTTTATTGCGATAAAGACAAAAGAAACCGGCGTTGTATTTACTGCAGACGAAAATGCAAACCTGGTAAACATTGCCAAAACAGCAGGCATTGAAAGTTTTAAAGCTGCCCTGGCAATGGTTAAGCCTGCTCCATTGCTGAGTAATATGCTTGCGCCCGGTGGTGCAGCCCAGCAACCAGGTGCAAATGGTGTAAAAGCGCCTGAAGGCCGTGAAACCTGGACGATTAAAGACTGGGCAGAAAAAGATGGGCCGGGGCTTGAAGCTTTGAGCCTGAGTATAAAGCCTGAAGATGTTGCTTTGTTTGCATCAATGTACAAAGCTGAGTACGGCACCGTGCCGCTGGCTCAGTAATTAACTAACCAAATTTTTAAATAAAGTTTAGCCATGAATTTAGTAAAAAGTATCAACAAATTATTGTACGCTGTTTTTTTTGCGCTGCTTGTATCGGTGCTGTTTGAAGTAATGGTGCCGGGTGCAGGTGTTTGGGTTTTATTGGCCCTATTGATTGTATCGTTTGCAGCGCCGATTTTTAAAAAGCCTGGTGCTGCAGCCAACCGCTTGTGTGCGCTTATATACCGTGAAGCCTGGGATAAGGAATTGATAAAGCGCTTTAACACTGCTGATGAAGGTAGCTGGAGGGATGGTGTAAAGGATATAGGCAAGTATTTTAATATGCTGCAGGATAATGAAGTGGTAATGGTTAACCTTACTTACTTTGGTGTAAGCCCTGATATACTCATCAATAATACTACTTATCCGCTTACTGTACAGCCGCTTGATGGGGAACCTTTGGTAGTATCTGTAAACAAGTTTCAAAGCCGACCTACTCCTGTAAGCGATGATGAAATGTATGGCCTCAATTACGATAAAATGGCTGCTGTGCAGGAAAGCCATTCAACCAAAATGATTGAGGAAAAAAATAATAAGGGTATACACAGCGTTGGCCCAGCAGGCGATACGGCTGATACCCCTGTATTGGTTACAACTGGTGACCTTGTTGATGGCCGCCGTATGCTTATCAAAAAAGATTTGATCACTTTCCGTAAAAAGCTGGATAAGTTAAAGCATCCTGGTAAAGGGCGCAGGCTTGTGTTTTGTACAGATCATGAAAATGACATGCTGCTGCAGGATGAAAAATTTGCGGAGCAGTATTACATGGCTGAAACAGGTAAGCCGCTCAACAGGTGGGGGTTTGAATTTTACAAATCAACTACTAACCCCTTTTACAATGCTACTACCAAGGCGAAGCTTTCTTTTGGCGGTATAGTAACAGGTGCGCATACAGAAGCCAGCGTGTACTTTCACGTAAGCCGTGTAGTGCAGGGCAAAGGATTTACGAAAAACTACCTTACCCCTGCTGTACAGGATGCGCTTAACCAGCGTAACCTGTATGCTATCAGGCACTATGATATTGTAACTCCTTACAAAAATGAGGGCATCGGGGCCATTGTAAGTGCCACTGCATAATTGATAACCAGGTAGTTTAAACCAATTTTAAAAAGCATTTAAAAAGCAAATTATTTTATGGCGGAAAAAACTTTAAAACAGCAGGCAAAGGAAATTTCGGAGCAAACAGGTTGCCTGATTGTATATGCCAACACTGCTGGCGAATTTTTCACTCAACTGAACCGTGCAGAAAATTCAGTAAAAGAAAAAAAGGACATTGAAACTTTTGATTTTACGACTGAGGAAAATGATCAGAATGCTGCAGGTGAAGGTACTGCTGCCGGTAACCAGGCAAATGCTGCAGGTGAAGGTACTGCTGCCGGTAACCAGGCGAAAGCTGCAGGTGAAGGTACTGCTGCCGGTAACCAGGAAAAAGCTGCAGGTGAAGGTACTGCTCCTGGTAACCAGGAAAAAGCTGCAGGTGAAGGTGCTACTGCAGGTGCCGTTGTGAAAAAGGGTGCCAGAAATAACGCTGGATAACTTGTAATAACCAAATAGGGATTCATTAAGGATTCCCAAACTAAGATGAAGGGCAGGGGCTGGTAAATGAAGCCAGCCCCTCGATTAAAATCAACTTATGGCAAATTTAAAAAGTGTAGATATACAAAAAGGCGTACCAGGTAATGCTGCCGCTATTCAAACTTCAACATCAGCTTTGCTGGCCACTGGTGTGGCCATTGCTGGTAAAGTAGCTTACAACACGGTGTACACGATTACCAGCCTTAAGCAGGCTGAACTGCTCGGCATTACTGCAGCTTACGATACTTCTAACAAGATAGTGCTGCACCAGCACATCAAAGATTTTTACAGCTACCCCTTATCAGCGGGCGTTGAGCTTATGCTGATGGTTGTGGATATGGGTACCGATGTTGCGCCAGCAAATCCATCTACTCTCCTGGAAGATACAACCGCTGTGGCTGCACGTAAATTACTAACTGCCGGTGGCAATAAAATAAAGCAACTTGGCTTTGCGCTTAACCTGGCAGAAAACACTGTGGAAACATTTACCGATGGTATGCCTACCAGCATCAGGAGCGCCATTGCAAAAGCACAGTTGTTGTACGACTGGGCTTATGCCAACGACAGGCCCTGCAACATTCTATTAGAGTGCCGGGCCATTACTGATACTGTTGATACCATGCTTAACCTGCATGCCATACCAACTGGTATAACTATCCTGGATGCAAATAAAGTTAGCCTGGTAATTGCCCAGGATTGGGATTACGCTGAGGCACGTATCGGCCTGCCACGCAAATATGCAGGCGTAGGTAAAGCCCTGGGCGCTGTAGCAGTGGCCGAAGTAAACCAATCAATTGCTGAAGCTGGAGAAGATGGCAAAGTGCCGTTGTTTAACCTATCAAACGCCACTACCGCTTCCTGGATAAATGCAGGTTTGAGTAACCATAAAAAACTGGCCGATGTGGAGGCTTACCTGGGTGACCTGGATAATAAGGGGTATTTGTTTGCCCGGATTTATACAGGTGTTTCCGGATACAGGTGGAATGGCGATCATACTTGTACACCAATTATTGTTGCTGAAGATGGAACAATTAATGAGCATAAAATCTATTATGGCCGCACCAGCGATTTGTGTGCTTTGGAGTTGAAGAGCCACCTTGTGCATTATTTAAAATACAGGGTTGCTGTTAACAGTACCAATGGCAAAATTGGCAATCATATTGTAAGGAGCATTGAGGCATCCTGCGACAACAAAGTGTTTGGCCGTCTTGCAAGTAATAACCTTATAGTTATGGGCAAAACATCTGTTGATGTTAACAGCCCTGTACTGCCTCCTGATAATAAACTGAATGTTGATTTTTTCATAGTGCCGTATGCTATCCTGGATGAAATAAAAGGCACGATTTACCTTAAAAAGAAAGTATAATATGAAAAGAAGCTTTTCTTCATCCGATGCCAAAATCGGATACAATGGCCGGGAGATTGTTGAGTTTAAAAAAATCAGCTACTCCTGTAAAGATAATGTTGCCCTGAACAAAACCGGCAACAACAGATCAACCTCATTCAGCATCGGAGATGAAGAGCTCACCTGCAGTTTGGAACTGTACATGAGTGAACTCAACCTCCTGGAAAAAGAGGCCAAAGAAAAAACGGGCAGCAGTAAGCTGAGTGGCCTTGGTGAAATTTCATTTGCGGTCACCTTCCTTAACAAGGATAATGATGAAGTTACTGATATAGTAAACTTTGTTATCACCAGCAATGGCCGTGAAATTGCTGGCGGCTCTGAAGGGCTTGCTTATGCAGTGGACTGCACCGCCACAGGAGTATATCTTAATGTATCGTAATTAATCATTCACATTTATAAACAAAAAAAACATGAGCACATTTGAAACGATTCCCCCATACAGTGAGGGTACGCTTGAAGAGTTAAAAGCAAAATTTGGCGAATTAAAAGCTGCAGAACTTACGGATACTGAAGGAAACAGCTTTGGTACGGCCCTTGTGAAAAAACCAAGTGGAATGATTATTGGAGAGTTTGAAAAATTTGTTGACCGTAACCCCATGAAGGCCAGGGAGATACTGATAAAGGGCTGTGTAGTTTACGGCAAAGATGTAGTAATGAAATGGCCACAAAACAGTGAGCCTTATTCTGCGGCTTTTGATGCCTGCGCCCAAATGATACCAGTAGGCAAAGCAACCTTAAAAAACGTTTAGCGGATATTCTTGCAATAGCAGTCAAAGAAAATTCCGCTGATGAAGACTGGACTGCTGATGAAGACTGGACTGCTGATGTAGTATTTCAGCAAAATGCTCTGTTATCGTTTTTTTTTCACATACCGTTCCCGGAGCAACTTGAAGAAGAGGTTTGGCTTGAAAAGGTAAAACAGCTCCGGTGGTTAGAAACAACAGGTATTTTACCGGTAAAAATGCAATGGAATGGGTAAGCTGAAGATAAATTTGGGAGACAGGTTACAAAGGGCATTCGGGTTTATTCCTCCAGCTTCAGGTTCAGATATGCCGCAATCATTCAACCAGGACATAAGAGGCGCTGATGTATATGTGGAGGATGAAAGAAGTTCTTTTGAAAATTTTAAGCTGAAATTCAACGACCAGGAATTTGAATTTAAGTACAGCGGATTGTACAGGGCTGATAACTCGGTATTTGCACCACCGGCCATTGTAACATTTACACACTCCAAAAGCCTGGGCGAAAGCAGTGTGAGTGATAATGATGAAGAGGGTAACCAGGTACGCTTTGGGCAGGTGGTAGAAAAGTACAATACAAAGCCTGTTGAGTTCAGCATAAAAGGATTGCTGATTGATACCCTCCACCGCAATTATCCATCCAGGAAAGTGCGTGAACTGGTGAAGCTGTTTTATTACGATGGTATAGTGGATGTGGAGGGCCAGTTATTCAGGGACAGAAAGATTCAAAGCATTTATTTCACTGACATGACTGAGGGGCCAGTAACCGGATACCAGGATACCTGGCAATTTGAACTACAGTGTAAAAGCATAAAACCAGTACAGTACTTTTTAAAAAACAATCAATGAAAATTTTAATCATCGTTATGGCTTATCTAAATATGTTTGCCAGGATAAGTATCGGGGATTTTGTTTTTCCGCATCCCATTTCATTTGAGGTGAACGAAAGTGTGGATGACACAAGCGATAAGGCAAGCATTGTATTGGCACGTAATTACCAGCAATTGGCTGGTAAGTCTGTTAGGGATAACATAAAGGCAGGCATGCCGGTATTGATTGAATGTGGCTACAATGGCGAATACAACCAGGAGTTTAGCGGTTATGTAAAACACGGCATCAGTGCTGCAGATTATCCACTTACTGTTGAGTGTGATGAGTTATGGCCGCTGAGGCAAAAAAACTTTGTACTTTCTTACAGGGATATTTCACTACTTGATATGCTGGGTACCATAATGCCCGGCTATGAAATTGTTTGCCCCAAAACGATGCTGGGTAAGTTATCCATCAATAATGTAAATGCTGTTAAAGTGTTATCTACACTTAAAGAGCAGTATGGATTTTACAGTTCAATAAGGGGTAATACCTTATACGTTGGCTGGGCTTATGATTTCAGACCAGGAGTAACGGAAACACACCAGTATACCATCGGAGAAAATGTAAAGGATACCAGCAAGCTGGTGTACCAAACAGAAAGGGAATTTAATACCAGGGTGGAAATAAACATCAACGGGACAGATGGTAAAAAGAAAACGTACAAGTATGGCAGTGAAGAGGCCGGTGTTGCTGTAAAAAGCTATACAGCACCCTCTATGGATGCTGCTACTGCAGAAGCTAAAGCTAAAGCCATTTTTGTACAGCATACTTACGATGGCTTTAGCGGTAGTATAGTTGGCTATGCCAATCCCCTGGTACATGCCGGTGATGCGGTTGAAATCATTAACCCTACCACGCCAGACAGGCAGGGTACTTACCTGGTAGAAAAAGTATCACTTAAATATGATGAAGCTATGATTGAACGTGAAAGCTTCATCAGTTACCAGCTGTAATTATGGGACTGGAAGATCAGCTTCATAAATTTTTCAGGGGTGTTCACCAAAACCACGCACTTAAAGTTCTTTTTATAGGGATAGCCAAAAATGTTACGGATAACTACTGTGATGTAGAACGTGAAGGAGAACCAAAGGTACATGATGTGAGGTTGCACGTAATTGATACATCGCCCAGCAAGTTTGTGGTAAAGCCAAAGGAGGGCAGCATAGTTCTTTGCGGCTTTATAGAGAGTAATACAAAGCTGAACGAAACAGAAGCTGTTATTGTGCAAACCAGCGAAGTGCAGGAACTGCTGCTGCAGGTTGGCACAGTTACCCTGAAGGTGGACGCTGCAGGTTTAAAACTGGATAAGGGGGCAAACAACTTGCTTAATGTGCTGGAGGCTGTTATTGAGGATAATAAAAATCATATTGATGAGTTGAAAAAAGTGTATGTGGCTATTGGGGTTACTCCAAATATACCGGCGCTTGATACTATTAAAGCCAGTTTAGATACGCAAAAAAACAAATTGAAAGACCTTTTAAAATAACGATGCCAGCAATCACAAAAACAGAGGCTATCAACAGGTACAGGCAGGCACTTGATGCGGAAAGCAGTACTAATGATGTAGCAGCCAGCAGGCAACGCTTAGCCCAGGCATTTGGCGATATACTGGAAGCTTTTGTTGTAGACCGTAATGTAACAGTACCAGGTACCGGCCTTAATGCAGGAGCAGCAGCAGTAACAGGAGTAGCAACGGGCAAAACACAATAGCAATGGCAAGGACAGATATATTATTGGATGACAATTTCGACATTATTGATGATGGTGAAGAATGGGTGGAGGGTGACAGTGATCAGCAGCATGTTGACTTACTGCTGCTGCTGCAGAAAGGGGAGATTAAAGAGTTCCCCCACATGGGATTTGGTATTGAAGGCCGCTTAAATGCCAGGTATGATGCACAATCATTTTTGCGGCCACTGGAAATAGAACTTGAAAGTGACGGATACAGCCCTGAAATAGAATTGGGCGAAACTATAAAAGATTTAAAAATATCAATATGAAGCTACAACTTAACGCATACATTAAAACTCCACTCAGTACCATCAGCAGGTTATACATTGATGGTAATTTTGAGTGCTATATACTGGAAGATACCGACCGTGATTTGCACCAATATTGCAGCCCTCGTTTTATTGAAGAAAAAAAGCTGGAAGGGAAAACAGCTATTCCTGAAGGAACTTATAAAGTAATCATTTCAAAAAGTTTTAGATTCAAAAGAGATTTGCCATCACTATTGGCTGTTAGAGGCTTCTCCGGAGTAAGAATAATTCCAGGACCAAACCCATTGGGTACAGATGGATCCCTTTTGCCTGGCAAATACTTCAGGGCTAATTATGTTGGCCATGTAAAAACAGCCTTTGATGAACTATTTAAAAAGCTTGAGGAAGAAAAAGATGATATTATAATAACAATAAAAAGAACAATCAACTAACATGAAAGCGACACTTACGTGGTCATTAATGACTACTATTTTTGGAATGACCATCAACATCAGGCCCAACATTCCTTTTTTACTTGTAGCTATGGTAGTAGCCATGGCCATGGATTTTGTTACAGGTGTGATAAAAGCAAAGATACAAAAGGTGGCACGCACCAGTGAAGGGTATCGCCTTACTGTAAAAAAGATTGTTCAATACTTTATGGCTGCCGGCCTTTGCTTAGGGTTGAATTACCTTGTAAAAACTGTGATTGCTGAAAAGACAGAAGCAATCCTGTACATTAACATGTTTGTCCTGTTCTTCATCATTTATATAGAAGTTACCTCCATCCTGGAAAACCTGTATGAAATAGATAACAAAAGCAAATTCAGTAAGTATTTGATAAAGCCATTACTGTCCATTATGAAATTTGGACTCGAAAAAAATTCAGTAGTCAAAGCTGCTGAAAGTATTGGTAAAAGCGATAAGCCGCTCAGTATCTGGTAAATAAAAATTTAATTATATGTTCTGCAACAAATTTGGTAACAAAATAAGGGATGTCTACAAAAAGTTTGACAATGCTGTTAAGGAATCAGTTGAAACATCGATTGCTATTACGGCCAATTTAAAACAGTTGCTTAATGGTAACATTGTGAATGTACTCACAATGGTTATTCCTGGTACCTGGGATGATGAAGTTATCAATAAAGCAAAGCAGGCATTGGAGTTTGCAGTTGATAAATTGCAGTTGACCAATAAGTGTTTGGAAAAACCAACATTGGCAGAAAAGATTGCATGCTTTGCATTTGAATTGAAAGGTCAATCACCCCTTATGCAACAGGCTGTACTGCATAAACTTGCCAGCTTGATGGCCAGCCAGCTTGATGGAAACAGGTTTTCCAGGAGTGACTATGATTCCTATGTACAAGGTATTTACTCAGCAAATAAATAATTGTGATTACTGTAGACCAGGGACAATGCAGTTTGGATATAGCACTTCAGTATGGTGGACATGCTGAAGCTGCTGTGTCCCTGGCTTTAAAAAACAATATCAGCATTACGGATGAACTGCCACCGGGATCAGTATTGCAAAATCCGGATGTTATTGACAAACAGGTAGTTGCCTACTTCGACCGGTATAAATTTGTACCGGCCACCAATACTGATGAATCTTTATTCAGAAAAAAGAAAGGCATAGGCTACTGGAAAATAGGCAGAACTTTCAAAGTTTCATAATGGCAAAAAGTACAGCACAATGGCAAAAAATTATTGTTGAAAAACTTGCTGCAGAAGGAATAGCGGTAAGTGGTAGTGTAACCAGCAGGCGCAGGCAATGGACGTTTGTGTGGGCATACTGTCTTTTTTTGCTGGAAACACTGTTTGATCTATTCAAATCAGATGTGCAGGATTATGTAAAAAACCAGCGTCCACCACGCCCTGAGTGGATAGCTTCATTGGCCCTCAATTACCAGCATGGCTTTACGCTGATTGATGGTAAAGATACCTTTAACAATACCGGATTTACTGCAGCACAAATTGCAGCTTCAAAGGTGGTGAAATTTGTTGCTGTAAAAGAGTTGGAAAACCAGTTTGGCCGGTTAAGTGGCCGGATTAAATGTGCCACAATGCTGAATGGTGATTTGGTTAAGCTCAGCAACCTTCATTTGGCTGGCTTAAATGCTTACCTGCAGCGTGTAAAGCCCTGGCTTACAAAGCTGGAAGCCACCTCCAATGATCCTGACAAAACAAAGATGAAATGGCAGGTGTATTATGATCCCCTTATTCTTACACAGCAAGGCCATAGAAGGGATGGTAGTGCTACTGATGTAGTAATAGCCAGTATACTGGCATTCCTTAAAACAGGAATGCCATTTAGCGGCACTTATGTTACACAATATCATGAAGATTGGGTACAGAAGGTTGAAGGTGTTGTGATTGCTCAATTAAAGGAGTGCAGTATGCAGTACGGATTGTTGCCATACACGCCGGTTAATGTTGAGTATGAACCTGATGCAGGGTGGATAGTGTTTGACCAGGCAAATGACCTGGATATAATTATGATACCAAAGCCGCCTATCAAATAATGCCATACAAAAGAAACATATACAATGTTGATTGGACTAAGCTGGTAAGATGGCTTACTGAAGTTAGGCTGCGTACTCCAAACCAATTAAAATGGCTTGGTGTTTTTGCTTCCACCATAGGGGATGTTTACAACGCATTTAAACTATATCGTACCAGGAAAGTATGGGAGCTGAATATTACTACTCAGGTATGCAGTTTGGAATTTGCTCTTAATGACCGCTATGACCCGCAAAACAGGGGAATAAGGTTAAAGGATGCCACAGAAGTGGCACCATTGGTGCTGCACAGGAAGATAGAAAACAAAAGAATCGTTCTTAACAGAAAGCCAGAATCCATTCACAAAGTTTTGTATACAAAACCAGAGACTGCAGCTTTTGCTTTTGATGGTGTGATTGAAGTGCCGGTATGGGTAAACTTCGACTATGCCGAATTAGAATCCTTTGTAAAACAGTTTATAATGCCATTTAAAAAATTCAAGATTAAGATAATATGAGAATTGTCAACTTTACCAACCTGGGGGGATTGTTTGTGTACCAGGACACACTTGAATTTTTGCAAGCTGGCAACCAGGAGAATTTTACTGGGATAGCTTCTTTCATAGGACACCGCTTTGTTTTATCTGGTTGTGTGGTTGACACAATTGCAAATACAATCACAAATGGTTACATAGTAGTAAACAATGAAATACTTCCATTTTTAGGAGGCAACATTACTCCAGTAATTAATATTGAAACAATTGTTACGGATGAGGCTTTTGATGATGGCACGATAAAGCCAACGTACACAATTAAAAGGGCTAAGCTTGGTAACATAACAGCCGGGCCTGATGACTTTAACTTTACTGAACTTCAGCGACTGCCCCTAATGTCCAGCTCACTGATGGAAGCAATAGAAAACCTTGCCACAATATCCAAAAGCACGGTGCAACTGGAACCAGAAGTGATACTATCTGGTCTTGCTGTAAGCAACATAAATACAGGAGCAACTACTTTAGATATTGCTGCAGGTGTGGTATTGTTTAATGGCCAGTTGTTGAAATCCGCTGCATATTCCGGTGCTTACCCGGTGCATTTAAAGCCTGATGGTTCATGGGTAACAGGGGCAGCTCCTGCAGGATTGTCCATCACGTTTGATCCGCATACAAGCCAGCGGTATATAAATGTGCTTGACAGGGCATTTACACCTTCAGGAAGAATAATAACACACAAGACGTTGACTGACCGGTTTGACATGACTAATAATGGCCTTGGACGTTGGGAAATGAAAGGATTCAGACTTCTGCAGGCCATTCAGGCACGGGTACCAGTTGGCTTATGGTGGGATGGCGTTGCTGTAACAAATGTAACTGATCCTGGTTATGCCGCTACTCCATTTACAGTTGGCTCAAATAGCCATACGGTAAACAGGAATAATATTGAGAAGTTTACTGTAAGTAAGCCTGGCTCTTCTTCAACCAGTGGTGTTGGTAACCCTGTAGCAGGTGGCTCTGCTGATGATGGAGCTATCAGTTATGACATTGGAGTGGATGCTCCTACACCAATTGATCACCGCCAGCCTTCATTGGTAATTGTTTACATAGAAAGAATATAAAGATGGCAATTTTATCAAGAGCAGAATTAAAGACTTATTACAGAACTGAATCAACACCCGACCAGCAGCAATTTTGGTCGTGGCTCGATAGCTTCTTTCATAAAAATGATACGATACCATTAGCAAGTGTAGAAGGGCTTTTTGCTTTACTGAATACATTGCCTAAAGCAATGCAACCTGCAACACTCAACGCTGATGGAAGTGTAACAGTTGCAACGAAATGCAGGATACATGTAATTGTTCTTGAAACCGAAATTGCTCAAACCATATCAATAGGGCGAACTCTTGCAGGCGTGGATGTTGCTGAGCAAATAGAAGTAACACCAGGAGAATCTTCTTGTATTACCACAATTGTTTCTCTTCCTGCAAATGGCCAGCTTTATTTCAGCGGCATCACATCTACTTTAAATATTGAACTACATAAACTTTAAAAAAAAATCAATTAATGAAAAAACAGTTTTTTATTTTGATGGCCATGGCCATGAGTGTTAAAGTTACTGCTCAAAAAGTTACATTAAGTGGGGCGGCTTTAAAAATCGGCAGCAGAACAATTACTGCTATAAGCAATGATAGTACTGCAGGTGAAAAAAATTCAAATGCCCTGATAACTTCAAGAGCAGCTAAACTATATGCTGAATCAGTTGCATCAACAGGCGGTGGATGGGGCCTTGCAGGTAACACCGGTACAACACCAGGCACAAACTTTATCGGCACAACAGATGATAAGGCGCTGATTTTTAAAGTACGCAATACCCAGTTTATGCGATTGCACAATACAAACAATCACATCAGTATTGGCGAAGGTGCATTAGTGCCTACGCAAACAGGTTTAAACTGTATCGCCATTGGATACCAGGCACTAAATGCCAATGTATCAGGTAATGGTAACATTGCCATTGGCTATCAGGCTGGCTTGTTAAACACAACCAGGAAGGGCAATTGTTTTTTTGGCTGGCAGTCTGGCCAGCTAAACCAGGTTGGTGAACACAATACTTATTACGGTACACATTCAGGCCAAAACGTTAACATCGGAAACGAGAATGTAGCGATAGGCAGCTATGCTCTTCAATACTCTGATAATGCTGCAGGTAAGTTGGGGCAAAGTACAGTTGTTGGTACTTACGCAGCTTTTCAAAATCCTGACAGGGTAACTGCCATTGGGTATTTTTCGAGATTTGGCACCACTCCAGGTAACTTTAATGGTCGCTTATCAACATCAATTGGATACCGGTCATTAGTAGGTGTGGAGAACGACACGAGTGTAACTGCAATTGGTGATTATACAGTTGCGGCTAATGGGTTAAACAATGCTACCGCTATCGGTAGCAAATCTTATGTTTCAGCATCTAATTGCCTTGTATTGGGAAGTATCAATGGAGTAAATGGAGCCACTGCCAATACCAGCGTTGGCATAGGTACATCAGCGCCTTCAGCGCAACTTCATACAACAGGTACTGTTAAGTTTACAGGCTTGTCATCATCAAACAACGGTGATGACAGCATGATGGTCGTTAATAATAGTACGGGCATGGTTGGGAAGAGAGCAATACCTTCGGTAGGGGCTTCCTCTGATATCAGTGTTGTTCCTTTTCGTATAATCACTGGTAATGATACTTTGCGCACAACCGATTATCGTTTGATAATCAACGCAGGATCAACACCAATCACTTTGTATGTGCCATCATCAGCAACGGCTACTGCAGGTAAAACATACATTGTATCCCGGAAAAATAATACCTCAACAGGATCTGTTCAATTAACACCATTATCAGGAACACTCACTGGTGCAGATGGTGTTGTTTGGGGGTTCGCAATGTTGCCTTATTGGTACGAAACTGTACCATCCTTAACACTGTTTAATACTGTAGATAATTGGTCATTTGGTGGCAGATAGTGATTATGAATTTTGTTTTAATGTGCGATGTTGTGAAGTCGGCTCTTTTCTAAGGGCTGACTTTTTAAAAATCCGTAACTAAATATTGATAATATGAGTTCTTTAATGAAAACTCCGCTTTCGTACTATGGCGGAAAAAAAAAATTAGTACCAAAAATAATTCCTTTAATTCCTGACCACACATTGTACTGTGAACCATTTATAGGAGGTGGCGCAGTATTTTTTGCAAAAGACAAGTCAGAGATTGAGGTACTTAATGACACAAACAAAGAATTGATTAACTTCTATTCTGTTTTAAAAAATCGGTATGTTGAATTAGAGAAGATGGTAAGTGTTACTCTTCATTCCAGGACAGCGCATAAAGATGCTGCTACTGTGTACGAAAACCCTCATTTGTTTCAAGAAGTTAAACGAGCCTGGGCGGTTTGGGTTTTGTCTTCTCAAAGCTTCAGCGCTATGTTAGATGGTTCATGGGGGTATGATAAAACCAGGAATACAACCACAAAAAAAATATCTAATAAAAGGAATGAATTTTCAGAGCAATATGCAGTACGCCTGCAGAACGTTCAGCTTGAGTGCGCTGATGCTTTATATGTGATTAAAAGCCGGGATGGCGCTGATACTTTCTTTTACTGCGACCCTCCTTATATTGGCTCAGATATGGGGCATTATGATGGCTACAGCCTGCAGGATTTTGAGAACCTGCTAAAGGCCCTTTCAAAGGTTAAAGGCCGCTTCATCTTATCCCATTACCCTCATGACCTTTTAAAGCAGTTTACAACCCGTTTTAAATGGCATTCAAAAGTGTTTGAACAGGGTGTAAGTGTGGCGGCTAAGCAGGGCTATCAGAAGCGGAAGTGGGAGGTTTTAACGGCTAATTTCCCGATTTAGCCTCCAGTTCTTTGAAATTTTGGACTGCAATTATGGCAGAAATAGAAAATGAAACGTAAAAGTTTCATTTTTTGCTTAAAAATTGGTGTGTATTTGGTTTTGCGGTTTAAGAATAGCCTGTTTTGCATTGTTCAGTTTGGTTTTTACAAAGTCGTTAAACCGTACCTGTTCAGCATTAAATACAAGTATGGTTTTGTACTTAGCCCCCGAGAGCAGCACCGGTATGGTGATATCCATTTCAGGTATCTTGAACCGCGGCACTGAAAAACTCTTCAGTATCTCATCATCCTTATAAATCATTGCAATCCTTTTGGATTCTGAATCTGCAATCACCCGGGCTTTTACAATTTCACTGAATATAAATCCTACATAATCGGATAAGGTTATCTGCGCCATATAATTTTTATATCAAAATTAATAATAAGAAAAACACAGGGCACAGCATCTATGCCCTGTGAAAAGTGTTCATCCCGACAGAGTTTATGCAGACAGCAGGGCAAGGATTTTTTCCAGGCCTGCAGGTATTTCATCCTGCACTACTTTTACATTGATATTGAGTGCATACTCTTTCTTCACTTCTACATTGCTGCTGGTTTTGCGCTGAAAAGCTGCAGACACTTTGAAGTTAATAGGTCCAAAACCACCGCCCACTTCTGCTTTAACACCCAGGTCGGTTGATACGCTTGAAGATGCCACCGAGTTGAGCTTTACATTAAAATCAATGGTTGCATGCTCAATGCGCAGGCTGGGTATGGGCAGCATGGCCAGTAAGGGCACTTTTACATTGATCTCTTTATTGTCAGCTGATCCATCGGCTTTCACATCCTTACGGCTGTGTGAGAAATCCACCATCACCAATTCTTTCTTTCCCGTATTGGGATCTGTAGTAAAACCAACACTGTTGATGAAGTTTACTGTTGCCAGCGATGATGCTACCTGTGCATCCACCACTGCCTGCAACGGACCGCCAATCATTTTCCTGAAATCGATGTTGTTCAGTTCAGATACAAGATCGGGGTTAGCTACTGCCGGTGCTGCTGAAGCCACTCTTAATGCCCTGCCCGCTGTTTTCAGCGTACTCAGCGCACTGGCTGTCAATTGCTCTCCGTTTTGGGGTAAACTGTTTACCGGTTGTTGTTTCACACGTACTGCCCTTGATGCAGTGCTTTTTGTTTTTGATGTTGCCATAAAAAATGTTTTTTAATAAAAAAGGTTTAATTATGGCGCAAAAGTAATACGGTGATTTTTTTTTGACAATACCCTAAAGTGGTAGTTCTTAATGCTTTAACATTTCTTTTATTTTAAGCACCAGCTATCATTAAATACATCCGTTTAAAAGCAAAAAATTGAAACCGGAAGGCAACCTGGCAGCAAAAAAAATTGATTGGCACAAATGAGGTGAGTTAACAGGCGGGTATCTTAAAACGAGATGACAGTCAACAGTTCACAGTACACAGGGGTGAGGATGCTTCATTCTTAATTTTTAATTTTTAATTCATTACTCCAACCGGTATAATTTGTATTTTGTGACCTGTATCTTTGCACAATCAATATGAAGCGTAAAAAATTACTGTTCTGGATCATTGGAGTGCTGCTTGTTGCAGTGCTTTTTTTAGCATGGACAATCATGGGGCCATCAGTTGCGGTACCCAACGGCAAATATTTCTATATTAAAACAGGCAGTAATTACAGCACTGTAAAGCAGGAACTGACCGATGCCAAAATCATCAGCAGCCCCCGCTTATTTGATTTTATGGCAAAGCGGTTGAAATACACCAATGCGGTTAAGGCAGGGCGGTATGAAATAAAGTCCGGCATGAGCCTGCTGGACCTGCTGCGTATGCTGCGCAGAGGCGGCCAGAGTCCTGTAAACTTTACCATTAAAAAACTGCGTACGGTAGAAAACCTGGCAAGCCTTGCGGGCAGGGCTTTTGAGTGTGACTCTGCCGATATGATGCGCTTTTTAACCAGCAGCGATTCACTTGCAGGTATGAACCTGGACAGCAATACGCTGATGACGGCAGTTTTACCCAATACTTACAGCATACTGTGGAACAGTTCGCCATCAAAAATTTTCCATAAGCTGTACTACGACCAGCAAAAATTCTGGACAGCGGAGCGGAAGCAGAAAGCCGATGCGCTGAACCTTACCCCCGCCCAGGTATATACACTTGCCAGCATTGTGGAGGAAGAAACCAATGTGGCGGAAGACAAGGGTAAGATAGCCAGTGTGTACCTGAACAGGATGGAAACCGGCATGAAGCTGGGGGCCGACCCCACTGTAAAATTTGCCATGAGGGATTTTGGATTGAAGCGGATCATGAACAAACATCTCGGGTATCCATCACTTTACAACACTTATCTGCACCCTGGCTTACCCCCTGGCCCTATCTGCACTCCTTCGGCACAAACAATTGATGCCGTATTAAATGCGCCTTCCACCTCTTACCTGTATTTTGTAGCACAGCCCAACCTTACCGGGTACTCAAATTTTGCTGTTGATTACGACCAGCACCTGCAGTATGCACGCATTTACCAGCAATGGATCGACAGTTTTTTAAGAGCAAGGGCCACCAAAGAACCAACTGATAATTGACAAGCAGCAATACATTGACAAAGCTCGAACGCTATATTGTTACATTTCCCCCCGTTGCTTTTTTATTCAGAAAGAGCAAGCACATCATACCGCCCGGTTTTGAGGGGGTGCCATTGTATGATGTCATAAAGTTTTTTTTTAAACAGGTGCGTACGGTTGGTATCAGCGAAAGGGCATCGGCCATTGCCTACAACCTCATTATGGCGCTGCCACCGGCATTCCTGTTTTTGTTTACACTGCTGCCCAGGCTCCCCTTTGTTGACAAAAAAGTAATCAAAAACCAGTTACATTACCTGGTAAATGATGTGGTGCCGGCAAAAGTACACAATGAAAACATCAATAAGTTCATCGACAGTTTTTTTAACGACCCTAAAATCGCCCTGATCTCCTTTGGCTTTATTCTTTCCCTTTTTTTTGCCTCCAATGCCATGATGGGTATTATGCGGGCCTTTAACAAAAATTATATCGGCTTTGAGAAACGCATGGGCCTGCACACCCGCTGGACGGCCATCAAGCTAACCTCGCTGCTGTTTGGCCTGGTACTGGGCTGCCTTATTTTACTGATAACACAGGGAGCCGTACTGAAATGGATGGGTATAAAAAGTGCCGGGGTAAGGCAGGCAATATTTTACATACGCTGGGCGTTTATCATTGCCATGATCTTTTATTCTTATGCCTTTATATACAAATATGCACCGGCGGTACAAAAAAAGTGGAAATTATTTTCACCCGGAGCTATTCTGGCCACCAGCCTGGGCATTATTGCCAGCCTGTGTTTTTCGGCATTTGTAAACAATTTCGGGCAGTACAGTATACTCTATGGCGCTATAGGCACCGTAATTGTGCTGATGGCGCTGGTGTACATCAATTCGCTGGCATTGCTGATAGGTTTTGAACTGAATGTGAGCATCAAATCGCTGCGGGCCTTTGCCGAACAGCGGGAAAAGGAAGAGCAGGCAAGGGCTGCTGCGGCAACGCTTACATGAGTGGTTTGGAATCCGGCTTATGGTATTGTAACTTTAAACTTGATTAAATACTTAAAAATGAAAAAAATATTCTTATTCTTCGTTCCTGTGCTTGCGTTGGCAGCCACTGCCTTTACCACAGCCGACCCCCTGCCTATTGGCGGCAGTCTACCCATGGCCACCACTAAAATGAAGGATGTGAGTGGCAAGATGATCAGTTTCAGCGAGGCAAAGAAAAGGAACGGACTGGTAGTAATGTTCAGTTGCAACACCTGCCCTTTTGTAGTAAAAAACCAGGAGCGTACCAAGGCAATATGTGCTTATGCCCTCCGGAAAAACCTTGGGGTAATCATCATCAACAGCAATGAAGCGAACCGTGAAGATGCCGACAGCTATGATGCCATGACGGCTTATGCCAAAGCCCAGGGCTACGAATGGCATTATGTAATCGACAACGGCAGTGAAATGGCAAATGCATTTGGTGCCAACCGTACACCGGAATGTTTTCTGTTTGATAAAAACGACAGGTTAGCCTACCATGGCGCAATTGATAACAATCCCAACGATGCCTCTGCCGTAAGCCGGGAGCATCTTAAGGAAGCCATTAACGAAATGACGGCTGAAATGGACATCACGGTAAAGGAAAGCCGCAGTGTTGGCTGTACCATCAAAAGAAAAGGCTGACATACAGCAGGGTTAAGGAATTAAATTGACTGGCTGCAATATATAGCGCTGTGCTGTGTATTGCAGCTTTTTTAGTTCAGGCTCATTGCATGGGCTTTTTAAGAATGGCCACCGTAAGCCTGCTTACACAGATGAGCTTACCGGCATCATCATGAATTTTTATGTCCCACACATGCGTGGTATTGCCTGTATGCAGTGGTGTGCAGGTAGCAGTTACAAAGCCTTCCCTTGCGCTGCGGATATGGTTGGCGTTGATCTCCAGCCCCACACAAATGAACTTTTCCCTGTCAATCACCAGGGCCGAAGCCACGCTGCCAATTGTTTCAGCAAGGGCACAACTGGCACCTCCATGCAGCAGTCCGTAAGGTTGTTTGGTACGGTCGTCCACCGGCATGCGCATTTTTAAAAAATCAGGGCCAAGCTCTGTCCACTCCATACCCAGGAAATGACCCATGGTATTGGTGCCGATGTGTTTGATATCGTTGATGGTAATGTTCTTGTTAAACCAGATCATGAAAATAAATTTGTAAAATGATTGATAAAATCCTGGTTTTGTGTTCCGGCTGAGGATTACTTATCAGCATCGTTGTGTCACTCACTTCATCCGCATACCAGCAGGCAGCTTTTCCCACGCTATTTGATAAACCATCGCAGCGCCAGTTCATACCCTTTCAACCCCAGCCCGCTGATGGTACCCACTGCTTTGGCTGACACATGCGACAGCTTCCTGAATTCTTCCCTGGCATCAATATTGGAAATATGCACTTCAATTACCGGTGCTTTGATGGCGGCAATGGCATCGCCAATGGCCACAGAGGTGTGCGTGTAGGCGCCGGGGTTGATGATGATGCCATCCTGCTCAAAGCCTACCCGCTGTATTTCGGTAACCAGCTCCCCCTCAATATTGCTTTGGAAATAATGCAGCGACACTGCGGGGAACATGGCCCGCAGGCTTTCAAAATACTGCTCAAAAGACATACTGCCGTATATGTCCGTTTCCCTTTTACCTAAAAGGTTGAGGTTGGGACCATTGATGATGGTAATGTTCATTGACAATGAGTGATTGTTTTTCAAAAATACACAATTTGGTGCAGTATTCGGCAGTAACGTAATCCCGGCTATCTTTAGTTTACGTTCCATAATTTATTGTAAACTCCTCTTACTTTAATCTTTTTCCACTTTTGCCTTGATGCAAAAGTTGAGCAAAAAATCAAGGCTGCGGAAAAAAAAGCTAAAAATTTCCCTGTCTGGCTAAAATGAAATCAGTCACAGCACTGGAATAATTCCCAACAATATTGAGACTTGCCAGCTAAGAATATAGCCAGGCTGCGGCGTCATCAATTTCATTTTTAACCCAGCCATGAAAATTTTCTTTACGCAATTTTTTCCGAGGCCGGATTGAAGCGGAGGTTGGGAACACGGTAGATTGAAAAGTGTCCGGAGAAGAAAAATTGAATTTGGCCAAATCACAAACCGTATTTTATTAACCGGGAAGTTCCTCATCCGCCTTCACCACCATCGTCATGGCAAAATAATCACCAATGCGGCGATGATATTGATTGGCATAAGCCACCAGGAAGGCCACTAAGCCAAATAAACTCCAGTCAATAATATCCATCAAATGCCTGATAAATGATGCGGATACTGTTACAGGTGAATAATCAATGTTTACCACCCTCAAACCCATTATCCGTTTGCCGATTGTACGCCCGGTCAGCCCTTCACTTACAGGAATCAATAAAACAGCGATAACAAACCAAATCCATCCTGCGGTTGTTGAAATAGCAGCTTCTGATACAGGCTGCCCATCTTCTCCTTTATCCCGGAACAGGAAACGAAGCAATACCAAAAGCATCGTAAGGATGAATACATCTATAATTGCTGCAACAAACCTTACTCCCAAATTGGGTATATAATAAGGTGTGTATTTTTCTGTTAAATTTTTCATCATCATCAATTTTTCACCAAAATGTATTGCAAAGTACACATAGAAAAGCAAAACAAAGTATCGCAAGGAACGCTAAGAAACGCAAATAGCACAACCAACAATTAATACCAGGCACAGATTGCTGTGAATAAGCTTTCCTGCGCCCATCGGTCAACGCCCAACGGTAAACGATCAACGTCAAATGCCTGTCCACTGTCCCCTCTCAACTAATCACTCCTCCTCATTGTAATAAATCTTGTAATACTTCCTCCCCTGCTCATCCACCCCTTTCTCAATCATTTCCCTGTTGCCATGAATGTAAATGTGAAAGTTCTTATCTAATTTCAGCACACTCTTAAAAACCCTGGCTTGTTTACGGACGGCTTGTTTTGAAATATCAAAGCTGTCCTCCAGTTCAATATGATGTTGTTTGCGGTACTGCTCGTCAAATTGCTGAAAGGAACTGATCATTTCCGGGTGATGCAGTACTTCTTCTTCAAACTCATTTTTATCAAATGACTGCTTTGTTTTAAAATAAGATATGGATCGGTTCAGCAGGTCAATCTGGTCGGTTTTGCTCACTTCAAATTCTTTGGCATACTGGTCGGTTACGTAGTGCCGGGCAATACCGAGGAACTCCCGGGTCTGGTGGTATTCATCCACAAAGCTGATGAGTTTTAAAAAATCATCTTTCCAGTACTGAGCTTCGCTGCCACGATTCAGGTTATCCACCACGCAGACTTTATACCCCTCAGCGCTGTTGGTGTTAAAAATGATGCAGCCCTTGTCGGCCTTGTTGATGTTTTGCCCCTCGCTGCTGTACAGTGTAAAGTACTCATCCTCTTTACTTACCTGCAGAAAAGTATCTTTCAATTCTGTTTTAAAAATCGCCAATGCCTGTAATGGTTCACCTTCCGGGCCGTCACCTTCCAGCAGGGCAATGTACAGGTCGCCGCTTTTCACTTTGGGATGGGTGGAGCATTCGTAGAGGTGACGGGCAATGCTCTGCGATTTTTCAACAAAGCTGTTGCTGTCGGTAAATATATCTTTAGCAAAACTGCAGCAGGCGTTGAGTGCCAGGTCGCTCTCATGCCAGAAGCTGTAGTATTCCGGTTCCTTAAAAGCTGACATAAAATAATTGGTCAGCGAAGCCTGCAGTTCGGCTGTTAGAGGCGGCAATGCTTTTTCAGAAAGCGTATAACCTTCCTCATTCAGTTTATTGCCCACCTGGTGAATGATAAAGCGGGCGGGGCCTGCATCGGTAAATGGTAACATGGTAAAAATTGAGGAGCAAATATAGGGAGGAAAAGGGCAAATACAGTTGACAGTTAACAGGTCACAGTTCTGTTTGATGTTCAAAGTTTAAAGTTGCTGCTCAACTTCCATCAATCATCGCACAACGATGAACCTTCAAACTTTGAACTACCAAACTTTGAACTACCAAACTTTGAACGCTGTATTCCCTGTCAACAGTCATCTGTGTCCTGTTAACCACTTCCCCTGTCAACTGTCATCTGCCTGCTGTCAACTCCCTCACACCGCCAATTTCACCGCACTAGCCCAACCCACGGGATCATTTTTTTCGCTGGTATTATTGGCATTGTAAAACTCCCAGCCCATAGCACCGCCCAGTTGCCCTTTGTACAACGTATTCAACGCCGATAATGTATTGCACACCGTGATGATGGGAACATAGCCATGCCCGTTTGCAGGATTGGTGAGCGCACCGCCGAGAATTTGATTGGGGCTGTAGCCCTGGTTGATAATGTCAACATAATCTGCTGTAGTAGCCAGGCTGCCATAACCACTGTAAAACTGTACATTAAACCAGTCAATCTGGCTCTTTACGGTGGCCCAGTTAATTCCACCAGCAATTGGGTCGAAGCCCGTTTTAAGTGCCAAAGCTACCGGCGATGCCGTTATTAAAAAGTCAGTAGGAAAATCCCTGCGCAGGTCGTTAATGAATTGTTGCAGGTTGGTAATGGTTACCGGCTCTTCCACATCCAGGTCAACACCGTCAAAGTTATAGGTCTGCAGCATTTTCACCCACATAGGGTAAAATGTACTGTAATTATTAAACAACTGTGTATATGCCCCTCCAGCGCCACCCAGCATGGCCACCAGCTTTACCCCGGCCTGCTGTGCCTGCTGCAGTTGCGGCCAAAGCGTATTGTACATGGGGTCGTCAGGGTCATTGTCATTCAGGTGTATATACGGCGACCCATCGGTATTATACCCAAAATGAAAAGAGGATAAATTAATAGCCGTCAAATTACTGTAGCATTTCGGCAACAGGTTAAGGTTTTGCAGTGTTTGCAGGTAAACCACCACCCTGGCATTGGTACTTGTGTTCATAATGATGCTTGTTTAGCTGTTAAGGATTTATTTCAAGATACAAATGAAGGGTGTTTGCGGGAGCGGGACAAGGGTAGAAATACGGGTTTTTGTTATTGCAGTAACTTATGAACTGCTTATAATTTATTGGGTTTGTCCTTATGTGAGGTACAGAAGTAGATATGTTTTAAACTGAAATTTTTCTATAAGAAATCCCGAATATATGGCAGGGTGTTTTTCCGGTGCCTCTAGAGGAAAAATCCGGCTTTTTTAAAATCAGTAGTTATTACCAAATGTAGTCTATAATATTGTGCTGGAGATACATCAAAAAACATTTTACTCAAAAAAAAATAAAGTAAGACACCAGTTAGTGAAAATATTTTTTATACACTAACTGGAATATGAATAAAGGTTTTAATAACCAAAATTACATTACGGAGTATTAAATTAAAAGTATGAAACAGTATTTATTTTTTTCTTTTTGTTTATTAGCTGTAGTTACCATTCCAAACTGCAAATGCCCTACAGATAGCACCGATCCATTTAAAAATTTCAACCCCTACGATGATAGCCTGGGTAAAAGAGTAGCAGCTTATCAACAAACATTATTTCCAGACACTGCAAATGCAGTTCAGGGTAACCCTTCGCTCTATATTGATTTTTCATCCGGTATCAACCAGGCATTCGCCATACCTGCAAATAGAGATTTTATCAGCAGGATTTACAATTCCCTGATGGATACGCAATTAGATGTGTACAAATTAGGCAGCAGAACAGTTACAGCCATTCCGAGCCATACACCAGTTTCGATAGGGTTGATGCTGAGTACAGCAGCAGAATACAAAGACATATATGCGCCTATTGGAAAGGCTGTAGAAAAAATTGTTACCCATAATGGAGAATCCTGTTTAATTACAGATTTTGAGGAATACGATATTGGGAACCCAACAACAGCGGAGGTTACACAGATAGCTTTTTTGAAATCCTATTTTACAGAATGGCTCAGCAAGGGAAACAGTATCCGCTTTTATTGTTCCGATTATACCGAAAACAGACTAAACAAGCATTTATACTTCACCATCTTCTGTTGCGGCAGCATCCAAAAAAGCGCAATGATTGCAAAGGCTGAAACCATATTTGGCAACGCAATACCACATTTCGATTTAACCAGCCAGCTTTATACGCTGTCACAGGATTACACCGCAGCAACAAAAGGAGGGGTTTTTTATGACAATGACAGCAAAAACAGCCGGGGGCAGAATATACTTGACATGCAAGAGGATAAATACGTCAATGGATTACCTATGGGGTTACCATTTGAATTTTACCAGTTCGGACTTGATTGGAAAACCATTATTACCCTAAAGATTGATTACCAAAAACTGGATAAGTTTAAAGACTTTTTCAGGCGTCTGTTTATTGATGTAAGTAAACAGAGGATTTATTCTATAGAAGATATTGATGTGAAAACAATTGACATCTCATCAGATTTTGAGCACTTTATCAAATGCAACGAAGCACTTAAACATATTCCTAAACTAAAAAAAGACAACAATCAGAAGGATATTATTTCTGATGATGAAAAAGACCCGATATCACTTGGATGTTATGAAACAAATGGCAAACTAAGGGAAGAATGGAAATACAAACCACTGCCGCATAAAGATATGCAGGAAGTATTTTCTTTTAACAAAGTACTTTTTACAAATACCATTGCAAACACAGGTAAAAGAAAAGCAGAACTGGGCGTAAGTTTCCACCCTAACTTCAGTGATAAAAATACCGTTACACCTGGCGGCCTGATTCGTGTTGACATTGTAATTAAAACTGTTACAACCAATCTGTCCGACACTGCATTAAGTTTATTTCAGTGGCCATCCACTACCGTTGCAGGAGTTCAAAACACTGCTTTGCTTGAATCAATAAAAACCACCATGCAGGATGAAAAAATAAAACCTGCCAATAAAATCATTTATTCATATTACATAAAAACACTTAATTAATTATAAACTCATAAATTATTTACAATGGAATCTGTGTTAGCTTATATCGTTACAGCAATTACTGCCCTTGCCTTTCTTCTTATCGCAGTATTTACTGCAAAAGCAATCAAGTTTGAAGGGGGGAGTAATCCCAAAGACCCCCGAAAGAGAAAAGCCTGGTTTTGGGTGCTAGCCATCCTTAATCCAATAATAAGTTTTTTAGTGGGCTACTTTTTTTTCATGCCAGATGGCAATGTATTAATAGTAAACAAATACAAAACTGCACTGATTATTGGCACCGGGGTTGGTTTTTTGCTTTACATTATAATAGGCTTTGTATTAAGCAGAATATTTAAAAACGGAAAATTGGGGCATTGGTTTTAACAACTAAAAAAATACTCATGGATAAATTATTTGTAATATCAATTGGCGGCACGGGCATGCGCTGCTTAGAATCATTTACACACTTATGTGCAATCGGCATGTTTGACAACCAGGAAATTGAATTACTCACTCTCGATACTGACCAGACAAACGGCAACAAAGCCCGTACTGAGGAAGTAATACGCCTGTACAACCGGGTTAAAACTTCCGGCGCAGTAACCGGCGGCACCCCCAATGCCAATACATTCTTTTCCGCAAAACTGAATTTGTACAGGTTTTATACTAATTACGCTGGCCTTGGAAGGGAAAATTACAAGAATATCAGTAAACTCTTTACAGGTTCGCCCGAACAGCAAAAAGCAAACAAACTGGTATCGGATTTATTCCTGGAAAACAACTCTGTACAGGAATTTAACCTGTCGCATGGGTACCGTGCACAAACGCACCTCGGCTGCCTGCTCATGTATCATGGCATTATTGAGGCCGCACGCAGTATTGCCAAAGGTGGTGATGTGCAGCCACAGGAAAGAGAACTTGAAGCGTTTGTTAACAAACTGGTACAGGCCGGTGCTGATGCGAGGGTCTTTATTTTTGGCTCTGTATTTGGAGGCACCGGGGCATCTGCCATACCTGTTATCCCCAAAGCCTTACAGGACTTTGTAAAAACCCGTTCGGCCGGCACTGAAAATATTGATCTTACCAAAGCCAAATTCGGCGCTACACTTTTAACAGAATATTTTACATTTAAAAAACCGGATGATGCACAAAAATCCACAAAGGATGACAGCATTATTGCCGATGCTTCCTTCTTTCCTTTAAACAGCCAGGCAGCGCTGCAGTTTTACCAAAGCGACCCAACTGTTCAAAAATGTTACAAATTTCTTTATCATATCGGGTGGCCGCTGGAAAGTAAAAATGTAGATGAAAGTAACCCTGGCAATAAAACAATTACCGGCGGTTCCAATCAAAAAAACCCCTGCCATATTGCAGAATTGCTTTCTGCCTGTGCAGCTTATGATTTTTTTACAAGAGAAGACGGGTTTGAGACAGCTAAAGCAGAATATGTGTATAAAGCAGTTTCATTTAAAGACAACTGCTTTAATTTTTCGTTTAATGATTTTACGGGCAGCACCAATAAAGCGGGGGAAATATTTGCCAACAGGCTTGGCGCATTCTTTTCGCTGGCACATATATCCCTCACCAAAAACGGGGCAGCTAACGGAAACAATGGCATTAAAGGATTTATTGTACAATGCGAAAATCAAAAACTAACCCAGTACAGCACCATTACAGATGAGGAATGTAAAGAAATTAACGACTATTTCAAGCAGTTTGCTTATACATTTAACAACGACATATTTTTACCCGGATGGCTTTACCAGGTTAGAAACACGGTAGCACCGGGCACTTTTATGTTTGACGGTAAAGCATTTCCCACTGCCCCATCTGAATTAAAAAAATTAGATGTTGGAACTATATTTATGGATGCAATGCACCACTGGCCAAAAGGTGGTTTTCTGACGGACAGGTATGGAACTTTTGTGGAAAGGCTGATTAACAGCGGCCCCGCAGAAAAACAAAAAGTAAATACCACTAAGGAAAAATTCCTGGCTCACATATACAATGCAATTACCACTTCACAAAATTTCACTTTAAATTAAATAACAGCCATGCCAGATATTAAAGCACTTACAATTAAAGTAGATCCCAAAACTGAACTGCCGGGTGTGGAATATGCCTGGGATAAAATTCCTAACTTGGAAGTTTTTACAAAAAACATCATTATTCCCGAAATTGCGGTTGACCAGGATGGCAATACTTCAGTTGATATCAGCTCAATTGTTTCTGGTATGCCTACGGCTTTTGCCCGTGCAAATTTATTCCGCAATGCCTTAGATGCTGTTACCGACAGCGATGCTCCTGCAAACGGCCTGATGCTTTTTTACAAATCGCTCATCAACGAATGGAAGGGTCTTATCAGTTGCATCGCTTTAAATTACAAGGATGTCCAGATTGAAAGAGTACCGCTGGTTTACTCAGATGGTAAAAAGCAGGCAGATACAGATAATATTTATGAACCTGCCGGTGCATTTGGCAACATGCTTTTTGAAAGACAGCCATTGTGGTGCGACCAATCGCTTGCTGTAAATGCAGATAAAGTGCCCTTTATTGACATCATTTCCTTTAATGGCAATGTTGTAGGTGCTACATCACCTGATTGTTTTTTATTTACATCGGTTTCGTACAGGGTAACAGAGCTCCTTCCCTTTGTCAGTGTAAACAATAACCGGTTTATTGACCCCCTTCAATCTGATTTAAAACCTGCTGACCTGGCAATGCTGTATGGCTATGCCAATCATATACTCAACAACATTGATACATTCAGGAGGAATTTTGATGGTGTGGCCAATTACCTGAAACCTGATTACAGCAATGTGTATGGATGTATCCAGAACTGGATAATTGATATGGTGAAATACCAGGAAGCAAAAGGATATCCAAAATTAAACAAAGAAGCCAAGCCGGAAGTTGGCACCATTTTTAAAAACCCGTTTGGCTTATTATTCAATTATACCACTGAGTTGTATGGTGCCGAAGGCATTATTTCCAGTGATACAGATCTGGCTGATGCAGTAGCATTTGACCCCAAAGATTTATTGCTGCCCGACACTGCTGAAATTGCACAAATTGATTTTGGGAAAAAGGGAGAAGAAACAAAAAACTACCTGCAAAGCAAACCACTGCTTTTACTGCGGGCCGATACAAAAGGAGAGCCTGATACTTATGCCTATTTTGCATTACCCCTTACACCACTTGCATTAAATGTTTTTGGTGCCAACCTTACTGCGTTGGCAGGGCTCGATGACAATTCCCCTGTAAAATCAAGAATTACTGCCACCTACGACCCCGGTGATGTTGATGGGGAAAAATTGATAGTGCAGTTGAAACTGTTTACTAAAACAAGCAAGGAAATTATTAAACAGGTGGTGTACAGGGTAATACAGGAAACAATTAATGGTCAGGACATTTTATTGTGGCCCAACTTTATCTCCCGGCAATGGAACCGGTATTTTTTATACTCCGAAATACCGCACAATGATACCAAATTCCAGGCCAGCCCCTTTATCGGGGATTCAAATAATGATTACTTCCGAATTTTTTCTGACAAAGAAGGTCTGCCGCTCTACCTTGCCAGTAAAGGCAGGATTACTCCAGTGCCGGAGCAATATAATAATGTAAAGATAGAACTGCACATTACTGCCAATAATGCAGTGGCAGATAATCAATATAAATATGAAATATACGAAAGCAACCAGCCATTCAGAGGTATCAAGTTTGCTTATGCAGGTAGCGATTGCGGTTTTGGCATTATCCGGTACGATGGCACAGGCAACAACCCTGCATTGCCCACTAACCTGTTAAAGCAACCCATTGTAAACCTGGCCGCTGCCTCTTTAGGTGTTGATTTTGGCAGCACCAATACTTCAATTGCCTATCACGCAGCAAGCAAAAATGGGAATGGGAATGGGATATGCCCTGAATTAAGGCTTAAAAACAGGAGAGTATCCCTGCTTTCCAATGACTCAAAAAACAACAATGAGCGGCCTGCAATGGAAGACGAAATCTTCTTCTTTCAAAACGATGAAATTGTCAGCAATTCTATTAAATCTGTCTTAACCATACACGACCCCAGAAGGTTAGTAAATGAAAACAATATTGCCAATGAATCGCTGGTGGCACAGGCCATTAAAGGTGGCTTTCCATGCTTTGAAAAAAACCTGCCGATAGAAACTGCTGTCAACAACCGGTATATTCTGAATTATGCCCGTGCGGGCAGGGCAGAATTGATTTATAACATGAAGTGGTCAACGCAAACAATAGACAAAAGTTACAAAACAGCTTATCTGAGCTCCCTGCTGCTGCATGTTTATGCGGAGTTGTTTGCCGATGGACTTGAGCCGCATACTTTAAAATGGTCTTATCCATCTTCCATGGGAAACAGTTTATTGGGTGAATACAGGGCGATATGGGATTCGCTTACAAAAATAAGCCCTATTGCAAGCAATATAAAATTAATTGCATATCCTCCTGCCTACCAGTCAAATATTGGGAATGCCAACACAGAAAGTTTCTTTACTAAGCCTGTAACCAATGGCTGGGGGGAAGCCCTTGCTGACGAAGCAAAAAAACCGGTAAGCATTGCAACTGAAACAGCCCCAATCCGTTTCGACTTTAAGGAACTAAGAAATGACGAATCCTTAACAGAAGCCTGTGCTGTGGCCAATTATTTAGTAAACTCAGGCTATTCTGTAAGACCAGGTGAACTCGTCATTTGCTTTGATATCGGTGGCAGCACTACAGACATTACCGTATTGTGCCAAATGGAAGGCGGCAAGGCAATGATAAAGCAAAATTCCATAAGGTTTGCGGCACAACGTGTGGCAGAGGCTACCAGGTTTTCGCCCAACTTTAAATCGGTTTTACTTACGATGTGCCAAAACAAGAATATCTCCATACAAGGACTGAACAAAGGAGAAAATAAGTTTTGCGAAAATACTGCTCCCTACTATTTTGAACAGCTGGTCGACAGGTTAGATGCAGCCGATTATAACAGCTTTTACCTGCTGCTTGCGGCAGATTGCAAAGAAATGATGAGTGTAAACCTGTATGTTACCGGGCTTATCATGTATTATGCCGGGCAGTTGACCTATAGGGCAAGAACTGAAATCATAAAATCAGAGGATGCGCCGGAAGCGGTAAAGAAACTGGCGCCTAAAATAAATATCGCTTTTGCAGGAAAAGGGGCTCGGATTTTTGACTGGTTCAGCGCAGTTAATACACAGGCTGCAAATGAATATTACACGCAGATGTTTATAAGAGGCATCGGCGGCGAAGCGGTGGCCCGAAAAACCATTACGCCAATAAATTATCCTAGCCAGATAATTAATATCAACGGTCACAAAAAAGAGAACAATGCAGATGTAAAATATGAAGTATCCAAGGGGTTGGCAATACCTGCATCTATAACCCCGGTGCTTGTGCCAAAAAACAAGGAAGCCATTGAGATACTGGGTGAGGATCATTTTTGTATAATTACACCATCAGGAGATATGAATTATTTAAAATATGGCAACTCCATCACACCCGAAATGATGGAGCAGATAGGAACCAACTTTATCAGCAGCCCGCCTGCAGGTGAGCAACCATGTCCCAGGTTTATTGATTTTGCTGATTTGTTTTATAACGTAGCCAGTTCCATGTTCGGGCTTAAAATGAGCCAGGCAGACTTTACGAATGGATTTCAAAATATGAATATTGAAAGCTATATCAAGGCCGATCCAGATTTTATTGAAGCACAAAGAAGGGCAAAGGGCGAACAGAAAAAATTTGATTATGTAGCGCCCATTATTATACTAGAAGGCATGAAATTCCTGGAAGCGCATTTATTAAAGGGCATACAAAAACAATAAACAGTTATGAACTGCTGCGTACTGGTAAAAATATCAAGGCGGATTGTTTCCTTTTGGTATCAAACGGATGATAACAGGTATGCCCCGCTGGCAGTAAAGGATTCAAATGAAGTGCCTTTGTATTTTTATGTAAGCGGTAATGATTTTATTTTTGGCAACGGTGCCAGGGATTCGTTTTATGCCAATAACCCCAATGCTTTCGGGAATTATTTTGAACTCATAAAGGACCCCGAAAAATACTTCAGTATATATGGCAATAAAAAGCATGCAAAACAGCTTTTCTACTATGGCACTGAACAATACCTGTCGCATTTTATTAATACGGTATTGTACAAAAGTGACTCCATAGAATCGTACCGGCCGCAATTTCCACTGCGCTTTTTATTTGAGGCAGATATTGAAGAAAAAGAAAGACTGTTAATTGAAACCATTTTTACAGATGCCGGTTATAACAATATTGAAAGTGTTGATTACAACAGATGCCTTTTTGAAGCATTACAAAAGGACTACGTCATCCAGAAAGGGCAAGCTGTTCTACTTTTAACCGGCATTGATAATGTGCTGTATCTTGAATTATACAGGCACCCGGCTGAAAAAACCTCCAGTTGCAAAAAAATAGCGGGTCATGGTGCTGACCCCCGGGTAAAAATACTGGCTGAAATGATTGTTGAATATATCATTACACAACAACCCTATTTATCGGTAAACAAAGAAACCGAAATTGCAGGTTTACTGCCCTTCTCAGCCGGGCTGTTAGAAAGTATCGCACCGGTTATTAAAGGCCATGCCATTCTTACTGATGGCAAGCCTTATTGGTTTAAAGTATCTGAAAAGAACCTGAATACGAGACTGCTTTTTGATGCCGGTGAAGACGTTGTATATACTGCAATTGATGACTTACTTGCATTTAACAATCTAAACAGTGGCAATACCAGTCTCCTCCTGGGAAGTGAAGAGATAAATACTGCCTATTTTTTAAATAAACTGCTGAAAAAATACCCACATGTCAGTGGCATAAGCACTGCCAGCCATGCCGATGCAATGAAATGTGTATTTGCTAAAATAGCAGCAGCAGGTTACCAACCGGCAGGGAAAGGCAGGGAAAGACCTCCTGAACCCGGCAATATAACTGATCAGCCTCCAGCCCCTTTACTACCTGCAAGCCCCGGGCACAAAAACCATGCGCCACCGGTATTACCGCCCCAAAAGGCTCCTCCGCAGTTACCAGAAAAAAAAACACAAGTGGTAAAACCCAAACTACCGGAAGGGAAACCTGGCAGCAGCATTCATAATAAACCAGTGTTGCCTCCACCCCTTCCGGTTAAAAAGAAAGAAAATTAACTCATACAAATATTATAATCATGGCCATTACGCTCGAAAAAAAGAAACCCATTTCATTAGTAAAAGAAAAACCCGGGCTACAGCACATTATAGCTGGGCTAGGCTGGGATGAAGCAACCATTAATGGTAGTAAAGTTGATTGCGATGTATCTGTATTTATGCTGGGGGCCAATGGCAAACTGCCACAGGATGACTATTTTATTTTTTACAACAACCTCAGCAGCCCTGATGGTGCAGTAAAACATTTGGGCGACAGCCGTGGTGGTGAAGGGGATGGTGATGATGAATCAGTAAGTATTGACCTGGGCAGGCTGCACTCTGATGTTGAGTTCTTATACTTTGCTGTAACAATACATGAATCAGAAACAAGGGGTCATCATTTTGGTAATGTATCAAATTCGTACATTAAGATCAGAAACGGGGCAGACAATACGGTTTTGTGCCAGTACCAGTTGCAGGAAAGTTTTAACGGGCAAGATTCCTTACTCATTGCAGCTGTAAGCCGCAACGGAGGCAACTGGCAGGCAGAAGCACTTGGCCAGGCATTTGCCGGTGGATTGGGAACACTCATAGAATTATATCAATAAAAAATCAAACTAATATGGGAAGTTTTAATTTAAGCAAGGGAGAAAGATTCCCCTTATCAAAAGCAGCACCAGGGCTCACCATTGTTAAAATCGGGATGGGCTGGAACCCTAATGACCAACCGGGTGGACCCGACTTTGATCTTGATGTGTCTGCCTTTGCCATTGATGGCAGTTTTAAAATACCATCTGACAGTTATTTTGTTTTCTATGGCCAGCTTCATATGGGCAATAAAATAGAAGACAGCAAAGAAAAAGGATTATTCAGGCCCATTACGGCAGACGCTTCTATTATCGGTGCAATTGACGACCCAGATGGCACAAGAAGTGATGGCGATGATGACGAGGATATGTTTATTGACCTGACTAAAGTAAACAGCAAAATTGTGCAAATTATCCTTTGTGCCACCATCTGCAAATTTCCTAATGATAATAAAAAAGACAAAAGAACCCTGGATCTCAACTTCGGGCAGGTTACAGACTGCTATATCCGCATTGTAAATGAAAGCAGCGGCGATGAAATATTGCGGTACGACTTAAAAGAAAAATTTACCAATGAGGATGCGGTTGAATTTGGAAGACTCTACCGTATAGGCAGCAACTGGGAGTTTGAAGCGGTGGGCAGGGCACATACCGGCAGCTTGCAAACATTGGTTGACATGTACACTTAAATCATTCATTAAAATTATCATTATGGCATTTAACCTGGATAAAAATGAAACTACTGCTTCAGCAACTAATAGCTCAGACAAAGCCAGTACTTCAAAATTTAATTTGGCAAAAAATGACGCCCCTGCCGCAGGTGCTGCACAAAAAACCGGGCAATCAAAAAAATGGCTATTTGCCCTGCTGGGGCTGCTGGTTGCAGGGGGCGCTGGCTGGTATCTGCTATCCGGCTCAAAACAAAGCAGCGGCTCAGGCAATAATACAGAAGAAGCTATTGCTTCAGACACTGCAAAAAAAATTATCACTGCTGCTGATACTGCGCTCGTTTTAAAAACGCAAACTGATACACATGCAACAGTGGCAAAGACAGTTAACAATGAAACAGTAAGTACTACAGCCGCAGCATTACCAGCCAGTGCATTAAACAACCAGATTCCAGCATCATTTGCCAAAGGCAGCACCTCTCCCAATGATATTGATGAAATGCTTGTCAGAAACATCATTGTATTCTTACAGCAAAATCCGGCTGCCTCAATCACTATCAATGGCTATGCCAGCAGCGAAGGGACAATTGCTATCAACCAGGAAATATCACAATTAAGAGCCACAGCCTTTAAGCAAATCCTTGTTTCCAAAGGAATTGCTGCCAACAGGATCATTACCACCGGTAAAGGAACTGACAACCCTATTGCTCCTAATGAAACTGAGGAAGGCAGGCAGAAAAACAGGAGAGCGGAGGTAGTGCTTCAATAATCGTGTAACATAACCTTTACTATAACACAAAATTCAATAATAATCGCATGAACGAATTACTGGCCCAAATTAGTGCACTTTGGCAGGATGTTATCAATCATCCGGGGGCTTCACTGGCCATTATTGGCAATCTGATTCTGATAGAAAGTTTATTGTCGGTTGATAATGCTGCAGTACTGGCTACCATGGTAATGGATTTACCGCAAGCGCAAAGAAATAAGGCGCTCAAATACGGCATCTGGGGAGCTTATATATTCAGGGGGCTTGCTATGCTATTTGCTTCACTTCTGATAAAAATATGGTGGTTAAAGGCAGTTGGCGGCCTTTATCTTTTGTACCTGGTTTATAACTGGTACAGGGGCAAACAAACCGAAACTACTGACGATGATCTGATAGATAAAAAAAGTAACTGGCTGTATAAAATAACCGTTGGTTCATTAGGCAGTTTCTGGGCTACTGTTTGTTTGGTAGAGCTGATGGATATGGCTTTTTCGATTGATAATGTTTTTGCAGCAGTAGCATTTACGCCCAATATTATTTTAGTGTGCACTGGTGTTTTTATAGGCATACTCGCCATGCGGTTTATTGCCCAGTGGTTTGTACGCATGATGGAAAAATACAGTTTCCTGGAAACGGCTGCATTTATTGTTATAGGTATCCTTGGGCTGAAACTGCTCCTATCGTTATACGAACATTTTAGCCCTGCAGGTAAACTAAGTATTTTTTTAAGCAGCCATTCTGCTGATATCGGCATTTCAGTATTAACTGTTTTAATTTTCTTTTTACCAGTAATCACTTCTATACTGTTCAATATACCAAAAAAAAAGAGCCTTAACAATACTGAAACTACAGTCAGGAGTAATTAATACTATCGCATAATTAAAAAACATTTTTTCACTTAATAAAACAACTGTTATGACCTTACTCGCCATCCTTCTCCCCTGGCTGTCTTTTTTACTCAGGGGAAAAATACTTGCAGGCATTTTATGTATTATTCTGCAAATTACCCTTATCGGCTGGATACCTGCGGCCCTCTGGGCACTTATGTCACTCAATAATGACAGGGCCAATAAACGAACAGAAAAAGTTGTTTCAGCTATGCAGCAGCGCCGCTGACAGAATTATAAGGGATGCCAAAAAAACGCAAAAAAACCATCTCCCTCCCCCGCACACTCTTGCTTATCTGTATCATCGCAGGTATAGCCACCCTTGTGCTGAATATGGCCAATAACCGTTTGAAGGTAAAAGAACTGGGTGAAGTGGCAGGCTGGGCAGGTACGGCCTTTGTTATATCTTTACTCATCATCATTGGGATATGGGTAGTGAATTATATCAACAAAAAATAAATGAGACTGCTACTGTTTACTATATTGTTACTATTGGCCTGCAACAGCGGTAGTGAAAAAAAGCGAACCACCCTGCCACCCGGCACCGTAACCCATATAGTTGACGGGGATACTTTCGACATGGCCGATAGCACCGGCCACATCATCCGCATAAGGCCAATAGGCATCAACGCCGATGAAATGAATGACAACAGCCATGGCAAAAAAGGCCCTTTTGCAAAAGCTGCCAAAGAGTATCTTACCCAACTGATTGACAATAAAGCCCTACGTCTCGAAATGGATATACAGCAAACTGACAAATACGGCAGAACCCTGGCCTATGTATATGTTAACGATACTGTTTTTGTAAATGCTGAAATGGTAAAGCAGGGGCTGGCCGTTATTGAAACCATACCGCCCAATGTAAAATATGTTGATTTTTTTTACCGGTTACAGGTGGAAGCAAGAGAAGCTAAAAAGGGTATGTGGAGTGAAGAATGAGTTGACAGTGTAACAGATGACAGTTGACAGGAAATGACTATTCACCCATATTTTTTAAAATAAAATAGTGTAACTAAAGACGTTATATTTTATGGCAGATGAGATATTACTTCATAATATTACTGTTATCGTTAAATGCCTGTGGCGGCTCTAAAAACGATGGTATAGTGTATATCTGTATAAGTGGCGCATCTTATGCTTATCATAATACAAAATATTGCAAAGGCTTTAGGCAGTGTACTCACAAGGTAAAGGAGGTGTCCGAAGATTCTGCCATAAATTACTACCATAGAAAACAATGCGGGTATTGCTATTGAAAAAAAGTCAAAATCAATTCCTTCACAGCCATGTCTTCGCCAGTAAATAATATCCCCCGACTCTCAAAATTCAGCGGCAAATGGGTCGCTACTCTTTCAAATGACGAAATAAAAACAGGGGATTGGAAATGGATATAAATCAATGATGAGTAATAGGGAAGCTGTATCTTAAAATGTCATGAGGAATAGTATTATTTTCCAGATATTTAAAATGTAATTTACCTCCAGCCGACCCTTTGCATTTTCCAAAATCTCCCCTACCTTTACAAAGTCTGATTTCTTAAGTTTTTATTATGGGTAGCAATTTCAATTACAAACGATGGCAAATGTATTGGGCAGGCATACGGGTGAAAGTCCCGAAGTCTATCTTGTGCTACGCACTTGAGAAGTCAGACGGTGACCTGCCTATTTTTTCACAAATCTTTTTTTATTTATGTCTGACTTCAAAAAAGACAGTGGTCAAACGAACAACAGTAGTTTGGCCACAGGCCCCAGTGGGCCTACCGGGTACGCAGCACCACATGCTGCCGAAGCCATCAGTCATTTCATCACTTTTTACCCGCCGCCAGAGGCAAAAGAAGCTCTTTGGCAATTATTGGCTGGTAGCATGAGCGGCCCCCATGCCGATGCGTGGAATGCCGATGAGCGCAGTAACATTGTACTGTTTTACCGCCTCGCCTGCGGGCTGGTGGATGCGGTACATTACCTGCACCCCAACAACACAAATGCTGAATATACCGACGTAGCTTACTAAGTAACTCAATCGAATGAGCAACCAGTAAAAGCTGGCCGGTATTATCCAAAATCATTTTGAAAAACTAATGTTTAAAGATGGATAAGATACAACGATTAAAAAGAGTGAGAGCCAGCCTTCGGGCTGGTTTTTTATTTTGTACATTTTGCAAACTGAACCTATACTCTTCCTGGTAAAATATCCATGCAGATACTTGCCAGTTGAATTTAACCAGTAACAGCCTTTATTCATACAGGGAGTATAAACCAGATTGTGTAAACTGTTTTGGGGTCTTCCCCCCGCCCCTGCGCTGTAGTGG
>JANMIG010000110.1:0-70869 GCA_031375675.1 Chitinophagales bacterium
GTGTCTCCATTATTCAAAACGGTACTCAACGAATAAAAAGGAACTGCAGGTTTTGAATGATCATTACTCAATACTTCATTGTTGCTTTTTCCTTTGCTCATCCACATCAACGCAGGATAAAATGCTTTTAATAATTTTTGCCGGAACGTCATATTTTTTGTATATAAATTCACTGCTGTTGTGTGCAAAACTAAAACAGTTACGATAACAGTAATAACAACCAGGAAACGTTTTAGTTTTCCCCATTTCATTTTATTACCCATTTGAACAGTTTTAATTTTCCTTTAAATGGTGGGTACTTAATAGCAGGGTCAAACCAGGTGGGTGTTTTCATCACTGCTTTTTTATGGCTGAATACCTCATAACTGTTGCGCCCATGATAAGCACCGATACCACTGCTGCCCCTGCCGCCAAAAGGCAGGTGGTGATTGGTTAAATGCCAGCTTGCATTGTTTACACAGCCGCCGCCAAAGGGTATTGCTTCCAGCCATTCCTTTTCCTTTTTGCTGCTGGCAGTAAATACATAAAAAGCCAGCGGGTTGGGATGTTTTGCTATAATCGCTCTTGCTTCTGCCGCATCGGCAAACCCTATAACGGGCACAATGGGGCCGAATATCTCCTCCTGCATCACCGGGCTGTCCATATTCACCTCATCCAGCAATGTTGGCTGGATATACAGTTTGCTTTTATCATGCAGGCCGCCATACACCACTTTGCCATCTCCAAGGTATTTCACCAGCCGGTCAAATTGCCTTGCGTTTACAATTTTTCCATAACTGTAATCTGCCGCAGGATCATGGGAATAAAAAGAGGCAATACACTTCTTCAATGCCTCCACCAGTTCAGCCTTTTTACTTTGGTGTACCAGTATATAATCCGGTGCCACACACATTTGCCCGGCATTAGAAAAAGTGGTTACTGCTATGCGCCTGGCTGCCACTTTAATATTGGCATCTGCTTCCACCACACAGGGACTTTTGCCTCCCAGTTCCAGGGTTACTGGCACCAGTTGCTCAGCCGCCATTTTGTACACCATTTTGCCTACGGCGATACTGCCTGTAAAAAACACATGGTCGAACCTGAAATGGTTCATCATAGCCGGTACTACAGTTGCTCCATCTCCCTCTGTAAATAAAATATATTCTTTTGAGAAGGTTGCTTCGATTATCTTTTTCATCACTGCCGATGTAGCCGGGGCAAACTCACTGCTTTTGAGTACCACACAATTGCCTGCAGCTATAGCGCCCACCAGCGGCGTAAACAGCAGTTGCAGCGGATAGTTCCAGGGACCGATAATGAGTACCACACCCAGCGGCTCCGTCATGATATAACTTTTTGATGGGAGGTTTACCAGGTTGGTTCTTACAGGTTGCGGCTGCATCCACTGCTTAAGGTTTTTGAGTGTGGCATTTATTTCACTCAGCAAAAAGCCTGTTTCGGTTACCCAGCTCTCTTCAGGGCTTTTTTTAAGATCGGCGTAAAGTGCCTCATGCAGTTCCCCTTCCGCCTGCAAAAGGGCGGCTTTCAGTTTTTGCAGTTGTTCTTTTCTAAAAGCATAACTGCGGGTAGCTCCGCTGTCATAATATCGGCGCATGGCATTTACCGGCTGGATATCGAACATAACCTATAATTTTGATACAAGATAGCATAAAACTACAGTATGACGGATGAACATTACATGCAGCAGGCGCTGAGGGAGGCTCAAAATGCATTTGACGCAGGTGAAGTGCCGGTGGGTGCCGTGGTGGTAATGAACAACCGCATCATTGGCCGGGGCCACAACCAGGTAGAACTGCTGAACGACAGTACGGCCCATGCTGAAATCATTGCCATTACCGCTGCTTTTAATTTCCTGGGCAGCAAATATTTATCCGATGCCACCTTATATGTAACACTGGAACCCTGCCTGATGTGTGCAGGAGCACTGTACTGGAGCAAAATCGGGCGCATTGTATGGGGTGCAGCTGATGAAAAGAACGGTCACCGCAGATGTACTGCCCCCAATAATCCCTTTCACCCCAAAACGGAGTTGGTGAGCGGTGTTTTACAAGAGGATGCAGCTTCGCTGATGAAGGCTTTTTTTAAGGCAAGGCGCTGATATTTTGCGTAATAGCTTAGTATATAATATTTTTTAATCTAAAAAGAGGCAATATATTACCCTTTAAGGTAAATTAATGGATGATTTTATAACAAAAGTGAAAAATCGGCAAAATATTGCCTAAATAAAATTTAACTATATTTGTACCATATTCTGCAATATGTATACGATTATTGATATGGGGCAGACTATTAAAAAAAAACGGTCGCTGCTGGGGTTTACCCAAAGCGATGTTGCCGAGCTTACCGGCATAAGCCTGCGTACAATAAGGAGTATGGAAAAAGGTACCGGCCAGGCCAGCTTACTTAATTGGTACAAAATACTTGATGTACTTGGGTTGGAGCTTACTATACAAACCAAACAGGTAACAAATGCGTAAAGGGAATGTGTACTGCAATAAACTATTGGCAGGCCAGGTGCTGGAGCTGGATAAGGGCGGTTATGAGTTTATTTATGACACTGTATATTTTAACAACCCGATAATGCCTCCTGTAAGTGTAACCATTCCAAAAAATAAACAGTTGCATAAAAGCGAAATACTGTTCCCGTTTTTTTTTAATATGCTTAGCGAAGGGGCCAACCGCAAATTACAATGCCGCATGCTTAAACTTGATGAAGCCGATGATTTTGGCTTACTGCTGCAAACAGCAGATGCTGAAAGTATTGGAGCCATTACAGTAAAAGAAACTGAATGAATGTATTAAATGATATTACAGTTTGCCCCGGAACATTGCAGCCGGGTTTCAGCTCTTACTCACCAAAGTGCCGCAAATTACTTTTTGATGGAGAGAAAGTAAGTCATGTACTGCCATTTTCCTTACCTGCCGGCCTGCCCGACACTAACGACCCGCTGCTGGCCAACAAACTGCGGATTTCCATTTCTGGCGTACAGGAAAAATATTCACTGCGCCAGGAAGGAAAACATTTAAAACTGGCGGCGGGTGGCGGCACCCATATATTAAAACCCATTTCCGGAAATTTGAGCATTGCTGATCAATTGCCCGCAAACGAACACCTTACCATGCAGATAGCTGCGCAGGTGTACAAACTATCAACTGCAGCTAATGGGCTCATCTTTTTTGCAGATGGCGCTCCAGCCTATATTACAAAACGCTTTGATGTACTGGCAAATGGCAAACACTGCCTGAAGGAAGACTTCGCAACACTGGCTGGCGCAACCACACAAACTGCAGGAACCGATTATAAATACAAATACAGTTATGCAGGCATAGCCATGTTGATTGATCAATACATACCGGCAGCTATCCAGGCAAAAGAGCAATTGTTTAAAATGGTAGTTTTCAATTACCTGTTCAGCAATGGCGATGCGCACCTTAAAAACTTTGCACGGCTCGACTGTACAGCAAACGGGCAAGCCATGCTGGCACCTGCCTACGACCTTATTAATACCAGCCTGCATATTAACGATAGTGATCTTGCCCTTACTGACGGACTGTATGATAAAGATTATGAATACCCCAGTTATAAGAGTTATGGTTATTATGCTTATGATGATTTTGTGGAATTTGGTACCCGTACAGGCTTGCTGCCGCAACGGGTCAGGCGTATGCTGCTTCCGTATATTACCCGCCAGCAAAAGGTGCTTACGCTTATAAGCAACAGTTATTTAACCCCTGATGCAAAATCCTTGTATCTTGTACAATATGAAGAGCGGCTGACAAGGTTACAACAGTCTTTTAGCGGAATACTGCAATAGCCTATTTGCGATTTTAGAAAGATTTACAATTCCCCGGCAAGCAATTCAACCTTCCTGTTGTAAATTTGTTGCTATCTTATACAATTCATTCATCACAGCCACTGGCTGTTAAACAATTATTATTATGGCATTTACATTAGCACCATTACCGTATGCTTACGAAGCACTGGAACCGCATATTGATACCAAAACAATGCAGATTCATCACGATAAGCACCACCAGGCTTATGTAGATAACCTGAACAAAGCTATTGCAGGCACTGACAATGAGGGCAAAACAATTGAAGCACTGGTAGCTGCAGCGGGCAGCATCAGCCCTGCGGTACGCAACAATGGCGGCGGCCACTGGAACCATACCTTCTTTTGGGAAAGCATGGCCCCGGGCGCAGGCGGCGCACCCACAGGTGCCCTGGCAGATGCCATCAATGCGGCATTTGGCACTTTTGATGCATTTAAAGAAAAATTTAACAATGCCGGTATTACCCGCTTTGGCAGCGGCTGGGCCTGGCTGATAGTAAAAGACGGCAAGCTGGAAGTTTCTTCCACGCCCAACCAGGATAACCCGTTGATGGATGTGGCCGAAGTAAAAGGCACACCGGTACTGGGCTGCGATGTGTGGGAGCATGCTTATTACCTGCACTACCAGAACCTGCGTGCCAAATACCTGGAGGCTTTCTGGAACGTGGTGAACTGGAGCAAGGTGGAGGAAAGGTTTGCTGCGGCGAAGTAAGAGAATTTTATACCTGATAAGTGAAACTGCAACCTTTTGGGGTTGCAGTTTTTTTATTGTATTTTGTTCCTGCAAAATAATTTATACCGACGAGACATAAAAAAGGTCTTTTGCCAAGGGCTGTAATTCAGTGTCTGCCGGCATTATACCAAGATCAGTCAGGTATACATTAAAAGTCTAAAAAGTATTACATGAAGCAGTTATTGATTATCCTTTTTTCAAGCGGCAATATACTTACTGCTCTGGCCGATACCCCCGGCAAAGCTACCAATCATCCCAGCAAGATTACACTGCAAAACGTAACAAGTTTGAGCGATTATACCCTTTACTGGAAAAAACATTACCAGGATACCACTATCATCGTAACGGCTGACACCAGCCTTGTAATACCCGGCAGTGGTGGTGCGCCGGATGAAGCATGGTTCTGGGGCATTCATAAAAAAACAAATAAATCAACGGATACCATCACTTTCGCCAACTATTACGACCCCGATTATGTGCTGCTGCTCAATGGCATGCGGGGCGATTCCATCCGCTATATGCAGGAGGAACTTTCCAACGAAAATGAAATTGTAAAAACTGCCAATAAAGACAGCATCAATAACAAACAATTGGTGCTGGATGCTGAAAAAGTTACCAGGAACCATACCATTAAAAATGTATTGCTCGGTGCTTTAACGGGTGCTGCACTTGGCGGGCTGACCTGGTTTTTTATCAGGAGGCGAAAAAAGAAACAGCAGGATGCAATGGCAACAAAGCCCTGATATGCCCTATGGAACAGGGTCGTAGCCATGACCTCCCCAGGGATGACAGCGGGATATCCTTTTGATAGTAAGCCACATCCCTTTTATGGGGCCGTATTTTTTAAATGCCTCAATGCCGTAATGCGAGCAAGTGGGTGTGTAGCGGCATTTATTGCCCAGCCAGGGCGAAATGATCCATTGGTACAGCTTTATTAAAACAATAAAGGGTAAACTGAGTATTGCCCATACACTTTTGGTAGCAGGCACTTGCCGGCCTCCCTCATCACCGCCAGTAATGTTATGGTTGTGCTCTGTCAATTTTTTCTATTAACCTTTTGAGGATGCTGCCGGCTTTTTCATATACCAATGGATACAGCGGCAGCTCATTACCGGTGTAAATTACAAAAACAGCCAGCTGCTTTTGCCGGTATTCAAGCAGTTGCTGCAGTTCGTTTTTCTGCAGGCGCCAGGCTTCTCTCAGCAAACGCTTTACCCGGTTGCGGTGCACCGCTTTTTTAAAATGCCTGGTACTTACTCCAAAACCGCATTGCAGCGGTGCTGCCTGCTGTTGCTTTAACGGAACGGCAGCAGCATCTTTATTAACCATTATGTACAATACCCTGAAGGGAAAACTGGAAAACGACTTGCCCTCTTTGAACAACTGCTCAATGATCTTACGGCTTTTGAGCCTTTCTGTTTTGCCAAGCGTATATCGTTGTTGCTTTTCCAAAGTACAAATAAAAAAACCTTCAAATTGCTTTGAAGGCGTAATTATGATATTCCGGTTGCTGCAGCAGCATGCCGGATGTATTATTTCTTATCAACCCTTTCGCTGGAAACAGTCAGTTTTTTACGACCCTTCCTGCGGCGGCTTGCCAGTACCTTGCGACCGTTGGCTGTTGCCATCCGCTCACGAAAACCGTGTACAGATTTACGACGACGTTTGTGGGGCTGGTATGTGCGTTTTTTATTTGCCATTTTTTACAATTTTCCTTTTACAAAAATATTTTTTCAAATTCTGTTCAAACCCAGCAAAATCACCATATTCTGCTGCTTGTGAAAGGACGGCGAAGGTAAGGCGATTTTTTTAAATTCAGGGCCGTAAAATCAATTTTTTGGCGGATTTATACAAATTATAGTGCCGTATGCTGCGATTTTACCTGTTTTCCAAAAAAAATGGCAGCTGCACTGTCAAAACTTTCGGCTGAATCTGTAGTATAAAAGGCCATTTTCCCGGTTTTGCTGCATTCCCTGTCTATTTCCGGGTGGCGCTGCAGGTAGTTTTTAAGGCTCTCAGCCACAATGGCTCCCTGGCTTACTACTGTTATTCCTGGTGGCAGGTGTTGCTCTATGGCTGGCAGCAACAGCGGATAATGGGTGCAGCCAAGCAATACCGTATCTATATCCGGCCCCTGCAGCAGCAGGCTGTCAATGCTTTTTTTTACAAAATAATCTGCCCCGGCACTGTTGTGTTCATTGTTCTCCACCAGCGGCACCCACATGGGGCAGGCCTGCTGGTGTACCTGAACCTGCGGAAAGAATTTTTTTATTTCGATGGGGTAAGAGCCGGATTGGACGGTACCGTTAGTAGCCAATATGCCCACATGACCGGTTTGGGTATACCTGCCCACAACTTCGGTAGTGGGTCGTATTACCCCCAGTACTCTTTTACCCGGGGCAATACGCTCCAGGTCGTTTTGCTGGATAGTGCGCAGGGCCTTGGCAGATGCAGTATTACAAGCCAGTATTACCAGGCTGCAGCCCTGCTTAAAGAACCAGTTAACACATTCAAGTGTATATTGGTAAACCGTATCAAAGCTGCGGGTGCCGTAAGGGGTACGGGCATTATCACCCAGGTAAATATAGTCATAGGCCGGCAACACTGCTGCTATTTCCTTTAATATGGTAAGGCCGCCATAGCCACTGTCGAAAACACCGATGGGTTGCTGCATAAATGGAAATGAAAACGTAAAGGTAGTGGATAGTTGAAAATTAAGATTGAAAATTGACAGTGGGGAAGGGTTGACGGTTGACAGAGGACGGTGAACAGGACAATGGTTCACTGAACCCATCGACTATGGTCCAAAAACCTTTGATGGGGGGCCATTGACATAGAGGAATGTAATCGCTCACCTTACAACGTTCCATAGCTGTAAACCGTCAACCGTCAACTAAAAGAGCCACCTTTTGCAAGATGGCTCTTAAAAATTTTATACTGTGCTTAGTTACCGCCTGCTTTTATTGGGGGCTTTGCTCCGCCTGGTGCTGCAGGAGCCGGATCTTTAATACCCAGTTTCTTTTTTACCAATGCCAGTACATCATCACCCGGAGGGCCTACAATTACTGAATTGATATCGAGTATATAAGCATAAGCATTTTCTTTAGCTACTGCTTTAATGGCATCCATTGCTTTGTTGCGGATGGGTACCAGCAATTCCTGCTGACGGTTTTGCAGTGTTTCCTGTGCTTTTTGGTTAAAGCCCTGCACTTCCTGGTACAATTTGATCAGTTCATCCCTTCTGAATTTCTTCTGCACTTCAGAAAGTTTGCTCGAATCTCTTACAAAAAGGCTGTCCTTTTCGTTCAGTTCCTTTATCAGGTCATTATTTTGCTGTTGCAGCAAAGCCTGGTATTCGTTCAGGTCTTTACTTGCTTTTTCTGATTCAGGCATTGAACCCATCAACTCTTCAGTATTGATGTACCCGATTTTTCCCTGGGCAGAACTGGTATTGGAAAAACCCAGCATACTTACTGCCATCATGCCTATTAGTACAATCTTTTTCATTACTTTTTTTATTTGCTTTATCTTTTATAGTTTAAAAATCAGGTTTATCAGTTGCGTTGCTTTTCGCTTTTAAGATTTATTTAACACCCAGAAACCTCAGCACATCCTCACTCCTGTCAAGTTTGGGGTCGGCAAAGATAACGGTAATTCCTTCACTTTTATCCAAAATAAAATCGTAACTTTTTTCAACGGCCAGGCGCTGAACGGCATTGTATACCCTGTCCTGTATGGGTTTAACCAGTTCCTGCCGCTTTTTAAAGAGGTCGCCCTCGTAGCCAAAACGCTTTTTTTGCAGGTCACGCAGTTCTTTTTCCTTATTATACAGCTCGTCTTCCCTTTTTTTCTTCAGTTCGTCGCCCAGCATTACCTGCTCAGCATCGTAATCTTTGTACATTTTGTCCAGTGCGGCCTGCTTAAGGTCCACTTCCTGCTGCCACTGCTCGCTGAACTGGTCAAGCTTTTTTTGTGCTTCCTTGTACTCTGGCAATTTTTCCAGTATGTATTTGCTGTCGATTACTGCATAGCGTTGCGCCTGAGCACCAAAAGCAAGGGCTGTGCAAACAAATGCAAGAAGGATGAATTTTTTCATTTTCGTTTATCTGGTTTAAAAATTATTAATCTGCTTCCACACCAAGCATGAATGTGAATTTAGTGGCATTTTTAAATGGCTCACCTGCCCTTATCCTGTCAAACCCTATGCCATAATCAAACCCAAGCAGGCCAAACATTGGCAGGAAGAAACGCATACCCAAACCGGCCGAACGGCGCAGCTTAAAGGGGTTGTAGCTTTTAAAATCGTACCACCCGTTGGCTGCTTCAAAAAAGGCAAGACCATAAATTGTACTGCTGGGATTGGTACTGAAGGGGTAACGCAGTTCCAGCGTGTACTTATTAAAAATAGTGAAAAATTCTCTTGCATTTCCGTTATCGGGGTTCGACTTTGGATTGCTGGTTTCATACACCGGGTAACCCCTGTGTGCAATAATATCATACCCCAGCAGTGCAAAGTTGTTGCTCAACCCGGCGTCTCCCACCTGGAAACGCTCAAACGGTGATATTTTCAGCTTGGTGTTGTACCGGCCTATAAAGCCATACTTGGCAGAGGCTTTCAAGATGAATTGCTTATTCCTTTCTTCGCCCCTTGCACGGCCGATGGGCACATACCAGTCTCCGGTAAAGCGCCACTTGTGAAACTCAGGCAACTTAAACTGGTTGTCTGTTTCTTTTGTAAGACCAAGAAGCGAATAGGGCAATGTAAACTGTCCGCTGAGCATAAAGTTTGACCCGCTTGTAGGAAAAATGGGATTGGGGCCTGCCGAATTACGCAGTAAGGTTATTTTGGCACTTATATTAGTGGATGTACCATTGCTGAGTCCCTGGAATACGTTGCCGTAATTCTTGAGCTTATACTGCTGAAAGTTGAGTGAATAAATAAGTGTAAAAAAGTCATCGGGCCATTTCAGCTGCTTACCAAGTGATACAGATACGCCAATGGTTTTGATGAAGGAGGTATCACCACAGGCACGGCAGAAACTTCCAAACTGGTCGAATGCATTGGCATATTTTGTATTGAAGAAGCTTACTGTAAAGGAGTTGCGCTTTTTACCCCCCAGCCATGGTTCGGTAAAAGAGAAATTGTAGGAGCGGAATGCACGGCCATTGGATTGTATCCTTGCACTCAGCTTCTGCCCGTCGCCTGATGGCAAGGGATCCCAGCTTGACTTTTTGAATATGTTAAAGATGGAAAAGTTATTGAACGTGATACCCAGTGTACCGGTTAAGCCGATGCCACCGCCCCAGCCTGCCGACAGTTCCAGCTGATCGGATGATTTTTCCTCTACTCCCCAGTTGATGTCCACAGTACCATTTTCCTGGTTGGGCACTACATTCGGGTTAATTTTTTCCGGGTTAAAATATCCTAATTGCGATAGTTCACGCTGTGTACGGATGATATCTGAACGGCTGAATTTATCGCCCGGCACAGTTCTCAGTTCCCGGCGTATAACGTGTTCTTTTGTTTTATCGTTACCACTGATGGTGATGTTGCCGTAGTTGGCCTGCGGCCCTTCCATCATCCTGATTTCGTAGTCGATGGTATCGTTGTACACGGCTGTTTCAACAGGATCCACCCTGAAGAAGAGGTAACCATCATCCATATACAAACTGCTGATGTCGCCGCCTTCGGCAGAAAGTTGCTTACCAAGCCGCTTGTTGAGTATATCCAGGTTATAAGTATCGCCCTTTTTTACTGCCAGCAGCAGGTTCAGTATGGAATCGGGATATTTTGTATTCCCTCTCCAAACGATGTTGCCAAAATAATACTTATGTCCTTCCTTTACCTTTATGTCAACATTGATATTCCCTTTCTTATTGTAAAACTGTGTATCCGCTTCTATAATGGCATCCCTGAAGCCCAGGGAGTTGTAGTATTCCAGCAGGCGCTCTTTATCTTCTTCATATTTCTTATCGTTGAACTTTGATGAGCTGAACAGTTTCATCCTGAAATAAGGATCCAGGTATTCCTTTGTTTTACTGATGGACAGGGGCCCGTTTTCATTCAGGTATTCTTTAAAGCTGGCGGATTTGGCACTGTCGCTGTAAGGGCTTATTACTTTCTCTGGCGAAAGGCTGATCCTCGTCATTTCCTTGGTTCCTTTCAGTTGTTTTTTCAGCTTCAGGTCAGTTACATTATCATTACCTGTAAAGTTTACAGAGTTAACTTTTACTTTTCTTCCCTTATTGATGTAAAAATTAAGGCGGATGGCGTTGGGTGTTGAATTATCCACTTCCTCTTCCATCTTAATATCCACGTTCCTGTACGCTTTATCTGAGTAGAATTTGCGGATGGCTTCCAATGCACTCAGCTTCATATTTTCAGTAACCACCCTCATCTTTGACAGTTGCACTTTGCCTTCCAGGTCGTCACGCTCTCCCTTTTTAACCCCGATAAATTTAAAATCTGTGAGTCTTGGCCTTTCTTTTAGTGCAATTTCAATATATAAATTCCTTTCTTCAAGGCGGGTAAGGTAAATTTTAACGTCAGAAATAAGGCTTTGCCTCCACAGGTTGTTGATGGCCTTGCTGAAGGCATCTGTACCGGGTATCTGTATTTTGTCGCCTATGGCCAGGCCCGAAATGGAAATGATGAGCGACTCATCAAAAGATTGTGTGCCGGAAACGGTAATACCGGCAAGGGTATATTCCTTTGGGAATTTTGAGTTGTAAATTTCCTGCAACTGAGGGTTTATGGAAACCGGCGTGGTATCGCTGGTTACCTGTGCAAGCAGGGGTGTGCCAGCACCCAGTACGAATAAAGCAGTAAATAGTTTCTTGTAAATACTTAACATCAAATTATGTTTTATACAGCCGGCAAATTAACCCCAATATTTAAAACTATTTGTTAAATGCTGCCAACCTTGCACTATGTTTTATAAATCTTACTGTTAAAAAGGCAATTTTTTAACTAAATTTTAGCCTTTGCCTGAATATGATCACTTGTTTATATATCTCCTGTCGTTTCCTGTTTCACCTGTTCACCCGTTTTACCAAACCTTCTTTCCCGCTGCTGAAAGTCAAGAATCGCCTCGTACAGGTTGTGTTTGCGAAAGTCGGGCCACCTGGTATTGGTGAAGTACAACTCTGCATAGGCAAGCTGATAGAGCAAAAAGTTGCTTATACGGTACTCGCCACTTGTACGGATCATCAGTTCAGGATCGGGAAAGCCGCTTGTAGCAAGGTATTTCTGCAGGGTTTCCTGCGAAATGTCGCCTGGCTGCAGTATGCCCTGCTGTACATCGGCAGCTATTTTTTTAACGGCATTTACCAGCTCCCAGCGGCTGCTGTAGCTGAGTGCCATTACCAGGTTAAGCCCGGTATTGGCTGCTGTTTCTTCCAGCGCTTCCTTTAATTCATTCCGGGCACTCTCAGGAAGCATTTCCATGTCGCCTATTACATGCAGTTTTACATTGTTTTTGTTCAATGTAGCCACTTCTTTGCGGATGGTATCTACCAACAACTCCATCAGCCCTGTCACTTCGTACTCAGGCCTGTCCCAGTTTTCGGTGCTGAAGGCATACAGAGTAAGATAACCAATACCCAGTTCGGCACAGCCTTCGGTGATATTGCGCACACTTTCCACTCCATGGAAATGGCCAAAAAGGCGGTCCTGCCCTTTTTCCTTTGCCCAGCGGCCATTACCATCCATTATAATGGCAATGTGCTGCGGCAGCCGCGTCATATCTATTTTGTCTCTAAGCTGCATACATTCTGCACCAAAACCGTTTACCCGCTTGGTTTTAGGGGTGCAAAGGTAGTGAAAATTAGTTGTAATGGGTGTTAAGCTTAAAACTGGGTGCATTTCAAATTCCCCGAGCAGCGGGCCGGGCTGCAAAACTGCTTCAATAACCAAAATACGAAGTATGAATGATGAATTACGAATGTTCGAATTTGAAACTCATCTATCTTTTTCGCCGCCGCCTGTGCCTGCCTGCCGGCAAAGACAGGTCTTTAACCAGCGGCGAACGGATTTTCTATAATGCTGATTATCAATTTAATAGGGGTAGGTTATATATAATTGTCACTGGTGGGTGTCCTCGCCCACCAGGGCAGTGAGCCGTGGGCGGTGTCCCCACCGCCCACAACCAAAAAATAAAGCGACAATTTGAAATGCACCCTTAAAACTGCGGGAACAACAAGCCATATTGCCGCAGAAGCGCATTTGTACTATGCCGGTAAAGGCGGCCTAATTAAAAATACAAATCGTTGATTTTCATGTTTTTGTAAAATAAATCACCTGCCCCGGCTGAATCCTGCCTCATTTATACATCCAATTTGTTAGCTTTACCATCATATACTTCAACAATTCTTTTACATGCTGATTACCGCAGGCGAAACAATAAGGCTGGAACCCATGGAAGAAAGGCATGCAGAGCCACTGCTTGAGCTGGTAAATGCCAACCGGCCACATTTGCGGCAATGGTTACCGTGGGTGGATCATATGCAGACAGCTGACCACTTCCTCAACTTTATTGCCCAGTCTCAAATAAAGGAAGCCAGGGGTACTGATTACGCCTACATGATCATGCACAATGGCCTGGCTGCAGGCAGGATTGGCCTGTATAATATTGACAGTCAAAATAAAATTGGTGCCATTGGTTACTGGCTGGGCGCAAGTTTTTCGGGAAAAGGTATTGTTCACACAGCCTGCACTGCACTTATCAACCACACTTTTGCTTCACCCGACATTAACAGGATAGAAATAAAATGCGGTACCGGCAACCTCAAAAGCCAGGCTGTGGCCGAAAGGCTCGGTTTTAAAAAAGAGGGCATCATTCACCGGGGAGAATTGCTGTACAACCATTTTATCGACCTGTGCCTGTATGCCATGCTGAAAGATGACTGGCAACAGCTTGCAAAATGACTGTGTGCAATAGTTGTGGCTCTTTACAACCGGTCTTCCTTGCTGAACATATCGGTAAAAATATTGTTCTTGTCCAGTTCTTCAATATCACTTAGCTCAAGCTCAATGGCTTTGGTGCTTTTGTTGATTTCAATCAGCGACAGCACAATGGAGGTTAATAAAAAAAGGAGGCTGAATGCAAATATTATATGGGCCAGCTCCATCATACCCCTGAAGATGACGTACATACACAACACACAGCAAAAAAAGCTCAGGATACCAAAACCCTGCATATAACGGATGAGGTTGAGCCTGCTGCGGATATTTTTTATCTGGCTGAGGACATTTTTTTCCCTGCCTCCCTGTATGTATTCACTGTGCAGCTTGCGCACCAGCGATGCCAGCGACAGAAAGCGGTTGGTATATGCCAGCATCAGCAAGGTAATGGCCGGGAAGAGCAGTGCCGGTACGTTAATACTGAGGTCTATCATTTGCCGAAATTAATCAATTATCCGCAGGAAAATCCCGGGGTATTAATGGCCGGGGATTTTTTTGCTAATTCTTCCACACCGCCCCCACACCAGCATTCCACAGCCTGGTATTGAATGCAGGAATAAGTGTTTTCAGCATTTCAATTCCCCTGTCTTCCAATATTGCCCACTGGGCGTCCAGCTCTTTCATCCTGTCCAGCGATGGCTGGTTCACCCGTGGTATGTCACTTTCCGTCTGGTTGATGAGAAACAGGTAATTGGCTGTAAATTTTGCCGGGTAATTATCTGCATCATCATACACTTTGGTTTTGCGCTGAATCATTTCCTCATCCCATACCTTCATTTTCTTTACCAGTGAATCACCTTCTTTTTTCAGTGCAGCGTATTTTTCATCAGCCAGGGTAGCCAGCAACGATTCCAGCTGTTCCCGTTTTGCATACAGGGTATTGATCATGTTGTGCATGGCGGTCAATTTATTTTCCATGCCGGTCATAATGCTGTTGTATTCCCTGTAATCACCAGCTGTTGCCGGGTACATGGGATTTACCAGTACCTCTGCAATGGTTGATACTTTATCTGCCCCGGCCCTGAGTGTAATGCTGTATTTACCCGGAACAGCCTTGTGGCCCCGGTAGCCTGCCTCAATATATACATCGGGTACGCCGGGCATGGTAGCGTGGCGCATATTCCACACAAAACGGTTCAGGCCTTTTTCTTTTGACAAAACAGGTTCTGCCGGAGGGCCGCCATCATACTTTTTATAGCCAGCATCTTTTTTAGAGCTGAAACTGTGAATACTATTGCCAGCCTCATCTTTTATTTCCATTACAAGCTGAAGTGAATCTTTTACTGCCGGTAACTGGTAATAGATGACCACCCCGGTTGAGGGATTAACGCCACGGGATGCAGCCAATCCGGTAAAATCAGCGCTGTTTCCATCCAGTTCACTGGAGCCATTGATGAGGTATGCCGGTGATGGTGTAAAAACAGCAAAGGCCGTATCTTTTTTATACTGGCGCAGCACTGCCAGGTCATCCAGTATCCAGAAGGAGCGGCCGGATGTGGAGGCAACCAGGTTTCCTTTATGAATTTTCAAATCGGTAATGGGGGTAACGGGTATGTTCAGCTGAAAAGGTTCCCATTTCAGTCCTCCGTTCCATGAGATGAAAATCCCTGTTTCAGTTCCTGCAAAAAGCAGCCCCTTTCTCTCTGTATCTTCCCTTACCACTCTTGTAAAAGCACCACCAGGAATACCGTTGTTGATTTTCACCCATGTTTTGCCATAATCAGTTGTTTTGTACAAACCCGGTGTATGGTCATTAAACTTATACCTTGTAGTGGCAATATAGGCTGTAGCCTTATCAAAAGGTGATATTTCAATGGCATTAATCAGGCATTCCTGCAAACCTGCAGGTGTTATGTTTTGCCAGTGTGCGCCATTATCCTTTGTTAAAAAAACAAGACCGTCGTCACTACCGGTATAGATTATCCCTTTTTCATGCGGTGATTCTATAACATAAGCCAGTGTGCCATAATTTTCTGCGCCTACCGCCTCATTGGTATAAGGCACACCGGGTTTGCCCTGCTTTTCTTTTTCATTCCTTGTCAAATCAGGTGAAGCTTCTGTCCAGGTTTTTCCCATGTCAGTTGTACGGAGTAAATATTGCGAACCATGATAAAAAGTACCAGGGTTGTGTTTGCTCCAGATGATGGGGGCGTTCCAGTTAAAACGGTACTTCATGTCTTTTGCATCACGGGTTAAATACTGGATAGGCGCAGCCATAATATTGGTACTGGCTTTTGCTGTTGTGTTTAATACTTCGATGGTACCCTGGTAACTTCCTCCCAGCACATATTGCGGGTCATCGGGATTAAAAGCCAGGAAAGCACTTTCGCCACCTGCCGAATAAGTCCAGGAAGATGTACCTATACCTCCGCTCCCCGGTTCCCTGCTGGCAATTTTTACCGAGCTGTTGTCCTGCTGACCACCATAGATATTATAAGGAAAAAGATTATCCGTATTAATGCGGTAAAATTGTGCTGTGGGCTGGTTGTTCTGGCTGCTCCATGTTTTACCTCCGTTAAAAGTAATGGCTGAGCCGCCATCATCAGAAATAATCATATTGTTGGAATTGGCCGGGTTGATCCAGAGGTTGTGATAATCGCCATGTGTGTTGCCAATATCTTCCCAGGTTTTTCCCCCGTCGATGGATTTGAAAGCGGATGCACTCAGCACATAAATGGTATTATCATTATTGGGGTCGGGAAACATTTCAATATAATACCATGCCCTTTGAATCAGGTGGTGATCGTTTGATACCTGGCTCCAGCTTTTTCCTGCATCGGTTGATATATAGAGCCCGCCTTCGTCTTTTTCGGAATCGCTTTCAATCAGTGCGTATACTTTTTCGGAATTAGAGCGGCACACGGTAATGGACATTTTGCCCATTTCTTTTGGCAGGCCTTCTGTCATCTTTACCCAATGTTCCCCGGCATCAGTTGATTTGTACAATCCGCTGCCGCTGCCACCGCTAATCACCTTCCAGGGCAGGCGCCCATGCTCCCACATGGCAGCATACAAAATCAGCGGGTTGCTCATATCCATGGATATTTCGGCACAGCCGGTTTGCTCATCCACATACAATACTTTTTTCCAGGTAATGCCGCCATCTGCGGATTTATAAATGCCTCTTTCCTTTGACTTGCTGTAAAGGGCACCCTGCGCCGCCACATATACAATGTTCGGGTCCCGTGGATGAATAACAATACGGGCAATATGCTGCGTCAGCTCCAGCCCCATTTTCTTCCATGTTTTACCAGCATCAGTTGATTTATATACACCATCGCCATGGTGTGTCATTACACCCCGCACGGCATGCTCCCCCATACCCGTATACACAATATTCGGGTCACTGTCTGCAACAGCCACAGCACCAACAGAGCCTGTTTTGAAATATCCGTCTGATATGTTGTTCCATGTAATACCCATATCCTCTGTTTTCCAGAGTCCGCCACCGGTAGTGCCCTGGTAATATACACCGGGGTTACCCGCTACGCCAGTGGCGCAATTGGACCTGCCGCCGCGGAAAGGGCCGATGCATCTCCATTTCATGGGTTTAAAATAATTATTGAGCTCAGCAGTATCCCCGGCAGGCTGTGCATATGCAGTACTTACCATCAATAGCAGGCACAATATCAAAAGCTGTTTTGGCATAATGAGAAATTTATCCGGAAATATAAATAATAAATATGAGGGTTTCATAAAATGCTTATACCGACGCTACTTATTAAATAGTCCAATCATTTCTAAGCTAATCCAAAGTAGGTCGGCATTATACCACAAACAGTTGGACTAATTCGTATGTGTAATTGGTATTAGCTGTAAAACGCAACTGCTTGCCCTGCTGAAAATCGGCCTGCAGATGCTCTAAGCCCGAACACTTACTATTGATCCTGAATAATCACTAACCTGCCTGTGTTAAAACCGGGGATTACCGGGAAGCGCTCTATTGTTGCTTCTACTGATTTTCCTGTCATGCCATTGCTGAAATTTCCAGCCCAGCCAGGCACTGCCAGCACCCAGCAGTGCGCCTGCCAATACATCAGCCGGGTAATGCACACCCTGGTACATGCGTGCCCATGCCACAGTGCCGGCAAAAAGGTATGATGGTACAATTACATACCATTGGTGGTAACGCAGGGCCAGCTCAGTTGCGGTGCAAAATGCTGCCGAAGTATGACCAGATGGAAAGGAATGGCCACCTTTTTCATCATCTCTCTTTATGATAAAGCTATATGTTTCAAACGGCCGCTTACGCCCGGCTATACTTTTTATGGATTGTGTAAGTACTGCAGATAACAGGTAGCCGCCAGCCATGTAAATACCATCCTGCTGTAATTTTTTATTATGCTTAATCAGACCAATAATAAAAGTGGATACAGGTACACCAATGCTGGTAACCGTTACTGAAGACGCATTGGCTTCCAGGTAGCTGTTTTTAAAAGAAGTTTCCCGGGCATTAATTTTCTTCAGGAGATTGATCTCGAAATTTTGGGCACTGCACTGGTATACAAAGGGGGAGAGGCACAGAAGGGCTGCAAAAATCAGATTACCTTTATACATGGCAGCAAGGTAAACATTTTGCGATTTTAAATAATAGTATCACTCAAAATAACCGGGGCATTTCAGGCATACCCGTTTTTCATGGCATATACGGCAAGTCCCACTCTTGTTTTAAGTCCCAGTTTTTCAAACAACGCATCCCGGTAACTCTCCACAGTACGGGGACTGCAAAACATTTTTTCTGCAATTTCCTTATACCCCATTTCGGTAACAGAATAGCTGAGAAATTCCTTTTCCCGTTCGGTAATTTTTACTGCCCCCTCTGGTGCGTCAGCTGCTGCGCCAAGGCTGAGGAACACTTTGCTGGTGGCCCAGTCGGGATAATAGCAACCATTTTTAACCAGGGCTTCAAGTGCTTTTTCCAGTTCGGCAGGATGAACATTCTTAAGCAGGTAGCCCTTTGCCCCGCTTTTGATCATTTTGATAAGGCTCTGCTCATCATCCTGCATGCTCAGGGCCATCACGAGTACGCCGGGATGCGATTCTCTCAGCCACCGGGCCGTTTCAAAACCATCCATTACCGGCATGCTGATATCGAGCAAAACAATATCAGGTACATTTTTTTTAATGGCCATTCTTTCCTGCAGCACTTTGCCGTTTTCACACTCGTACAGTACTTCAAAGCCGGCAAAATTTTCAATAATGCCGCTCAATGCTTTTGCAATCAGGATATGGTCGTCAACTATTACAATAGAATGCTTCATACATGTTTATCTGCCCGTTTATAAAGGCATTTCAATACTCAGTTTGGTGCCTGCACCGGGCCGGCTTTCAAAATGACAGGTTCCGCCAATTACAGCTGCTCTTTTTTTCATATTACTCAACCCGATGCCATTGCTGGTGACCGCCTTTGTGTCAAATCCTTTACCATTATCCTGCAGGTGCAACAGTAACTTACCGTCTTTTGCCATTAAGGAAACCTCAATATTGCTGCACCTGGCATGCTTGATGCTGTTTTGCAGAAATTCCTGCACAATGCGCAGCAGGATGCTTTTGGTTTGGTAAGTAAGCTGCTGATTTTGTATGTCAGCCGTAAACTGCACCCTGCATTGTTGGGTGACGTTTACTTTATCACATTCCTGTTGCAGCAGTGCCGCAATGCTGTTGTTTGTTATACTATCGTCAGTTAAGGATTTCGATAACTGGCGCAGCTCTGTTAAGGATTCATTGATAATGTTGCTGATGCTGTCAATCTTATCATTTACCAGCGGGGCTTTGTTTTCGTAAGCCAGTTGCTGGGCATACAGGCTGGCAAGGGTAAGTTTCTGGCCCACGCTGTCATGTATTTCCCGGCCGATATGCTGCATGGTTTGGGTTTGTATTTCGAGCTGTGTGGAGAGGATTTCACGGCTATGGTTACTTTCCATCATCTCTTTTTCCGATATAAAATCAGTCTTGCTTTTTTTAGCCTGCCGGATAAATAAAATAATACCCCCGAAAAAAGCCAGGAAAATAGCCAGAAAGGCTGCAATAAATAATACTATTTCCCTTTGATATTGATGCATAAAAAACCTTTAATAAAAAAGCCATACATAACATAGTTTAGTAAAGGAGGCCACCACATTAATACAGCAAATAATTGAGGCTCTGTTTCGTATAAGGTTTTAAGCATAGCATAATATGGAAAAGTTCCCACATAAAATAATATTACGCCCAGATTAACCCAATAAAAAATTTGCTTTTTATAAACCACTATTTTCTCTGATTTAAGCAATTGAAGAAAGTATATAATACCCAGTATCAATATTGTAATGCAGCCTGCATTATAAGATGTAGATAACCAAACCCAGTTAAAATGTTTCAGGAAAAAATATTCGGCAATCCAAAAAACCAGGTAGATAACAGATAAACTGAGTACTGTTGCCCGAAAATATTTGGGCAAATTTTTATAGTATAAAAAGTGAATAAACAAAAACTCCATTGGCACTACAAAAAAATTGTACATGGCTGATGACCCTTTAATTCCATGCCTGATCATATACCAGCCGGCAAACTCACAGCAGGTTATCATAAGCAGGTAAAACGGGAACGCCTGCCAAAAGCGTGGAAAAAGCCTTGCCCAGCATAAAAACCCTGTTATGCAGGCAAGACCTTCCATTATTTTAACGCCAAATCTTATACTATCAAACAAATTCATTTTTAGTATTTTACTTGTTGAAGTATGCTCCTATTTGAGGGCATGTCTGCCCTTGTGGAGGCGGAGGGCAGGCATCTCCATGATTTTGTGACATTATAGCAGTAACAATTGTTCCACCCGGAGGATAATAACCTGATGTATCCATCTTAGGTAGTTTATAAGGATTACAACTAAATGCAGGATCAAAATCATAATGATAATTACCTATATCAACTGTGGGCACCATAAATAAAGTATTGATTCCCGAGTAATTGGCATCAACAATAGTTAAATCAGTGTAACTAGCCGAAGGCCCTGTCGTTGGATATTGTGCTAAATACATTCGAATTCCTAAGTTTCCTGCACATGTATTACATGTCTTTTTTTCAATACTATAAATAAATTTCTTTACCGTTTCGAGGCTAAACCAAACAGACCGAGTTCCTGTTGTTGGGATAGAATTTTGATAATTAAACGCCATTTGTTTTAATAGATTCAATTCTAACTGGCATTTTGCTGGACTCACATTATTATATCCTATACACGACCCGCATTTTGTCGTATCTACTGTACCCGCTATATCAATTTCCCCGGCAAGCTTAGAATACTTAAAGGCAAAAAAAACAGCTACCCCGGTGGTTAGCAGCATCCCAATGGATAGCAATACAACCGGCGAACGAAAACTTTTAAAAAAAATTGGCATAACTAAATGTTTTTAGATGTTATTAGAATAAATATAAACCTTTTACTCAACAAAGAAACGACATGCCAGAAATTCTGTTGTCAGGTGATTCACCATTTCTACCCCCGTTAAACAACGGATATACAAATTCGCTAGTTAGCAGTAATATTTCAGTTAAGGCAACATTGCCCACCTTACTGATTAGCCGCAGTTTTGCAGGGTGTTGCTGAAGTGCGGTAACCTCCCTGAACCTTAAGAAGGTGAAAGAGAAAAACTTGCAAGGCATTAAGGCAATACATTTTTATCAAATCATTTAATTATTAAAACAAAAAATTTATTATGAAAAAGTTACAAATTACAGGAATTACACTCACCCTTCTACTGGCATCAGCAGTTACATTTTCTCAGGTTCGGGTTTACAATGGCCCGGGTGGGGCAATAGCGCCTAATGCCAGTGCTGCCAATGGCAATGTAGGCATAGGTACCAATAATCCAACCGGAGCCGCATTACATATACTAACAGGATCGAACAGGGGAATGCTTCCTGCTGCAATTAAATTAGACAGGAATGATGGCACCAACCAAGCTGGTTTACTTACAATCGGAATTTCAAGCAATGGTTTTACCACAGGACTTGGTGGCGGCAGTGCTTTTTTTAAGCTGGAAGACCCCTATGGTAATTCAGCCAATTCGGATATGGGTTTTTCAACAAATGGATTAGCAGCACAACTGGTTATTAAGCATAATGGCAATGTGGGTATAGGCACGTCAACACCAACAGAAAAACTGCATGTAGCCGGTAATATTTGTTACACAGGAGCTATTGCTGCCTGCTCAGATGCCCGGTACAAAACAAATATCACAGCCCTCGAAAACCCCACGGAAAAAATACTTTTGCTGAATGGCGTAAGCTATGACTGGAATACTGCAAAATTTCCCGGTATGAACTTCAGTGATAAAAAGCAAATTGGATTTATTGCGCAGGAAGTTGAGCAATTATTTCCTGAGTTGGTTTTTACTGATGCCACTGGCTACAAATCAATTGACTATACCAGGTTAACACCAATACTGGTTGAAACAGTAAAAAATCAGCAAAAAGAAATCATTGCCATTCAGAAAAGGCTGGCTGCAATTGAAAAAAAACTGCACCGGTAAAACAGGCTGATACTGGTAACCCAAAGGCTTATAACAATACTGGTTGCTGACTTACATAAGCAATACCTCAAAATATCAATTACAATTAAAGGCACCTTTTGGGGTGCCTTTATCACAACAAAACATAAGAAAATCACTTAACTGTGTAGCTCAATGGTATATTCACCTTCACACTAAAATTTCTGCCCATGCCAAACACACCCTGCCTGCCGGTTGCCTGGTTTTCGGCGGCATACTTCAGGCGGCTGAGGTGATTTTGATAAGCTACATCTGTAATATTATTGCCCGTAAGGTAAAGGCTGAACAATGGCTTGTTTTTAGCAGTAACAAAATCGGCTCCTATGCCAAGGTTCATCAGTGTATAACCCCGAGTGGGTGTTTCGGTATTGTACACCTGGAAAACCCTTTCCTGTGTGAAATTATTATCGAACTGTACTTTAAAATAAAAGTTACGAATATTGTTTTCCACCTTATTAAAATCAGCCCTTATTTCTGTAAGTAACCGTGGTGCAGGCATAAAGGGTATATTGTTTGTAAACTCAATTTTGTCCTTAAACCTGCCGCTTACAAAAGAAAAAGTATTTTCAATATGCAGCCAGTCGAGCGGATGCGGGTGAAAGTCCAGTGTGACTTCTGCACCGCTGATGGTTGCCCTGCGCTGATCAAATTTAAAAGCAGTAATATCATCACCGCCCACATTGATCACAGAGTCGCCGCCTGCTGCTGCTTCGAGCTTGCGGTAAAAAATAAAATTATCATAGCTGTTAAAATAAGCAGCCGTAATCAATGAAAAATGTTCCGTATTAAATTCAAATCCGCCATCAAACTGCAGGCTGGTTTCACTCTTCAGGTCGCGGCTGCCGTACTCGTAGCGGTTGGTACCCTCATGTGTACCATTACTGGCCAGTTCGGGTATGCTGGGTGCACGAAAACCCCTGGCCACATTGAGTTTTACACTCAGGTTGTTGGTAAGTGCTGCGGTAATACCTGCTGCACCTGAAAAATTAGCAAAAGTCTTTTTGAATGCTGGTACCAGTTCGTTTCCACCATCCAGCAGTTGCCTTGAATCAAGATTGCGGTTATCGTATCGTATGCCTGCACTCAGGTTAATTTTTTTAAAGCTTTTCTGTGTGTAGAAAAAGCCCCCGATGTCAAAAATTTTGTATTCCGGTATCAGCGATTCCAGCCCCGGGTTTTTATGATCCTGCGCCATTCCATTGCCACCCAGCGACATCTTCCATCCCTTTATCTCTGCCAGGTGAAACTGGGCTGTATAGGTAAGTGTTCTGGTATCAAAATAGTTCCCGATTTCTTTAGAATCATCAGGGTTACCAAATTCCTGCCGCTGGTTGCGCTGTAATCCAACATTAAACGCCAACCTGTTTTTGCCCAAGTTAATGCTGTTGTCAGTTGAAACTTTTGTATGGATGATGCGCTGGTAAGGCACTACCGGTGTGGTACTTCTGAAATCTTCCTTGGTGGCTTTCTGCTCGCCGCCACCGGGCAGCAGTTTGATAAAATCGCCATCAGCATCCCTGTCGCCTTCCACAATACCCACCTGCTGGTTAAACCTGCTGAAAAGCAAATGACTGAAACCCCAGCCGCCATTGTACCCAAGGTATCCGCCAAAATTCTTTTCATTGAATTTTGAATTGAACACCTTTCCGTCATATTTATTTTGGTAATCCGCAGCCGATTTGGTGGTGCCATACAGGTTCCAGTTAACGCCCTTTATATTGCCTGCCCAGTTCATATTCCAGGCATTAAGATTATTGTTGCTCTGGTAGTTGCCCAGCACATTCAGCTTCATCGTTCCCTGCTGCACGGGTACATTGGTGATGATATTGATAACCCCCGCCAGTGCATCACTGCCGTAAATGATGGATCCCGGACCCCTTAATATTTCAACCTTATTCACACTCAGTTCATCTATTTCAATACCATGCTCATCACCCCATTGGTTACCTTCCTGGCGTACACCATCGTTGATGGTAAGTACCCGGTTGTAGCCAAGGCCACGTATTACAGGTTTTGATATAGCAGGCCCTGTACCGATGGATGATACACCAGCCTTATTGGTTAATGCCTCTATCAGGTTGGTGGAAGTTTGCTGCAGCATATCCTGCTTACGCATCACAGAAATAGAAACCGGTATTGTTTTAAGCTGGGTTGAACGGGACACGCCGGTAACCACAACGCCATTGTTTTCCACTACAGATTCTGACAGTACAAAATCTTTTGCGGTTTCGCCGCTGATGGTCACTTCAACTGCGATGGTATTAAAACCTACATGTGAAATTTCAACCAGGTGTTTGCCTTCCGGGATATTCCTGATACTGTACATTCCGTTAATATCTGACACTGTTCCTACCCTTGCATCGGCTATGTAAATGCTTACATCAGCCAACCCGTTACCCGTTCTGGCATCAGTTATTTTACCCGATAAGTTTCCTTTTACAATGGCAAATGGTGTTTCATCAGCAGCATGCAGGCCTTGCAGGGGCGCAAAAGCGATGGCAATGCAGCAAAAAATAATGGCAGCAATTTTTTTCATTTTCTTTGTGTTTAATTGTAACTGTGTTGCAAATATAGTTGTTTTTAATAAATACAACGTTGTTTCAAAAAAATTTCAGAATTTTTACAAAAGGGTCTATTTACCAGCACCGTTTTTGCCATTCAGGCGTTTTATCTTGTCAGAGGGGTGCATTTCAAATTCCCCGAGCAGCGGGGCTGCAAAGCTGCAGCAATAACCTGATTGGCAAATTCTCCCCCAATTAGTTAAAGAACTCAACTGTTCAGGAAATTTCTATTGTACTTGAAGTTTCTGGTTTTATCCCAGAACTGAAAACTTTGCAAGCCCTTGATGGTTGCTTTGTTCTTTTCCTTGATGAAAAGAACCAAAAATCAAGGGCTGCGGAAAAAAAAGCTAAAAATTTTCCTGTCTGGCTAAAATGAAATCAGTCACAGCAGTGGAATAAATCCCAGCAATAGTGCGACTTACCAGCTAAGAATATGACCAGACAGCGGTAACATTAATTTCATTTTTTACCCAGCCATGAAAATTTTCTTCACGCAATTTTTTCCGAGGCCCGTCTTTCGAAAACACTTTCTGAATAGGAGTGAATGGGTGTTTTAAGTGCATTCAACATACTGTTATTCGATTCTTTAACAAATTGACATGTTACTGTTTATCAAGCACTTGGCCTTAGGTTATGTATAATTGTCGCACCTTTTTGAGGTTGTGGGCGGTGGGGACACCACCCACGGCAGACTGCCCTGGTCAGTCCCCACCCGCCAGCGAAAATTTGGAATGAACCCTGTCAGAGATACTTTAACATAATTCCGGATACTATATATAACAAAAGAGGCCCCCAAGCAGAGGCCTCTTTGTTTTGCAGCATTAAAGTGCAATTATTTCAAACTGTAAGCCTTTATTACATTGCCTACCACCACGTACACCATATCAGTTGCTTCATCTACCACAAATTGTGGTGTGGTATCGGTAAAAGTAATTTTCTTAGCAATCTCTCCTTTGTCTTTATTCCACACCAGCATACCGTTGCCTTCGGGCATTTCTGACAGAATGTACAGGTTATCTTTGGTAGCCTGGCTGGCAAGGTAGCGTTTTGATGCTTCCCTGTACAAGTCTCCTCCCATGCCGCTTACAGCATCACCATACACTGCCTGGTTAACACCCGTTCTTACAGTACCGGTATTGGAACCGTTTTGTCCCTTGGCAAACATATCACCATAGCCCTTTGTTGCATTAACAATACCAGTAGTGGCTACTGCAGCTCCACCCACAGCCATTACTGCGCCTGCAGCACGTAACCATTTCTTTTTTGTGTTGCCAATATCCTTAAAGTAATTGTTATACAGCAATTTTCCATCTGCTGTTTGTATGGCAGCCACATTCTGGTTGGTGCTGATCACCAGTTTTCCACCCGCATTGCGTACATCGATTGATGCCCTCTCTTCTTCATCGTTGAACTTTTTCAACTCCAGGTCTTCAGCCACCAGGCGGTAACTCACATCTGTAAAATTAAACCCATGCAGTTTATCCTTGGCGTAGGCATACAAAACTTTATTGTCGGCATCTATCCCAAAGTTGGGCACGCCTTTCAGTTTGATATCCTTGTTCCATACATCTTTGCCTTTTTCGTAAGTAAGTATATTGGCCCTTTCATTGGTAACATACATCACCCCTTTTTCGGTAGGCTCAGCCAGCATAAGGCCGCCCTGTACCTTTTCATCCCATACTTCCTTACCAGTGTTGTCCACCCAATGAAAAATGGTTTCATCATCTTTGGCTGTTTCCATAGCCAATATGCCATTTTCGGTAAATTTTACCTGGGTAATATTGCCCAACTTGCTGTCTTTCTTCCATTTCATATTACCGGCAGCATCCATAATGTTGAGGCCGGCTTCGTTGTACACCAGGTAATCGTTGCCATAAGGAGCAATACCATTCAGCTCATCCCGCATTTTTATGGCTTCTGTGAGCAGGCTGTTTCCATTTTCGGTATTCAGCTTATCAATGTATTTTTTATAGCCGATAAACAGTGATTTACCATCTGCACTCATGTAAGCATCGTCCACGTTGTCGTCAAATTCTTTTTTCCAGGCCAGTGTACCTGCTTTGCTGATACCAAAAATTTCCTTTTTGTTTACCAGTACCAGGTTGCCTGCAGCATCTACCTGTGGCGGAACGTTAAAAGCGGAATTGGTGTAAGATTTAATGGCCCTTTTTAATGCGCCAATACCGATACCACCTGTTTTTTGTTTGGCCAATGGCACGGTCCATAATTCTTTAGCCGATGCAAAATCAACCAGTGTGACTGAGAGAAACCCGTCTTTGATATTTTCTATCAGCAAACCACCAAGTTCAGGCAGGATAAGGGTATTTTTAACTTTGATTCCTTCTTCTTTACTGTCATATACTATCTTACCATCCCTTGCCTGGATAATTACTGTATTTTTGTTTTTACTGATGGCCAGGGTTTTCTGACGCTCAATTTTAATGTAAGGAGTTCCGTCAAGTACGGTTATTTCATCCTCCTCAAGTCCGAGAAAATCCTTGTTTTCCCAAATCACTTCTTTTTTAACAGGATCTACAGCAAATAATTTAAGGGCATTGCCGGTGATGAGCTCCCCGGTGGAAGCCTGGATTAAAAACTTTGTGTTGTTGATAAAATTGCCTGCAGTGATCTCATACATTGGCTCTGTCTTCTGGGCATTGGTGAGGCCGGGTATCGCTAAACTGATAAGTACGGCACCCAACCACATAACATTTTTTTTCATAATATCTGTGTATTTTGGATGAATTGGAGGCAAAGGTAGGGGAATGGCAGAAAATAATCAGGCATAAAAAAGTATATAACTGGCCGTAAACAGCAGTATAATCACCTGTTTTTGCAACGCTTTAAAAATTCAATCAACCGCCTGCTTTGTATATGACTTGATAAAAACATTGACCAACCGGGGGAAAAGGGTAACTTTACCAAAGCTCTGCGGTAGCAAACGGGGCTCACAAGGTTACCTGTAAAATTTACAGCGCCACTATCATTCCGTGATTTTTGAAATACACCTGAACCCGTTTTTTAAACTTTTACCGGTTCTCTCTGTTAACCGCATAAGTGTAACCAACCGAAAACAGGATTTTTTTTAAATAACAAAACAATACGGGTAACCCCGGCTGAATATGTTGATGAATACAGGCCCTGCCCCAATGCCGGTTTTTGATATTGTGGTAATTGGCAGTGGCCCGGCTGGTACTACCACGGCCCGTTTTGCTGCGGCAAATGGCATGAAAGTGCTGCTGGTGGATAAAAAGCAGGAACTGGGTGCCCCTGTACAATGCTCAGGTGCTGTAAGCCATAATGCCCTTGAACACGCCTCAGTACTGCCGGATGCAGAGTTTATACTGGAAGCTATTTACGGTTTTGCCATTTATAATGCCGGGGGTGATAAAAAAACAATTGATTACAGGGAATTAAAACCCGGAGAATATGGTAACCAGCCGGGTGCCAAACCACTGGGCTATGTGGTAGACAGGCGGCGGTTTGACCGTTACCTGGCTACACAGGCAGAACGTGCAGGTGCCACCTTATGGTTAAAAACTGAGGCACTTGGATACCGCCTTTGTACAGACAGTACTTGTGAGGTTGACCTTATGAGGTTCAATGAAGCTGTTACGGTTAAAGCCAAAGTGGTAGTGGGTACGGATGGGGTGCAATCGCAGGTGGGCAAATGGGCGGGGCTTAAAACACATATTAAGCTGAGCGAACTGGCCAGTTGCCTGCAGTTTGTAGTGGATGGAGTGGAAACCAACGGGCTGCTTGAAATTATTACGGGGCATGAGTGGGCCCCGGGCGGTTATGCCTGGGTTTTTCCCAAGGGATATGGCTATGCCGAAATAGGACTTGGCATTACCACCACCATGTGTACCGATAATGCCCAAACATATCTTGACCATTTTATAAAAAACTCATTTTTTAAAGAACGGTTTAAAAACTGCAGGATACTGGAAATACAGGGTGGCGGTGTACCTTTGGCTGCCCCGCTGAAAATACAATGTGCCGATAACCTCATCCTGGCAGGAGACGCAGCCCGGCATGTGAACCCCATTACCGGCGGAGGCATACATACTGCACTGGGCAGCGGAAAAATTGCCGGTGAATTTTTAGCCGGTATGATCAAAAGCGGCAAGCCTGCCACCCGGGAAAACCTGGAAGGGTATCATACCAGCTGGCTGGATACAATGGGAAACAGCATGTGGAAACTGTACCATACGAAACGGTCAATTTTTGAAATGCCGGATATTGAACAGCGGGATGCCGCTTTGTACAAAACCATGTCGGGTTATTTCAGCCCTGATTCAGAGTATAAAAAAATTTAACAATGAGCAGCAAAGAAGCCGTGGTGTTTGATGTAAACTGGAATGCCTGCATACAATGCGGAGCCTGTGTAGCCGTGTGCCCTCAGCCCGGTGGCTTTACCAGCAGTTTTGATACTATTGCCATCCATACACCCTGTGATATAGCCTGTATGTTTTGCGAAGCTGTATGCCCGGTAAATGCTATTACGCACAGGCAGGCTTCGCCTGTTTAACCCTGTTATTCCTTATCAAAGCATAAACAGATTTTGGTTTGCGTGCCTGAAATAAATAGCTTTGCCGCTGCACTGTTTACAAAATGAAAGCTATGGTTGTTAATCGTACCGCAAGAGCCAAAAAAGGCTTGATCCTGATTATTTTTTTTATCAGCAGTATTATATGTCAAAGCCAGATTATCACTACTGTGGCTGGAAGTATCAGTAACGGTGATGGTTTGACCGCACTTAATGCTGCGTTCAATACGCCCACCAGTCTTTGCTACGATATCCAGGGCAATATGTATGTGGCCGACAGAAATAATAACCGCATCCGTAAAATTGATGCCGCCACCGGGCTGGTTTCTGCATTTGCCGGTACGGGTATTACCTATTTGGTGGTAAACGGCATACCCGCTACTGCAGCGAATCTTAATACGCCGATGGCCATTACGCCCGATGGATATGGTAATATTTATATTTGCGAACAAAACAATCATGCGATCCGTAAAGTGGATGCCACTACGGGCATCATCACTACGGTTGCCGGTACGGGTACCCCTGGCTTTACTGGCGATAACGGACCAGCAACAGCAGCACGTATTACATTTCCCCGCTGGATTTGTACTGACAGTATTGGTAATATTTATATAGCCGATAATACCAACCGCATCCGTAAAGTAACGCTTGCTACCGGTATCATTACCACGGTAGCAGGTAATGGTACTGCTGGTTTTTCCGGCGATGGTGGCCTGGCTACTGCTGCTGCCATCAACGTGCCGGTAGGAGTATTTGTGGATAAAGACGGTAATATTTTCATAGCAGAGGCCAGTAATAACCGCATCAGAAAAGTAACTGCTGCCACAGGTATAATAAGTACTATTGCAGGCACAGGTGTTTCGGGCTATAGTGGCGATGGCGGGCCTGCCATTGCAGCCACCCTGGCATCACCAGGCTGCATACTTGGCGATACGCTTGGCAACCTTTATGTTACCAGCAATGTCAATCCTGTAATTCGTAAAATAAATACAGCAGGTATTATTACCACTATCGCAGGTAATGGTACTGCAGGTTTTTCGGGCGATGGGGGGCATGCGTTGGCAGCACAATTGGCCAATGCGCCACTCGTATTTTTTGATACCAGCGGTAACCTGCTGATTGCAGATGCCAACAACAACCGGATACGGAAAATTAACACAACCGATACCGTTATTACAACGATAGCCGGAGCCGGGGCAAATCCCACCGGCGATGGCGGGCCGGCTGCGGCGGCGGGTCTTAATAATCCTAACGGTATTTTTTTTGACAAAAACAACAATTACTATCTTACTGAACGGAAGAACAGCATCCGGAAAGTTAATACAGCTACGGGCATTATTACCACTATTGCCGGTACTGGCGAAGCAGGTTTTTCTGGTGATGGCGGACCGGCAGTAAACGCACAATTAAACATCCCTGCTTTTTCATGTATGGATACGGCAGGCAATATATTAATTGCTGATGTTGGTAATTTCCGTATTCGTAAGATTGATACTGCTACCGGCATCATTACCACCATAGCAGGTACAGGCAATAATATTTTTGGCGGTGATGGTGGCCCTGCAATTAATGCAGACCTTATTGGCCTTATTGGAATATGTACAGATGCTGCTAATAATATTTACATCACAGGTGGCAACCGCATCCGTAAAATTGATGCTGCAACGGGTATCATCAGCACCATTGCAGGTGCAGGCACGGCTGGCTATAGTGGCGATAATGGACTGGCTGCTGCGGCCCTGCTCAACAATCCTTTCGGCCTTTGTATGGATGGCAGCGGCAACCTGTATTGTGCCGACCGCAATAATTTTGCAGTAAGAAAAATTAATCTTACAACCGGCATCATCACTACTTTTGCAGGTACAGGTGTTGTGGGTACTACGGGCGATGGCGGCCCGGCCACGCTTGCCCGGCTCGGCAGCATATTTGGTATTGCTGCTGACAAGCGGGACAATATTTACCTGGCAGACCAGAGCATCAGCCGGGTACGCAGGGTAGATGGACTGACGGGTATTATTACAACAGTATCGGGCAGTGGCACCCGTGGCTATTATGGCGATGGTGGGCTGTCTACAGCAGCATGGATTCAGTGTACAGGTTTGGCTACTGATACTGCTAACCAACTGTATGTGACCGATGCTACCAGTAATTTTGTGCGCAAAACCACTCAGCAATTCCCACTCCGCTATACTTTTACAGGCAATGGTAGTTGGGACGATGCTGCCAACTGGATTAACGGCCAGGTACCTCCGCTCACACTTGGGAGCAATACTGAAATAGTAATTGATCCGCTTTCCGGCGGCGAATGTGTACTAACCAGGGTGCAGCAGGTAAGCGCTACCAATAAATTATATGTGAAGCCGGGTAAAAAATTAAGGGTTGCCGGAAATCTTGTAGTCGGGAATTGATGCAGGAAGATTACAGTCAGTTCAAAACAAAAAACTCATTTCAATTTCATCTGGGCAAAATACGGATGTTCAGGGTTTACAATCAGTTCCTGCCGCAGAGGGTGTATCAGCACATCCATGTCTTCCATTGGGATGGCGCCTAGCAGCGGTTCATTATCTCCTTTTAAAACCATTGCATCCACATTACAACGCCTGTTTTTGAACTTTATCTCTACCGGACCAACTACATCATATTCTTCCACGCTGCCATTGGCCAATTGTGCTTTGCGTTTTTCAATAAAGGGTAATCCCAGTTGTTCCTGTATGGTTTCATTTATGCACAGGTAATAAGTGCCTGTATCTACCAGTGCGCTTACCATCATTCTTTTTACTTCTTCCTGCCCAATAAAACTCCGCTTAGCTAATACTAAATCAGCCCCGTTTATCAGCTCTATATCAGCATATACTAAACCCATAACCGTGTTTTTTACAAATTTACCATTTTTCTTTTTACACAAATCAGTATAGTACTGCTACAGGGTATATTTAAAATTACCGATGGCGGATGAAGGCTGCTCAGGGCAGAGAATCAGTAACATACAATACGAATTCCAGTTAAGCCAAACAAAAAATTTATTTTAATTTCATCTGCGCAAAATACGGATGTTCAGGATTTACAATCAGTTCCCTGCGGTATGGATGAATAAGTACATCCATATCTTCAAGTGGTATGGCACCTAATAACAGTTCGTTATCGCCGGGCAGTACCATTGCATCTACTACACACCGCCTGTTTTTAAATCTTACTTCAATAGGGCCGGCCACATCATATTCAACCACACTGCCATCGGCCAATTGCCCTTTTCGTTTTTCTACAATTGAGAGTTGCAATTGCTCCTGCACGGTTTCATTAATGCACATGTAAATACTGCCTGTATCAACCAGCATATTTACTGTCATGCGTTTAACCTCCTCCTCACCTATCACATTGCGCTTAGCTAATCCAAGGTCAATTGCATTGATCAATTCTATATCTGCATATACCAAACCCATAACTGTGTTTTTTACAAATTTACCATTTTTCCTGGTCTTGCAACAACGCACTATCCTGTACCAAAACTTTAAACCCTGAATCCGGCAGAAGCCGCCGTACACCCACCGCCATAAAATCCGAAACAAACATCAGCACAACTTGTACCGCCTTAGCGGTATTATCCCATCAGCATATCAGCACATCATCAAATCAGCACATTATTAAATTACTTCTTCCCTCCCAGCTGCTCTTTTAAAAAATCACTCACTTTAGTAAACAGGTGTATCCTTGCATTGTTTGGACTGTTGTCGCTGATATTGTGCAGGTAATCGGGGTAAAACTGCTGGTCAAACTGCTTACGGGCCTTTACCAGTTCTTTACTCAGTTCCATGCTGTTTTGAAAATGCACATTGTCATCTGCCGTGCCATGCATCAGCAATAAACCTTTACTGTAATTGCTTACAAAGTTTACCGGTGCGCTGGCATTGTAGCCCTCTGCATTTTCTCCGGGAGTTTGCAACAGCCTTTCAGCATACACATTTTCGTACAGCCGCCAGTTGGTTACAGGCGCAATGGCAATATTGGCTTTAAACAATCCGGCATACTTGGTAGCTGCAAGCGCCGATAAATACCCGCCATAGCTCCAGCCCATAATGGCCATATTGGTACTATCTACAGTATAATTGTTTTTAAGGTGTGTTTTCAATGCGATGATATCTTCCATTTCTGTGTCGCCCGGTTTTTTGAATGTGGCTTTACGGTATGCCTCTCCCCTGCCCGGTGTACCCCTTGGGTCGATACAGGCTACCAGGTAGCCCTGGTTGGCGAGCTGGCGCATGGTAAGGGTAAATTTATCACCCCACTGATCCAGCACTTCCTGCTTACCCTGGCCCCCGTACACATATATCAGCACGGGCAGCCGCTTATTGCCGGCATCATAAGGTGCTATCAGCCAGCCCCTCACTTCTGTTTTGTAATTGTAGGTAAAATTAAAAAACTTCGCATCGGGTATTTTGTATTCCTCCAGCCTGTCTTTCAAATTTACATTATCGATTATTTTATCAATTTTCCTGCCATCGGTATTGTACATCTGGTACTGGGTGGGTGTATTGATGGAGCTGTATTCATCTATAAAAAAACGGTTGTTTTTTGTAATAAGCACATTGTGGTAACCGGTGTTTTCAGTAAGCCTTTTGCGGCCTGTACCATCAAAATTCACTTTGTACAGGTGCCGCTCCTTGGGGCCTGATTCATTGCCCGTAAAATAAATTTCGCTCTTCCCTTCATTTACAGCCTTTACTTCAAAATCTTCCCAAAGCCCTTTTGTAATCTGCCGTTTCTGTCCGTTGGTTACTTCGTAAATATGCATATAGCCATCAGCTTCACTCAGCCATAAAAAAGAATTACGGCTGGGTACAAAATGTATGTTATCGGTAATTACCCTCACATAATCGGGCTTAGTTTCATTAAACACCAGTGTGGAGTTGCCGGTCTTTACATCAGCCCTCAGCACCTCAAGATTGGTTTGGGGCCTGTTTAGCCGCTGCACATACAGCATACTGCCATCGGGGGCCCATTTAAAGCCAGTGATGTACTGGTTGGGATTGAGGCCCACATCCACAGGGGTTAAGATTTTGTTCTTTATATCATACATGAATACCTGCACTTCCGGCACCATTTCGCCGGCTTTGGGATAGCGCTGCTTTACAGTTTCGGGATATACTTTATCATAGTAAGAAAGCGGGAAAGTCTTTACAGTATTTTCATTGAAACGCAGGAAAGCGATTTTTTGTCCATCGGGACTCCATTGATAAGCCTGTGTCATCCCAAAGTTATTTTCATATAAAGCATCTGCCATGCCGTACAGGTTCTGGCCCAATGCCCCGTCGAAAGTAATGGCCTGCAGCGCATCCGTTTCCAGGTTTTTTACATACAGGTTACCTTCCCGTATAAAAGCGACATGCCGGCTGTCGGGAGAAAATGTAACATAGTTCTGCTTACCATCACCCGAAATTGTTTTCAGTGATTTTTTCTGTATATCCCATACATAGCAAAACTCTTTGGTACTTATCCTGAACAGAGGTTCTATCTGTGTTTTAATAAGAATTTTGTTGTCATCGGGAGAGAAGTTAAAATCCTCGAAATAAGTAAAAGTAATGGGCATTGAGTCGGTGGCCGTTTTTACCTGGTTGGAAAAAATCGTATCTACAATTCTGGCTGTTTCAAAATCGAGGGAAAAAATCATCTGCAGGTTTTTTTCCGGCTCCGCCTTCATAAAGGCAAAGCGGTTGCTGTTATGGAGCATATGCACCTGCTTTTTTTGCTCATCAAAATAGCCCGACCAAATACCGTCCAGCGTTAAATTGAGTTTATCTTTTTTTTGCGCCTGGCCTGCCAGCGAAAGACAGATAAAAGCAATCGTAGTAAGTTTAGTCCGTTTCATAAAACATAAGATGGTTAGTTTACCAGCAAACCAGTGAGCCATTTAAAAATTATAATCCCTTTTAAACATATTGAGCCTGATACCTGCTGTAACCAGTGTGGTATTGCTTTCTCCCGGTTCGTTGGCAAATTTATAATTGCGGTATAGCATTGAAACATCAATAAACAGGTTTTCTCTCAGTTCATAAGATACCTGCATCAATCCATTAAGGCAGTTCACCTTTCTGCCATTACCGAGCTTGAACCCGATATCTGTTTTGCGGCCATCAACATTTGCCCTGAAGGGGTCTGCTCCCTGGTTGGTGCCATTGAGGCTGTCCAGGCCCTGGTTATAATACAAAGCCCTGGCATACAGGTGCCATTTGGGTGAGGGCTGATAACGGACGATGCCCACAAATTCCTGGAAATTAGACCCCAGCGGATGAGCCAGTGGCTGGTTATAATGTGTATAATTGGCCGTAGAATCGGTATGTGAATAAGTAAACGGCCTTACCCTGTTGCTTTCCAGCTGCACATCCAGGTTGCGTACCCCAAATGCATCAATGTATTTTAGCCCTGCCTGCAGCCCCCATTTGTTAGCCCAGAAACCACGGTTGCTTCTAACCTCAGAAAGAATAAACTCATCCAGCAGCAACTGGCCATACAACTGCACCCTGTGCGCCAGGTTGGCTTTAAAATCAATACCAGCCACAGCATTGTCTTTACTACCCAGGGAGCCCTCAATATGCCGGTAAAAAATAACCGGGTTAAGGTATTGAAAATCAAAACGGTTGCGGCGGCCAAAAACCACCCCTTCAAACAGGCCTATATTGAGCCATTTGGTCACGTTCATGCTAAGGTGGTGCATGGCCGCATATTTCCTTTCTAACAGCGTATCGCCCCTTTTTTCAAAGGAAGGCATCAGCTCCATAAACAGGTTCTGATAATTGAACTTCCATACCCGGGTATTTATTTTGGCAAAAAGGTAACTGTTGCCCCAGTCGCTCAAAAAAAGGCTGCGGTAGCCATTGCCGATGAAATTCTTATCAAACCCAAACTGAAAATCAATGAATTTGGCCGCATTAAAGGTAAAATAACCCCTGGCATCAAAATAATCCACGCCGTTCTTTTTAAAAGGTTTGTAAAAACCCACGCCCGGTACTGCATCATATCTTTCCACCTGCTTTTGAAAAAACTGCGGGCCACGCTCCTGGTTGTCGGTAATTGTTGCCGAAAAGCCCACTTTGCGGGCTATCATACCCCTTGTACTGATACCACGGCTGTTGAGAAAGATTGCCTGATCGTAGCCCGGCTCAACTGCCTGGTGCAATTGCAGCACAGGGTTAATTACAAGAAAAAGGTCCTTATTGTTAACTTCCAGAAAGTTCACTTTTGTTTTGTAAAACGATTTGAGAAAGGTTTTTTTCGACATAAAATCCTCCCTTGGTCCGCTTACCCATTCACTGTTGTTCATCAGCAGGCTGCGGAGGTTGTATTCATCAACGGGGGTGAGGTCAAGGTCGGTCCACTCCTTATATTTATCAATGCCGGTTATAGTGTCGGCATAGCCCATACGGGCACTGTCTAAAAACTCGGCCTGCCTTACAATGGCCTTGCGGTTAAAGGGCCTGAGTGTTGAAAAATTAAGATCGGTATTGGTTTGCTGCTTGATTTCCAGCCTGTCAACAAAATGATATTCCTTAGCACCCTGGTTAAGGTAGGTTGATTGTGCCGCAGCAAAACCCGGGGAAATAAAAACCAATAATTTGATAACACTTTTAATAATTTGCATCTGATTCTGTAATTATTTATTCAATCTCTAATTTTTCAAGATATGCAAAAGTACCTTTTTAAGGACATTCAAGTGGTAAATGAGGGAAAAATTCAGGCGCTCGACGTTTTGGTAAGCGGGGAAAGAATTGAGAAGATAGCCCCGGTGATAGATGCAAGGGCCAATATTACCGAAATAGCCGGCAGTGGTAAATATCTTTTTCCGGGTGTAATTGACGACCAGGTACACTTTCGTGAGCCCGGGCTTACACACAAAGCCAATATTTATACCGAGAGCAGGGCTGCAGTAGCGGGTGGTGTTACCAGTTATATGGAAATGCCCAATACCATCCCCAATGCACTTACTGTTGAGCTGCTGGAGGACAAATATGCCATAGGTGCTGCCACCTCATTAGCTAACTATTCCTTTTTTATGGGGGTAAGCAACAGCAATGCGGAGGAAGTGCTTAAAACCAATAAACTGGCACAGGACATTTGCGGGGTAAAGATATTTATGGGCAGCAGTACGGGCAATATGCTGGTAGACAATCACCTTACTTTAGACAAGCTGTTCCGGGAAAGCGAATTGCTGATAGCAACCCATTGTGAAGATGAAAAAATAATTAAAACCAATTATGACCGGTTTAAAAGCGAAAAAGGGGAACTCAGCCCGGCAGACCACCCGCTTATACGGGATACGGAAGCCTGCTTTGAATCTTCCTTAACAGCCATACAGTTTGCAAAAAAATACAACAGCCGCCTGCATATACTGCATATCAGTACCGAAAAAGAACTGCAGCTTTTCAGCAATATGCTGCAGCTGAAGGAAAAACGCATTACTTCGGAAGTATGTGTACACCACCTGCATTTTACTGCAGATGATTATGCCACCCTTGGTTATGCCATCAAATGCAACCCGGCCATTAAGGCTCCGCATAACAAAGCGGCATTGTGGCAGGCCCTGCTGGACGACCGGCTGGATGTGATTGCCACCGACCATGCACCGCATACATGGGCTGAGAAGCAGGGTGCTTATGAAAATGCACATGCCGGCCTGCCCCTGGTGCAGCACCCTTTACTGCTGATGCTGCATTATTACAAACTGGGAAACATCTCACTGGAGAAAATAGCCCAAAAAATGAGCCATGCCGTGGCCGATTGCTTTAATATAAAAGAAAGGGGCTATATAAGGGAGGGATACTATGCCGACCTGGCCGTGGTGGATATGGCAGCAACTCAAACAGTAACAAAAGAAAACATTTTATACAAATGCGGCTGGAGCCCTCTGGAAGGCTTTACTTTTCCTGCTGCGGTAACCAATACCATGGTGAGCGGACATATGGTGTATGGAAACGGGGTGTTTGATGAATCTAAGAAGGGTAAGCGGATGCAGTTTGAGAGGAAGTGAAGAAGTTGATCAGTTGACAGGTTGATAAGTGTTCAACGCTTCAAACTGGCAACACTGTTCAACTAATCAACTGCTCAACTGGTCAACCAATCAACTGTGCAACTAATCAACTAAATACGCAATGGAGATAGACCAAACCACACTCAGCGACCTTTCTGTTTTTACAGCTGAGGAAGATTTTTCAGTATTCAATAAACTGAACTTTACCCGTACTGTGGGTGGAAGGGACCAGTTGTATCATAACCTCAAGCAACCGCTTGGCAGTATTGAAGCCATTAAGGGTGTGCAGCAAACACTCCAGCTCATCATACAAAAAGAACAGCTGTGGCCCATGCGCATCAGCAATGGCACCATCATGGTGGTGGAGAAATTTTACGAAACATCTCTTGACCAGATACCGGCCAGCAATTCTGCCCTGAGCGCTTTTACTTACAGGTTTTTTCATGCGCCTGATTTTTCGCTGGTGAAGTATTCTGTAGTGCATTGCTTTGATTTTATTAAAGGCATGCAGGCTTTTGTTGCCAATTTTTTAACGGATGATGCACCGCCCCCGCTTTTAAACCTGCTTGCCGGGGTGAGGAAAATTATTGCAAAAGAGCAGTTTGACATTGCAGCAAAGCATGACAGGGCCAGTGAGCTCAGCACGGGGCAGCAACTGTATTTTGCCAATTTTTTCAGGTATCATTACAAGCAAAATATATTGCTCCTGGTTTCACTTTATTCGCAATTAGATGCCTGGTATGGCATGGCTATGGCCGTAAAGCAACACCAGCTTGTTTTTCCGGAATTTATCGAAAGTGACAAACCCCAATTGGTTGTACAAGGGCTGTATCACCTGCTGCTGCCGCAGCCGGTGGCTTATGATGTAACACTTGATCAGCAGCAGAATTTTTTATTTTTAACCGGTGCCAATATGGCCGGCAAGAGCACTTTTATTAAAGCTGTTGGCACTGCTGCCTTCCTGGCACATACCGGCATGGGCATACCGGCGCAGCAGATGCAGCTGAGTATGTTTGATGGTATGCTGAGCAATATCAATGTGGTGGACAATATCTCCCGTGGCGAAAGTTATTTTTACAATGAAGTGCAGCGCATCAAGGCCACTGTAACAAAGATCAACAATGGTAAAAAATGGCTGATACTGATTGATGAACTGTTTAAGGGTACCAATATACAGGATGCCATGAAGTGCAGCAGCACCGTGATTGAGGGCCTGCTTAAAATCAGCAATTCATTGTTTGTGCTTTCCACACATTTGTATGAAATAGGCGAAGACCTGAAAAAGTATCCCAATATCAGTTTTAAGTTTTTTGAAACCACCGTGGAAGGCGACCAGCTGAAGTTCAGCTACCAGCTGAAGGAAGGCATCAGCAACGACCGGCTGGGTTACCTGATACTGAAAAAAGAAGGCGTAGTGGATATGCTGCAGCGGTTGTGATGACGGTCTGCATCCTTTTTACTGATAATCTTGGCTGTATCGCTGGCAGCACCATATAAAGTGCAGGAAGCACGCTGCAATATATTCTGCCAAAAGCATTAATTTCACAAGATGAAAAGAGTCTTGGTCATTGTTTTTCTGATTGCTCAATTGCAGGTAATAAATGCACAAACCATCAACCCAATTGATGTACAGCATTACCGTTTTGAACTTACCCTCTCCGATGCATCGGATACCATTAAAGGAACAGCAAGTATCACCATTAAATTTTCTGCACGGGCATACGGTTACCAGCTCAACCTGGCCAGTATAAATGCCGGAGGAAAGGGAATGGAAGTGCAGGACGTATCCGAAGCTGGCCGCAGTCTTTTTTTTACGCATCAAAACAACCTGCTGAACATTCAGTTGGCCGATGCGGCAAAAACCGGTGATACCAGAACTTTTTCTATCCGGTATAAAGGCATCCCTGCCGATGGATTGATTATTGGCCAGAGTATTTTTAAGAAACGTACTTTTTTTGGCGACAACTGGCCCAACAGGGCTCATAACTGGCTGCCCTGCAACGATATACCACTTGACAAAGCCAGCCTTGAATTTATTGTTACCGCACCACAGCATTATAGTGTGGTAAGCAATGGTATTAAAGTAAAAGAAGAACTGCTGGCAGACAGCACCAAACTTACGCACTGGAAGGAAGATGTGCTGCTGCCCACAAAAGTGATGGTGATTGGCGCTGCGGATTTTGCTGTGGGTGATGCGGGCAGCGTGGGCAACATACCTGTGTACAGCTGGGTATATGAAGAGGAAAAAGACAAGGGGTTTTATGATTATAGCCAGGCAAAAGAAATACTGAAGTTTTTTATACAGTACATTGGCCCGTATGGATACAAAAAATTAGCCAATGTGCAATCAAAAACCATATTTGGCGGCATGGAAAATGCCAGCGCCATTTTTTACTTTGAACAATCGGTAACGGGTAAAAGAACCATTGAAGATTTGCTGGCGCATGAAATTGCCCACCAGTGGTTTGGCAATATGGTTACTGAAAAAAGTTTTAATCATTTATGGCTCAGCGAGGGCTTTGCCACCTATATGACCAACATCTATCTTGAATCGCAATATGGCCCCGACAGTATGGCCCGCAGGATGCAGGGTGAACGCAGCCAGGTGGTTGCATTTGCACAAAACTCTGCCATGCCGGTGATTGACACCACATCAGATTATATGCAGTTACTGAATGCCAACTCGTACCAAAAAGGTGGCTGGATACTGCACATGCTGCGGCATGCCGTTGGCAATGATGCTTTTCACAAATTAATACAGGAATATTACAAGCGCTATGCTGGTAAAAATGCAAATTCAGATGATTTCATTACCCTGGCGCAGGAAGTATGCGGTAAGCCATTGGCACCCATGCTTAACCAGTGGCTGCGTAAGCCGGGTTTACCGGTGCTGAATATCAGCTGGAAATATAACACAGCCCGCAAAGCTGTTATACTTTCAGTGGAGCAAAAGCAACCGGTGCTGTTTTCCTTTCCATTAGAAGTGCTGATAAAAACAGAAAAGGGTGATATTTTTAAAACGGTAAACATCAGTGCACAAAAATCAACGTTTACATTTCCGTCAATGAATAAGACAACGGCAATGGAGTTCGACCCCGGCACAAATCTATTATGGGCAAAGTATGAACCGCCTGCAAATTAATACTGGTGGCTGTTGCGTCTTTTTAAATATTGATTATCTTCATTTTTTTAATAAAACCTGTGCATTTTTAAACGATGTTAGTAAAAACCTATGGCAGTGCAGTATATGGTGTGGAAGCCATCACCATCACAATAGAAGTGGACATCAACAACCAGGGCAAGTTTGAAGCAGTGATTGTAGGTTTGCCCGACAGCGCAGTAAAAGAAAGCCTGCAGCGGGTAGAGAGTGCCATTAAAAGCAACCAGTTTTTTATGCCCCGCACAAAACTTGTGGTAAACATGGCTCCTGCCGATATTAAAAAGTCCGGTTCCGCTTTTGATTTACCCATTGCCGTTGGTACCCTTGGTGCCAGTGACCAGATAAGCAACCCGGAAAAGCTGGCAGAATATGTAATAATGGGCGAACTGAGTCTGGATGGTAGTGTGCGCCCCATCAAAGGTGCATTGCCCATTGCCATACAGGCCCGTAAGGAACAGTTTAAAGGACTGATTGTACCCAAACAAAATGCCCGGGAAGCTGCAATGGTAAATAACCTTACGGTATATGGCGTGGAGCATATTTCGGAAGTGGTGCAGTTTTTTATGGATGAGACCTGCTTAGAGCCGGTAGTGGTGAATACCAGGGAAGAGTTCAGCCAGGCGCAGAGTGATTTTGAGATTGATTTTTTGGATGTAAAGGGACAGGAAAATATAAAAAGGGCTTTGGAAATTGCAGCAGCGGGTGGACACAATGCTATACTGATTGGCCCGCCGGGTGCTGGTAAAACCATGCTGGCAAAGCGCCTGCCCACCATATTGCCACCATTGAGCCTGCACGAAGCATTGGAAACCACCAAGATACACAGTGTAGCAGGCAAACTCCCGGAAAATGCCACGCTGATTACCAAGCGGCCTTACCGCAGTCCGCACCATACCATCAGCGATGTGGCCCTTGTAGGTGGTGGCGGCAACCCGCAGCCCGGTGAAATTTCGCTGGCACACAATGGCGTATTGTTTTTGGATGAGTTACCTGAGTTTAAACGTACTGCCCTAGAAGTGATGCGGCAGCCAATGGAAGAGCGAAAGGTTACCATCAGCCGGGCAAAAGTGGCGCTGGATTTTCCGGCGAGTTTTATGCTGGTGGCCAGTATGAACCCTTGTCCCTGCGGTTACTTTAATCATCCTGAAAAGGAATGTACCTGCCCGCCGGGTACAGTACAGAAATACCTGAACAAAATTTCCGGCCCGCTGCTGGACCGTATTGATTTGCATGTGGAAGTAACCCCGGTAGCTTTTAACGAACTGAGTTCTGCCAAAACCGGCGAGCCATCTTCGGCTATACGGGAACGTGTGGTGAGGGCAAGGGAGCTACAGGCAGAACGGTACAAAGACAGCGAAGGCGTATACGCCAATGCACAAATGAGCAGCAAGCAACTGAAAGAAATCTGCATCATCAGCACTGCAGGGCATAACCTGCTGAAAGTAGCCATGGAAAAACTGAACCTGAGTGCCCGTGCCTACGACCGCATTTTAAAAGTAAGCCGCACCATTGCCGACCTGGCTGGTAGTACAGATATAAAACCAGAATACTTGGCCGAAGCGATTCAGTACAGGAGTTTGGATAGGGAGGGATGGGGAGGGTAGTTGATAGTTGAGAATGGAGACTGGAGAGTTATGGGTGGTGAGTGATGGGTTATGAGTTTGATGAATTCGTGTAATTAGTGTAATTGGCATAATCCGTGAATCTGTATTTATCTTAACTCAAACACCTGCCCCGCCGCCTTCTTACTGGGCAGCCAGGAAGCCAGCAGGCTGATGAACAGTGCTGTGGCGGATATGAGCAGCAGGTCGGTAAGAATGATTTTTACCGGGAAGTAGTCAATTAAAAAAGAGCCGCCTTCTAATTTGATGAGCTTAAATTTTACCTGCAGCCAGCATACCAACAGGGCTAGTACTACACCAATGCCTGTGCCAATACAGCCCAGCAGCAATCCTTCGCTGAGGAATATTTTCTGTATCATGCCCCTGGTAGCGCCCATGCTTTGCAATACGCTGATGTCTTTCTGCTTTTCCAGCACCAGCATGGTGAGGGAACTGAGTATGTTAAAAGCGGTGATGATGAGGATGAGTGTGAGTACGGCAAAGATGGCCCATTTTTCAAGCTGCATGGTGCTGTACAGGGTGGGGTTTTGCTCAAACTTGGTGAGTACGGTGTAATTGCCGGGCAGCAGTTTTTGTAATGCCTTTACCAGATCCTTTGCCGGGTAGCCGGGTACGATACTGAGCTCGGCTGCAGTGTATTCATCGGGCTGCAGGCCAGTTTGCTGCTTTACAAAATCAAGATTGGTTATCGCATAGCGGTTGTCAAAATCCTGCTGTATGCTGAATACGCCGGTGGCATCGGCATTGCCCTCGCTGATGGCCTGCGTGGGATCAGCAACGGTACCGCCTGTTTTTTTGGGCATGATGAGCGTTACATGCGAAGAGGGCAGTGCGGCTATAACGCTGATGCCTGCGGCACTTTGTATGCCTGCGCCTACAATCAAACCCGGGTTGTCTGCCGTGCCGGTGCTGAAGCTGCCCTGCGTGGTTTTTTCGGCCACGCCTGCCACATGGGGATAAGCGCTGTCTACTCCTTTTAACAACACCACGGTTTGCTGCTCGCTATTTTGTAATAATGCTTTTTCTTCTGCTATCAGCGATACGGCTTTTACGCCGGGCAGGCTGCGGATGCTGCTGATTTGTTGCTGAGTAAGCTGTATTGTTTTACCCTTTGTTGCCCCTACCCTTATATCGCTGTAAAAGGAAGCGTACAATGATTTTACCAACCCTTCAAACCCATTGAACACACTCATTACCAGTACCTGGCACATGGTGGTAAAAGCAATTACACCTGTGGTTACCCATGCAATGATATTGATGGCATTGGCCGATTTTTTGGCCTTGAAATATCGCCAGGCAAATGTTAAGTACAATCTTTATAACAGTTGATAGTTGAAAATTGAGAGTTGAGAATTATGTAACATCATCATATCTTGTGACTGGCATCATCAAATCAGCACATCATCACATTAGCAAATCAGCAAATCAGCACATCAGCACATTTGCCCATTGTCATATTTGCACATTACTTGCCTTCTTCATCTTTTATCTTCTTAAACAGTTCTTCCATTTTATCTACATAATCCAGGGTATCATCTATGTAAAAACTGAGCATGGGTATGCTGCGCAGCTGGTGCCTTACCCGCTTGCCCAGTTCGTTGCGTATCTCCTTGCCTTTTTCTTCAATTTTTTTGAGTACTGCTATATTGTCTTTTACCTTAAAGAGGCTGAGGTACACCCTGGCATCAAACAGATCGGGTGTGATTTTTACCGAGGCTATAGATACCATACCTCCATCGAGCATATTGAGCCCCATGCGCAAAAAAATATCGTTCAGCTCTTCGTTGATCAGCCCTGCTACCTGTTTTTGCCTTTTTCCTTCTAACATAATTGTATCTCCTTATTTCCCCTTAACCGGCATTACCAGTATGGTGGAACTGCAAAAGTACTTATTTAAGTGGAGTTTACATAGTTGGATGCAGGCAGGGGTGCACACCTAATTGTTACTGGAGAGTGGAGACACCACAACTGTTCGGAAGATTTGTATCTACAATATACATTCTTGTTGTTAATAGCTGACCAGTTAATCCGGAATGCTTTTCTGGTTGTTTTCTGTGCTTTTCCTTGATGAAAAGCACCAAAAATCAAGGGCTGCGGAAAAAAAAGCTAAAAATTTCCCTGTCTGGCTAAAATGAAATCAGCTCCAGCAGTGGAATAAATCCCAGCAATAGTGGGACTTACCAGCTAAGAATATGGCCAGACAGCGGTAACATTAATTTCATTTTTTACCCAGCCATGAAAATTTTCTTAACGCAATTTTTTCCGAGGCCCATCTTTCGAAAACACTTTCTGAATAGGAGTGAATGGGTATTTTAAGTGCATTCAACATACTGCTATTCGATTCTTTAGGAAATTAACATGTTACTGTATATCAAGCACTTGGCCTTAGGTTATATATAATTGTTGCTAGTGGGTGAGGACATCCGTCAGGGCATCAGTCGCTGTTGGGAGAGGACACCTACCAGGGCAGCAGGAATGACTATCAGCACTACTGTAAACAAGAAACTGCCGCACAGGGGAGCATTGCCACCTGCACAGCAGTTTACTGTATATTCATTTACTGAAGATTATGCTTCTTCTTCGTCCTGCCTTTGCTTATCCCGTATAAAAATGGAATAATCAAGCTCGGCATATTTATTACTGAAGGGGTGGTCAGTTTTACCCAGCTGGTTAAAATTGCCTGCAATATCGGTAAAACTCTGAAACCGGGTAAGCAGTGGTTTGTCTTCCACCTTGCCCAGCAGCTTACCCACCACACCGGCTATTTCAAATACCAAATCGCTTACATTGCCCACGGCAGTAGCTTTTTTGAGCACTTTACCAAGATTGGTGGCTATGGATTTGAACCCGTCATCGTTTTTTGCTTCGGCAATGATAGCAGCCGCATCACGGAGGCCTTTTTTGCTTTTTATCAGCGATGTCATGATATGTATCTGCGATGGGGCCTTATCAGCAGCTTTCTCTTTTTTCCAGAAAAACAGGGTTCTGTCAACTGCCAGTGATTCCTTATCGCCTACTTTTTCAAACCCGTTGAGGTTGAGTTCAACCTGCGCATCGGCAATGTCAGACACTACAATATTAAGCAGGTACACTTTTGCCAGGCCGGGGAAGGGCCAGATGGGTTCAGTCTTATTATCAATAACAAATGCTTTTGACAGGCGCACTTCAATGCCGCTGATCATTTTGGAAGTAGGGATATCAACTGATTCGAGGTTGGTAGAGGGTGCGGCCGACCGGAGGCTCTTTGTTTCTTTGTAATTGAATTCCTCTGTGTAAAGATTCTGCTTAAAGTCTAACATAAACGTGGGTTTAGATGAGTGTATATTTATTGAAAGTAATATTACTATTATTTTCAATAACAGCAAGCCGGTTTATCAGTAGTTGGCAGATTTAACATTTTTTTTCCTCAAAACAGCTCAGCAGGAAGCGGCAGCCTTTACTATACCGGTGTTAAACCGGATCATACGGCTCACTGCAGCATCACAGATTATTAAGGAGAAAAAAAGAGGATAACTTTCGCTATCCTCCTTTTAAAAATTGTTTGTTTACTTATTTTACGATGCCCATTTTGGCTTCGATGCTCAATGTGGCATGCGGAACTGCACGCAGGCGGGCCTTGTCAATCAGCTTGCCTGTTACACGGCATACACCGTAAGTTTTGTTTTCAATACGCATGATCGCCTTCTCCAGGTGATCAATAAAGGTAATCTGGCGGCTGGCCATCTGGCTCAGCTGCTCCCTCTCCATGCTCAGGCTGCCATCTTCCATTGTCATGTAACGGTTGTCGGTATCATCGCCACCCATTGCATCTTTACGGGTGATGAGCCCCTGCAGGTAAGTCAGTTCCTTTTTGGCTGCATCCAGCTTGCGCTGAATCAAATCCCTGAACTCATTCAAATCAGCATCGCTGTAACGCACCAGCATGGCGCCCGGGTCCTGCTTTGGTTTGTCCAGGATCGACTTTGTAAAATCCGGTTGATACTTTCTCACTGTCTTAGTAGTAATTTTTGGAATCACCACCGCTTTGGGCGGAGTCGCTTTCGTTTCTTTTGGTTTCATGTCTTTAACAGGTGCCGGTTTTTGTTCCTGTACGGCTTTTGATGATGCTGCGGGCTTTGCTGCTGTAACAGGTGCCGGTTTGGCAACTGGTTTGGCAACAGGCTTAACTGCTGGCTTGGGGGCAGGTTTTACTGCTTCCTTAGCCACAGGTTTTGCGGAGGGCTTAGCTACTGCTTTGGCCGCAGGCGCAGGCATGGGCTTTGGCTTTACTACTGCTTTTGCTGCCGGTTTGGCTACTGGTTTTACAGCAGCTTTTTTAGCGGCAGGCTTGGCAGCAGCGGCTTTGTTTGCTGGCACTGCTTTTTTTGCAGCGGGCTTGGCTGATTTTGCAGCCGCTTTAGGGGCAGGTTTTTTAATTGCCATACTACACTCCTTTTTTTGTTACATGCACTTTTACTTGAACATCATTCACTTCAATTTCAATGCCATCAGTTAAAAAGGGCACAAATGCAAGCGAATCTGCCAAAATTTCGGCGCAAATATAGGCATTAAATTCCGTTAAGGACGATTGCAGGCCCGGATTTTCGGATACTTCCACCATAATCCTGTCCGTAAGTTCAAAACCTGAATCTTTCCGGATGTTCTGAATACGGTTTACAAACTCCCTTGCATCTCCCTCTTTCTTTAAATTATCACTTATTGTAATATCTAATGCCACTGTTAATGAGCCTTTTGCAGCTACTTCATAACCAGGAACGGCATCTGTACTCACTTCGAGGTCATCGGCTGTTACGCTAAGCGGCAGCCCGCTCTCATCTAATACAGCATTATCAAGAATATACGGACCGTCCATCACTTTTTCGATGGTGCTATTGTCAAAACCTGCAATAATGTCGGCCGCCCACTTCATTTTGGGGCCAAGGCGCTTGCCCAGGGTCTTGAAATTGGCCCTTGCCTTTTTCCGGATAAAATCATTGTCTACCGCCAGAATTTCGATAGATTTTATGTTTGTTTCGGCTTTTATGATCTCCTCCACGCCATTAATACGGCTGGTCATAGCTGCATCCAAAGCGGGAATCAGTACCTTTTGCAATGGCTGTCTCACTTTGATATTTACTTTTTTCCTCAGCGACAAAATGAGCGATGAAGCATCCTGGGCCAGGGCCATCCTCTTCTCCAACTCGTTGTCTATCAAACTATTATCTGCCACAGGAAAATCGGCATGGTGTACGGAATCAACAGCAAAACGGCCTGATACTGCATTGAGGTTACCAAAAAGCCAGTCGGCAAAAAACGGCGCAATGGGGGCAATCAAGCGGCTGATGGTTTCCAAACATTCGTACAAAGTTTGGTAAGCACTGATTTTATCCTGCTCATACTCCCCCTTCCAGAACCGGCGGCGGCAAAGCCTCACATACCAGTTACTGAGGTGGCTGTCAACAAATTCTTCTATAGCCCGGCCTGCCTGTGTGGGTTCGTAATCGTCCATGCTTTCCTGCACGGTTTTAACCAGGCTGTTGAGCGACGACAATATCCAGCGGTCCAGTTCGGGTCTTTCTGCCACAGGTATTGCTGCCTCTTTAAAGGCAAATCCATCCACATTGGCATAGAGGGCAAAAAACTGGTAGGTATTGTACAGCGTACCAAAAAACTTGCGTTGTATCTCTTTTATCCCTTCCAGGTCAAACTTAAGGCTGTCCCAGGGGCTGGCATTGGTAATGAGGTACCAACGGGTAGCATCCGCACCAAACTGCTTAATGGTATCAAAAGGATCTACAATATTGCCCAGGCGCTTGCTCATTTTCACGCCATTTTTATCTAACACCAGGCCATTGCTTACCACTGTTTTATAGGCTACTCCGGCTTGAAAGCCGGAGCAATTGATGTTGGAAGTTTCAAATAAACCGGCTTTTCTCAATTCCTCTTCCACACTTTCTTTTAACAGCGAACCCAGGGCATGGAGGGTATAGAACCAACCCCTTGTCTGGTCAACACCTTCGGCAATAAAATCAGCCGGGTAGTTTTTAGCAAACAGTTCTTTATTTTCAAAGGGAAAATGATGCTGGGCATAGGGCATGGCACCACTGTCAAACCATACGTCAATCAAGTCGGGTACCCGCTTCATCGGTTGGCCATTTGCACTTACCAGGATAATATCATCCATATAAGGTTTGTGCAAATCAAGAATACCTTCGTGCAGGTAATTTTTGTTTACATCACCGCCCAGTGTTTCCCCGGCTTTTCTAATTTCGGTATTCAGTTCTTCAATGGAACCGATGCATTTCTCTTCGCTGCCATCTTCTGTTTTCCATATCGGCAATGGCGTACCCCAAAAGCGGCTGCGGCTGAGGTTCCAGTCCACCATGTTTTCCAGCCAGTTGCCAAACCTGCCTTCGCCGGTAGCTTTGGGCTTCCAGTTGATGGTTTTATTCAGCTCCACCATCCTGTCTTTTAAAGCTGTGGTTTTAATGAACCAGGCATCCAGCGGGTAATAAATAATGGGCTTATCGGTGCGCCAGCAATGGGGGTAGCTATGTTCGTACTTTTCTACTTTAAAGGCACGGTTTTCTTTTTTTAGTTTTACGCTGATGTCTACATTCACATCTACATAAGCCGGATCATCCTTGTAATTTTTTACAAAGCGCCCGCTGAATTCGCCCATGCCTTCCACAAACTTGCCCTCTTTATCAACCAGGGTTAAAATACCCAGGTTGTTCTTTTTACCCACTTTATAGTCATCCGCACCAAAGGCAGGTGCCGTATGCACAATACCCGTACCATCTTCAGTAGTAACAAAATCACCCGTTACCACCATGAATGGTTGCGCACCGGGTGTTATCTCCTGAATTTTTTCTAAAGTATTTGCATCGGATGGGAGTAACTGCTCATACTGCATTCCTTCCAGTTCGCTGCCCTTAAATGTTCCGTTTATTTTGTAGGGTATATTTTTACCATCCAGCTGATAAGCAGCAAAGTCGCCATTTTCACCCTCGGCCTTAAAATATTTACCCAGCAGGGCTTTTGCCAATATTACATTAACAGGCAAATGTGTGTAAGGATTAAAAGTCTCCACCAGCACATACTCAATATTCGGCCCCACCGTTAACCCAAGATTAGAAGGCAATGTCCATGGCGTAGTCGTCCAGGCCATCAGGTAAACATCCCCCTCCACATTCTTAATTCTTAATTCTTCATTCTTAATTACACGAAACATCACGGTAGCACTCGTATCCTTCACATCCTTGTATGTTCCCGGCTGGTTCAGTTCATGCGATGATAAGCCCGTACCCGCAGCGGGACTGTAGGGTTGTATGCTCACACTTTCGTACAGGTAGCCCTTTTTGTACAACTCACTCAGGCACCACCAAAGGCTTTCAATATAATTATTTTCAAAAGTTACATAGGGGTCTTTCAAATCCACCCAGTAACCCATTTTCTGTGTAATATCATCCCATTTATCCTTAAAGCGCATTACAGCTTCCCGGCATTTAAGGTTGTATTCCTCCACCGATATTTTTACGCCAATGTCTTCTTTGGTAATGCCCAGTTCCTTTTCCACCCCCAGCTCAATGGGCAGTCCGTGGGTATCCCAGCCACCCTTACGTTTTACCTGGTAGCCCTGCATGGTTTTATAGCGGCACACCAAATCCTTTAAAGTACGGCTGATAACGTGGTGAATGCCCGGCATACCATTGGCACTTGGCGGCCCCTCGTAAAATACAAAAGGGGTGCTGCCTTCCCGCAGTTCCACACTTTTTTCAAATGCATGCTGCTGCTGCCATTTGTCCAGTATTTCTACTCCTATTGCAGGTAAATCCAGTTGTTTGTCTACCCGGTACTTGTTGTTCATACAATTTTGCCCTGAATCTTGTTAAAAATGTGTGCAAAGGTACTGAAATAGCAGGGCAAATCCGCCCACAATAAATTCAGCCGGAATTGTAAACTGATTAATAAACGGGTGCATTTCAAATTTTCGCTGGCTGGTGAGGACACCAGCCAAGGCGGACTACCGTGGTCGGTGTCCTCACCGACCACAATCAGAACGAGGTGCGAAAATTTGAAATGCACCCTTAATAAACAGTTAATACAACGGGTTGGATATTTAGGTTATCTTTATAGCTTATAATACATTTTACTTATGCATGTTACAAAAGCTTATGCGGCCCTGAGTGCCGAAAGTCCGGTTGTGCCCCATTCTATTGACAGAAGGGATTGCAAGCCGCACGATGTTCAGTTAGAAATATTGTATTGCGGCATTTGCCACAGCGACCTGCACACTGCCCGCAATGAGTGGGGTGGCACCATGTACCCCTGTGTACCCGGGCATGAAATTGTGGGCCGCATTACTGCCGTGGGCAGTAATGTTACCAAATTTGCGGTGGGACAGATTGCTGGAATTGGCTGCCTGGTGGATAGCTGCCGGGAGTGCGACAACTGTAAAGAAGGGCTGGAGCAATACTGCAGCAACGGAATGGTGGGCACTTACAACGGGATGGAAAAAGATGGCAGCGGCTATACTTTTGGCGGCTACAGTAAATCAATTGTAGCCCATGAAGATTTCATTTTACGCATTTCAGACAAATTGCCGTTAGATGGGGTAGCTCCCCTGCTTTGCGCAGGCATTACTACTTACTCTCCCCTGCGCCACTGGAAAGTGGGTAAGGGCACAAGGGTAGGCGTACTGGGGCTGGGCGGTCTTGGGCACATGGGCGTAAAACTGGCTGTGGCCATGGGCGCAGAAGTAACCATGCTGAGCCATACTGCTTCCAAGCAGCAGGATGCCAGCCGACTGGGCGCTCAAAAATTTGTACTCACCAGCGATGCGGAGCAGGTAAAAGCTGTAACAGGGTATTTTGATTTTATCCTGGATACCGTATCGGCCGAGCATGATTATAATTTTTACCTCGGTTTGCTGCGCACCAACGGGGTAATGGTTTGTGTTGGTGCTCCTCCCACTCCTGCCGTGGTACCTGCTTTTAACCTTATTTTTGGCAGAAAAACGATTGCCGGTTCGTTAATTGGTGGTATTCCTGAAACACAGGAGATGCTGGATTTTTGCGCCGAACATAATATTGTAAGCGATGTGGAACTGATTGACATTAAGGACATTAACGAGGCATACGAAAGGATGCTGAAGGGTGATGTGCGCTACCGGTTTGTGATTGATATGGCTACTTTATAAGGCTTAATTGCATAAAACTGTTTAAGTCCGGGGTAGTTAATCCCGGGCTTTTTTTATGCCAGCCGGCTTGGATATGCCATATACAGGCGAAAAAATGTATTTTTGAAGGCCCGGGCAGCATTCGGGAGCCAAAACTGTTCTTTTGTAATTGTTATGCGTAAATATCTGCTTATAATCGGGTTATTGGGTTTTTGGCATACCCGTGCAGCTATTTTTACAGTTACCAGCCAGCTGGATGATGGCTCCCCCGGCACTCTACGCTGGGCCATACAATCGGCCAATGGCAATCTTACTTCGCCCATTGCAGACAGCATCATCTTTAACATTCCCAATGCCAACGCACTCAACAGGCGCACCATTGCACTCGATTCGGAATTACCACCGGTTGGCAGCAATATTGTAATTGACGGCACTACACAGTTTGGCCTGCCCATTGGTACCAGCGATGCCCGCATACTGATTGTGCCCCGGCGATTTGACCTTTGCCCCCGTGGCTTAAGGATTGAGGAAGCCGATAATGTAGAAATTTACGGACTGGCCTTTGCCAATTTTATCAATAACCCACCCACCGCAGCGGTGGATTACAGGGATGCCATTTACATGAAAAATGTACGTGGTATCATTATAGGTGCGCCTGGCATGGGCAATTTATTTACCGGCTGCTACTATGCTATCAGGCATGCGGCAGTTGGGCGGGCGCCGTTACCACCTTTTTTTGGCGCTAATATCACCATACAGGGCAATATCATCGGCCGCAACCCAAATGCCGGCGGACCGGGCGGCGGGGCACAGGGCAGTGGCGTGGTAAGTGGTGTAACGCTCAGTTCTGTCAACAATGTAACCATTGGCGGCTGGCGGCAGGGCGAAGCCAATGAGTTCCTTACCTTCCTCAGCGCCATTGTCATCAATACAGATATACGTGTGCTGAGTGATGATAAAAACATCAGGGTGATAAAGAATACGATACAACCTGGTGTACGTCCCAGCGCTATCCCCATCGTACTCAGCACAGGTGGCATACAGGTAATCAATCCCGACCCGTTAAACAAAGTACCTTACAATGTAATTATTTCGGGTAATACCCTGAGCAATACAGGCGTGTCCGTAGCCGGGTTTTCAAATACCATGCAGATAGTTAATAACAGTATTGATTGCTTTGCCGATGCAAACCAAACGCATTATGGCACCGGGCTTTCTATCATTAACTGCGACACGGTCATGGTGGGAGGAACTGACTCGGCCAATACCATAAAAAACGCCGCAGTATATGGTGTGCTGGCACTTTCATCAAAATTTATCACTATCAGTAAAAACACCATCGTTTGCTCAGAGTTTTTTGGCATCAATGTATCTACTATTTATGCACCTGTTCCGCAAATAACCGAAATGGTAGTGGATCCAACTGTGACTGTGGTTCAGGGAAAAACCTGCGCCGGTTGCAATGTGGAAGTGTTCAGAAATAATGAATGCACCAACTTTGTGTACAATGGCAAGCTTTACCAAACCACCGTTACGGCAGATGCCAATGGCGACTGGCAGTACAACGGAACGGTAAACTGTAACACTACATTTACCACTACTAACCCTGCGGGTACCACATCAAAGTTTTACGCCTTCCAGGATCTTATTTTTACAACAACAGGATTCACCAAACAAGATGCCAGTTGCGGTCGCAGTAATGGATTTATCAAAGGCATAAAAATTTTTGCAGGTGTTGATTTTTACTGGACAGATGCTGCCGGCAATATCATCAGCCGTGATACGAACCTTATCAATGTACCAGCCGGTACCTATACACTGAACGGCTCCAAGCAAAATGTACTCTGCAGCAAAACCCAGGAGTTTACCATTGGCGATATACAACCAGGTATTGATGAATCGTTTTTAAGACTCACTAACCCGGTGCCCGGCTGCAATATAAGGGGCAGCATTACGGGTATCACTGTTAGCGGTGGCCCGCTGAGCGCTTTCCGCCTGCAATGGTTTAACCTCGCAGGCACACAGGTGGGCACGGGGCTTTCGCTTACTAATCTGGCACAGGGTACTTATACATTTAAAGTAACTGTAATTGCCGATACCACCTGCTTTGTAACATCAGGGCCCTATACCCTTACGGATGTACCTGCGCCCACCCTTGATCTTTCGGCAGTAACGGTAACCAACAGCACCTGTGGTAAAAACAACGGCAGTATTACCGGGGTAAATATTATTGATCCCGACCGCAATCAATCATTTGCCTGGATAGACAACCAGGGGGTGACTGTAGCCACAACAAAAGATCTCATCAATGCCCTGCCCGGGAAATATTTCCTGCGGTACAATGATGCCTCTCCCTGCCCCCCGGTTAACACTCCAGTTTATCAAATCAACAATGATGGCCTGGTAAGCATTGATGTGAGTGCAATGGTGGTGGAACCCAGCGGCTGTACCGTTATAAGGGGTGCTATAAAAAACATTACCGTAACCGGGGCCAACAGGATTGAATGGGTAAATACCGCTACAGGTGCGGTGGTTGGCAGCAATACTGATCTGCTGCTGGTACCGGCAGGCGATTACCGGCTAAGGGCTTTTGATACCAACTTTAATTGTGCCGACAGCACTGCTGACATCAATATCCCATTTACAGCAATACAGCCAATCACTGTCTCATCAAAATCGGTGAAGGATGAATTTTGCACCGGTGCCAATGGTTCTATTCAAAATATTGTATTTGCTGCTGCCCCGGTGGGTTATACTTTTAAATGGATAAGAAATACCACCGACACGTTCAGTACATCATTGGCAGTAAATAACCTGAAGGCGGGCGACTACACCCTTATCGCTTACGACAGCAACGGATGTGTGCAAACAGTACTGCAGCAAAGAATCAATGACCATCCTTCACCCGTAATTGATGAAAGCGGCAAGCAGATCACCAACGATATCTGCACACAACAACTTGGCAGCATTAAAAACATTACTGTTTCGGGAGGCGATGCACCATTGGCCTATACGTGGTACAGCAGCCCGGGTAATACAGCTGTTGATAATGGCCTGAGCCTTATCAAAAAGCCCACTGGTAATTATTATATGATTGTAACGGATGCCAATGGCTGCATGGATACCACCACTACCCTGTTTGTGGATGACGAAAGCCCGGTGATAGCGCCGCCCCTGTACGAAGATGTGTATGTAAAAAGGTTTACTTCCAGCCAGTTTACCCTGCTCAACCCGGCTGCAGGCCTGTATGAGTTTTTTAATGATGCCACCAGCAGTACCCCCATTGCCTCCAATACTACGGGAGCCTTTACCACACCGGTGTTAAGTGCCGACAGGTTCTATTATGTGCGCAGGGTAATTGGCAGTTGCAAAAGTGTACGCACAAAAGTTCCGGTATATGTAATTGATTTCAGCAAGGTGTTTGTACCCAATGCATTCAGCCCCAATGGCGATGGCAGAAATGATGTACTCCGCATAAAAGTGTATGGAAAAATAATCATTGACCAGTTTGTGGTGTACAACCGCTGGGGGCAACCCGTATTTCTTTCTGGTGAAGTAAACAAAGGGTGGGATGGCACTTACAAAGGGCAACCAGCGGCGGCAGGCAATTATATCTGGACGATACAGGGATATGATATTGACGGCACCCCCATCAACCTGCGGGGCTCAGTGATGATCATCCGCTGATGTGCCGATCCGACACTGCACCGGTTAACTGCCTGAAATAATCATAAATCTTTTCGCCGTTCCTGTATTCACCCGGCGGAACAGGCAGCTTCACCACGTAATTCCTGCCCGGCCGGCCGGGTTCCTTTTCCACTCCCCTGAATACCAGCTCTGCCCGCTTTTTTGCAGTGCCCCATTTCACTGACTGAAGTTCTTTTTTTTCGTCATTCAGTATCCATGTCTTTTTTTCTGTGATGATTTTAGCAGAAGTAATGATTACTTCCTCCTCCCTTGCAGGTACAAATTTGCTGGCGATACTGTAAAGCAGCCCGGAAAAAAAATTAAGGGCAGCATACACCAGCGCCATAAACAGCAGGAAGAGTATCACAATTATCCACACAGCCGTTCTTTTAAAAAAAACCGTATCCCAAAAAAACAACGAAAACACAGGGAAGATAAGCAGCACCAGCCCGGCAACCAGGGCAATTGCAGCAGTTTTTTCAGTAAGGCGCTGCCTGGCCAGTTCACCATACCGGTACACCCAGGAGGCTAAGAGTTCACTTTTTGTCATAGCAGTTGGCATGGGTATAAAAATACAGCCCTGCCATCGCCTGCCTATACCCGGCACACGGTATATTGCCGGGCGGTGGCCTTTTTTACAGCTCAATCCTCTTTTTCTGCAACTCATTCCTTTTTGATTGCCGGGGCTGGTTTTGCGGCGTAGCATTGTATCCTGATCAAACAATCAAAAAAATACAGTTATGAAAAAAATTAAATTGTTTTCCGCCGCCATCCTCAGCCTCGGGTTTTTAGCAGTACAGGCTCAAACCGAAATACCCAAAGGCTACAGCAAGGGCCAGGTTACACTTGCCGACAATTCTGTTGTTACCGGTTACATTAAGGAAAATATCCGCAGCAAATCCTCTGTAACCATCATTGATGCTGCCGGCAGCAAAAAAAAATACGACGGCAGCAGTCTTATTGCAGCTGAAGTGGACAATATCAGTTATCTGTGTATAAATGGAGATTTTTTTAAAGTAATGTGCAAGGGCGACCTGTACATGCTGCAAAAAGCAGGTGATGCTTCAGGCACTCCTGTGTATAATGGTGCAGAAGCCATCTTCAGCAATGGTACCGAAGGTAAACCGGGCGACTATTTCATCTACAATACCGCTGCGAGGCAATTGAAACTGGTATCTCAAAAAACCTTTGATGCAGTTACACAGGAAACCCTTGCAGGCTGCACGGCGGCCCTGGATAAGGCAAAAACAGCTAATGGCAATATGGACAGCCTGAAAGATGCTGTACAATTGTACAATAACAGGAATAACAAATAATTACGAAAAGCCCTCTGGTCACCAGCGGTCGTAACCGCTGGTGACATTTATCGCTGAAATGTTGCAACAGCGGAACACTGGATTACTGCCCGGTTGCCATCCGGGGAGATACCTTAATCATAAAGTATAGTCATGAAAAAAATAATTATCATAGCAGCAGGCTTTTTTGCTGCTTTATCATCAACAGCACAAAACAGTATTTACACCCAAACGGTAAAAGGAATTGTAATAGACGAACAGTCGGGCAATACATTGGGCAGTGCCACTGTGCTGCTGGAAGCTGTGCGCCCGGCAATAGCAGCTGTTTCCGATGCGTCGGGAAGCTTTAGGCTCGCAAATGTGCCGGTAGGCAGGCAATCGTTCAGGATAAGCCTTACCGGTTATGAAGAAGTAACCATATCAGGCATTGAAGTAACTTCTTCCAAAGAAGTGGTGCTGGAAATAAAGTTAAAGGAGCGGATAAAAAAATTAGATGAGGTTGTGATTACCTCCGGCAGGCCCAAAAATAAACCGCTGAATGAAGCTGCCGTGGTAAGTGCCCGCCAGTTCAGTGTAGATGAGGCCATCCGCTACTCAGGTTCAAGAAACGACCCCAGCCGTATGGCGCAAAACTTTGCAGGTGTAAGTGGCAGCAACGATGCAAGAAACGACATCATCATCAGGGGCAACTCTCCTTCGGGTGTGCTGTGGCGCATGGAAGGCATTGATATACCCAACCCCAACCATTACAGCACATTGGGGTCAACGGGTGGCCCTGTTACCATCATCAATACCAACAATTTAAAAAATTCAGATTTTATCACCAGTGCCTTTCCTGCACAATACGGCAATGCACTGGCCGGCGTTTTTGACCTGAGGCTGCGGAATGGCAACAGCCAGAAATATGAATTTTTAGGCCAGGTTGGTTTTAATGGTTTTGAATTTGGTGCAGAAGGGCCCATCAGCAAAAGGGCAAAGTCCTCTTTCCTCATCAACTACCGGTACTCTTTAATTGCTGCAGTACAACCACTGGGCCTGAGTGTGGGTACTGGCGCTGCCACTCCCTATTACCAGGATCTGAATTTCAAGCTGCGCTTTCCCACAAAAAAATCCGGCACATTCGAATTATTTGGCCTTGGTGGAGAAAGTCATATAAAATTTTCAGCACTGGATGAAGACAATCTGTATGCCACTAACGATGGCAGCCTGCGTGACAGAAAATTCAAATCGCTTACAGGTGTAACCGGGCTGGTACATACTTACTTCTTCAATTCTTCCACATCAGGCAGGGCCATTTTTTCTGTATCTGGTGTATTATCTGATTATAAAGAACAGTTTATTGACAATACCCGGCCGCAGCCAACGGCATTTGATAAAGTAAACACGCAAATAAAATATTCCCTTGGTTATACCTTCAATAAAAAGATCAACTCAAAAAACCAGGTTACGGCAGGTTTTATTGCAGATGAAAGCAGGCTGAAACTAAGGCAGGATTATATACCCGACGGAGATTCGGTACTCACCAGGTTTACTGATACCAAAACCAATGCACTGCTGGCAAGAACCTTTGGTAATTTTGCCCACCGCTTCAATGATAAACTGACCATGAACACGGGTGTATATGCACAACTGTTTACTGTAAACGACAGCTGGAGCATTGAGCCACGCTGGAACATTAAGTACCAGTTTAAGCCCAACCAGTCACTTTCATTTGGCACAGGACTGCACAGCCAGTTGCAACCGCTGGAAGTGTATTTTTATAAAACCACCGGCAGTTCCGGCGAAAGTTTGCAAACAAACAAACAGCTCGATTTTGTAAAGAGTTTGCATTCAGTTTTAGGATACGATATCAGTTTTTCAAAACAGCTGAGGTTTAAAGCGGAAGTGTATGGCCAGTACATATACAATGCTGCTGTTGAAAAAACGCCCTCTTCCTTCAGTATGCTCAACAGCGGTGCTGATTTTTACTTCCCTGATAAAACCAACCTGGTAAATGATGGCAAGGGGTACAATTATGGTGTTGAGTTTACCCTGGAGCGTTTTCTCCAGAAAGGGTTCTATTACCTTACAACCATTTCTGTTTTTGAATCCAAATACAAAGGCAGCGATGATGTGTGGCGCAAAACGGCCTTCAGTTCAGGGTTTGCTGCCAATATACTGGGCGGTAAGGAGTTTAAGATCAGCAAAAAAGCAACCATGGGCATTGATACAAAAATTGCCTGGGCGGGCGGGCAACGGTACACCCCGTTTGACAAAACTGCTTCTAACACCGCAGGCTATGTTGTGTTTAAGGAAAACGAAGCCTACAGCCTTAAAAACAACGACTACCTGCGCTGGGACCTTAAATTCTCTTATACACGCAATGGCAAAAAAACAACACAGAAATGGTATATTGACCTGCAAAATTTCACCAACAGGGAAAATGTGTACCTGCGTACTCTAAATCCTAAAACGGGTATAGCGGGTGAAATCAACCAGATCGGATTTTTTCCCAACATTAATTATATGATTACTTTCTGATTACATCATACCGGCGCTGCTTATAAAATAACTCAGTTTAGCAGCCGCTTACGCAAAGCAGGCCGGTATTATATTTACAATGCTGACCGTAGCGTCAGTACCATAAAATTTCGGAAATAAAAATAAGGATAATTGGTATAACTTTACAGGATGCGGGAACCGAATTGTAAAATAGGATTTGATGACAGGTGGGTAACATTGATTATGATACCGGTAACCGCCTTTCTGATACCTATCGTATTTTTCGGTATCCGCATCGGTAAAGCACCCCATTACGACTGGAGGATGTTTGTAACCACCCTCATCAGCACCACTGTAATATGGCTGGGCAACCGGTATATTCTGATCTGGGCCAGGGTACGCTATCCTCAATTTCCAAAAGTAAAAAAACGCCTGATGGTGCAAACGATGGTCATGTTTGTATTCACCATTCTTGTTACAAATACTTTGGGGTATTACCTGCATGGTTTTTGCGGATTGGGTGATACATTAAATTATCCCGGCCGTGACCTGCTGGATGTAACCATTAACTCCAATAATGCAGCACTGTTTTGTTCGCTTACAGTGGGGGCCATTTACGAAAGCAAATACCTGAGCAAAAAACTGATGGAATCCCTGGAGGAGCAGGAAATGCTGAAAAGGGAGAGCCTGCATGCACAACTCAACGCTTTAAAAACGCAGGTGAATCCGCATTTTCTTTTCAACAACTTAAATACACTTTGCTCCCTCATTCCTGATAATCCGAAGCAGGCGGTTGATTTTGTACAGCAATTGTCAAAAGTGTACCGGCATATACTGGATGTAAAGGATGAGAAAAGTATACCGCTGAAAGATGAGCTGGATGTATTGAAGGCTTATGCCTTTTTACTCAAGACAAGGTTTGGAAATAATGTTAACATAGATATTCGTGTGGCAGATGAAAAATTACAGAGCCGGGTAGTACCGCTTTCGCTGCAGCTGCTGATGGAAAATGCCATTAAACACAATGTGGTATCAGCAGACAGGCCGCTTAATATTGATGTATATGCAGTTAACGGCTCCCTGGTGGTTAGCAATAATTTGCAGAAAAAAAACCAGCTGAACGAGTCTACCGGCATTGGCCTGAACAATATACGCAACCGCTACAAGCTGCTGGGAGATAAGCAGGTAATGGTGGCAGAAAGTGATTCAAGTTTCACCGTTTCCATTCCATTAATAGCAAACTGATGCAGGTTATAATTATTGAAGATGAAATGCCGGCAGCTAACCGGCTTGCCAAAATGCTGCAAACCATCAATACAGACATTGCTGTTGCGGGAAGGTTTGACAGTGTTGAATCTGCCGTAAAATATTTCCAGTCTCCCGGCAGCATTGATCTTGTGTTTATGGACATACAACTCGCTGACGGGCTTAGTTTTGATATTTTTCCGCAGGTATCAGTAAATGCACCGGTTATTTTTACCACCGCTTTTGATCAATACACTTTAAAGGCATTCAAGGTAAACAGTATTGACTACCTGCTGAAACCCATTGATGAAACCGAACTGAAGAATGCCGTGGAAAAATACCACCGGCTCTATCACAAAAAAGAAACCGACTTTTCTGAAAAAATACTGAAGCTGGTACAGGAAATGAGTACCACCAAATACAAGGAACGCCTGCTGATAAAACGTGGACAGCAGCTGGGCTTTCTTAAAACTGAAAATGCCGCTTTTTGTTATGCTGACGGCAAGCTTTGCTATGCAGTGGATTTCAACAGTACCAAATACCTGCTGGAAAGCAACCTGGTACAGCTGGAAGAACAATTAGACCCCGGAAAGTTTTACCGCATCAACCGCAACCTGATGGTGAATATTGAAGCCGTTAAAAAAGTGCATACCTGGCTGGGCGGCAGGTTAAAGATTGAAGTATCTCCTGCCACCACTGCCGAAACCATTGTAAGCCGTGAAAGGGTAAATGGGTTTAAGGACTGGCTGGGACAGTAAGAAATACCGACGAAGCATTGAAAACAGACCAATAGATAAAGAGTGAAACGCAATGCATGTCGGCATTATACCATTTATTCCCGGTCTGATTTATAAGTCAAAATGGTATAAAATACCGAACTGATTTTTTTCAGGATAAATGATATAAAAAAGACCGGCATTGCTGCCGGTACTTTTATTTTTGGTTTCAGTTTACAAAACCATTATGAACATTATTATTGCCCCTGAGCAAGGGAATATCCTTTAGCACCATCTATGTGCAGCAGCATCTCCACAGAGCATATGCGCACCTGCTTATCAATTTTACCACAGAGTTCAAAAATAGCAGCAGACTCCAGTGGTTCCTGGGTTGTTTTTTCAAACCGTACCCTGTATTGGTTTACACAATTGGTAAGGTTGGAACCGGTAGGCCAAACCTGGGTACCCCTGTTGCTGATGGTAACCAGCTGCAATTGCGGAGGCAGCAATTGCTGCAGCAGTGCAGCCAGTGCAGCCGGCTGCCCGTTGTACTCAACAAACAAATCTGCCCCTGCAAGTTCCTGTAATTTATTGCTGCCGCTTTGTATGAGTACAGGCTCATCCGGCATTGTATAGGTTTTCACCCGGGGCTTATTGGCAAAGGCTAATTGTGGTTTGGTATGTACGGGCGTCATACCAAAACGCTGAATTACTGCATCTGCAAAAGCCTGTGTACCCAGCGCAGGTTTTTGTATGTCGCCAAAATCTGCCGTATGCACTCCATCTTCAAGTGTGAGCAGCAGTGCGTTTTCAATAAGAGCAGCCTGCTCGGTAAAACCAAGGTGGCGCAGCATCATGAGGCCGCTCAGCAACAATGCTGTTGGGTTGGCCATATTTCTGCCTGCTATATCAGGCGCTGTGCCATGCACTGCTTCAAAAATGCATACATGATTGCCAATATTGGCAGAAGGGGCAAAACCCAGGCCACCCACCAGGCCTGCACAAAGGTCACTCACAATATCACCCTGCAGGTTGGGCAGCACCACCACATCAAACTCATTGGGCCTTGTTACCAGTTTCATACAAAGGTCATCCACTATCACATCATCGGCCTTAATCTCCGGGTAATCTTTTGCCACTTCATAAAATGTTTCCAGAAACAGGCCATCTGTAAGCTTCATGATGTTTGCCTTATGCCCGCAGGTAACCCGCCTTGCTTTTTTATTGCGGGCAGCTTCAAATGCATACCGGTGTACCTGCAGTGAGCCTGGCCGTGTAATAAACCGGCGGCAAAGTGCCACATCCTGTGTAAGCATGTGTTCAATGCCTCCATATGTGTCTTCAATATTTTCCCTCACAATGGTAATATCAATGGGTATGTTATTTTTAGAAAAAACGGTATCTACCCCACCCAATGTTTTAAACACCCTTTTGTTTGCATAGGTGTTCCATACCTTACGGGCTGTAACATTGATACTTTTTACGCCTTTTCCCTTGGGTGTTTCCATGGGCCCCTTAAACAGGATTCCAAGTTTTTCCACCGCTTCCTTGGCATCGGGCGTCATACCGGCAGAGTGACCGGCTTCGTAAATATGCTTTCCCATATCAATAAAGCGGTACTGAAGCGGCACCCCGGCTTTCTCAAAAATATACAGCACCGCCGCCATGATTTCTGATCCTATACCATCACCTTTTGCAACAGCTATTTCCATTTTTTCTTTCTCCATTTCTTTTTCTTTTTTTTATAAAAAAACTGCCCGTTATGCCAGGCAGTTAAAGTTTACCAATAAACCAACAACATGAGATGAAATGCTTCTATGATGCAAAATTGGCATGGCCCACTCCAGTAATACCGGAGTGGGAAGAGTTAAGGGCTGTTTTTTATAAAAGAAATGTTAAAATGTCCCTCCTCTTCATACAGATACCGCTGGTTGAACTTGTCGTACTGTATGGGAGCCCCCAATTCTTTCATTACACCAATAAATTCGTAAAGGGTACTTTCAGAAATGTCGAGGCGAGCAGCCAGCTGTGCCGGAGTACCGGATGATTTATTAGCAATAATCTGGTCAATGCGCTTGAATCGTTCTATAAATTTACGGGGCATACATGAAGGATTGAGCCATAAATTTACTGAAGAATCAGCTCATCAGGTGGCAAAAAAGATTCGGGGTAGAAAATAACCTAAATTTACAGGAACTATATGCAACAGTTACTATCCCATATCAGTGAACAAGCAGCAGCACTCAAAAGGCTGCAGCCGGTAAGTGCTGAGGATACGGCAAAGCTGAATAAAAAATTCAGGCTGGAATGGAACTATAACTCTAATCACATTGAAGGCAATACGCTTACTTACGGGGAAACGGAGCTGTTCCTGATTTTTGGTGAAACAAAAGGCAACCACGAGTACAGGGAATATGAAGAAATGCAGGGCCATGATGTGGCGCTTAAAATGGTGGAGGAACTGGCGGAAGACAAAGAACGTACTTTAAACGAACAGTTCATCAGGCAATTAAACCAGGTAATATTAAAAAAGCCATTTTACAAAGAAGCCATTACGCCGGATGGTCAGGCAACAAGAAGGCTGATAAAAGTTGGGGAATACAAATCATTGCCCAATTCGGTGCTTTTGCAAAATGGAGAAATATTCAACTACGACAGCCCTGCAGAAACACCGGCAAAAATGAATGATTTGCTGCAATGGTACCGGGATGCTGCTGAGAACAAAGAATATCAACCGGTGGAAGTAGCTGCCGAACTGCATTACCGTTTTGTGCTGATTCATCCTTTTGATGATGGCAACGGGCGCATTTCAAGATTGCTCATGAATTATCATTTATTAAAGAATTGCCATCCTCCTGTAATCATCAAATCAGCTGATAAAAAAAATTACCTGCGGGCATTGCATGAGGCTGATACCGGTAAACTGTCTGCCTTTATTGAATACATTGAAAAACAGTTGCTGTGGAGTTACGATATATCCATTAAAGCGGCCAAAGGGGAAAATATTGATGAGCCAGGGGATTGGGAGAAGGAGATTGACTTGCTGAAAAAAAATGTGCCACCTGCTTCAATTATACATAAAGAAAAATCAAGAGAAGCCATAGATCTAACCTGGCAGAACTCCCTTTTACCTTTTTTTGAAAGTTTACGCAACCATTTGATAAAAATTGATGCCCTCTTTGATGGAAGTATAATGCTCTTGTTTGAGAATAATGGGCAGCTTGCTGCATTGCAAACCAACGATAACTTTCAATTACTGCTTCACATTTTTGCAAACAATGATATTGCCAAAGCGAGGAAACTTCCAGACAGCATAAAGGTGCAGTTTTACTGGAAAGGATACAAATATGCCGGAACAAACACCTTTAATACCCAATTTATTATTGACTGCCATTTTTCATCTTTGCAATACACTATTTCATTTTCTACTTCCGAAATAAAAAACAAAGAAGTCCTTTATTCGCACTATCTCTCAGAAAGAGAAATCGAACTGCTCGTTTACGAAATTAAAAGTCATATTCTGGAGCAGATAAAGAAATTGGCAAAAAGATGACCTCACCTCCTCAAAAAATACTCCTTAAACATCCTCACCGCCTCCCATTCGTCCCGTACATATTTTTCAAACAGCATTTCACCGGCATCCCTTTGCAGTACGGCCCTTCCCGTGTCTATCAGCCTTATGCCCCGGGGCGTTAAAAAAATATGGTTAAAGCTGGCACCGGGTGTATTGCCCGGCTGGTACAGGTTGCCATGCAGCCAGCCCGCTTCATGCAGCTGCTTCAGTTCAAACTCAAATGCTTCTGCCAGCAATTCTCTTTTCTCCAGTTCATAAGCCCTGAAATCAAGGGGGTACAAGCGCTCCATCACCAGTATATCGGCATCGAGCTGTTCATCAAAATCCGTACGGATCAGTTTTACTACCAGCTCGTTGATCTCATTAGCAAAACGCATGGTGGCTGCCTCCGTCTCTATATCGCTGTGGGCATCACCTTCAAATATTTTGGCCACCGTATCATCATCCAGCGCCACCACATAATGGTGCGTTCCTTTTGAAAGCTGGTGTGGATAACGTCTTTGCATGATTAAAGTTAAGAAATCAGCGGCAAAAGAGAGAAAGCATTTGAAATGCCGGACCCGTTGGTCAAAGACCAGAGGGGGCATTTAGAAAATGGATGCTTCCCAAATTGCCGCTGGTGGGTGAGGATAACCACCAGGACTGAGCGCCTTATCTATTTAAAAAAAACGCTTTAAATACCTTCAACTCCTCCAGTTCCACTTCCACATATTTATCAAACAACTTATCTCCTACCTGGTGACGCATAGCTGCTATACCTGTATCAATGAGGCGGATGCCCTGCTGCGTTAAAAAAATATTATCAAACCGGCCGCCAGGCAAATTGGAGGGCCTGCGCAAATCCCTGTGTACCCATCCGGCAGCATGTAATTGTTTCATTTCATCTTCAAATACTTCCATCCACAACTCTCTTTTTTCTACTTCGCTTCCCCTGTAATCGAGTGGATTAAGGCGTTCCATCACCAGTATATCAGCCTGCAAATTTTCATCATAATCAATGCGGATAAACTTAACAACAAGGCCGTTTATTTTATTTGCATATTTCATCTTCTCTGCCTCCGAACCAATATCACTGCGGGTATCGCCGGTAAATATTTTAGCTGCTTCCTCCTCATTAAGTGCTGTTACATAATTGTTAGCACCGTATGACAACTGATGTGGATACCTTTTTTGCATAGGCTAAAGTTACTGATTATACCGGATAAAAAAGCCACCAGCTTTTACACTGATGGCTTATGCTTGTGTTAATGAATACTTATTTAGCTGCAGCCCATGCTGTTGCCGCAATTAAGGCACTTGTAGCAGGTACCGCTGCGTACTGTTATGTGTCCGCAGGTGTTACAGGCCGGTGCATCGCTCTGCATGCTTTTGGCTGCTGCATTTACTGCATCCATCCCGTTATTGGGTTGTACTTTTCTGCCGGGGGCAGCCCTGTGTGCTGCTACATGCTTTACAGGAGCAGCATTGCCCATTACCCGTACATCGCTCAGTTCGGGTGTGCGGTCGCCAATAGCAGGCGTTTCCTGGTCCCAGTCCTCGTTACCCATGTTCATCACTTCCGGCTTGTCCAGCACATGTACCAGGTCAGTTCTGCCAAGGTACTCATAAGCCAGTGAGCGGAAGATAAAGTCAACAATAGAAGTGGTTGTTTTGATATTCGGGTGATCCACCATGCCGCTTGGTTCAAAACGGGTGAATACGAATTTTTCTACAAACTCTTCCAGCGGCACGCCATACTGCAGGCCAATGGAAATAGCAATGGCAAAACAGTTGAGCATACTGCGCATGGTAGCCCCCTCTTTGGCCATATCAATAAATATCTCTCCCAATGTACCATCACCGTATTCGCCGGTGCGTACAAAAAGTGCCTGCCCGTTTATTTTTGCTTTCTGCGTAAAGCCCCTGCGTTTGGCCGGCATGCTCCTGCGCTCCACAATCATTGCCAGCTGGCGTTTCAGCACGGTATCCTTACTGCCCTGTACCCGCTTGTTCACTTCGTCCAGCAGTTCCTCCACTGTAAGTTTGGACATATCCACAATCATCTGGCCGTTTTCGTTCGCTTCAGTGCTTTCTTCCTCAACAGCTTCGGCAGTTGTTTCTTTTTTCTTTTTATCGCTTTTGTTGCTCAGTGGCTGGCTCAGTTTACTTCCATCACGGTAAAGCGCACATGCTTTTAATCCCAGCTCCCAGCTCATGCGGTATGCTTCTGCAATGTCTTCCAGCGTACCTTCATTTGGCAGGTTGATGGTTTTGGATATTGCCCCGCTCAAAAATGGCTGGCAGGCTGCCATCATGCGTATGTGGCCGCTGTGGTGAATGTACCGTTCGCCTTTATTGCCGCATTTGTTGGCACAATCAAACACGCTGTAGTGCGCTTCCTTCAAATAGGGAGCTCCTTCCACTGTCATGGTACCGCAAATGTATTCGTTGGCTGCATCAATAGCCTCATCGCTGAAACCCAGTGCCTCCAGCAGGTTAAAGTTCCAGTCGTTGTACTGGTCGGGTGTAAAGCCAAGGCGCTCAAGGCAGGCATCACCCAGTGTATATTTATTAAATACAAATCCAATTTCAAAAGCGGCGGCCATGGCGGCATCCAGCTTGGCAATTTCTTCTGCAAGGAATCCTTTTTCGCTCAGTGTTTGCGGGTTGATATGCGGTGCACCCTTCAGTGTAGCATATCCTTTGGCATAATTAACAATGGCTTCCATTTCCTTTTCGCTGTACCCGAGGTTTCTCAGCGCTGCCGGTACCGACTGGTTGATGATTTTGAAATAACCTCCACCGCTCAGTTTCTTGAATTTTACCAGTGCAAAATCAGGTTCCACACCTGTTGTATCGCAATCCATTACCAGGCCGATTGTGCCCGTTGGGGCTATAACAGTGGTTTGTGCATTGCGGTAACCATTTTTTTCACCCAGCTGCACGGCCTCATCCCAGGCCCTGGTAGCAGCTTTCAGCAGGTAATCCGGGCAGAATTTTGCCTGGATGCCCAGCGGCTTTATTTCCAGCCCTTCGTATGCATCGCTGGCATCATATGCAGCAGCACGGTGATTGCGCATTACACGCAGCATATGCTCTTTGTTTTCTTCATACTTGCTGAAAGTGCCCATACAGCCCGCCAGCTCAGCAGAAGTTTTGTAAGAAACACCCGTCATGATAGCGGTAATAGCACCGGCAATACCACGGGCCTCATCACTGTCGTAAGCAATACCGCTTACCATCAATATAGTACCCAGGTTGGCAAAGCCAAGCCCCAGAGTACGGTAATCATAACTCAGCTGCGCCACTTCCTTACTGGGGAACTGTGCCATCAGCACAGATATTTCCAGCACGGTTGTCCACAAGCGCACAGTATGTTCAAAACCAGCCACATCAAATGTATTGTTGCTGGTATCAAAATATTTAACAAGATTTACTGAAGCCAGGTTACAGGCAGTATTGTCCAGGAACATGTACTCGCTGCAGGGATTACTGGCACGGATGCGGCCACCTTCGGGACAGGTATGCCATTCGTTGATGGTGGTATCAAACTGTGTTCCCGGATCGGCACAACGCCATGCTGCGTAATTGATCTTATCCCACAACTGCCTCGCAGGTACTTTTTTCATTACACGCCCATCGCTGCGGCCCTTCAGTTCCCAGTCGCCATCAGCGTCCAGTGCATGGAAAAACTCGTTGGGGATCCGCACAGAGTTATTGCTGTTCTGTCCGCTTACAGTACGGTAAGCTTCTCCTTCGTAATCGCTGGCATACCCTGCACTGATCAGTGCCGCTACTTTCTTTTCTTCTTCAACCTTCCAGTCGATGAAGAGTTCAATCTCAGGATGGTCAAGATCCAGACAAACCATTTTAGCTGCACGCCTGGTGGTTCCGCCACTTTTGATGGCACCCGCTGCACGGTCACCAATTTTCAAAAAGCTCATCAGTCCGCTGGAAGTACCGCCGCCGCTCAGTTTTTCGCCTTCGCCACGTATGCTGCTGAAGTTGGTGCCCACACCACTGCCATATTTAAAAATTCTTGCTTCCCTTACCCACAGGTCCATGATGCCGCCTTCGTTCACCAGGTCATCCTCTACACTTAATATAAAGCAGGCATGAGGCTGCGGACGCTCATATGCTGAGGTTGATTTTTTTAAAATGCCATCAACTGCATCTACAAAATAATGCCCCTGCGGTTTGCCCTTGATGCCATACACTTCATACAGGCCGGTATTGAACCACTGCGGACTGTTGGGTACGCAGGCCTGGTTTAAAATGCTGTAACACAATTCATCATAAAATACATCTGCATCTTTTGCTGAGGCAAAATAATTATTCCGTTCGCCCCATACACGCCAGCAATGTGCCATACGGTGTGCCACCTGGCGCACCGTGGTTTCCCTGCCGGTTGTTCCATCAGGCTGCGGTATACCTGCTTTCCTGAAATATTTCTGTGCCAGTATATCCGTGGCTATCTGGCTCCACTGTTTGGGTACTTCCACATTATCCATCTGGAATACCACTTCCCCTGAGGGGTTCTTAATTACTGAAGTACGGTAATCGTATTCGAACATATCAAAAGGGCTAACGCCTTCTTTTGTGAAGTGCCTTGTGAACTGCATTCCTTTTGCAGACTGCTTTTTTACTGGCATATTTAGTAAGTTGATTTGTAAGTTAAATAATTGTTACCCCCGAGAAGGACAACGAAAATATTTTTTGCTGGCGACATTACAAGGGGTTAAATATCAACAGAATGTGGAAAAACAATGTGTACAAATTTGTAAGTCAGGCGGGCAGGGACTTTGGCCATTTTTGCACATTTTTTTATAAAAAACAGGAAAAAACCTCTTGGTATTTTCATTTATAAGTGTATAGGCCTGATTTTGCTGCATTTAGCACTAAATACAGGTTCAAAACGGGAAAATGAGCCTGGCCGGAACGGCTCACCCGAAGGTGTCATATCATACGGCAATAAACATTTGGCCCTGCAGAATACCTTGCTATCTTTGACCGCATGAGAGCAGTAATACAGCGGGTAACACAGGCCAGTGTAACCATCAGCGGGCAAATAAAATCTTCCATCGCCAGCGGTCTGCTGGTATTGGTGGGCATTGAGGATGCTGATACCGCAGAAGACATCACATGGCTGAGTGGCAAAATTGTAAACCTGCGCATTTTTGATGACGAAAACAGGGTACCGAATATTTCCGTTAAAGATACAGGCGGGGATATTTTATTAGTGAGCCAGTTTACCCTGCATGCTTCTACAAAAAAGGGTAACCGACCCAGTTATATTAAAGCAGGCAAGCCTGATGTTGCTGAACCGCTGTATGAGAAAATGATTGCACAGCTGGAAACAGATTTGGGAAAGAAAATTTTTACCGGTGAGTTTGGTGCCGACATGAAAGTGATGCTGCTGAATGACGGACCGGTGACGATATTGATTGATACAAAGAACAAGGAATAATGTTTCACGGATTTTAATACCATTACACGGATTACACTGATTAAATACAAATGCAGGCTCACGGATTTAATACCATTACACGGATTACACTGATTAAATACAAAAGATTTTTACTAATTATTTTTTTTATTAATTTTAATTCAATTACACTGATTACACTAACGTGAGTTTTGTGTCTTATAGGTTGATTATCAACACCTGTAGATAAAAAGTTCTTTGAAATAACCATGACATGGGTAAAAATTGTAGTGACCAAACTACCCCCATGCCATGATTATTAATGAGTATAAAGTTATAC